>NZ_JBMPOP010000003.1:0-671073 GCF_049340325.1 Undibacterium sp. Di24W
AAGGTGCAAACTTAGTCTATACGGTCAGTTTGTCGGCAGCGACCAACGGACTGACTACGTATGCGTACACGCTCGGTGGCGGCAGCGCGACCGCGAGCAGTGATTACAACACGACCCCGGTGTTCAGTAATGGCGTCACCTTGGTCGGTGGTAATGTGATTGTACCGAGTGGTGTGACGGCCTTTACGGTTACCGTGAGCACGATCGACGACACCATTGTTGATTCTGCGACACCGGAAACACTGCCATTAGTTGTTGGCGGCGCGACGGGTATAGGCGGTATTCTCGATAATGAAAAGCCGACCATTACATCAGTGGAACCTGGTGCGCCAGGTAGTGGTGATAATAATGTGTTTGAAGGAACGAACTTGGTCTATACCGTCAGTCTGTCGGCAGCGACGAACACGGCGACGACCTACGCCTATAGTTTGGGTGGTGGCAGTGCAACGGCGACCAGCGATTACAACACGACCCCGGTCTTCTCCAATGGTGTCACGCTCTCGGGCGGCAATGTGATTGTACCGAGTGGTGTCACTAGCTTTACCGTCACCGTGACCACGATTGATGACACCGTCATTGATTCGGCTTCACCAGAGACATTGCCATTAGTTATTGGCACAGTCACGGGCATAGGTGGAATTTTGGACAATGAACCTTCGATCACAAGCGCCGCATCTGTGACAGGTACAGAGGACACAAATTACATCTTCACATGGGCTAATTTTAACGTTGTTGACCCTGATACACCACTTACTGGTTTATCGATACGCGTCATCAATCCTGCTATCGCAACTGATGGTGTGCTTCAATTCTCAACGAACGGATCTACCTGGAGCCCTGTCACGGCCAATCAATTGATCAGCTATACCACCATTAACAACGGATGGTTGAGATTTGTTCCCGACCTAAATGAATCAGGAATAAATGTATTTGGTGGTTCAGGGGTTGGCAATAAGCAAGCGGACTATGCCAATTTTACTTATCAGGCTACCGATGGTACTTCGAGTACTGCCATCGTGACCGCCAAGATTGACATCACGCCAGTGGCAGACGGGCCGACTTTGTTAGTGAAGAATGATGGTAGTCTTTTGTTCACGACCAGTTGGGAGCAAGCTGGGACAGGCACGCCTGATTTGCCAGCGTCAAATCCGCTTGCGAAGGATGGGACTTCTACTTCGTATACAAGTACAACGTTTGCTGGCGATACAAGTGGCAGCGGTGTGTGGACAAGGGTGGATGGCGCTACGGCTGGGGTTTATACTCCAGCTACTGGTGGCGTTAACTCATTTGAATTTTGGCAAACGGGAGACACGCCAGCTTCCCCAACGAATGGCGTCTCTGCAGCGGCGAAGGCTTCTCCGGGTAATGGAAATTGGTGGTTGGAGCTGAACGATTCGACTGCTAATGGATTGGTTCAAACTATCGGTATCGAACGAACTGTCGCCACTCAAGCAGGATTGGTGTATGACCTTTCGTTGGACTACGCCGGACGTAATGGATACGGTGTTGCCTACACTAACTTGACGGTATTGGTGGACGGTGTGCAGATTGGTTCTTATGCAGGCACTAGTCCAGAAACATCTTTGGATTGGAGTAATCTCCGTTTTAGCTTCGTCGGAGATGGGAATAATCATACTATTCGACTTATTACAAATCCAACGACTGTCGATGGCGGTGGTCGCGGTGCCATGATTGATGATATTAATCTCCGTAGTGTTCAAGGCGCGATTCATGGCGCTTCGGCCTCAGCTACCACCTCAATTGCGCTGAAAAACTACGTTACTACAACGTTTAGCGATACGGATGGTTCTGAAACGCAGACCATTACATTTAATAACGTTCCAACAGGTGCAACAATAAATGGCGTTGCCGCAGTTGGCGGAAGTGTCACGATCCCAGCATCTGCCTTGGCGACAGCAAATATTGTTCTGCCTTCTACATTTATTGGTAGTTTTACGATGGCAGTTGTTGCTACAGCACAGGAGCCAAACGGTAGTATAGCCACTACTTCTGGTAACCTGACCTTGGAAGTACTACCAAATGGGGTGTTAGTGACTGGATTGGTGGAGGCACCGCCACCTATGGCATTCCTGAGTGCTCCCGCCGCGAGTTTGTTTGATGTGAATGGAACCGCTGAGCACACTGTTAGTACAAGTGAGCAGAATCAAGGCAAGCTTGATTCGCACGTCACGCCAGATGCGACAATGACCAATGGTCCTGTCAGCATCGGCGGCGTCAGTGCTTCAATCTCGCCTACAGCCGACGTTGCTGCTTCCACCTCAATAGACTTGAATAAAACAGGTAGTCATGCTGATGATGTGATGGTTGGTGGTATTGGAAATGATAGTTTGTTTGGCGCGAATGGTAATGATAAGTTGTATGGTGGCCCAGGCAATGATCAATTGCATGGCGAAAAAGGTGACGATACTCTGGTCGGTAACATTGGCAGTGATGTCTTAACTGGTGGCGGTGGTGCTGACGTATTTAAATGGAATTTCGGGGATCAGGGCGTAGTTGGTGCACCCGCTAAAGATGTTGTCACCGATTTTAATATTGCAGCGACGGGCTCTGAGGCGGATGTCTTGGATTTACGTGATCTTTTACAAGGAGAGACACATAGCGCCGATGGTGGTAACCTCGCGCAGTATCTGCATTTTGTTAAAGTTGGTGAAAACACTGAGGTTCATGTCAGTAGTTCTGGGGCATTTGCCAATGGTTGGAGCGCTGGCAAAGACGATCAAATAATTACCTTGATAAACGTCACCTTAAATGGAACTAACGATACTGCGATCATTAACGACTTGATCAATAAAGGTAAGCTTATTGTTGATTGATTTTAAATAGTACTTTGGGAGTAGAAAAAGTGACCCGAATACGGGTCACTTTTTTTGTGTTTGATGCTTAGTGTGCAACCCGCTTTAGTATAGTTAAGCAAATTATTTCGGACAGCAGTTGGACTTGATCCAGCATGGCGTAAATGGGTGTATACATACTATATTGCTGTGCAAGACATGATTGGAAATGAGTCCGAAAATGCTCAGCGATGCTATGATTGCGCTCATATCTCCGGTAGTTCCCATTGCTTATTGGTAAACGTAGAATTTATTTAGAAACGTTACAGCGCCGCTGCCTCGTCTTTCACCATTAACATAAGCCATGTTTTGCGAGTCTGTTAGTAGTAATTTTATGGAAGTTTTACATTGAATAAATTTGTTCGTCAGCAATTCACATCGTTATATTTTGATTCACAGGCTTTTGTGCCCCCCAATTTTTGCTAACAGAAAATTTATGCAAGAAAAAACGTCAAAAACGCAACAGGGTCCGCGCGCGCAAGTCAATGACGATTCGATTCAGCAAGCACTAAGATCGCACCAGGCCGGTAAGTTGGCAGAAGCGGCAGATCTCTATCAGCGCTTACTACTAAAATTTCCCGAGGACGTTGAAGTACTTACATTGCTAGCATCGTTGCGCATGCAAGAAGGACTGCTAGATGTTAGTGAAGCACTCTTTAAACAAGCGTTAAACATTGACAAGAAGTACCTGCTAGCACAGCACAATTATGCGATGTTGCTGAAACGATTAGAGCGCTTTGAGCAAGCGCTCGCTCATTTCGATGCTGTAATTCTGCTTAATCCACAGTACGAGGTGGCGTACAAGAATCGAGACGATTTACTTATTCTTATGAAGCGCAAGTCAGATGCTATCGATGCTTTGTATTCAGCACTTGACTACGTACCTGAATCCATTGATTTGAGGTTGAATCTCTCTAAGTATTTACATGAAGATAATCGTTCAGATGAAGCGCTTGTCGTGATTAACCGCGCCTTGGAATTGCAGCCAGATCGCGCTGTTCTGTACAACGCGCGCGGCTGTTTTCTTTCAAAATTAGGACGAACAGAGCAGGCCATTGCTGATTTCCATTTCGCGCTAAAATATGAACCTCTGGACGCAGCAGCACACAACAATCTTGCAATTATCTACCGATCGCAACATCGTTTTGATGAAGCAATTGCAGAACACGATGCCATCGTAAAATTGGGTAAGGAAACGCGAATAATTGAAGCAAATAGAGGGAGATTGTATTTATTGCTCGGTCGTTTTCTAGAGGGTTGGTCGCTTTTCGAGTCTAGGATACATGTTTTCAAAAGTCTGTCGGCGGAACTCGCGCGATTTCCGAAGTGGCATGGGCAAGAATCATTAAAAGAGAAAGCAATACTCTTACATCCCGAGCAAGGCTATGGCGATACGATACAGTTTCTTCGTTACGCCAATTTAGTGGCGCAACAAAGTAGCAAGGTATATCTCGCTGTGCCCGAGCCCCTATTTGATTTGGTCGCAGGGAGCGTCGCGCAGTGGAGCCATGGACGCATTATTGAAGTCATCACTGACCTAAGTTCGACGTTGAATTTCCATTGGCAGACGCCACTAATGAGTTTACCTTTTGCTTTTAAGACGGAACTACACAACATTCCAATGGAAGTCCCTTATCTATTCGCTGATCGTGCCGCGATTGAAAAGTGGCGCGTAGTTCTAGGCCAGAAAACTAAACCAAGATTAGGTTTGGTCTGGTCGGGCTCGAATCAACATGGCAACGATATGAATAGGAGCATTCCATTAAGCGAATTCTCTGGGATTTTTAGTGCGGAATTGCTTGAGAAGTTTGAGCTGCACAGCCTAAAAAACGAGCTGGATGCAAGAGATGACTCTGTCTTATTAACATTACCGATACGTTCACACCACGCAGAGCTAGTAAATTTTACAGAAACTGCTGCGTTAATAGAAGCGATGGATCTCATCATCACGGTCGACACCAGTGTGGCTCATTTGGCTGGCGCATTGGGTAAACCTACTTGGATCTTGCTTCCTCACGTTCCGGATTTTAGATGGCTGTTGGAGCGTGAAGATAGCCCTTGGTATCCTAGCGTTAAATTGTTTCGACAAGTTGCCGAACAAGATTGGACGAGTGTATTTGTTGATGTCCGATCTCAGCTGCAGCATATCTCTTTTACGAAGGTAGAGGCGCTTCCTTTTTCGGCGCCGAAAGTGATCATGCAAGGAAATCAAAAAGACATCCATCGAATGGCAGTGCAGCAAGCTTTGTTTTTGCACCAGGCAGGTAATTTGGACAGTGCAAAACAAGCGTATCTTGAGCTTTTGCAGGCATATCCGAATAACGACGAAATTCTGACCCTGCTTGCGTCGTTGCATATGCAAGAAGACCGACTCGATCTCAGCGAAAGTCGGTTTGAAGAGAGCTTGCGAGCGAATACAAATAATCTCCTCGCACACCATAATTTTGCGATGTTGCTCAAAAAGTTAGGGCGAAACGTCGAGGCACTTGAGCATTTTAATCTGGCGATAGAGATTAATCCTGAGTATGAGACTGCCTATAAAAACCGCGATGACTTGCTGATTTTCCTTGGACGTCAGGCTGAAGCAATCATTTCGTTGCAGTGCGCAGTTAAATGTCTTCCACAAGCCTTCGATTTGTACCTGCGTTTATCCAAGCATTTGCGAGAACAAAAGCGATTTGATGAAGCGTTGTCGGTATTGGATCAAGCGCAGCTAATCAGACGAGATTACGCGCCACTTTACAATGCACGTGGAAGCGTACAATTAGAATTAAAGCAGGCGCATAAAGCCATACACGACTATCAAACTGCGACACAACTCAATCCCGAGTATGCTAAAGCCTTCGGTAATTTGGGCCTTGCGTATATGGCGACGAATCAGTTTAAGCACGCTTTAGACTCTTTTGATCGAGCCTTAATGCTCGATCCTAGCATGCAAGGAATGCCAAATAATCGCGCCAATGCACTACAAAATTTGCACCGCTTCGACGAGGCGCTTGCTGGATACGATGCTGCACTTGAACGAGTACCTAATGATACGATAGTCTTGGCAAATAAAGGCGTACTTTGTTTGCTGTTGGGGCGCTTTGATGAAGGGTGGCCACTGTATGAAGCGCGTTGGAAAAACCTTGCGCTAGCAATTCACCCAGAGGTTCTCGACTTCCCAGTTTGGATGGGGCAAGGTGATATTCAGGATAAAATTATTACGCTCCATCCTGAGCAGGGTTATGGCGACACCTTGCAGTTTTGTCGATACGCAGCCCTCGTCGCGCGCCTGTGTAAAAAAGTCTATCTCGTTGTAAATACACCATTGCTCAATTTGCTGTCCTATAGCATAGCGCAATGGAGTAATACAGAGAATATTGAAGTGATAGGACAAGGTGTTAACATTCCTAGTTTGCATCTTCAGACGCCATTATTGAGTTTGCCATTGGCGTTTAAAACGACGATAGACAATATTCCTTGTAATGTTCCGTATATTTTTTGCCGGCCGACTATGGCTCAGGAGTGGCTTCATTACCTTGGTCCAAAGTTGCGCCCAAGGATAGGTTTAGCGTGGGCAGGATCAAGCCAGCATACTAATAATGCCAACCGAAGTTTAGATTTATCAGAACTAGTTGACGTTCTGAGAAAAGAACTGCGATGTGAGCTTGATTTTCATTGCTTACAAAAAGAGCTATCGCCGAAAGATGAGCTTGATTTAGCGGCCTTATCGATTCATACGCATCAAAAGAAGTTAGGCGATTTTTCTGATACTGCGGCATTGGTTGAAGCGATGGACATTGTAATTACGGTCGATACCTCGATCGCACATTTAGCTGGAGGCTTGGGGAAAACGACTTGGGTGATGCTAGCTTATGTGCCAGATTTTAGGTGGTTACTTGAGCGCGAGGATAGCCCTTGGTACCCTAGCGCCAAATTGTTCAGACAGCATGCGACAGCTGATTGGAAGCCTGTTCTTACTAGTATCGCACTCGAATTGAATCAACTGTATGGGGCAGAAAAACCACGCAATCTAAAGGAGTCAAAGCGCGCTATCAGTTTAAATGATCGGGGCAATGAGTACGTAGAGCAGGGCTTGTATAAGCAAGCCATTGAATTTTTCAACCAAGCCTTAGCGATCAACCCGAATAACTCGAGGGCTCAAAATAATTTAGGTGTGGCATTGCAAAAAAATGGAGAGCCTGAAGCAGCGCTTATTCATTTTAATCGAGCCATTTCATTGGATCCTGGTTACGTCAGTCCAAACCTGAACAAAGCAATGCTGCTTTTGAGTCTCGGTGATTTTGCGGAGGGTTGGCGTCTATACGAGTGGCGTTGGAAGAATGCGCAATGGAAAAACTCGATACGTCATTTTAAGCAAGATTTATGGCTCGGTGATCAAGCAATACAAGGTAAAAAACTATTTGTTTATGCAGAACAAGGCATCGGTGATTGCCTACAATTTTCGCGTTTGATTAATGCACTTGTGGCATCCGGTGTTGAAGTGATTGCAGAAGTTCCGGAGTCAATTTTCTCTTTGATGCAAAGCGTCGATGCCAAAGTTTCTTGGCAAACTCAGGAGCAAACTCAGCGACAGATTCAAGAAGGAACATTGCCTGAATTCGATTATTATTGCCCGCTGCTTAGCTTGCCGCTGGCATTGCGTATAGAGATGGCTGAGCTTCCTCAGCAGATACCCTATTTGAGCGTAGACCTTTCCAAACAAACGATCTGGCATCAAAAGCTGGTATCAACCCATCGTCCAAAAATAGGAGTGGTTTGGAGCGGATCACGGCTGCACTTGAACGATAAAAATAGAAGCATTCCCTTCGAAACCTACGTCAAATTGATGCAAGTTGATTTGGATTTCTACGTGTTACAAAAAGAAACGTCGAAAAGAGAAGTAACTACATTCAAATTGATGCAGTCATTTGGAAAAAAAATTCACTGTCTGCAAACTGAGTTTTCTGATTTTTCCGATACAGCAGCGCTTATAAATGAACTAGATCTGGTTATCTCTGTTGATACTTCTGTCGCACACCTTGCGGGCGCATTGGGAAAACCTGTGTGGATACTGTTGCCCAAAAATTCCGATTTTAGATGGTTACTTGAGCGGGAAGACAGTCCGTGGTATCCAACCGCGAGATTGTTTCGTCAAACAAACGAGGGCGACTGGGATGAGGTGGTGAAACGTGTCCTCGGGGCTTTGCAGGAGAGGTTTTTTTGAGTGAGATTCTTTTACATTAGGCTTAGTGGAATAACCCAACTTTTGCCATTCAAAGAGTAATTAGTATCATTAAGTGGTCGTTAGACGATAGTGGCGTTGCGGGAGATGCACCCGTCGATATGTTGATGAATTTTGATCACTCATCCGCGAATGAAGGCGGAGGTATTTTAGATTCGCGCGATTTGTTATAAAGTTTTTGTATGAATAAAAAATAGCGGCAAAATTTGCCGCTATTTTTTTACCTCAAGAGAAACTTCAATAGTGATACTCGTAACTGAGTAACTATAAATTAGTGTGTCAAAGGAAATGCTCGACCGACTTCGGGCCCAGTAGCACCATCTAGCCCCAATTGTTTGACCATTTCTAACTCTGCTGCACTAGTCACACCTTCTGCGAAAACAGATAAAGCTAGTCGATGAACAATCACACAAATACCCTTAATGAAGGCTTGATTGGCTTCGTTTAGTTCAATATTTCTGACAAAGCCGCCATCGAGTTTGACATAGTTTAATTTTAAATCATGGATCAAATTTATCTTGTCGAATTGTCGTCCAAAATGCTCTAAACCAAGCTTACAGCCGGTACCTGAAATATCTTTATGGAAGGCACGGAAACCATCGATATTGGCGAAGGCACCGTTCTCTGGTATCTCCAGCCATAGCCTTTTACTCGCTTCTGGTTTGGCCTGAAGTAAGCTCTTTATTTGCATACGGAACGACGCACTTTGGGTTGATTGTGCTGAAATATTGACCGCAATCTCATCTTTTGAAGACGCCTTTTGCAATTCGTCGAGTGCAAGCTTGATCGCGATTAAATCGAGTTTTTCGGTAAGTCCTAAACGCTCCGCGATAGGCAAAAAACGTCCTGCGGGAAACCACTCACCACCAAACATTAAACGCAGCGCGGATTCTCTGTGGAGCAAGCGGCCATCCGATGATACGACAGGGAAGTAAGCGAGTTTGACCCAATTTTGCTCTATCGCTCGTAGAATTAATTTAGACCATTCTTCGGCGCTACGAGGTGCTTGTTCGATGTTTAAGGGAGCTGACTTACAAATGTTACTAATCCCATTTGCTTCTGCGCTCGCGAGTGCAGCATCGATTTGTGCTAGTAAACTTCCGGTACTTATTCCAAAGTCATAAGCGCCGTAGCCAATATAGACGGCGCAGCTTTCAGGCACAACCGCAAAGATAATGGCAATATCAGCTAATAGTTTTTGTGCAATCGGTTCCGCCTCTTTTTCTCTAAAAAGTAGCGCGAAGTCTGTACCATTTAAGCGAGCGGCAAAACCATCGGGTAATTGTTCTTGGTAATTGCGCAAAAGTTTTCCCAATTCTTTGAGTAAAGCTTCAGTTTTATTTCTACCCAAGGTCTTATTAGCTAGCGCCAAACCTTGTCCAGAAAGTTTGATCATCATTAGATTGCCTGCTGGTGCATTTTCCTCTTCTACTGCAACCTGGAGTTGCGCGACGAAATGTGAACGATTTGCGAGACCGGTCGCCGCATCAGAGTTGGCTTGTTGACGCAAGGCTTCAAGCCGCTCCGCTTCTGCCGAGAACATAGACTGCAGTAAGCCTACTGTTGAATTCATCGCAGTCGAAAGCTGTTTAAGTTCGGGGACAGTTGATTCTGGCGTAATGATGAAGCGGCGTTCGGTAATGCCTTGTGCCTGGGCTATCACTGCATTTAATGGTTTCTTTAAGCGACGTAAAACTAAAGCGCCCAGATAGCAAGCAATAAAGCCTGACAAAGCAAGTGCAGCAAACATTTCTTGCGCAGATTTCCAAAGGGTTTGGTAGGCGCCACTACTTTGACTCACCAATGCAATGGTTCCCAATTGTGTCCAACCGCTACTGATTTGCGCTTGGCCAGGCGTTGATTGAATTGGGAAAAGCTCCATAAACCAAGTAGGGACACCAGATTGTTCTGCGGGCGCTTTTTTTTCTACCAAAACTTTTCCGGCCGGATTTACCATCTTAATGGAAGCATAGTGACCATTGTCAAACAATGAACTGATGATGAGTTCAAGCTCAATTGGGTCGATATTTTTCTGACTTAAGGACAGCGCTAGTACTGTAGCGTTGTCTATATTTTTCATCTTTAACTGTTCGTTCAAATAAGCACGTGAACTCATGGTCGAGGCAAACAAGCTACCAACGAGTGCGATTAAAGTACTCAAGATAATGGCGAACCATAGTTGACGATACATCGACATAGTCTTTCCTTTGAAAATTTTTGATACTAATTACTGCAATTGCTTCTAAATAATTTGGATCAGCTAGCGCTACCTGATGACTTGGAAAAATCTACTCAAATCCTTCTTTACGAGCCCGTTCCAATAAATCTTGCCAACGTGACAGACGGCTGGTGCCACCTGGGCCAGGCGCTGAGTTGCTGGCAGAACCAGCAAAAATACCTAAGGCATTAAAACTAAATATTGGGCTAAGATCAGTCCGACGCGAAGCTGGTCTTATGTCAGTAATCAAATTATCGAGAATTAACGGTTCGCCGTCTGCGGAAGGATAAAATGCCAGCACCATATGCGCTTGGGTCACACTGCTATTGGGACCGCCGATACGAGCTTTGACATACACTAAACGCAATTGTGAATCAGGGATATTTAAACTTCTTAAACTAAAATACTTGGCGATGACATAGTCTTCACAATCCCCTTTGCCTTTGGATAAACTCTCCAATGGCGTTGCCCAATAATCTGATTGTCCCCACAGCTCTATGTCTTCGGTATAGATGAGTTTCCGATTGAAAAATTGATTCACCTTTTGTAGCTTATTGTCCAAAGAAGCTTCGTTCAGACTAGAGAGGAGATTACTCCAATCGTTAAATGCTTGTTCATTGTTGCTCAGGGTACGAAAACTTATTCTTAACTTGTCCCAATTTAGGCCATACGTAAGCGGCGTTAATACCAATGCTGCGACAACTAAAATTGTCGATAAAGCACGGCCTCGACCTAGTCGATGATGGGAAAACGTTATGGACAATTTGAACTCTACCCTGAGGGCAAATAAGCTTCTGTGAACTATTCTTCAAGATTAACAAAAATTGCGGTACAAGCGATTAATTTTTAAGTTGTTAGGATCATTTTACAAGAAAAAATGCTTCCCTAGAGAAACATACGACGTTAAGCTCATTATTGATGTAAGTTTTTTTTTCGTACAAAAAAGCCCGCAACAAACGGCGGGCTTTTGAGATTATGTTTAAAGTATTATTACCATTGTTTGGCTTTTGGGCCAGACACTAACTCATTCACAATCTGCCACTTACCGTTTACTTCTTCCCAATACAAAGTTTTTTGCAAATTGTCTTGGTAGTTCGTTGAGCGATAGTCTTGCTGGAAACTGGTTGTCGCATGCTTTGCGTCCTGCATACTGAATTTAATGTCAGATAAATCCAAAGTGATTTTCTCTGCATTCAGCAGGCGCGCCCGTCTTGCTGATTTCCAAGATTCACGGGACGTATAGTTCTTTGCGTAGAACTCAAAATACGCATCAGGACTACGTCCTACCCACGCTTCGCGCCATCCTTTCAGTGCATTCAAGATCGACATCCGAGCGTTGTTAGCACTATCAGCAACGGCAGTTGCAACTGGAGCTTGCTTGTTTGGTGTATTGTCAGTTTGAGCTTGCGCTTGCACTATCGGTTTGTTTGCTTCTGTGAAATTGATACCTTCCAGAGCCCGTTTGTCCAAGGCCGCCTTATTGATGACATAAATCTCTGGTGACTCGATCGGACAATTGGCAGATGCTTCGTCAGCTTTGACGTCAAGCATTTTCAATGTGCCAGAACCGTCATCACGACGTGTCAAACCAAGTGCAGCATGCAATTTGCCCATGCCTGCATGGGTGCGGGCATAGGATAAAAACAGGTCAACCTCTGCGTTTGTAAATGAACGTTTTGCTTGGAATAACTCGTTTTCTGTATCCAATAAATCTAGCAATGAACGTTGACCAATGTCAAATTGCTGACGGTACGCGTCACGTGCTTTTTCAATGGAAAGCTGGTGTTGATCAAGAAAGTTAAGCTGCTCAGTCAATTTACGTGTGTCGTTATAGGCAATTGCCAATACTTGGCGTATGTCACGACAAGTCTTATCACGTAAATCTTTAGCGATATTCACTTGATTTGCTGCTTCTTGTACTCGCGCTTTATCGCTACCGCCATTGAACAAGTTCCAGGTCATGACGATTTCTGCGGAATTGTTGTTGGTGCGCCCAGTCAAGTAGTTAATATTATTCGCACGCTCGCTGCGGGCTTTGAAATCAAGACGAGGTTGGTAGGCTGAACGACGTGAGTCCAATCCACTATTGACCGACGAAATATTTTCGATACTGGCCAGCAAAGCAGGGTGGGTCGTGAACGCAGTATGTAAGGCAGAAGTAATGGAGTTTGGCATCGCATTGGAAAAGATGTTCAGGCTTTCAAGATCTTTACCTGGCATTACACCAACCAGCCTTTGGAATCGGGCGCTGACATCGTGAAGATTTGAGATTTCTGTTACCAAGTTAGACTCAGCCAAGGCCAAACGTCCTGAGATTTGTTCCAGATCGACACGGCGACTTACGCCCGCTTTTGTTTTCGCCTGAATCTGTTCAAATACTGCACGGTGGCGTACATAATTGTCTTCCGATAAGGTGACCAGCTTACGGAAACGAACTACATCGGAATAGGCACGCACAACTTCGAGTGCAACAGCTTCAGATGTGTCTTGCAATTCGAAGAAGCGTACCCGCTTTAAATAATCAAGCTGCTTTACTTGGTTACTAGTCAAAAAACCGTCAAACAACATCTGATTTAAACTAAGCGCGGCAGAATTACGTGACAAGTCTGATTTGCCAAGACGTGTGTCGTGATTATCCTTTCCAGCATCAAGGCTTAAATTAATACTTGGCAAATACCCACCAAACGCCGCATCACGGCTAGAGCTCGTTGATTGAAAACTATGCCATTTTGCTTGTACTTCTGGATTACTCAGGATTGCCTGTTGGGCGGATTCTTTTAGTGTCTGTGTTTGCGCCTGAGCCCATAATGTTGTCGAAATTAAGCCGATGGAAAGACTGAGTTTTCTTAGGTTTAGTTGCATTTTTTTCTCGAAAGATCAAAGTAAGTGCGGCGAAAGATATCAGAAGCTTATCGGCTCGTATATTGAAAAATGTAGTTTTTGTTGGCTATTTTTCAAAAATTAACAGATTTGGAATTTACATGTAAATTGGTAAATTTTACTTATGTGATAATTATTTACATGCTAATTCTTGAAATGCTGTACGTGCCGCATTTATTGTCGTTTCTATCACTGCATCGTCATGTGCGGCAGAGACAAATCCTGCTTCGAATGCGGATGGAGCAAGATATATGCCATGATCTAACATTTTGTGGAAGAAAAGCTTGAACTGGTTTGCATCTGCCTTCATCACTTGCTCGAAAGTACTTGGCACTTCGTTGCAAAAGTAAAGTCCAAACATACCGCCTATAGAATCAGCACAAAAATCGAGACCACATTCTTTCGCAGCGGCATTTAAACCATCAACCAATTTTTGTGTTTGGCCCGTTAAATGCGAGTGAAAGTTGGGTCCTTGAATTAACTTCAACGTAGTCAGACCGGCGGCAACTGCGACGGGATTGCCCGACAAGGTTCCCGCTTGGTAGACCCCGCCCAAGGGAGCTAGGTGTCCCATGATATCGGCACGACCGCCGAAAGCAGCCACAGGCAAACCACCGCCTATCACTTTGCCTAGCGCGGTTAAGTCGGGCTTAATGTTGTACAAAGATTGAGCGCCACCCAAGGCAACTCGAAAACCACACATGACTTCATCGAAGATTAAAATGCTGCCGTGTTGTGTGCATAGACGGCGCATGGTTTGTAAAAAAGCGTCGGAGGCTTTAATTAAATTCATGTTGCCAGCTACGGGCTCTACAATGACACAAGCGATTTTGTCACCAAACTCTTGAAACGCCGATTCCAGTTGTTCGCAATTATTGTAATCCAGCACTAAAGTATGCTTAGTGAAGTCCTCTGGCACGCCTGCCGATGTGGGATTGCCGAAAGTTAAAAGACCACTGCCAGCTTTGACTAAAAGTGAATCGGCATGACCATGGTAGCAGCCTTCGAATTTGATGATTTTGTCACGCTTAGTAGCGCCGCGAGCAAGACGCAGCGCACTCATTGTCGCTTCTGTGCCACTCGAAACTAAGCGTACTTGTTCGATTGAGGGAACTAATTTACAAATTTCTTCGGCCATCAAAATTTCTGCTTCTGTCGGCGCCCCAAAACTAAGTCCTTGACTGGCTGCTTGCTGCACGGCTTGAATTACTTCAGGATGAGCATGGCCGAGAATCGCAGGCCCCCATGATCCAATATAGTCAATGTATCTTGTGTCATCAGCATCCCAAAAGTAGGCTCCAAGCGCTTTTTTGATAAAGCGAGGTGTGCCGCCCACAGAGCGGAAAGCACGTACGGGTGAGTTGACACCGCCCGGTGTAGTAATTTGTGCTCTTTGGAATAAAGTTTCGTTTAATGACATATAAATTGTTCAAAAAATACAATTAGAGGGATTTAACTACAAAGCTCGGTTCACGCGAGTGGATGATGAAGATTTACTATCTATCTAAAGCCGCGCAGTGTAAATTAAATAGCAAACGCAGCAAAACTGAAATGCAATTGCGGGATTTATAATGAATTTTGTGGAATAAAAAACGAAGATTGATTATCCTTTCGCGTTTTATCTCTCAACGACTATGTTGTGCGCTAATATATTCACGAATTTGTGCGCGTGATAATACCTCAAGCCATGGTTAAAGTCGTTATCTAAAAGGAATTTATTTCGTGGAATACAAGACATTAATGTGTTTAATTTGCGGCTGGATCTATGACGAAGCGCAAGGTTCGCCACAAGATGGCATCGCGGCGGGTACGAAATGGGAGGATGTGCCGCTAAATTGGACTTGTCCTGAATGTGGTGCACGTAAAGATGATTTTGATATGGTGCCGGTGTAAACACTCTACTAATGATCTTCAATGTAGATATTGAATATAACGATAGTTTGTTTACCTTAACTTGACCAAAGTTGGGCATTTTTTTCATTACGCTGTAGGAATTGTTGTTTCATGGTGAAGAAAGCCCGAAAAAGTTGCTTCAAGCTAGTTAAATTTTGTTAAAGTGCGATGTAGTAATAACTCTTTCCACTCCGAGAACGTCCCATGTCAAGCTCAATAGGCAATGAAAATTTAAGAATTATGGTGATTGATGACAGCAGTACCATTCGTCGATCTGCAGAAATCTTCTTGGGGCAAGTTGGTTACAAGGTGGTTTTGGCGGAAGACGGTTTCGATGCACTCGCTAAAATCAACGATACCCATCCACATCTTATCTTTTGTGACATCTTGATGCCGAGACTAGATGGCTATCAAACCTGCGCATTAATCAAAAAGAGTGCTAAATTTCGTGATACTCCAGTGATTATGTTGTCTTCGAAAGATGGGCTTTTTGATCGTGCGCGCGGTGCAATGGTTGGATCTGAGGAGTATTTAACCAAGCCTTTTACCAAAGATAGCTTGCTGAAAACAGTGCGTAAATACACATCTGAAGTGCATTCGAACTAAGGTTTTTAGCTCGTGCTTTCAATTTGTTTTAAATAAGTTTAAAAAATATTTTTCGAGGTCGAAAATGGCAATACAGAAAATTTTAATCGTCGATGATTCTCCAACCGAGCGTTATTTCTTAACGGATATACTTGTTAAGAACGGCTTCTCCGTATCGACTGCTGAAAATGGAGAGGATGCACTCACTAAAATTAAAGCAGATAAGCCTCAATTGATTTTGATGGATGTCGTCATGCCGGGCCAGAACGGCTTTCAGATTACTCGCGCGATTTCACGTGACCCAGACACGCAAGATGTCCCAGTCATCATTTGTACAAGTAAAAATCAGGAAACTGATCGTATTTGGGGCTTACGCCAAGGTGCACGGGATTATTTGGTTAAACCAATCGATCCACAAGAATTATTGGCAAAAATCGCGGCACTCGGTTAAACGAATTTAGCTATGACAGAGAACGCCATCGATAAAGTAGTATTTACTGAGCCGGAAGTCGCGGTATCTAAGTCAGTCGCCCGACGAGCTCGCTTACGCGATTTTCAAGCACAGCTAATGGAGCGTATGCAGGCTGCGAAAGCGGGCTCTCATGTGCGCGCAAATCAGCTGGGTGTCTTGATTGGTCGCACCCGTTATCTGATTGACTTGCGTGAGGCTGGCGAGATTGTTTCCTCTGGTAACCTGACTAAGGTGCCGCTGACTAAGACTTGGTATCTTGGGCTTTCCAATGTGCGCGGTAGTTTGACGAGTGTTATTGATTATTCCTTGTTTGAAGGTGGCGAGGCAACCAACCAAGATTCTTCCTGCAGGGTATTGGCTTTCTCAAATAGCTTGTCGTTTAACAGTGGATTATTAGTTTCTAAAGTTTTGGGCTTGCGCAACGCTGATGAAATGCAATTGATCGATGATAGCGAAGAGCTCGCTGCTCAAGGTGGAACTGCCAAGCCTTGGGTTTTAAATAGATTTATTGATGCAGATGGTCAAATTTGGTCACAATTAAGCCTCTCACTTTTGGTGCAAGACCCAGAGTTCTTGCACATTGGTTTGTAAATAAATATTGATGGATAAGTAATTAAAAGAAAGCCTAGCTTTTCAATCGTTTAGGAGATTTTGTAATGGCATTGAATACCCAACCACATTCGACTGAGGATCAAGAAGTCCAAGATCTAGACTTCGCGAATCAAGCTTCAGAAGCACCGACGCGTTCTATCGAGAGTGAGATTTTGCCAAGTGCAGCGATTGAAGAAGCGCAGAATGTTCGTATAGTGAGTGATGATCCTATTGAATCATCGGCCTCTGCAAAAGACGATGTTCCGTTCGAAGATAGAACGATGGATCGAGTCGATGCAACTATTATTGGTAATGCGATTGATAGTGGTCGCGATATTCGCTTGCCTTTGATTGGGCATTTACCTCTGCAAAAACAGATTCGGTATTTATTGATTGCGATGTCCTTGTCTTTGGCATTGAGCGCGGTTTTTGTTTGGTTAAATGCGAGTCAATCAGCTTTGATTTCAACGCAAGCGCAGATTTCAGGCGAGATTTTGATGCACTCGCAGCGCATTGGTAAGGCGGCGCCTAATGCGATTTACGGCAAACCAGCAGCGTTTTCCCAATTAGATGATAGTCAAAAAGCGATTAACTCCAATTTGAATGTATTGATTAACGGCGGTGATTACAAAGGTCGTACTATTTCCAAACCGAGTACGGCACTTGAGCCAGTGTTAAATGCGACGAAGCGTGCTTGGGCGAACTCCAATAATGCTGCATCGGTGGTTTTGAAAACCAAAAAAGAATTGGCTGGTTTTCGCGATGATCTAGAAAACATGAACTTGTTATCGCCAACTCTTGCTAGTTTGTCGGATGAAATTTCAACTCAAAAAGTGCAAAGTGGCGCGTCTGCGCAAGCGATTTTTGCCTCTGGTCAATTAGTTATGTTGACTCAACGTTTGGCTCGAAGCGCATCTGAATTCATGACGCCGGAAGGCATTAATCCAGAAAAAGCGTTCTTGCTCGGTAAAGATGCAAATACGTTTTTTGAATTGGTTGAAGGCTTCTTGAACGGCAGCGAAATTAATAAATTGGCCGCGACGAAAGAACCTGCAACTCGCGCAAAGCTAGCCGAATTGCAAAAAACTTTCGTTGAATACAAAAAGCACGTTGACAATATTTTGATCAAGAATAATGACTTTATTGAGGCGAAAAAATCAGAACAGTTGATCTTTAGTGAAAACGAGGATTTGAAGCAAAAAATTTCTGCACTGGAAAAAACATATACTGCTCAACAAGATTCTACCAATCTGTCTTTCTGGTTCTTGATTTTGACGGCGGTTTTGGCTTTGATTTCTGCGACAGGTATTGCGATCGTGTTGTTGCAAGACAGTCGTAATCGTACTAAAGAGGCGAATCAGCGTCGTCTCGAGGCTGATGCGCAAATGCAATTGGCGCAAAAACAAGAGGAACAAGCGAATGCAGTTAATGAACAAAATCAGGCTGCGATTTTGCGCTTAATGAATGAGTTGCAAGAAGTGGCGGATGGTGACTTGACTGTTCAGGCAACGGTTTCTGAAGACATTACTGGAGCGATTGCCGACTCTGTTAATTACACGGTGGAAGAGTTGCGTGGTCTGGTAGGACGCGTTACGAATACTGCGGTACAGGTTACTTCTGCTTCCTCACAAGCGCAGACGATTTCCGATGAATTGTTGGAAGCGTCCCATCAACAGGCACGTGAGATCGTGGATGCTGGTAAAGCAATTACCACGATGGCAAATGATATTACTGAAGTTTCCCGATCTGCGAATGAATCAGCAGAGGTTGCACGTCAGTCGGTTGCGGCGGCGGAGCAAGGTGCGTTAGCGGTGGAAAACACGATCAAGGGCATGAACGAGATTCGTGAGCAAATCCAAGAAACTTCAAAGCGTATTAAACGTCTCGGTGAGTCTTCACAGGAGATTGGTGAGATCACCGAATTGATTTCCGATATTACCGAACAGACCAACGTCTTGGCGTTGAATGCGGCGATTCAGGCGGCGTCGGCGGGTGAAGCAGGTCGAGGCTTCTCAGTTGTTGCGGAAGAGGTTCAGCGTCTAGCGGAACGTTCAGCTGAAGCGACGAAACAGATTGGTGCCTTGGTTCGTACGATTCAAACGGACACCCATGATGCGGTTGCCGCGATGGAAAAATCAACACAGGGTGTGGTTGAAGGAGCAAAACTGTCTGATGCGGCGGGTACTGCGTTGTCAGAAATTCGTAGCGTTTCTAACCGCCTCGCGGAGTTGATTCAAGGTATTTCACTCTCTACTGAGCAACAGGCAACATCAGCGAATGGCGTTGCACAAAATATTGAACACATTTTGACGATTACTGAAAAAACGCAAAACGGTACGCAACAAACCTCCATCTCCATTAAAGACTTGTCTAAGTTAGCGGAAGAATTGAAAAATTCCGTGTCTCGATTCCGGGTTACTGCTTGATATTAGACAGCAGCTTAGGTTTATTTAGCTTGATTGTGTTTGCAGCGCGAGAAACCAAGTTTCTCGCTCATAGAGTTTGCGGGGTTTAAGAATGACATCAGGTTCTTCTAAATCATCAGATTTGGGACAAGAGCAATTTGATATTGCTCCTTTGTCTTGGGTGATGACGGAGTTGCGAGAAGCACTCTCCAATGCAGGTAAATTATTAGTTTCTGCTATTGGCCAAGATGCCGATGGTCAGGCAACATCATTATTGCAAGCCAAAACTTATTTACATCAGGCACATGGTGCATTGCAAATTGTCGAGATCGAAGGCGTAGCAATCGTTACCGAAACGGTTGAAGAAATAATTGAAAAAATACAGGCTGGTAAGTTAGAACATTCACAGGACGTCGCAGACAAAGTAACTGAGGCGTTTTATGCAGTCTTGCGTTATCTGGAAGATTTGTTGGCGGGAAATCCTCAGCAACCTGTAAGACTTTATCCCGAGTATCGTGCTTTATTGGAGTTGAAGGGCGCGGAACGCATTCATCCTGCGGACCTGTTTTTTCCGTCTTTGTCAGTTCAGGAGAAAATTCCCGAGTTGACGCTATCAACACAAGTTGTTGCGATAAATTACGGCGCTATTCGTTTGCGTTTTGAAAAATTATTGTTGACTCTGTTGACCAGTAAAAACGCCCAAGCTAAGCAAGACTCATCAGCTCAAATGAGTGTATTGATTCACGAAATTGAACAAGCGCAGACGACATCCCAAACCAAAGCATTTTGGCTTGTTATGCGCGCATTCGCGGAATCAACTGCGCAAGTAGAAGCAAAAGATGAGCGACATATTAAGCAAATCTGGGGACGCATTAATTTGCAGATCAGGCGCTTGGTTGAGGGGAATACAAGTGTTCCTGAACGGTTGTTGCGTGATGCCTTGTTTTTTATTGCACAAGTTAAAGAACCCTCTGCGTTTGTATCCCAAATTCGAAAAGCCTACCAATTAAATGATCACGTGCCACTTGATTATGATCAGAAACGCTATGGTTTGATCGCGCCTCATGTATTGTCATCGGCTAAAGAGCTGCTTGGTAATATTAAGAACTTGTGGGGGCGAATTTCTAACGGTGATGCTGGCTTATCCGATAAATTCTTCCAGAAAATGAAAGATCTCGCAGACTTAGGTTCTGGATTGCATTCGCCTCCGTTAGCTAAATTGTTGCGTGAATTAAACGGCATTGCCAGTCATGCTGTTCGTGCACAAGATCAGGAACGTATGGGCTTGGAGTTGGCCACCTGTCTGTTGTTTTTAGAAAACGCATTTGAACAAATTACTCATTTACCTACCAACTTTGCAGTACGTGCAGACGAAATTTCAGCCCGATTGTTGTCCGTGGTTGGTGGTGACTCGCCTGGAAACCAAGCAAGTTGGATAGGCGAGATTTCTCGAGAGGCGCAACAACGTCAAACGATGGCTGCTTTGGTCGGTGAGATGCAAGGTAGTTTGAAATATGCAGAAAAAGCGCTTGATGAACACTTCCGCGATGTATCTAATTTGGCTATTTTAAGTCCCGTTGACGGTACTCTGGCGCAAATTGGCGGTGCGTTAGCGATTCTTGATCAAGACGACGCTTTGGCAGCGGTTAATCATACCCGTGAGTTAGTTAAACAGTGCATAAGTGCCGATGAATTAGCAGGCGTTGATATTCCAACGCTACATCAAAAAGTCGCACAAAATATTGGCGCACTTTCATTCTTTATCGAAACGCTGCAGAGCCAACCCGAGTTTGCTAAGAAACGCTTTGTATTTGACGAGCAGGAAGGCGTTTTTCATTCAAAGCTTTTGGAAAAAGCACCGGAAAAAGAATTATTGCCATCAGTTCCTTTGGAAACAAACTTGGCAATGGTGCCTGTTGCTACAGCAGAGCAAGATTTGCTTGAACAGCAAAAAGAGTCGGAGCGACTCTTAGCATCTTTAGTTGATACACCACAAAATTCTGAGTTGCAGGCGCAGCTAAAGGATTCGCTTGATCATGAGAGGTCTTTTGCGGCGTTGCTAGATGATAGTGAAGCAAGTGCTCGCGCCAAGACTGCTATTGATTTATTGGCACATACGGATTTCGCACATCCTGATGCCGCGTTGAACGAAATTGTTGCCGCGACCACACAAACTGATGCGGTACCTGAAATCCAATTGACGCAAGAATTGCCCGAGACTGAGGCGGAGATCGACGCTGAATTGTTGGAAATTTTCTTGATGGAAGCGGATGAAGTACTAGAAGCAGTGCGTGAAAATATCCCGCTATCTCGCCACGATAGTGCCAACCAAGAGTATTTAATACGCTTACGTCGGTCCTTCCACACCTTGAAAGGCAGTGGACGGATGGTCGGTTTGAATGTGTTTGGTGAAGGTGCGTGGAACATTGAACAAGTAATGAACTTATGGCTGTCCGATTCCCGTGCAGGTACGGAGGCCTTATACGCATTGTTGGAATATGCTGCCGCTGAAATGTTTGATTGGGTGGAAGAACTTAAAAATTTAGGGACTTCAGCTCGAAATTCAGATGCAATCATAGCGGCGGCTGCTCGCGTGAAAGAAGGATTGCCATTTAGTATTGAGCTGCAAGAATCTGCGCAACTCATTGCTCCGGAATCTGTGGTCATGGATTCGAAGGATATGACTCTGGCGTTGGCGTCTGTTGAGATCAAGCCAAGCATGCTTGAAGTTGATTCAGACAAAGTAGTCGCGCCGATATTGGATGAAGCAGCGGAGGCAGCTGGAATCGCTGGTTTGAGTTTGTCAGATAACTTGGCGCCAGAACTGAGTGATGAAGTAGTTCTCGATATAGAACACGAAGCATTAAATGAGGTAGTGATCGAAACTGTGGTTGAAGACGCTACCGAGCTTGCGTTAGAGACACCTGTAGTGACGCAATTTGATACCTCAACGGATACCGCTGTCGAACCTAAACTTGAGGCAGCAATTTTCGGCGATATTACTTTTGATGAAGAAACCACGGCTAGTAACGCTGATGCTGTCATTGAACATGACAGTTTGGTCGCATCTAGCGTTGAAGAAAACTTGGTTGCAGTAGACTTTGTAGAGCCAGAGTTACCGATGATATCGGATGTCTTGAGCGACCTAATGGTTGATGCAAGTGAATTAACTGCGGTGCCGGTGGATCATCATGCAGATGAAATTACGGTGGACGACGCACCATTACTCGGTACTGAAGCTGAGCAGACCCCAGCAATAGGGCTATCAGTCGCGCAGCCAACCGCGCAGATTATAGATTTCCCTGATTTCTCCATGCCGTCTTCGAAAGAAAACGACAACACCAAACGTATTGGTGAGATTGAAATTAGCCTGCCTTTGCATACAATTTATATGGCGGAGACGGATGAAATAGTTCGTTTCTTAGCACAAGATTTTTCTGAGTGGCGTCATGAATCAGCTCGACCAGTTTCGCGCCACGCGGTGCATGCCGCACATTCCTTAGCAGGTAGTTCTGCGACGGTTGGATTGTTTGCAGTGCAAGAAATAGCACATAACTTAGAGAATGTATTGCAGCGATTAGAGCGACATCCGGTTAATTTGAAGGCGTCTGAATTTGATACTTTGGATCATACCGTTGAATGCGTGAAGTCGATGTTGCAAAGATTTGCCCTGTCAGAAATGGCAGACCGCGCTCCTTTGGAAAATCAAAAACTCAGTCAATTACTTGAATCGGTCATTGATCGTTCGAATGTGGGTGACGATGAAGAGTTTATTACTTCTACCAACGAGCGTTTAGATGCTGTGATGTTGGATGGAGTGCCAGCAGCAGCTGATATTTCAAGTAGCATCGATGAAGCGATTATCGCTGCTTCAGTTGAAGATGAGTTGCATGAAGATGCTTTGCCTGAAACGGAGGCTAACTTAAATCTTGGCTCAAACGTGGTTGGCACTGACGTTTCTTTACCGGATGCGATTGATGTGAGTTTGGTCGAATCGCAATTGCCAGAGCTTCAGAATGTTCTAGTTGAACCAGCTCATGTTGACACAGACGAATTCTTGCCTGAATCAATCAATTTGCTTGATACTGCAGCGGTAGTTGAGTCAAACCCAGAACCAGTTGAGCTTGTAGTTCCAGTTCCAGAATTTGTTGAGGCTGTAGAGTTGACTGTTGCTGACGAGCCTGAGATTCAATTCTCTGAAACTGTAAGTAAAGTTGATGCGGGTAGTAGCGTTGCATTCTCTGGACTCGAGGCAACCGAACCTGCGCCTTCATCAGCGCCAGCCTTAGAAACAGCAAATCAGGCTGGCCTTGATCGCACATCAACAGACATAGAATTAAAAGTTCGAGATGAAATTGACCACGACTTGCTTCCAGTGTTTCTGGAAGAGGGGAATGATCTGTTGCCGATGATAGGTCAATTGCTACAGTCTTGGCAGCAAAGTCCAGAAGACGACGCTATTCCTCAGTCAATATTGCGTTTGATGCACACCGTAAAAGGTAGTGCCCGTATGGCTGGTGCAATGCAGTTGGGTCAGCATACGCATGACATGGAAACTCGCATCGAAAACTTGATGCACACTGGCAGTACAATCCGTCAACCGTTATTGGAAGATCTGATTGCGCGTCAAGATTATGCTATGCATCTGTTTGAACGTTTGCAAAACCCAGATTTAGCGGCGTTGACCTTAGAAACTGCTCCGCTCGCGGAGTTGACTGTAGCGCAGGAAATCAATCAATTTCAAGATGCTTTGCAGTCAGGTTTTGTGCCTGAACCTGAGGTGGCAACAGCCGAAGAACCCGTCGTTGAAGAGGTGCCATATTCTGCTGAGTCAAACCTAGCGGTAGCAGAATCAGCTTTGGGCCTAGATAAACCAGTTGAGACGTCTAATACTGCAGTCGCTAAGCCAGTCAAAATTTCAACTGCACCTCGTCAGTTAGCACCGCAAACGGCGATGTCTGCAGCTTCTGCGCCTGTGCCTTTGGTGCGGGTACGTGCGGATATTTTGGATCGCTTGGTGAATCAGGCTGGTGAAGTTTCGATTGCCCGTTCTAAACTGGAAAATGAAGTTGATACGTTGAAGGCTTCGTTATCAGAGTTGACTGAAAACGTGAGCCGTTTGCGTGACCAGTTACGTGAAGTAGAGATTCAAGCTGAGACACAAATTACATCGCGTATGGCATTTTCGGGTGATCGTGAATTCGATCCTTTAGAGTTTGACCGATTTACTCGACTGCAAGAATTGACTCGCATGATGGCCGAGAGCGTCAGCGACGTTGCAACCGTACAAACTACCTTAAGCCGAACTATTGAAGGCGCGACCACAGATTTGAACGTACAAGCGCGTTTAACACGTGAATTGCAACAGGATTTGATGCGTGTGCGTATGATTCCGTTCTCCAGCGTTTCCGAGCGTCTATATCGAATTGCGCGCCAAACTGCAAAAGAAGTTGATAAACGTGTCAACCTCGATATTCGCGGTACGTCGGTTGAGATTGACCGTAGCGTTTTGGAAAAAATGGTCGCGCCGTTCGAACATATGTTACGTAACGCGATCGTGCATGGTATCGAAGCGCGTCAAGATCGCGTTGGTCGTGGTAAGAGTGAGGTTGGTGAATTATTGATCGAGATTCGTCAAGAGGGTAATGAAGTTGTTATTCACTTTACTGACGATGGACAAGGTTTGAACATTAATCGGATCCGTGAGAAGGCAAAAACAGTCGGCTTGTTGACGGATGAAAATTTTATTAATGAGTCCGAAGTCGTCAATTTGATTTTCGAACCAGGATTTTCTACTGCCAGTGAAGTGACTGAGTTAGCGGGTCGTGGCGTTGGTATGGACGTTGTGCGCTCTGAAGCCGCATCACTTGGTGGGCGTGTATCAGTTACCTCGGTTGAAGGTCAGGGAGCGCATTTTACGATTCACTTGCCTTTGACTTTGGCGGTAACACAAGTCGTAATTTTGAATGCAGGTGGCAAGACTTTTGCTGTGCCTTCAGTATTAGTGGAGCAGGTCCAACAGTTGAAATCGGCAGCCTTGGCAAATGCATACAATGATGGTTTTATCATGTGGCAAGGTAATCGTGTATCTTTGCATTACTTGCCGAGTATGTTAGGCGAGCGTGAAGCAACACCTGATACGCAGCAATACACGCCGATTTTGATTATGAAGAGCGATAATGAACGTGTTGCGATTCATGTGGATCAGATTATTGGTAATCGCGAGGTTGTTGTCAAAAACGTCGGTCCGCAACTGGCGCGTATGATCGGTATTGCAGGTGCTACGGTACTTGGTTCAGGTAACATCGTATTGATTCTGAATCCAGTACCGCTGGCACAGAAACTGGAACACGAACGAGCCAAGCTTCCAGAAACCGTAGTTGATAGCCAAGACCTCGGTGCTGTCGCGGAGATGGTAGAAAAAGCTTCGGTACCAACGCAAGTTGCACCAGTACAAGGCTTGCGCTCTCATCACATCGTGATGGTGGTGGATGACTCATTAACTGTGCGTCGTGTTACACAACGTTTGTTGGTGCGTGAAGGCTATCAGGTGGTGTTGGCGAAAGACGGTATTGATGCTTTGGAGCAGTTGCAGTCGATTACACCAGACGTGATGTTGGTGGATATTGAAATGCCTCGCATGGATGGATTTGATTTGACGCGTAACGTGCGCAGTGACTCGAGAACCACGCATATTCCTATCATCATGATTACATCTCGTACCGCGGATAAACATCGTAACTATGCGGCAGAGCTTGGCGTTAATGAGTACTTCGGTAAACCTTATCGTGAAGATGATTTGTTAGCGGCAATTAGTGGTTTTGTGAACCAGCAAACTGAAGTCATTTCATAAGATATTGCAGTTGATTAAAGAAAACGCCTCGAAATTTTTCGAGGCGTTTTTTTATTCTGCGACGACTTTCTTGACGACGCTATATCGTTCCAATGTCTTTTTGCGCGCAACATCATGTTCAACAACGGGTAGCGGGTAGTCAATCCCCAATCTCAGATTTGCTGCCTTTAATTCAATTTGTCCGAGGGTCCAAGGTGCGTGAATTTGTCGCGAATTCAAAGCAGACAATTGCGGTAAGTAGCGACGAATAAATTTTCCATCGGCATCGAATTTTTCGGACTGTGTAATCGGATTAAATATACGGAAGTAAGGTTGTGCGTCGCAGCCAGTTGAGGCCGCCCACTGCCAGCCACCATTATTGGCGGATAAGTCGAAATCATTGAGATGTAAAGCAAAATAAGCTTCACCCCAGCGCCAGTCTATGCCCAAATCTTTCACTAAAAAACTGGCCACGACCATACGTAGGCGATTGTGCATATAGCCTGTTTGGTTCAATTGCAGCATCGCTGCATCGACTAGAGGATAGCCGGTTTTGCCGTCACACCAGGCTCGGAATAATAGTTGTGCCTGTTCGCCACTTTCCCACTGTATCGCATCGTATTCTGGCTTGAAAGAGCGATTAATGACGCGTGGATGGTGATGCAAAATCATGAAATAAAAATCACGCCAGATTAACTCGGATAACCAAACATTTGCACCTTGTAAATCACCCGCTGTTCGTATATTGCGTATCGCTTGACTAACCAAGTAACGTATCGACACCGTACCAAAGCGCAAATGTACCGATAGATAGGAGGGGCCTTTTATCGCAGGGAAGTCACGAGTGTTGCCGTATTGATCCATCCGAGATAGAAAATCTTCTAGTAATTTTGATCCTGCAGACATGCCGCCTTGCAGTTTTAGCTCGTCCTCGTTGAGTTCTTCGAAACCCATTTCCGCCAAGCTTGGTAGAGACTTATCAGTATATTTGGCCAAATGTTGTGCATATTTCTCTATAGGATAGGCTCTAAAGTAAAAATCGGCACCGCCTTCTGTTTCGCTAGCTATCTTTTTTAACCAAGCATTCTTGTATGGCGTGAATACAGAAAAAGGCTTCGCCGCCAGACTCAATACTTCGTCAACCTCAAAAATAACTTGATCTTTAGTCGAAACGAAGGCGCAGTTAAAACTGTTTAGGGCAAGTTGGATGGCCTGATCACGTTCTTTTGCTAACGGCTCATAGTCCCGATTGACAAATACCGCATCAACCTCCAATTGCGCTGTTAAGGCAGGAATCTCTTGTTGTGGATTGCCGTAACGGATGATCAAACTACCCCCTAGTTTTTCTATTTCCTGACGTAATTCGACGACGCTTTGATGAATGAATTGAACGCGACGGTCACGCTTGGGTAGGTGTTGCAAAATACTGTGATCGAACACAAAAACACAATAACAAGCAGATGACTGCTTTAAGGCTTGATATAGTGCCGCATGGTCAAAACTGCGTAAATCGCGGCGAAACCAGACTAGACTTTTGGAGTAGGTCATTTTGTTTTGTGAAAAAGATAATGTGGTGGAGGCGTTTGGCTAATGTTGCAGCTCGTAATCGAAAGAACGGCGTTAGCCAGCGCGGATTGCTTGTTCGCGGAACCATAGCACAGATCAAAAAAACTGGGCTAAAACTGGTAAAATATAAGGATGAAGAAGCAAAAAACACTATATTCCCCTGTCGATGACTTTGAGGAAGAGGAAATCGAACTTGTCGGTTATGATTTTTCTGACACTCTAGAATCTATGATCAAGCTTAAAGTCGGTACTAGCAAAGATGAGGCTGCGGCGCAGTCACTCGATTTAAGCAATCATTTTTTGATCGCGATGCCAACGATGACTGATCCTGTTTTTGGCGGCACGCTGATTTATATCTGCGAACATAATGCACGTGGTGCCATGGGCATGGTACTCAATCGACCCACCGATATGACTGTCGCTGATTTGTTTGAACGTATTGATCTGCAGCTTGAAATTATTCCAAATTCACATCCCATGGGACAAAATCCCGTGTTATTTGGTGGTCCGGTTCAAAGTGATCGGGGCTTCATTTTGCATGCTCCGGCTGGTCAATATTCGTCCACCTTAAGAGTTACGGATGAAGTCAGTTTTACCACTTCACGTGATATTTTGGAATCTTTAGCAGCAGGTGAGGCGCCACAGCGTTTGTTACTCAGTATTGGCTATGCCGGCTGGGGAGCGGGTCAGCTTGAGCAAGAAATTTTAGCTAATGGTTGGTTGACGGTTCCCGCTGATTTGGGTGTGATGTTTGATCTCCCAATCGAAGAACGTTTCGATGCTGCGATGAAGTTATTGGGTTTTGATCCATTAATGTTGGCCTCTGTGGCAGGACATGCTTAATGAGCCTCATGCAGGTTGGTGAATCATCTCAACTGAGTGGTTGTATCTTGGCATTTGATTTTGGCTTAAAACGTATTGGTGTCGCCGTTGGAAATACTATGCTCAAACAGGCGCAGGCGCTAAATATTATTAGTGCTGCCAGCAACGACGCAAAATTTGAGGCGATTGCCAAGTTAGTCCAAGATTGGCAACCAGTATTATGCGTCGTTGGTTTACCTATGCATCCCGACGGTGCCGCGCACGAAATGACGGTCCGTTGTCAACGATTTGCAAATCAATTGCACGGGCGTTATGGCGTAAAAATAGCATTAGTCGATGAGCGCTACACCTCAGCTATGTTTAAAGCAAAGCAAGGCGAGCACATCGATGACCAAGCCGCAGCTTTGATACTGCAGCAGTATTTTGATCAAACTTAAACGCATCCAAGTAGCTGGCAAAATAGGCTGGCAGTTAGAAAAGTTGGTAGTAAGTTTTTTTTGATATAGATATGGCGCCAGATCGCGTTGATGAGATTTGGATTGTCCAACCAAAGAATGAGCAATGATGAAAAATCCACAGCTAAATAAAAACGGCGAACTTCAACATTTGTTAGCGATTGATGGCCTGCCAAAATCCATCATGAAACATATCCTTGATACGGCTTCTTCTTTCGTCAGTATCGGTGAACGCGAATTAAAAAAAGTCCCCTTAATGCACGGTAAGAGTGTATTTAATTTGTTTTTTGAGAATTCGACGCGCACACGTACGACCTTTGAGATTGCCGCAAAACGTCTGTCAGCCGATGTAATTAATCTGAATATCGCGGCGTCCAGCGCCAGTAAAGGAGAATCTTTACTTGATACGATAGATAATTTGGCTGCCATGCACGCGGATATGTTTGTAGTGCGCCATGCGACCTCGGGCGCACCATTCTTGATCGCTCAGCATTTGAATGATACGAAACAACATCATGTACATGTGGTGAATGCAGGTGACGGTCGACATGAACACCCGACTCAAGGCTTGTTGGATATGTACACGATACGTCATTACAAAAAAGATTTTAGTAATCTGACTGTCGCTATTGTCGGTGATGTTTTACATAGCCGAGTAGCACGTTCTGATATTCACGCTTTGACTACTTTGGGTGCCGCTGAAGTGCGTGTGATTGGCCCTCGAACTTTGTTACCTGGTGGCTTGGAGCAAATGGGTGTGCGAGTCTTTACTAATATGAACGAAGGCCTGCGCGGCGTAGACGTCGTGATTATGTTGCGCTTGCAAAACGAACGCATGAGTGGCGCTTTGTTGCCATCAACACAGGAATATTTTAAGCAATATGGTTTAACGCCAGAGCGTCTCGCCTTGGCCAAATCTGATGCGATAGTGATGCATCCCGGGCCTATGAATCGCGGAGTCGAAATTGATTCAGCAGTCGCCGATGGTCCGCAGGCTGTGATTCTGCCGCAGGTGACTTTTGGTATTGCTGTGCGTATGGCGGTGATGAGTATAGTCTCAGGTAGCAGTGTGTGAGCAGCTAGATTCAAAACAATTTAACCGCAGGGGTATCTGCGCGGCCTAAAAAAACGATGCGTGCTTTGCGGTTCAATACCTTGAAATGATCTTAACGCCTGCCTTGATGTAACAAATATCAACTAGATGAAAGTATTTTTTGAGAGAAGCAATATGAATCTTCATATTAAAAATGGACGTGTGATTGATCCGGCAAATGGCTTGGATGACGTTAGAGATATTTACATTAGTGAAGGTAAAATTGCGGGTGTTGGAATACAGCCAAATGGTTTTGTCGCGCATAACACGATAGATGCTAGTGGCTTAGTGGTGGCGCCTGGCTTGGTCGATTTGAGCGCACGTTTACGCGAACCTGGCTTTGAATATAAAGCGACTTTGGAATCTGAATTGCAAGCCGCCATGCGTGGTGGTGTGACTAGCTTGGTTTGCCCGCCGGACACAGATCCCGTGTTAGATGAAGCTGGCTTGGTTGAGATGCTCAAACAAAGAGCCAAGATGCAGCATAAGGCCAATGTTTATCCGCTTGGTGCTCTGACTATCGGCCTTAAAGGACAAAATTTAACAGAAATGGCGGCCTTAACCGAAGCAGGTTGTGTTGGTTTTTCGCAGGCGGAAGAAGCAATTGTGGATACCAATGTATTGCAACGTGCCTTGTCTTATGCTGCGACTTTTTCTTACACGGTATGGTTGCGTCCTCAAGATGCTTTTATTGGTAAAGGCGGTGTCGCGCACAGTGGCCCTTTAGCATCCCGCCTAGGTTTGTCGGGCGTACCCGTGATGGCAGAAACGATCGCTATGCATACCTTGTTTGAATTAATGCGCGCTACAGGCGCTCGTGTGCATTTGTGCCGTATTTCTTCTGCCGCGGGTTTGGAATTGATACGTCAGGCTAAGAAAGAAGGTTTAGCTTTGACCTGCGACGTTGGCATTCATCATGTGCATTTGACAGACGCCGATATTGGTTACTTTGATTCGAACGCACGTTTGACGCCACCACTGCGCAGCCAACGGGATAGAGATGCAATTTTAGCGGCGTTGGCAGATGGGACTATTGACGCGATTTGCTCTGATCACACGCCAGTTGACGATGACGAAAAAGCTCTGCCGTTTGCAGAAGCTTCGTCCGGTGCCACGGGTTTGGAATTGTTATTGTCACTCGTAGTGAAATGGGTCGACGATAGTCGTGGTGCTATTAGCCTGAGTCAGGCACTGGCAAAAATTACCCATCAGCCAGCCGCTCTAGTTGATTTGCCGTGCGGTCAAATTGCCGTTGGTTCGACCGCCGATCTTTGTGTGTTTGACCCAAGCGCACGTTGGACGGTACGAGCGGACGCCCTAGTAAGTCAAGGTAAGCACACACCGTTTATCGGCTATGAGTTGCCCGGCATGGTGAAAGCGACTGTTGTACATGGACGTGTTGCCTATAATTCTCTCCAGTGACTTCCCGAACCTGCTGGTGAATTAGTATCAGCAGCATTTTTCATTTTCTCTAAAAATTATTTATATCCGGTGATGCATGCCTAAACTGCGTTTGCTTCGTGTCTTCATGCATATCTTTGCGGGTGTGCTTACCTGCGCCCTTATTTTTCCTTTTATTGCGGCGAGCAAGCGCGAAGCCCTGGTTCGCCGATGGTCGTTTCAATTGCTTACGCTGTGTAAAGTGCGGGTGCAATTCAAAGATCAGAGTGGCGGTCAAATTGCTGATCATGCTTTGATTATCGCCAATCATGTTTCGTGGCTGGACATCTTCGTCATCAATTCTTGGAATGCATGTCACTTTGTCGCAAAATCAGATATTCGTAGCTGGCCGATTGCGGGCTGGTTGAGCGCGCAGGCAGGTACCATTTTTTTGGCACGTGGTAAGCAACGCGAAGTACGCCGCATCTATGAAGGCCTGGTACACCAGTTAAGAGACAATAAACGTATCGCTTTTTTTCCTGAGGGCACGACGGGGGCTCAGGGTGGCATTTTGCCATTTCATCCAAACCTATTTGAGGCCGCGATTGAAGCTAAAGTTCCCGTGTTGCCGTTTGCAGTGCGTTACATCGATGCAGAAGGTAGGCTCCATCCTGCTGCTGATTTCATCGGAGAAATGACTTTTGCAGAGAGCATGAAGCTGATTTTGCAGTCAGATGGAATTATTGCTGAATTGATCCAGTTGCCAAGTATTTCTACTGAGGGCGCGCATCGTCGAGAAGTAGCGAATCATGCAAGGGAAGTGGTAGCGCGTGGATTGGGTGTGAGCCCTGATAGTCTTTGATGGAGTCAGTAAGGACTACGTTTTAAGACTATTGATTACTTGAATTAATTTTTCTGGTGCATCGATATAAAGTCTGAGTGTTCTTACATTTGAGCGTATTGATCCAAGTTCTTCAAACCAAGCATTGGCGTCATTGCTGATTTCTTCCTTTAGATTCAAAATAAGATTTGGCTTGTCAAAGGGCGTTACATTCATGCTTGATACATCGGTATTGAACATTGGCGCATATTTTTCATTAAGAATAATTGCACTGTCAATGTGAGATAGCGGAACGTTTGCTCGGGCACGTACTCCCAGTCGGAGTTGCAGTACTCGGTTCTCGATTTGATGCACACCATCACCTAAAAGACGTTTATCTCCAACTAAGCTGGTAATCGTCAGCAGAGTTGCGGTAATCGAGATAGCATGGATAATCGCCATCGTCATTGCACTCATATCATTCATACGCAGTAAAAACTGCGAAAATGGAATGTCAGCCAGACACGCGACAATCGCAATGGCAAGTAAAGATGTATACATGCCATTTTTTAAGTATGTGAACTTTACCGCATGATTCGATTTGTCTAGAGGTGATGTCATAAGTGGCTTACGAAAACACGCGATTTGTATCTTCAGGGCGGTATGAAACCAGCCACGAAATTCGGTTGGAATAAGCTCAATCGCTGCTTTCCATAGTATTCCGTCGGCATGGTAGCTGCGTTTTACCCGACCCCAATTGGCTGGGGTTTCCATCCATTCTTTAAGGCAGCAAGCTGTGAGGAAAGACACGAGGAGAAAATTTCTAAGTTGAAGTCCGGTATTGCGTTCGAAAACAAGTGCGCAAGTGAGTATGCTTAAAACCAATCCAAAGCTCAAAATTTTCAGGTAAGGGCCCCAGCGTAAGGCAGATATTGTTGAGAGTAAATTTTGTGCGAAAAAACTTGGTGTGATGGATTGCATCGTCAATGCCGCTTTCAAATGGCGTCCGACGCTTACTGGTGCAGATTTCGAAGGCTATCGTCGACCGCATGTGGAACAAACTAAGCGTAGTTTAACATGTTCGTTTTTGAAATGCAGGGCTCGATTTGAATTCAAAACGGCGATTGATGTTGTGGACTTTGGACTTGTATGATCATACGATCTGTTAAGCGCACGGCAGTTAATTTTCCGCCCCACACGCAGCCAGTATCGAGGCTAATTAAGTTTTCACGTAACACCAAACCTAGAGTTGACCAGTGCCCAAAGATGAGGGTGCAGTTTTGTGTTTGGCGTGTTGGTAAATCGAACCAGGGTATGAGATGTTCTGGCGCTTCTGCCGCACCTTCTTTGAGATCGAAATCCATCGTCCCATCTGGGTGACAAAAACGCATGCGGGTGAGTGCGTTGATAATGCAGCGGGTGCGATCGTCACCTTGCAAGTTGTCTTGCCAAATGGAGGGGGCGTTGCCATACATATGACGAATCGAATCTGCATAATCATCGCGGCGTAATTGAGTTTCAATTTCACCTGCGAGTGACATCGTTTGCGTTGTGTTCCATGCGGCGAAAACACCAGCGTGAATTAGAAGGTGACGACCGTCCTCAATGGCGATCGCCATTGGACGGTGACGTAACCAGTTAAGTAGTTCGTCTCTTTCAGGTGCTTGCAGAACGCAGTTAAGTGTATCGCTGCGTTGCGGTGTGCGGATCCCATTGGCAACAGCTAAAAGGTGGAGATCATGATTACCTAAAACAGAATCCGCTCTTTCTCCAAGATCTTTCACAAGTCGTAAAGTTTCTAGGGATTTTGGGCCACGGTTTACCAAATCACCCGCAAATAGTATTCGTGCATTAGGATCAATCGCGTCGATCTTAGCGAGTAACTCAACAAGTTGATCGTAGCAACCCTGAACATCCCCAATGACGAACGTATTTTGTGACATCTTAAATTTCTGCACCTAAACGTTTTGCTTCACTGCGGCTGATTAAGGCAGCTTGCTTTTCTTGTTCACGCATACTGGCAGTGACCATAGTCGGCCAGCCTATCAAATGCTGTTCGCTGATTTCGGCTAACGCACGCAGCCCATCGGGCGACTCATTTAGACAAGGAATGTAGTTGAAAGTCTGACCGCCAGCGGTCAGGAAAGCTTGTCGTACTTCCATCGAAATTTCTTCCAAGGTTTCTAAACAGTCCGCCAAAAATCCCGGGCATACAACATCAATACGTTTCACGCCTTGTTTCGCCAAGGCTTGTACCGTTGGCTCAGTATAGGGTTGCAGCCATTCTGCACGACCTAATCGCGATTGGAATGTGACAATGTAATCTTCTTTGCTTAAGCCCAATTGTTCAGCCAGTAAGCGTGCGGTTTTGTAGCATTCGCAGTGATAGGCATCGCCGCGTAGCAAAAAAGCTTTTGGCAAACCATGGAAACTCATCACCAGTTTTTCTGGCTTGCCTTGGGTTTCCCACGATTTCAAAATCGAATTTTTGAGTGCTTGAATGTAGGCCGGATGGTCGTGATAGTTTTTGATGAAGCGTAGTTCAGGAATATTGCGTGTTTGTTGATAGTATTGAGTGACCGCATCAAAATTTGATGCGGTCGTTGTCGCAGAGTATTGCGGATAGGCCGGCAAAATCAAAATACGATCATAACCATCAACTTTCAGTTGCGCCAAAACTTCTGGGATGGATGGCGAGCCGTAACGCATGGCAAATGTCACATGAACCTCGTGACCACGTTCGCCTAAGTAGCCTTTTAGCAGCATAGCTTGCTTGCGGGTGTGAACCAATAAAGGTGAGCCATCGTTACTCCAAATCGAAGCATATTTTTCCGCGGATTTTTTAGAACGGAAAGGGAGGATGATCAGGTTTAAAATGAGCCACCAGATTGCACGAGGAATTTCTACGACCCGATGATCCCATAAAAATTGCTTCAGATAGCGCCTCACCGCACTCGGTGTCGGTGCATCGGGTGTGCCCAGATTAATCAAAACCATGGCTGTTTTGCGTAATTTTCCATGCGAGTAATCGGGTTCTTTTAAGAATGCCATTTTATTTTTTCCTTACTTCAATGTTGTGAGCGCATTGTTGATAGTTGATGCGCATTTTAGCTTTATAGTGCCAGCAGCTCTCTAGCGTGTTTTCTTGTGGTCGCAGTTATTTCTAATCCACCTAACATGCGCGCAATTTCTTCTACGCGTTGCTTGCTATCGAGTGCGGCGATTTGTGAATAAGTCTTGCCAGCTTTTTGCGTTTTGCTGACTTCAAAATGTTGATTTCCTTGGCTTGCCACTTGCGGTAAATGTGTGACGCACAGTACTTGTCGATCTTGTCCTAAACGTTTTAATAGGCGCCCGACGACTTCGGCAACACCGCCGCCGATGCCACTATCGACCTCATCAAATATCAAGGTCGGTGTCGCCGTCGCGCAGGATGTGATCACTGAAATCGCCAAAGAAATACGCGCTAACTCACCACCTGATGCGACCTTGGCGAGTGGGCGTACTTGAACACCCGCATGGCCTGCCACCATAAACTCGATTTGTTCTAAGCCTGTTGCGCTTGGCTCGCAGGCGGGCAACTCGATCGTAAATCGTCCACCCGACATACTCAGATCTTGCATGGCTGTGGTGACAGCACTTCCTAAGTCTTGTGCGACGACTTGACGTTGCGCGCTGAGTTTTTTTGCTAACTGCAAATAGTTTTCTTGTGCTTGTTCTTCTTGTTTTTTGAGTGATTCAATATCTGATGCGCCGGACAATTGTTGTAACTGTGAATTTAAATGTTCTAATTCATCGATCAAATTATCAGGTTCAACGTGGAAGCGGCGCGCGGTACTATGCAGACTTTCCACTCGCGCTTCGACTTCCCGCAATCGAGCGGGGTCGAGCTCTACGCGTCCGAGATAATCATTCAATGCATATGAACATTCTTGTAAATTAATTCGCGCAGAATCGAGTGATTCAATGACTGGTTTGAGTTTGCTATCGAATTCCTCTAGCTTACTTAGCCTTTGTAAAAGTCCAGATACCTGCGATAACAGAGGATGATCAGATTCTGCGATAGTATCTGCCGCTTCTTGCGCACCTTCTAACAAGCTGGCGGCATGGGCAAGGCGATTATGTTCTTGGTTGATTGCCTCCCATTCGCCTTTTTTTAGTCTCAGCTTATTCAGCTCGCCGACTTGCCATTCTAAGCGCTCACGTTCTTGCAGAATATTTTTTGCGTTTTGTTCAAATTCTTCACGTTGTTTTGCGATATTGCGCCATTGCTTGTATAAACGAGCAACTTCAGCTGTATCGGCCTGTAAGCCACCTTGCATATCGAGTAGATTGCGTTGTGCATCGCTTTTCAGCAGTGTTTGGTGCGCATGTTGTCCGTGAATATCGACTAACAACTCGCCGAGTTCCCGTAGTTGTGTTGCGCTTGCAGTGATGCCGTTGACATAGGCTTTAGAGCGACCGGCATTGTCGATGACTCGGCGTACGATGAGTTGTCCGTCTTCGCTGGTAAAGTCTTTATCGGTAAGCCACGCCGTCGTTTCTGCATTGCAGGAGAATTCAGCCGAGATGTCGGCCTTTTGCGCACCTTCTCGGACCATGCTGGCATCGCCGCGCCCGCCCAAAGTTAAGGCCAAGGCATCAATCAATATTGATTTGCCGGCACCAGTTTCACCAGTGAAGACTGTAAAGCCAGCGGAGAATTCTAGTTCTATCGTATCGACGATAACAAAATCACGAATAGCAAGCGTGCGCAGCATAGGTTTTGATCTGAGAAGTAAAATCGATGAAGTAGGTGTAATGATAAAAGCTTTAGCTCAAGGCGGGCTTATTTTACCTCAGTGCAGGCTGTATGGTTGTGAAAAGCACTGTATTAATTCACAGGTCTTTGTGGGTCAGGCGCTTAGTTGAGTGCACCTTCGACTGAAGGATACTCATTCCAGTGTAATTTTTCACGCAAGGTATGGTAATAGTTCCAGTCTTCGGGGTGCAGAAAGGTGATGTGGTGGGTAGAGCGGCTGATAACGATTTTGTCTCTGTGATTCAAGTTGGCAAACGATTGCATATCAAAATTCACACTGGCTTCGCGCCCAGCGACGATTTCTACGCTAATGACACTCGTCTCTGGTAAAACGATAGGGCGATTTGATAAAGCGTGCGGCGCGATCGGCACCATGGCGATGCCGCCTAAGCTCGGATGCAAGAGTGGTCCGCCAGCCGATAAGGCGTAAGCTGTGGAGCCTGTTGGGGTTGAAACAATGAGTCCGTCCGAACGTTGGTTGTACATAAAATGTGCATCAACCTCGACCCGCAATTCAATCATGCCTGAACCAGCGCCACGCGATAAGACAATGTCATTGAAAGCGACACCGCTAAATATTTGCTCACCGTCGCGGACCACAATCGCTTCTAACATACAGCGCTGTTCCGCAACGTGTTTACCATCTAAAATTTTGGCAACAGCGGGTATCATTTGATCGCGTGGAATATCGGTAATGAAACCGAGTCGGCCTTGGTTAATGCCAATCAAGGGGACGTCATAAGGAGCGAGCTGTCTGGCGATACCGAGCATCGTGCCATCGCCACCTAAGACAATCGCGACATCGGCATTTCGACCGATATCAGCGACGGACACTGCAGGATATTCGTTCAAGGCTAAATTTTGCGCAGAATCCGTATCAAACAGTATGGAGTGTCCTGCTTCGGCTAAAAAATCTGCTAATTCATTCAACGACTCACCCATGCCTAATGCATTGTATTTACCAATCAAGGCGACGGTTTTTGCAGTCGATGTCATAGGAAATCTGTCAGATTTTGGAGAAGGCTTTAGATTACACTATTCCTAGAGAATTGGATGACTCTGCTACAGCTATGCTTCTACTTTGTTGTAGTGGAGAGTATTTTTGTTGGAATGCGCAATATTTTTTGGGATCTTCTAGTCATTATCGCAGTGCTATCTGTTATTTGATCGCTTTTTGTAGATCGAGAAAATAGTAGTATTCTGAATTTCTCTTGTAAGCAAGTGACTCATACAAAGATTGTCCCTTAGTATTGTCATGCGCGGTTTCCAGAAATAGACCTTTGGCCTTGGTATCGATAGCAAATTGACGGGCACGATTCATGAGTAGTCGGGCGACACCAGTGCGTCGGGCAGTCTCACTCACAAATAAATCATTCAGAATCCACTGACGCATGGCAGATACAGAAGAAAAACTCGGATATAGCTGGACAAAACCTAGGCTTTGATCGTCCTTGTCAATCGCAAAAAAAATGATGGACTCTTGTTTTTGTAAGCGTTCGGATAAAAATTTTGTCGCTAAATCGATATCGCTGGTTTGCTGATAGAACACGCGGTAAGCGTCAAATAATGGCGCAATCAAATGAACATCTTTTAGGTTTGCTTGTTGAATACGTATAGTCATTGCCAGTCCTTCCTTGATCTCTTTTGCCAGGTTCTTGGTCATTCGGCGTCTATTATAAATCGGTATCAAATCCAAACCGGAAGCTCGTTGTGTTTCGCTTTAAAGTAGCTTTAACTAATTTCTACGTATAATTTAATGTCTGACAGATAAGCGCCAATTAAAATAAATCAACTATGACCTATATCGTTATTGCAGGTGCAGGAATAGCTGGACTGGCTTCGGCTATTTTATTAACTCGTCAGGGACATCAGGTCGAAGTATTTGAGCAAGTCGCCGATCCCACACCAGTGGGTGCTGGTTTGTTGTTGCAGCCCAGCGGACAGGCGATGTTGCAAAGCTTGGGATTACTGGACGCAGTAAAAGCAAAGGCTGCCGTAGTACATAGTCTGGAAGGCTATACCGGTAGTTGGAAAACGCTGGATCTGCATTATCAGTTTGCGCATGAAGACTGGTATGGCTTGGGTATTCATAGAGCCAATTTGCATCAAATATTGTGGCAATGTGCGCTGGATTTGGGGGTAGCTATACATTTGGGAAATGGCATTAGCGCATTTTCTCAAGATGCACAGCGCGTTCAAGCTCAGCATCAACAAGGAAGCTTGCAAGTTGACGGCCTTGTTATCGCTAATGGTGCGCGATCACTATTGCGCGATCAACTCTGCATTACGCAAACTCACAGACCGTATCCCTGGGGCGCATATTGGGCCGTGTTGGACAAAGAGGATTGGCCATTTCCGCATATTCTATTGCAACGTTATCGTGGTGCGCAAATCATGCTGGGCATTTTACCGACCGGGATCAATCCTGCCACAAATAGGACATGCTATTCCTTGTTTTGGAGTTTACCGAAAGCCGAATTTGCAGAGTATCGACAGGCGGGCATGCCAGGCCTGATCGAACGAATACGGAGGGTGTGGCCGGAAGTGGCGGAATGGTTAGCACATGCTCCTGAGGCGACTATTGCTATTGCCGAATACGCAGATGTCCGACTGGCGTCTTATCATCAAGGTCGTGTCGTTGTGCTAGGTGATGCAGCTCATGCGATGAGTCCACAATTGGGACAGGGCGCAAATATGGCATTGATTGATGCTACGATTTTGGCGCAGTGCCTGGCAAATTCTGGTGCGAAGTTTGATGGAGAGTTGAATTCCAATTCTGTTACGGCTGCTTTTGCTGAATATTCTCAAAGGCGTAGCAAACATATTGCCTATTACCAAACGGTGAGCCGGATCATGACGCCTTTGTATCAATCCAATTATGCGATTGGTTGGTTGCGTGATTTGGGGACTGTCGCAGGGCGCCATGTACCAGCGGTGTATCATCAATATTTATTGACGTTGTGTGGTGCTAAACAAGGCTTTCTTGATATGCGTGGTGTCATAGCGCGCTTGTGACCTATTTTCCTTTAATTGACCCCAAAAACGATGACCATTAAAGCATTGATATTTGATCTCGACGACACCTTGTGGCCTGTTGTTCCTGTGATTAAGCTTGCGGAAACAACTCTGCATGCATGGATTGCAACCCAATTACCTTCCGTCGTTGAGCAATATTCAATTGACGCTTTGCGTGAGCGGAGGCAGGCTTTAGTCCCCACGAATTCCCGTTTTAGTTACGATCTTTGGGCTTTACGCCACACCTTGCTTCAACAGGTATTTAGCGAGCATGGCGCGCATCCCAGTTTGGCAGATGAGGCGATGCAGGTTTTTGCCCAAGCGCGAAATCGAGTGACTTTTTTTGATGATGTTATCCCTGCACTCAAAGTGTTCAAAAAAAATTATGTTTTGGGATCAATCTCTAACGGTTTTGCCGATATTGCTGCAGTGGGGCTAGACCAGCATTTTTCTGTATCGCTGGCTGCACATCAATTTGGTTGTGCCAAGCCAGACGCCAAAATTTTTCGTGCCATGATTGAGCACTTGAAATTGAGTCCGAATGAGCTCATGTATATTGGAGATGATCTGCGTCTGGATGTGCTTGGCGCTCAAAACGTCGGCATGCTCGCAACCTGGGTTAATCGATATGGGCGATCGCTAGCCGATATTGAGTCTGACATCAAACCTGACTTAATCGTAAAAGACTTACAAGAATTGTTGCATGAACTTGAATTAAACAATAAGTAATTTAAATAGTGAGCGTTGATTTGCGCAAAAACGATGCGTTTCTGCTTCAGCTAGCCTAAAATAAAACTATGCAACTCGATAATCGCGCTCAAACCTTATTAAAAGCCCTGGTGGAACGGTATATTGCCGATGGCCAGCCTGTCGGCTCACGTGAACTTTCAAAGATATCTGGTCTGGAACTCTCGCCAGCGACAATACGAAACGTCATGTCAGATTTGGAAGAGATGGGTTTTGTCACGAGTCCACATACGTCTTCGGGACGGATTCCAACGCCACGTGGTTATCGTGTCTTCGTTGATCAATTATTGACGGTGCAAGATATCGATGAATCGGTATTGGAAACGGCATTAGGTGCGCGTTTGCAGTCATCAATTATGACGGGTTCGCCACAAAAAATAATTGCGAACGCTGCCCAAGTTTTGTCTTCGCTGTCGCAATTTGCGGGCGTCGTGATGACCGCGAAACAAGAGTCGATTTTTAAGCAAGTCGAGTTCTTGCGTTTATCAGAAAAACGTATTTTGTTGGTTGTGGTGGCACCTAACGACGAAGTGCATAATCGCCTCCTGCTCACTGATGTGGATTACACGCCGCCGCAATTAATTCAGGCAGCGAACTATTTGAATCAGCATTTTGCTGGACAAAGTTTTGATCAAGCTAGATTGAGCATCAACCATGAATTGCGTGCCTTGCAAGGTGATATGAATCGCCTGATGCAAGCCGCATTAGAGGCGGGTAGTCAGGCAATGGCCGATAATGTAGATGATATGGTAATCTCAGGTGAACGTAATTTGCTTAATGTCAGTGATTTGTCATCGAATATGACTTCCTTGAGACGCTTGTTTGATTTATTTGAGCAAAAGAGTGGTTTAATGCAGCTATTGGATGTGTCAAGCAATGCATCTGGTGTACGCATCTTTATTGGTGGTGATTCACAATTAGTCCCAATGGAAGAGATGAGTATTGTAACTGCACCGTATGAAGTGAATGGACGTATCGTTGGCACTTTGGGTGTTATAGGACCAACTCGAATGGCCTATGAACGTGTAATTCCTATTGTTGATATAACTGCGAAGCTCTTGTCGAACGCATTGAATCATTAAATAAGCGGAAAATAGAACCAGATAGACTTAGAATTGCGTGGCAAACAATCTTTAAAAAAAGTAACTTAATTGGTAATTTACTTGTTAACTTAAATCCACTTTATAAACTTCTAATTTGCGTATTCAAAATGGCAGACAATAAAGATATCTCAGTATTGATAGTTGACGATAATGATATGACGCGCGAAACTTTACGTGTCATCTTACGTCATGATGGCTATAGCGTTGTAGGTGAGGCGCTGGATGGTGATAGCGCATTGGAGATGGCAACCCGCTTACATCCCGATATCATTTTGCTAGATGTGGTGATGCCGAAAGTAAATGGAGTAGAGGCCTTAAAAAGTATACGCATGGTGATGCAAGATGTTTTTGTCCTGATGGTGACTGCAAGTACTGATCAGGCAACGATATCCGAAGTAGTTAAGAGTGGTATTAGTGGCTATATTATTAAACCGTTTAATGCAAAGAAGGTATTAGATACGGTGCAAATGGTTGCCCTTAAGGTGCGCGCGGCACGCAGTGCTAAACTAGGTGGTGCTGCTAGTACTTAGATTGATTTTAGTCAAAAGAGCAAGCCGAGTTGGCTTACTTTTTTGTTGATCTCATGTTTTCTGCCATTCCCTGCTAAAAGTGATCATTTTCTGTTTGCGCAATTTACTTTCGTGCAATTCCCATATAGCGCCAATGAATGCTCAGCAATAGAAAAGCCGCGCTCTTCTGCCACCGCATGCTGACGCTTTTCAATTTGCTCGTCAAAGAATTCCTCTACTCGACCACAGTCTAAACAAACTAAATGATCGTGGTGTGAGCCTTCGTTTAGTTCAAAGATCGCTTTGCCAGACTCAAAATGATTGCGATTCAATAAGCCAGCTTGTTCAAATTGGGTTAAAACACGATAGACCGTGGCTAGGCCTACGTCCATGTTTTCTGTCAACAGGATCTTGTAAACATCTTCAGCTGTTAGGTGACGTACCGAGCTGTTTTGGAAGATTTCCAAGATTTTCAGACGTGGCAAAGTGGCTTTCAGTCCGCTGGATTTCAGGTCGGGCGTGTTATTTGTCATGTTTTCAGTCAAAAGAAGGCTAAGTGCTTTATGATATAGGGTTTTAGAGCTAGGTAGAAATTTCTGTTATCTTATCCGAAGTTTTCCCAGTTCGACATTCTTGCTTGAAAATTTGAGGTAGTTTATGCCATTGAACGTATTTAAGAAATCCCAGAGCAAACCGGCTGTGTTCGTTACAGCTGCCCTTTTGCTCTTGACTACTGGTTGCGCTAGTCAAAAGACTGTCGTTGCAGAAGCGGATGCCAATGCGACTAAAGGAACGCAAATCGTAAAACCATCTGGTTTCGATAAGTTGTTTGGTGTGATTTCTCCTTACCGCATTTCTGTTCAACAAGGCAACTTCGTTTCGCAAGAGATGGTGGCCCAGTTAAAAGAGGGTATGACCCGTGAACAAGTGCGCTTTTTGCTGGGTACAGCGCTGTTGACCGATATGTTTCATGAAGATCGTTGGGATTATCCTTTCCGCATGCTGAAACCGAATGGCGAAGTGATTTCTAGTCGCTTGGCAATTTTCTTCAAATCAAATACCGTAGAGCGTTTTGAAGGTGGTAATTTGCCAACAGAGAAAGAGTATTTGGCACATATCACCAATTCTGCCATTGCCTCTCGTATTGAGAATATGCCTAGTTCTGAAACGCCTAAGAAAAAATAAGTCGAGTTAATTATGTTAGGAATGAAAATCGCTGTGGCCGGTGCTTCTGGCCGCATGGGTAAGATGTTGATTGAAACCATTGCCGCTGCGGATGACGCACATTTGGTTGGCGCATTGGATATTCCTCAATCTGCTTTTTTAGGCACTGATGCCGGTTTGTTTTTGGGGAAAGCAACTGGCGTGTCAATTGAATCTGAATTGGCAAAAGGTCTAGCAAGTGCCGAGTTTTTGATCGACTTTACGCGTCCAGAAGGTACTTTGGAGCATCTCAGTTATTGCGCTGAACATGGTATCAAAATGATTATCGGCACTACGGGTTTTGATGATGCAGGTAAAGCCGCTATTGCCGAAGCTGCCAAAAAAACTGCCATCGTGTTTGCGCCTAACATGAGCGTGGGTGTGAACGTCACCCTGAAGCTGTTGGAAATGGCGGCCAAGAGTTTTTCTCACGGTTATGACATCGAAATTGTCGAAGCACATCATCGCCATAAAGTCGATGCCCCATCTGGTACCGCATTGAAAATGGGTGAAGTGATTGCTGATACTTTAGGTCGTGATTTGAAAGAAGTCGGCGTGTTCTCTCGCGAAGGTGTGACGGGTGAGCGCGATCCATCGTCTATCGGTTTTGCTACCATTCGTGGCGGTGATATTGTCGGCGATCATACGGTGCTGTTCGCAGGTATCGGTGAACGCGTAGAAATTACGCACAAATCTTCCAGTCGTGTCACGTACGCGCATGGCAGTTTGCGCGCAGCGCGATTCCTTGCTGATAAGACTACGGGCTTGTATGATATGTACGATGTCTTGGGTTTGAACTAGGCATCGAGAAGCTTTAGAAGACAGTTAAAGAACAAATCATGCCTATCACTATCAGCCAATATTGGATACAACTTGATGCGCTGGGACGGGCGGTTGCGCTGCTTTTGATTTTGATGTCCTTGATCAGTTGGTTTACGATTTTTTCTAAAGCGTGGTCGTTTTGGCGGATCCGCCGAGGTAACACCGCGCTCCACTTATTCTGGCAAGCGCCGACCATGCAAGATGCGGTGAATGCGTTGGGCGTTTCTGATGTGGAAAATATCTACACGCCTTTGGCGAAGCAAGGTCTCGCTGCATCCGACCCACAAACACGCAGTAAATCGATGATGCTAAACACGAATACTGCCGACGTCATGACGCGCGTTTTGCGCGAAGAACTCACTCGCGTGACCGTGCGCTTAGAGTCTGGTCTAACTTTGTTAGCATCGATTGGCGCAACCGCGCCTTTCGTTGGTTTGTTAGGTACGGTTTGGGGTATTTATCACGCACTGACCGCGGTCTCTGGTTCATCCGCGATTCAAATTGATTTAGTGGCGGGGCCAGTGGGTGAGGCTTTGGTGATGACGGGTCTTGGTTTGATGGTGGCGATTCCTGCGGTACTTGCTTACAACGCTTTTAATCGCATTAATCGTATTACTTTTGCAGAGTTGGATGGCTTCGCCTTTGATTTGCATGCTTATTTCACTAAGCTCAACTGAACCTAACTAAAACTCTATGGGATTCGGTCAATTCAAAAGCTTAGGTGGTAATTCAGGAAAGCCGATGACGGCGATGTCGGACATCAACGTCACGCCTATGGTCGATGTGATGCTAGTGTTGCTGGTCATTTTCATTATTGCCGCACCCTTGTTGAATCATGCGGTGCGTCTTGATTTGCCATTGGCACAAGCAGAGGCGGTGCCACAAAATATCGAGACCGTGACACTCTCCTTTGACGCTCAAGGGGCCTTGTTTTGGGATGCTGAATTGGTGAAGTTGGACGACCTTGAGAAGCGTCTGATGCTGACCGCCAAACAAAAGCCGCAGCCGGAAATTTTGCTGCGCGCTGATAAATCGACTCGCTTTGAATTAATTGCTCAGGTAATGGCCGCCGCGCAGAATAATGGATTGAATAAAATAGGTTTTGCTACCGAATCAAAATCAGTAAGTCAGCCAACAAAATCATCCGCGCAGAATGCTTCGAATACCGTGAAAAAGTAAGTAAAAGCCGGCTTTTTCTCCTCTTGCTCCCTCAAATAGCAGCACTTTAGCCTTATAATCCAAGGTTCTAGTAAGCCTCGCATTTCCCCAAATTTAATTTATTTCTTCAATAGAATCGTCATGCAAGAAAAATACAGCCCAGCTGAAGTTGAACAAGCCGCCCAGTCACATTGGACTGAAACCAACGCATTTAAAACGGTAGAGAACGATCCAAGTTTTCCAAAAGGTAAATACTATGCCTGTTCCATGTTGCCTTATCCATCGGGTAAGCTGCACATGGGCCATGTCCGTAACTACACCATCAACGACATGCTGGCACGTCAACTGCGCATGAAGGGTTATAACGTCTTAATGCCTATGGGTTGGGATGCTTTTGGTTTGCCAGCGGAAAATGCAGCGATCGCCTACAAGAAATCACCCGCAGAATGGACTTACGCGAACATTGAAGACATGAAATCGCAAATGCAACCTTTGGGTTTGGCGTTTGATTGGTCGCGCGAAGTCGCTACTTGCGATCCTGATTACTATCGTTGGAACCAATGGTTGTTCTTGAAGATGCTGGAAAAAGGTGTCGCTTATAAGAAGACGCAAGTGGTGAACTGGGATCCGGTTGATCAAACCGTGTTGGCGAACGAGCAGGTGATTGACGGCAAAGGATGGCGCTCAGGCGCGGTCGTGGAAAAACGCGAAATCCCTGGCTACTACTTCGGCATCACACAATACGCAGAAGAGCTCTTGTCCAGCATCGATCAACTCGATGGTTGGCCAGATCAAGTTCGCACTATGCAGCGTAACTGGATCGGTAAGAGTGAAGGTGTGCGTTTTGCTTTCGGCCATGAAATTAAAGACGACGTTGGCGCGCTAGTCCAAGACGGCAAGATGTATGTCTTCACGACGCGTCCTGACACCATTATGGGCGTGACTTTCTGTGCAGTCGCTGCAGAACATCCACTCGCCACGGTTGCTGCGAAAAACAATGTGAAGTTGGCGGCCTTCATCGAGGAATGTAAAGCTGGCGGCACTACAGAAGCCGAGATGGCGACTAAAGAAAAAGAAGGTTTGCCTACCGGTCTATTCGTTACGCATCCATTGACAGGTGAACAGATTGAAGTCTGGGTCGGTAATTATGTCTTAATGACTTATGGCGACGGCGCAGTCATGGGCGTGCCAGCACATGATGAGCGTGATTTCGCGTTTGCGAAAAAATATAACATCGCGATCAAGCAAGTTGTTGCAGTCGAAGGTGAATCATTCACTAGCGATGCTTGGGCGGAATGGTATGGCGATAAACAAAAATGCGTGACGGTCAATTCTGGTAAGTACGATGGCTTGACTTACAAAGCAGCAGTTGATGCGGTGGCTGCCGATCTCGTCGCCAAAGGTGTAGGCGAAAAGAAAACTACTTGGCGTTTGCGCGATTGGGGTATTTCTCGTCAACGTTATTGGGGCACGCCTATCCCTATCATCCACTGCGATGATTGCGGCGACGTGCCTGTGCCTTATGAAGATTTACCCGTGGTATTGCCGACCGAATGTATTCCAGACGGCTCCGGTAATCCATTAAAAACTCATGCCGCTTTCTTGAACGTGCCTTGCCCGAAATGCGGCAAGCCAGCACATCGCGAAACCGACACCATGGATACCTTCGTTGATTCCAGCTGGTATTTCATGCGCTATACCTGCCCAGATGCGACGACCATGGTCGATGAGCGTAATGATTACTGGATGGCGATGGATCAATATATCGGCGGTGTTGAACATGCGGTTCTTCATTTGCTGTATGCGCGCTTCTGGACTAAAGCCATGCGCGACATGGGCATGGTAAAAATTGACGAGCCATTTAAGAATTTGTTCACGCAAGGTATGTTGCTCAACGAATCTTATTATCGTGAAGAAGCCAGTGGTAAGAAAGTCTGGTTCTATCCAAATGAAGTCGAAGTGCAGCACGACGAAAAAGGTCGTCCGATTTCCGCTAGTGTGAAGAGCGATGGTCAGCCTGTGCAAATGGGTGGCATCGAGAAAATGTCTAAGTCCAAAAATAATGTGGTTGAACCAAAAGATATCATTAGCCAATTTGGTGCCGATACTGCGCGATTGTTCACCATGTTTGCGGGTCCACCAGATCAAAGTGCCGCTTGGAGTAGCAGTGGTGTAGAAGGTGCTTCGCGTTACTTGCGCCGCCTGTGGGCGACAGCGTTGAAATTCTCAGCAACGATTGCTGCCGGCGCGAGTCCTGCGGTCAATTACGCCGCCGACGTCAAAGCTTTGCGTTTTGAAGTACATAGTACTTTGAAACAAATCGATAGCGATTACGATCGTCTTCAGTACAACACGGTAGTATCTGGCGCGATGAAATTGTTGAATACAATTGAATCATTCAAATCCGAAGCGGAAGGTTCTGCCGCTGCGGTACGTGAAGCTTTTGGTATTTTGTTGCGTGGTTTGTACCCAGTTTGCCCGCACATTACGCATGCCTTGTGGAATGAACTCGGTTACGTAGAAGACTTGGGCGGCATCATTGATGCACCTTGGCCACAAGTCGATGCAGCAGCCTTGGTGCAAGATGAAATTGAATTGATGGTACAGGTCAATGGTAAATTGCGCGGCAGTATCAAGGTCGCCAAAGATGCAGATAAAGCGACTATTGAAGCCGCTGCAGTATCCAACGAGAGTGCTGCGCGCTTTATCGAAGGAACGCCGAAGAAGATTATTGTTGTGCCTGGTAAGTTGGTGAATATTGTGGTTTGAGTTTAGTACTTTTAATTCCCTCTCCCGTAAGCGGGAGAGGGTTAGGGTGAGGGTGTTTCAGAAACGGTGAGCGTGTTGTGAGATCCAAGACTGAGGAGCGTCAAAATCTTATATCTACAATGATTTTATCCAAAACTGAAACACCCTCATCCTAACCTTCTCCCGCTTGCGGGAGAAGGGAGTCATAAATCGTTGTTAAGCAGAATGAAAGCCCCATGAGCAAAAATCGGTTTCTGAAAATTGTTAGCTATCTCGTTTTGTTGACGAGCCTAAGTGCTTGTGGCTTCGCTCTGCGCGGCGCAGTGGTATTTCCATTTCAAAGTATTTACGTCGGTTTGCCAGAAAGCTCAGCTTTAGGTGGTGAGCTAAAACGCAATCTACGTGCCAATGGAAAAACCGAAGTCACTTCACAAGCTAACAATGCAGAAGTAATTTTGGATGTGCTTGGCGAGACACGCGACAAAGTGATTCTCTCCTTGAACAGTCAAGGTCGTGTCCGTGAATTTAATTTGATCTACAACTTAAAATTTCGCTTGCGTGATAAAGCAGGGCGCGAGGTTTTACAACCAACCACGATCAGCCTAAAACGCAATCTCAGCTTTAAAGAAAACGAAGTCTTAGCGAAAGAAGCTGAAGAAGTTTTACTCTATCGCGATATGCAGTCCGAACTCGTGCAGCAGATTATGCGTCGTCTTGCCGTCGTTAAGATGGAAGCGCCAACGAAGTCCGATTAAGGCTAATCAGAATATGCAGTTACGCTACGACGCTATTGATGCCCATCTCGCCAAAGGTTTGGCGGCGATTTATGTCATCTCTAGTGACGAGCATTTGCTGGTGCAAGAAACCGCAGACAAAATACGAAAAATCACCAAAGCTCAGGGTTTTTTAGAACGCGACATTTTGACGGTGGAACGCTACTTTAAATGGGGCGAACTGCTGGCAGCGAATCAATCGCAATCGCTGTTTGGCGATAAAAAATTGATAGATCTGCGCATTCCAACTGGCAAACCGGGCAAAGACGGTGGTGCAGCTTTGCAAGAATATGTGCGTGATCTCTCACCCGATAACATCACATTAATTACTTTACCCAAACTCGATTGGGCCACGCAAAAAGCAGCTTGGGTCACAATGTTGCAACAGGCGGCGGTGTATATTGATATCCCGCTCATTGAACGGGTCGCATTGCCGAATTGGATAGGTCAACGTCTATCCGCTCAAGGGCAAAACGCCGATCGTCAAAGTTTGGAATTTATTGCCGACCGTGTCGAAGGTAATTTGCTGGCAGCGCACCAAGAAATCCAAAAATTAGGCCTGCTGCATCCACAAGGTAAGCTTAGTTTTGACGTGATTCATGACGCAGTCTTAAACGTCGCACGTTATGATGTATTTAAATTGAACGAAGCGATGCTGGTCGGCGATGTGGCGCGCTTAGTGAGGATGATAGATGGACTCAAAGGTGAGGGCGAAGCCCTACCATTAGTTCTGTGGGCGATGGCAGAAGAGCTACGCACTTTACTCAAATTAAAATCCGGCGTCGCACAAGGACGCCCATTGGGGGCACTCTTAAAAGAGTACCGTATCTGGGGGCCAAGAGAAAAACTCATGGAGCCAGCACTACGTCGTGTCAGTTTAGCGACCCTGCAGGCAGCGTTACAAGACGCTGCGCAAATCGACAAAATGGTCAAAGGCTTACGCGCACCGAAGTTTGCTGGCGATGCATGGGACGCATTGTTGCATCTAGGCTTGCGAGTCGCTAAAGCAAATTAACGCTTCGCCAAATCGCTTATTTGGGCGCATCGCGTTGTTGCTTGTCCTCGCAATACCAGAGTATTGCTGCGGGAAGCGCCTAGCGCTGCATCCCAAATAAGCAATTTTGCGAAGCTTAACGACAGCCACTAGTGAATACGAATTCAAAAAATGAACACAGAAAATGCTATAGACAACATCGACAGCTACATGCAAACCTTGGGCAAGCAAGCACGCGCTGCTTCTCGCGCAATGGCTAAGGCAGATACAGCTACCAAGAATCAAGCATTGCTGGCAATCGCAACAGCGATTCGTCGTGAAGCAGCAGCTCTCCGTGCAGCGAATGAACTTGATTTAGCCGCTGCCAAAGCTGCAGGTATGGAAGCCGCGATGCTAGATCGCTTGGCACTCAGCGATAAAGCCATCGCCACCATGGCAGAAGGCTTGGAGCAAATCGCGCGCTTATCCGATCCTATCGGTGAAATTTCAAACATGAAGTATCGCCCATCGGGCATACAAGTTGGCCAGATGCGTGTGCCGCTTGGTGTGATCGGCATCATTTATGAGGCACGTCCTAACGTTACCGTTGATGCAGCGGGATTGTGTATTAAGAGTGGCAACGCGACGATTTTGCGCGGCGGGTCCGAAGCGATCAATTGCAATCGCGCATTGGCGAATTTAGTGAAAGAAGGATTGCGTGCTGCGGGTTTGCCGGAGCAGGCGGTGCAAGTCGTCGATACGACAGATCGCGCAGCGGTCGGTGCCTTAATTACCATGCCCGAATACGTGGATGTGATCGTTCCACGCGGCGGTAAGGGCTTGATAGAGCGTTTGATGCGCGAAGCGACTGTACCGATGATTAAACATTTGGACGGTATCTGTCATGTCTATATCGATGATAAAGCGGATATGCAAAAAGCCGTCGATATCGCCTTTAATGCGAAATGTCATCGCTATGGTACTTGCAACACCATGGAAACTTTATTGGTGGCACAAGATATCGCCTCGCAAGTGCTGCCTTTGTTGGCGGAGCGTTACGTGACGGAACAAGTTGAATTGCGCTGTGATGAACAAGCCGTACAGATTTTGCATGACTATCCTTATCTGGCAGCAGCGCAAGCTGCCGATTGGTCCACCGAATACTTAGCGCCGATACTTGCAGTGAAAGTTGTCGCTGATATGGCAGCGGCCATCGAGCATATCAACCACTATTCGTCTAAACACACAGAAGCTATCATCACCGAGGACTACAGCCGCGCCTTGGCTTTTTTGCGCGAAGTTGATTCGGCATCGGTGATGGTCAACGCCTCGACCCGCTTTGCCGATGGGTTCGAATATGGCCTCGGTGCGGAGATTGGCATTTCTAATGATAAACTGCATGCACGCGGACCGGTTGGTCTGGAAGGTTTAACTTCGCTCAAGTACGTGGTCTTCGGTCATGGCGAAGTGCGGCAATAATCGGAAAATCATAATCAGAAAGCAAGAATCACTATGTTATACGTCAAAGCATTCCACATTATTTTTATCGCCTCTTGGTTTGCTGGCTTGTTTTATTTGCCTCGAATCTTTGTCAATCTCGCCATGGAAACGCATCAGCCCACCGTAGAGCGTTTATTGCTGATGGCGCGTAAGCTGTATCGTTTTATGACGATTTTGATGATTCCGGCTTTGGGTTTAGGTATCTGGCTTTGGATGGGTTACGGCATAGGACGGGGTCCTGGCAATGGTTGGATGCACGCGAAATTAGCGATCGTGATTTTGCTGATTGGCTATCATCATGCTTGCGGCAGCCTATTGAAAAAGTTTGAACGTAGTCAAAACAAACGCAGCCATAAATGGTTCCGTTTTTTTAATGAAGTGCCAGTCCTGATGATGATAGCGGCTGTGATTTTGGTGGTGGTGAAACCATTTTAGATTTTAAATTCGTGATTCTTGACCTGCCTCGGAGTCTTGGATTGAAAAGCTAAAAGCGATATTCTGGGCACAGTTTTAAGTCCGGTGTGACGGTGAGTAGTCTGTTTTGTGTTTAGTGGGTGAGTTGAAACTAAGGTTAAGGTAGTTAAGCTGAATCTGTCCCAATGATTAATCTGTGGAGTGTCCTGCATGAGCAAAGTTTGTGATTACTATTTCGCCCCACATTCACCTTGGTCGTATTTAGGACATCAACGCTTCATCGACATCGCAGCAAAAAACAAAATTAAAGTCGCGATAAAACCTTGTGATCTTAGTCGCGTGTTTGCCGCTTCAGGTGGTTTGCCGTTAGCCAAACGCGCACCGCAGAGACAGGCCTATCGGTTGATTGAGCTGCAGCGATGGAGTGATTTTCTGCAAGTTCCCATGCATGTGCAGCCACAGTTTTTTCCTGTGACACCTGATCCAGCAGCTCGTTTGATTATTGCAGCACAGATTGCCCACGGTAATGAAGTCGCATTAAATTTATCGACTGCTGTTATGCGTGCGATGTGGGCTGAGCAAAAAAATATCGCGGATGAAATGACATTAATTGGTATTGCTTGCGATGCCGATTTAGATGGAAAACAATTAGTGAAGTCCACAGAGACAGCTGCAGTGCAAGCGGATTACGACCGCAACACCAACGATGCCATCGCTGCCAATGTCTTCGGTGCCCCTTGGTATGTATACAAAGGCGAGGGTTTTTGGGGACAGGATAGATTAGATTTTCTTGAGCGCGAATTCGCTCGATAGTTTGAAGAGCAATTGCCAAAGAGACAAAGATTGTCCAGTATAACTGCTCAGTTAAGCTCTTGTCTCTTATTATGTCATTCCCGCAAAGGCGGGAATCCAGTGGCGTAGAAGTCCAAAAAACTTTTGCATCTTTTTAGCAAGCCCTCTGATCACGCAGCGTGTTCAGAGTTTTTAAAACCATGACGGAAAAAAGGTTCCCCATGAAAACACGTTATTCCTATTTTTGCCCATGCCCACGTGGCCTTGAAACTGCTTTGGCAGAAGAGCTCAATGAGATCGCCGATCTCAAATCTCCTAAGACCATACACGTGCACACGCAAGTGCCGGGTGGTGTGCATTTTTCGGGTGAAATCACTGATGCGTATCGCGTCAATTTGCATTCGCGTATTGCTTCTCGTGTGCTGCTGCGCATGGCGCATGGCGGGTACACCAACGAGAACGATATCTACGACATGACATTGGAACAACCGTGGGAAGATTGGTTTGGCTATCACCATACCATCCGCGTTGACGTCACTGCAGTCAAGTCACCACTTAAGAGTTTAGAGTTCACCACGCTTAAGATCAAAGACGCGATCTGCGACCGTTTCCGCGATCAATTCACGCAACGTCCATCAGTCGATACCAAACAACCCGACATGCGCATCGTCGGTTTCTTAGATGCACATAACTTTACGGTTTACCTCGATACTTCTGGCGAAGCACTATTCAAACGCGGCTGGCGTTTAGAAACCGGTGATGCACCATTACGCGAAAATCTCGCCGCAGGTTTACTGCGCACCTCAGGTTGGAAACCAGGCGTGCCTTTGTTTGATCCTATGTGCGGCTCTGGCACTATCTTGATCGAAGCCGCACAAATGGTCGCAGGCATTCCACCCGGCATGCGTCGTGAATTTGCATTTGAAAAATTCGGCAGCTTTGTCGAAGAAGAATGGCAAGACATCAAAAACAGCATACGCGCCAATCCACTGCCAACAGAACCAACCATATTCGGCAGCGATATTTCCGGCGACATGGTCATCATGACGCGTAATAATTTGAACAAAGCCGGTATCAAATTTGAAGTGCCCCTAAAGCAAATTGAAGCACAAGAAATTAAAGCGCCGACTGAAACACCAGGTATTCTTTTGACCAATCCACCGTACGGCGAACGTATCGGCGTGCGCGGTGATCAAAGCTTCGAACCAGATGATTTAGCTCGCGAATTTTTCGCAGCCTTCAGCAGCACACTCAAACAGCGTTTCTCAGGTTGGAGCGTGTTCCTGTTCACCGCCGACTTAGGATTGCCAAAACTTTTACGCCTAAAAGAATCACGCAAAACACCATTCTTCAACGGTGCTTTGGAATGCCGTTTGTTCCGCTTTGACATGGTGGCAGGATTTAATCGTAGAGAAGCGGCGAAGCCAAAAGACACTGAGTAATTTTGATTTTCGTAGGTGCGAATAGCGCAGCGTATTCGCACGTATGATTTGTTGAAATTCGTCATGTTAAGACGTGCCCCTATATCAGAGTCAAGCTTACATAGTGGAGTCACCCCTGCGTAGACAGGGATCCAGCGTCCTTAGGCTTTTACGCCACTGGATTACCGCCTGCGCGGGAATGACGAGGCAGAAGACAAGAATTTAATTGAACGACGTTACGCCTTCAGTCGTCCTTTTTGTTGCTTTTTTTACAAAAAAACTGACGATCTTGAGTTGTTGTGAATGGTACTCTTAGGCTATTTGGGTAAACTAGTTTTTTAGGGGATAAACATTTACAACCAAGTTCCATCAGAGTTTTAAGCGCGTTGAAATGAATTGCTTTTGTTCCGGCACTCGGCTATCTTTGCTTTTTGTAAAATCAAATTGTATTGAACAAAACATGTATCGATGTCCTCATTGTGACGAGCTTGGAATTCATTACTTGAAAAAGTGGTGGTCTTGTGCGGCAGCGCCAGCTAAGTGCTTTCGTTGTCAGGGATTCGGCTATGTTCCTGACACAGTATCTAATAGCATTTTCAGTCTCGGAGTATTGCTGCTTGTGCTGACGGTCGTGTTCGCGATTTCTGCAAGATCTTTGGTATTGGCTGTACTGGGTCTTGTATGTTCGATGATCTGTTATGGTTTGCTATGGCACATTGTTCAGCTACGGCAGACGTCGGTTGAACAAGCTGCTTCAGCTAGAAAATTGAGTTGGGGTATGCTGATTCTGACTGGATTCATTGGCTTGCTTAGTTGAGAGTGGCAGTATGACAGAAATCCCGTTCCTGTTTAACCGGTTGCTTAACTTAGACGCACAACAGAAAATTTGCCGCTTTGTGGCACATGTTGAGTACTGCTCAACGAGTCATTAGAGATCACTAATCGCCCGCTAGGAGGTTTGCATGGAACAACTCACTTTTTCCGAACGCCTAATACTCGCGCTTGCGCCAGTACTCGTCACTGCTTTATTAGCTGGCCTAATTGCGCCGCTCATTCTCAAATTCGTTGAAGCTCAAAAGACCGAATCACTTAAGCGTTTGGAAGCCGCGCTTAGCCGTCAGACAAAGGTAATTGAGGCACAATCGACTCTGTTAGATGAACTGACAAGAGCGATCTGGGGTTGGCGGTACTTGATTATGCGTGTAACGCACGCAGGATCAAGTGGCAGTCAAGACTCACTTAACGCTGCTTGGAATGATTATTCTGAAAAGGTATGGGCCTCTTTGCATGACATAAGAGTTCAGGTAACACGATCCCGCCGCCTAGTTTCGCAGACAGTCTATGAATCACTTCATGAAGAGTACAAGAGAATTGTGGAGATAGATCGGAGACTTTACGGCATAATGCAGCTCGATGGCGAATTCCAATCTGCCCTGTCCGATATGAATAATGAGATATACACGACTGTATCTGAGGCGTTCGACGCCGCTCTGCATATGGTTGCGACCGAAGTACAACTAACTTCCTCAAGATCGTAGAGAACAATCTAAGGCTACCTCTGTCTCGTTCAGGCGCCCCCATTGTGCAACAAAGAACGGGGGCAAAGTATCATGTTCCAGTATTTGAATGGCAAAAAGATCGATCTTTAATCAACCCGCATTGAGTCGCCCATCTTCTATTATGTTTTGCAAAAGAATCGCGAGTAACCCGATCTTCCATATAGACATGTGACAATCAAATAGCCTAAAGCTATCAATAGTTATCAGGCTTACTCGAGCAAGCCAAGTACTTTTGGCGTATCCTTACATCTTTCCATACAGCATGATAGTGAAGCGCTTATATCAAGCGACAAGCTTTTTTGCTTGCCATTTCGCCACCCACGAATTCGCCTCATTGACTGACCGCTATGACCTCCTACACACGCCCGCAACTCAAAGACAACGCCTTAATCCACGAACTAGCCTTCATCCAAAACAATTGGATAGAAAGCTCCTCAAGATTCGCCGTTCACAACCCAGCAACGGGTGCCTTAATCGCCGAGGTCGCGAATTTGGATATCTCGCATGCACAAGAAGCAATTCTTGCAGCACAAAACGCTCTGCCAGCCTGGTCAGGTTTAACCGGCAAAGAGCGCGCCAACATTTTGCGCAAGTGGTTTGATTTGATCGTGGCAAATGCTGATGACCTTGCGGCCATCATGACGGCGGAGCAGGGTAAGCCTTTGGCAGAAGCAAAGGGAGAAGTTTTGTACGGCGCGAGTTTTGTTGAATGGTTTGCGGAAGAGGCGAAGCGGGTTTCTGGTGATGTATTGGCATCGACTTGGGCGGATAAGCGTACCTTGGTGTTGAAACAGCCTATCGGTGTGTGTGCCGCGATTACGCCGTGGAATTTTCCTTTGGCAATGATCACACGTAAGGTCGCGCCGGCTTTGGCTGCGGGCTGCACGATTGTAATTAAGCCAGCTGAGCAGACGCCTTTATCGGCGTTGGCCTTGGCGGATTTGGCATTGCGTGCTGGTATGCCTGCCGGAGTATTGAATGTGGTGACGGGTGATGCGGAGCAGTCGATCGCGATAGGTCGTGTGTTGTGTGGTAGCTCGGTGGTACGGCATTTGTCTTTTACGGGTTCGACGCCAGTCGGTCGTATCCTGATGCAGCAATGCGCGCTGACTTTGAAGAAATTGGCTTTGGAATTGGGCGGCCATGCGCCGTTTATCGTGTTTGAGGATGCCGATGTCGATGCTGCGGTAGACGGCGCTTTGCAATCTAAGTTTCGCAATGCCGGGCAAACTTGTGTCTGTACCAATCGTTTCTACGTGCACGAATCTTTGTATGAGGAGTTCTTAGAAAAATTCGCACTGGCAAGTCAGAAAGTAAAAGTTGGTGATGGTACCGAAGTCGGCGTAAAACAAGGTCCTTTGATCGATCAGCAAGCTTTGGAAAAAGTGAAAAACCATGTGGAGGATGCGCTGGAGCGCGGTGCTCGTTTGATGGCGGGTGGTAAATCACATGAAAAAGCTGGATTATTTTTTGAACCAACCATCATTGCTGACGTCAATCATCAGATGCTCGTGATGTGTGAAGAAACCTTTGGTCCGGTGGCGGCAGTCATGCGCTTTAGTAGCGAAGATGAAGTCATCGCGGCGGCAAATGATACTGATTTTGGCTTGGCGGCTTATTTTTATTCGCGTGATATCGGTCGGGTTTGGCGTGTCGCTGAAAAACTGGAATACGGCATGGTTGGCGTGAATACTGGTTTGATCGCCAACGAGGTGACGCCATTTGGTGGCGTGAAGCAATCCGGTTTGGGACGCGAAGGCTCTAAGTACGGGATGGAAGAGTATTTGGAAATGAAGTATGTGTGTCTTGGTTTGTAAACCCAATTCTAGAGTGCATTGCGGCGTTACAAATGCCCACATTATTAGCGATACTAGTGTATTGCTGTGCTTTGTGCCTTGTACTGCATTTCTATAATGGAATTTACATATTGCTGGTTTGCTTCAAATTTTTAGATGGAGACCTTGAGTGTGGTGAGTTGCCTAGTCCCATTTAATTGAAGTGTTAAAACGTTGATGAAAGTACTGCATGCATTCCAAAATTAAACTCAGTAACGCCGGTCTGGCGACTCTGCTTGCCGCCTTGTCCATGTTGGGGCCGTTTTCGATTGATGCTTATTTGCCGGCATTTGCGTCGATACAGGCTAGCTTAAATACCTCGTCGATTGAGGTACAGCAAACCTTAACTGCATATATGCTGTCGTTTGCGGTGATGACTTTGTGGCATGGTGCTTTGTCGGATTCGTTTGGTCGTCGTAATGTCGTGCTGGTCGCCCTGGTGGTATTTGCGATTGCTTCATTTGGTTGTGCCTCGGCGCATAGCGTGCATTATCTCTGGGGCTTTCGCATTATGCAGGGTGTTGCTGCTGGCGCTGGGATGGTGATAGGCCGGGCGATTGTGCGTGATCTATACTCGGGTGCGCCTGCGGAACGATTGCTGTCGTTGGTGACGATGATCTTTTCGATTGCACCGGCGATTGCGCCGATTATCGGCGGTTGGGTGGTTTCTCATTCGGATTGGCGTACGATTTTCTTGCTGCTGTTTGCTTATACCGTTGTGCTATTTATTAGCTGTTATAAATTCTTGCCAGAGTCCTTGCCTGTCGAGAAGCGGCAGCCTTTTAATGTCGAGTTCTTGTGGCGTAGTTATGGTGATGTATTTAAGTCGCCAGGTTTTCATTTTATGGCAGGGACCATTGCTTGTAATTTTGCTGGGATATTTCTGTTTATCTCTTCGGCGCCTGCGTTTGTCACGCAACATTTGAAACTTGATGCACAGAGCTTTGGTTGGCAGTTTGTGCCTATGGTCGGCGGTATTTTTTTGGGCTCATTGGCTGCCAATCGTTTGGCTGGGCGCTTGACGATTCCTAAGCAGATCAGTATTGGCTTTATGTGTTTGATGGGCGCTGCTACGGCAAATGTTTTGTTTCATTTCTTTTCAGCACCGATGTTGCCTTGGTCGGTTATACCTTTGTTTTTCTATGCCTTTGGTATGTCTATCGTGTTTCCAGGCGCGACTTTGATGGTACTGGAATTGTTCCCAAACATTCGCGGTATCGTTGCTTCCTGTCAGTCCGCTTCCGTTACTTTACTTAGTGCATTTGTGGCTGGTGTGATGGCACCAGCGCTGGACCATTCTGTGTTGTCGTTGGCCTTAGGTCAGTTTGGTTTTGCATCCATGGGTTTGATACTTTGGTATAGTGGTCGTGCTTATCAACGTGCGCGTAGCCGTGCAGGACATCAATAGAATGCGATGTGTTGTTCGATAAGTAAAGTCTCTACTTTGCGCGGGAATGTTTTTAATAAGGCAAAGAATTGCTGCGTTGCGGTATTTTGTTGGTGATCATGTTCTGTGTAAATGTCACAATTTATGACACAGTTTTTGTTTGTCATCACTTCTGTCATAATTACAAAGCTGAATCCAGCTATCATTCACGACTTATCGGTTTTTCACTGGTATTAGACTTTGATTAAAAAATTAAACAACGTCATCAAGTTGTCATTTTTGATGGTTACACTGCGCACTGTCATTGGATCGCTGTGTTGGTTCAAGGCTTCAAAAAAGACTTGTAGACCGTTTTTGCCGCAGGTTTTTATGCACTGCAGCAAAAAATAATTTTTTAATTTTCTGGAACGTAAACTATGAAAAAATCAATTCTTGCACTGGCACTGTTGGGTGCATTCTCTAGTGCTGCTATGGCGCAGTCTTCTGTCACTATCTACGGCATTATTGATGCTGGCGTGGCATACAAAGATGCAGGTGCAGGTAAGCTCACGTCCTTGGATAGTGGTTTGAATTCCACATCACGTCTGGGTTTCAGAGGTACAGAAGCTTTGAGCGGTGGTTTGAAAGCAAACTTCAATTTGGAAATGGGTTTGAAATCAGATACAGGCGCAAACGATGCAGCTATTTTTGCACGTGGCGCATGGGTAGGTTTGTCTGGTGAAGATTTTGGTTCTGTGAACTTTGGTCGTCATAAGTCTTTGACTTACATCTACGGCGCACAAATCGATCCATTCATGGATGGTTTGTTAGGTAAAACTGATCTGATGTTCAAGATCAACAACGTACGCGATAACTCTATCACTTACACATCAAATAGCTTCAGTGGCTTCTCAGTTGCTGCTCAATACGGTTTCGGTGAAAAAGCAGGCGATGCAACGGCAAATCGTGTTACTAGCGTTGCTGCTTCTTACATCAATGGCCCATTGAACGCAAATATCGTTTGGGATCAAATGAAAGATGCGAACGGTAATTTGGCAATCGGCGGCGAAAAATTGTTGGCTGGCGCTTCTTACGATTTGGGCAAAGATTTCTACGGCGTTAAATTGAATGCTATGTACGAAGAAATCAAAGGCTCTACTAGCTTGACTAACTTGAAAGAAACCAAAGAACAGTTGTACGTTATTGGTGGTTCAATCAAAGCAGACGCGAGCACATTTATCCTCAGCTACACTGATTCCAATGTAAAAACGAGCGTGAATGCAAATTCTAGCCGTATCGCTTTGGGTTACACTTATGATTTGTCTAAGCGTACTAACTTGTACGCATCAGTAGCAAACGTTAAAAACGAAAAATCAGTCAAAACCTTGGCTGATTTGAACGGTGCAACTGCACGTTTGTTCAACGTTGGTATTCGTCATAAGTTCTAAGCAAGTGACTAAGTGAGAAACTAAGGGTAATTCTCCTTAAGTTTTTGCTAAAAATAAAAACTGCCTGTGCAAATTTGCCAGGCAGTTTTTTTATGTCAAAAATTGTCGGAAGAATGCGGGTAATTTGTGAGTAAAGTGTACAAACGCTTGTTTCTAAAAATGATTGAACTACAATGCAGGCACTAGTTTCATTTTGTTTTGTAATGTGAGGTGTCATCATGAAAAAACTTTTATTGAATTGCTTTTCTACATGCGTGTTTTTGGGAGCATTTTCCGGCGTTGCTCACGCAGGAGAGGCCAAATTAACATGGGGAAATCTGGATAATTTCAGTGATATTAGCCCCGGCTATGAAATGAAAGATGCTTTTCGTGAGCGTTTAATGAAAGAGTTTGGTTTGGTTTTTTCAAATTTTGCGAAGAAGCTGCCTGATGGGTATCAGTTAGATGTGGCGGTGAGTGACGTTGATTTGGCCGGTGATGTGCGGCCTAATATGTCGTCTGCCAATCAGATCCGATTTATGACTTCAATTTATTGGCCACGTATGAAGTTTCATTATGAATTGCGTAACGAAAAAAATGAGGTAGTCAGTGTTGGCGATGAAGAGTTGCGCGATATGGATTATCTTGGTCGGGTGCGCATACCATCTGGACATACCAGTTTTGAGTACGAAGAAAAAATGATATCGGATTGGTTTAGAAAACAAACAAATGCAGGTGTGTTTCCATCCAAAGACTTGAAAGCTGTCGCAGCAAAGTAATTATCGATAGGTTTTGGAAGAAATTAGCTTATAAAGGCTGATCTTTTAGTGGGTTGGCCTTTTTTTATTACACTCATAACAATCGGCTAAGTTTGCCAATTGTCCCTGAAGCCACGTAAAATGGCGCCTTTACGAAGTAAGCATGCTTTAATTGGGCTGAAGTAAGTTGAAATTGGCTCAAGTAAGCTAATCAGCCTAATGAAGCAATTAGCGTAGGCAGTCATTGCACATTTACTTCATTCACCTTCCTTCTATTCGATTATGTCCACAGATAAACCACATGCAGACGTGCGAGCGGCTGACAAAGATGCTCTGGCTGAAGAAATACATGAGCCGCGCAAATCACTTTTTTATGATCCGACAGAGCATCGCATCCGCAGTTTCGTAACACGCGCTGGGCGTTTGTCTGATGCGCAGGCAAAAGCGATAGCGACACTGGGGCCTAAATTTATGATCCCCTATCAAAAATCTTTGCTGGATGTCGATGCTGTATTCGGACGTCATGCACCGACGGTATTTGAAATCGGTTTTGGCATGGGCGAAACCAGCGCAAAAATCTCTGGTTTAATGCCAGAGAAAAATTTCATTGGCGTTGAGGTACACACGCCAGGTGTTGGTAGTTTGTTGAAATTGACCGATGCTGCGGGTTTGCAAAACCAAAGGATCATCCAGCACGATGCGTATGAAGTATTGACTAATATGATTGCACCAGCATCTTTGGCTGGCGTGCATGTGTTCTTTCCTGATCCTTGGCATAAGGCGCGCCACAATAAACGTCGCTTGATACAAGGTCCTTTAGTCGCCTTGCTCGCATCGCGTTTGCAAGTCGGTGGCTATCTGCATTGTGCTACCGATTGGGAGGAGTATGCGGTGCAGATGTTAGAAGTGCTGAGTGCTGAACCGACTTTAAAGAATACAGCAGATGGCTATGCACCGCGCCCTGATTATCGTCCAGTAACTAAGTTTGAAAACCGTGGTTTGAAACTGGGACATGGTGTTTGGGATTTGGTATTTGAGAAGAAGTAAGTTTGCTTCTTTATAGCTGATGTGGGTGTATTTTGATGGCGTGCCTCGATAGTATCGCTCTCGCATCAGCCTCCTGTCACAAGCCTGTCATGTAGTCTTTGTAATATCTGGCACATATGGCAGATATTCTAGAACCCGCAGGTAAAAAAATCCTCATACTCAGTGTTTCCGCAGGTGCCGGGCATGCCCGCGCCGCCGAGGCGATACGCGCCTATGCTGCGCTACACGATCCTGTTAGCACCGTCATTCATCTTGACGTAATGGATTATGCGACGGCAGGTTTTCGCAAAATCTACACAGATTTTTACATCAAGCTCGTCAATAAGGCCCCGACTTTGTGGGGTTATCTGTATAACTTCACTAACGAAGCAAAACGCGATAGCAGCATCGAGCAATTGCGTCGATGTTTGGAGCGCTGGAATGCGAAAGCACTGTTGCGCGAGATAGAAAAATTTCAGGCAGATGCGATTATCTGTACACATTTTTTACCTGCCGAGATGTTGGCTCGATTAATCGCTAGGAAAGAGTTAGCTTGTCCGGTATGGGTACAAGTGACTGATTTTGACTTGCATAGAATGTGGGTGCATGAAGGGATGACGGGCTACTTTGCAGCGAACGAAGAAGTCGCGTTTCGTATGCGTGCCCATGGTATCGCAGCTCAGCAGATTCATGTCACAGGAATTCCTATTGTGCCCGCTTTTACGCAAGTTCTAGACCGAGCGGTTTGTGCGGATGAACTTGGCTTAAGTCCAGATAAATTGACCTTTATGCTGATGGGTGGTGGTGCGGGCTTGGGTAATATGGAAGTGCTTGCCCAGCACTTGCTCAGCATGCGATGTGATGATGAAGACAGCGATGCAGCATTTCAGTTGATCGTGTTGACTGGCAAGAATACGCAAGCCTTACAGGCATTGCAGCAACTCGCAGAAAGCTATCCGCAACGTTTATTTCCGTGTGGTTTTACGACGCAAGTCGAGCGCTTAATGATATGTGCGGACGTGATCATTACCAAGCCAGGTGGGTTGACGACTTCTGAATGTCTGGCATTGGGCTTGCCTATGATAGTCAATGCGCCGATTCCCGGACAGGAAGAACGCAATGCTGACTATGTGATGGAGCAGGGCGCTGCGCTCAAAGCGGTCGATAGCCTCGCTTTAGAATTCAGATTGCGCGAGCTGATTGCGCATCCAGAAAAACTGCAAGCAATGCGAGCGCAAGCGCGACGCTTGGGGCGTCCACATGCGGCGCAAGCGGTATTTGAACGAGTGATTGCTGATCTTTCCAAATAGCCGGCTAAGCGCTATGTAATTACTTGGGCGGTCATTTGAATCTAGCAAAGTGAAATCAATAAAATCAGCACTAAGGATAGTTGCGATGCGCACAGCACACATGAATTGGAAAGGTTTGTTTTTGACCGTATTTTGGGTCAGTCTGATGGCGATATTTTTCGCTCAGGTTGAGATACAAATCGAGGGCGGTGCAGGTTGGGCGACCAGTTTACCAACTTGGCGACTCGAACAACATTGGTTGCTCGATATTTTTTGGGGCGGGCGTGCCATGACCGGCTATCACGCTTGGATGTTTCCATTCATCGCAATGATTTTTCACTTACCATTTTTCTTTTTACAAACGTGGAATTGGCGCTTACAGGCTCGTGCTTTGGCGTGCATTATGTTGTTCTGGATCGTGGAAGATTTTCTTTGGTTTATGTTAAATCCGGCGTTTGGCTGGCAGCGTTTCAATCCGGTGGATGTGTTTTGGCATAAGCAATGGTGGTGGGGTGCGCCTAAGGATTACTGGACTTTTTCTGTGTTAGCAATTGTTCTGTTTTGGTTTTCTTTTAGGGATCGCGTGAAATCCACTTAGTATGCTTGGCCGGTTCTTTCTAACATGGGCAGGTTCCTATGTTTCAATCGAATCGAGCCGTGATTTCAGACCACTGGCAGTCAGCGCCCAGAGTTTTTACACTTTCTTCTTTCCTATTTATGGCCTGCTTCGTGCCAGACCTGGCTTGAACCGACGCACGTCGTAGCCGACTTGTGCGCGTCCCAGTCATTTCAAGTTCTTGCTAAAAAATAACACTTGAAAATTCAAATATACTGTATTAGTATATGCATACAGTGAATTCAAGAAGACGTTCTTATGGCAATAAATCGAGATTTATCTCCTGATATTTTTCAAATCGCAACAGGCAGTAGTGAGCCTATTTATCGACAAATGGTTGAGCAGTTGCGTCGTCAAATCTTGGGAGGGCAAATTAGCGCAGGGGATGCCATGCCATCGGTGCGAGAGGTGGCGACCGCTTTAGGGGTTAATCCTATGACCGTGTCAAAAGCCTATAGCTTGCTCGAAGGTGATGGTTGGCTAGCTCGTCGTCGCGGGCTAGGCATGGTGGTTGCCGAACGCGAATCACAGTTTGCTTTGGCTGAATCGCGTCTTGAACTGATACGCCCTAGCTTGCAAAGAGTCGCCATCGAATCGCAGCAGTTGAAATTGCAATCCGAAGCGGTATTGCAGTTATTTTCAGAAATTTTAGTTGGTGACAAGGGTGACGTTAATTCGGCGACGAATTAATTTTTGTGTGTTTTGTTATCGGTTTGCCGTGTTTGCGGTGTTTGCTTTTGGGTTTGCTTTAATTTGTTTTTAAATTTTTTTAAATTCATTAAATTCTTAGGAAAATCATGATCTCTATTTTTCAACATATCTGCATCACTATCTCAAAATTTCTGGTGATGAGTTTCTTGGGTTTGTTTGCCTTCTTGTCTTCTGCTGCGCATGCAGAAACGCGGGTCACGACCAATGACAATAAAGCGATAGATGCCTCTGCATCTGCGACTCGCGGCCTCTTGTTTGAAATTAAATCGGGCAAAAATGTTGCCTATTTATTCGGCTCTATCCATATCGCTAAAGCGGATTTCTATCCTATGTCGCCCAAGGTTGAAGCGGCTTATTCGCAGGCCGATACGGTCGCGATAGAAGCTGATACGTCCGATGCACAGGCGGTGCAAGCCATGATGCCTAAACTAAGTTACGCAGCGCCAGATAAGTTAGAAAATCATATTACACCCACTACTTGGAATAGCATGAAAAGTGTATTTGGGCCGGCAACCGAGCAAATGCAAGGGTTTAAACCTTTTGTCGTCACTTCCGCATTGGCAATGCAAGTCGGTATGCAAATGGGTTACGACCCAAAGCAAGGTATTGACCTGCATTTTATTAATCGCGCAAAAACAGATAAAAAATCACTAGTGGAGTTAGAGAGTCTCGATTTTCAAGCCAGTATCTTAGGTGGTTTATCGGATGAAGATGGTGATGCTTTGCTCTCGTCCACGATAGAGTCCTTAAAAAATCGTGAATTTTTTAGAGACTTAACAAGTATAGAAATGGCCTGGAAAGCGGCTGACGCTGATGGCATTGCAAAATTATTTGTCGAAGCAGCCAACAAAGACGCCGCATCCAAAAAAATGATGAAGCTGCTGATGGATGATCGCAATGAAGGTATGGTCACGAAAATTAATAGCATGATGACGAGCGGCAAGAAGCTGTTTGTCGTCGTTGGTGCTGGCCATTTAGCTGGCGAGAAAAGTGTGGTCGATCTTTTGAAAAAACAAGGTTTGGAAGTGAAGCAGATTCGTTAATTGAGAAGGCATCCTTACCCCCTCAATAAACTTCATTTGTTTGAACATGATTAGAATAATTAGGACATCGTATGCACGCACCGATAAGTATTAAAGGTTTGAGTAAGCAATTTAAACCACAAAGGGTTTTAAAAAATCTGGATTGGGAAGTGGAGGCGGGTAGTATTGTGGGCCTTTTAGGGCGCAATGGTGCTGGCAAGTCCACCTTGATTGAATGCTTATTGGGTCTGCGTGACGCAGAACCTGAGAGCGAAGTGCGATTGTTTGGCGACGATGTCCGCCATTTATCTGAAAGTACCAAAGCAAAAATTGGCTACGTGCCGCAAACCAGTGATTTGTTTGAATGGCTGACACCGCGTCAGATGTTGGCGTATTTTAAAGCTTTGTATCCACACTGGAATGATGCAAAAGTTGATAATTTGATGCAGCGCTGGGATCTGCCTTACGACAAAATTATCAGCAAATTCTCCGGTGGACAGAAGCAACGTTTATCTATCATTAGAGCCTTGGCGCATGATCCTGAACTATTGATTTTAGATGAACCGGTTGCCAGTCTCGACCCGGCTGGTCGTCGTGATTTTTTACGCGAAATTGTGGATAGTGTGATCGATCAAAATACGACCATCGTGTTTTCTACCCACATTCTGTCTGATCTGGAACGCGTTGCAATGAAAGTCGCTTTTTTATCGAATGGCAGAATTGTCCATCAACAAATGCTGGATGACTTGATGGAGGTGAGCTTACAGGTGACTGGGCCATCGGCCATCGTTACACAACTTGGCCCGCAAAAAACTTTGCAAAGCACCATTTTGAATGACGGTAATACGCGTCTGTTGGGACAGTGGAGCGAAACACAATGCGGTCAAATCATGGCGCGCAGTGATCTGAAAGTCGAACGATTGAGTCTCGAAGACTTATTCATAGAAATGACAAGATAAGTTAATACTCATGAAACCGATATTTCATATTTGGCTGGCACCCTTGTATTCTCGCTGGAATTTAGGGGACAAGAAATCCTTGTTAGTGTGGATCTCGATTCTTCCACTCTTGGGCTTACTGATTGGAATTGCGATCGTGTTAGCAGGTGATGGCAAGAAGTCTTGGATAATCATTCCCGCTGCATTTGCTATCGGAGTCGCGTTGATTTTAGGAATGCTTGTTTTCTTCTGGGCTATTTTACTGATACTTAATATTGGCACACAATTTTCCCCAATCAATGCGCATTTAGTGCCCGGTTTTACGCGGCATTTAAAGAGAGCGTTAGCAATACCCGTGCTGTTGTTGCCTGTCATTCCGTATCTTGTTTTGGGCTTTGCCAAATCGTATTGGGTGCCATCCCTGTGGTTTTTATTTGTATTGGTTTTGCTTGGCTATACGTGCAGCATTCGAGTTCGATGGTTACTGCTTATACCGATTGTTATGATGTTTCAATTAGATCGTTTGTTGCACCTTCATTCGGTCTTTTTGTCGCAATGGTCGAACACTAGCTTGTTTCTCTATAGCGTCTTATTAGTATTGGCTGGATTTGTAATTACCTACACCATGCTAACTTGGGCATTTGCGTTTCGTGGTGATCCTTTATTCAAGTCAGCGAATGCTTACCGAGGTCGATTCTCTAGCATCAACGGGGCTCAGCTTGGTAATGGACGTTTCATGTTTCCCCAGTTTTTCTTTGCGAGTTTTCAGCGGGTATTCACGCGAGGCGATGTTGCAAGCCGAGCACTCGCCTTTAGTGTGGGACCCAATGCTCATTGGAGTCGACATATACCGATTATTTTTTTGATGAGCTTGCTCTTGTGGCCATTGTCGATGGTTTATCAACGTCATTCGTCAAATAGAGATACGAACGATATTTTGCTTTTATTGTTTTGTTTTATGACTTATGTGTTACTACCATGCGCGACGGTATATGGTATTCATCAAGCGATTTATCGTAATCAAAATGCACAAAAAGTGGTAAGTCTCACCAGTTTTGCCGGAAGCAGCCTAGATCAAACAAGGTATTTACTTCGATATTTGTTGCTGCAGTTTTTGATAGTTTGGTTTGCTTCTTTGTGTGTGTTTTCGATTTTGTCGTTTGTGTTTTCTTTTAGTACCATGGTAGTGATACCAACAGTTTTGGGAATTTTTTCTATTTTGCCGATGGCGGCGTCCTTGATCAAGAATCATGCGTCAACCAAATCATCAAGCGACTCCCATCTTTTCTCTTGGTTTTTTGTTTGTATCTTTGGGTTTGCGATGGCGTCGTTTTTGCAGTGGCACTTACCTTCTACTGTGGTTTGGCCCTGGTGCGCTCTCTTGCTTTTCTTGTCAGGTGTCCTGTTGTATCTCCGCTGGGAAATAGTGAAAAAAGTGCCAGTGATTTTTCCGGTTGGACGCGCTTGTTAGTGAGAGTTTTTAAGATGCAAGTTTGGCAGTTAACATTAGAAAATAAAAATATTTCGATAGAGATCGCAAAATGAAAAAAATCCTGACTATTTGGATGCAGCCTATCTATGCTCGCTTGAATATGGAGAGCAAAAAGTCGCTATTTGTTTTGCTAGCATTGTTCCCAGTTGCCGGGCAGGTGATTGCTGGTTTATTGCTTCTATCGCGTCCAGATAAATTTGAAACGAGTTATTTTTTGATCGCCTTACTCATGAGTTTGGCGGTCTTGCTCGCTGTACTTTTTATTTCTTGGTTTGTGGTTTTAGCGCAGAATATCGCTTTGCAATATTCGCCGGCGAATGCTCGCTTGGTACCGAACGTATCGCGAATTTTGAAACTGGCTTTGTGTATTCCAATTGTCACTATCGCCTCCTTGGCATCGGGCTTAATGTTTGTGGTGGCGCAGAAATTTTCATTTTTTCCAGCTTTTATCAGCGTATTCATATTGAGTTTTTTGGTGCTGATATTCCGTAGTTCTTGGATTGTTGTTCCGTTTATTTTGTGCTTTCAGATACCCTCCATCCTTAAACATTTCGATGTGAAGGCTGTAGATAAATTATTTGCTGAAAATCTAGGCGTTTCATTTGAAAGTGTGCTGCTCTTCTCATCAATTTTTATCTTGTGGGCGACACTGCATTGGATATTTTCGATACGCGATGAGGCACTATTTAAATTGCAGGAACGCAGTCATATACTCAGAGATGCAGTCAGTGGAAAGAAAATAAATGAGAACAAAATTTCTATGGGGTTTGCCACACCTTTTCTGATGTGGATGGGTACTTGTGTCGCAGGCTGTGCTTCGTCCATCAATGGTCGCAATGCGACACTCAAACTTAGCCCATTTGCGCTAGGTCCGCGCTTGCATTGGAGCTCGCCTATGCTGCAGATGATTATTATCGTCGTGCTTTGTAGTTTGTCTCTGTTCTTGGTTAGTTTGTTGATCTCTGGTGATGGAAAAGATCTGCTCTCAGGGATGTCAGCTTCGATGGGCGGTCTAAGTTTAATTATGTTGCCTTTTATCTTTTGTGGCATGTTATTTTCCACTTTGTTTCAGACGAAGACAGAGCAAGCGTTGGTTTGTCTGGCCCCTGGTAGTGGTGCTCAAGATATGCGAGATAGAATCATGATGAGTTATCTTTTGCGACAGTTCCTTATCCTGTTTATTTGTAGCATTTTGTTTGCTGTATTGATGGGATATTGGGTAATGCAGAACGACAAAGAAAGCAAAAAATCGATTGCGGGTATCGTACTTTTGCTAAGCTGTTTTTTTCCTATGATCTTGGTATTGACTAGGCAGCATGCACGCATGGAGAGTATTGCTGACCATCCACTTCTTAAATCTTTTGTCGTATGCGCATTGCTTTTTACGGCTGGCTTGGTGATGATTTTTTATATGCCGTTGAGCCTAACTTTCGTCTTTTGTGGCTTGGTCTTGTTGATGACCGCAATTCTATTTGCACGTAATAAACGTCTGCAATTTTCGCGGCCTATTTTTCCTGTCGGGCGTGCTGTTTAGGTCGATTTGAGTGATTAGGTGAAGTTGGTGTGAGCTTGATCGTGGTTGCGGCGCTTATAAAAACTCGGCAATCAATTTGATTAATTCTTCGCCATAGCTTTCTAATTTTTTTGCACCGACGCCGGTAACACCACGTAAGTCATCAAGTGATCGTGGTTTGGCTTTGGCGATTTCACGCAAGGTGGTGTCGTGGAAAATGATGAAGGCGGCGGTGTTGTGGGCTTTGGCAGTTTCGACGCGCCACCAGCGTAGGCGCTCAAAGATCGCTTGCTCACTATCAGATAGATTCGCTTCAGAGAAATCTTTGGCGGATTGGCGTTTATGTTTGACTGCTTTTTCCGCTTTCTTGTACTGGCGTAGCTGTATTTTGGTTTCGCCACGTAATACTGCGCGTGATTCTTCAGTCAGTTTGAGCGAACTGTAATTCTCATAGTCGACCGCGACCAGACCGAGCGCTATCATCTGACGCAACAGCGCACGCCATTCTGCTTCGCTTTTATCTGAACCAATTCCATATGTGGAAAGCTGGTCATGACGCCATTGCTTGACACGTTCGGTATCAATACCACGTATCACGTCGATGACATGTCCTGCGGCGAAGCGTTGATCAACACGATAGATCGTTGAAAGTATTTTTTGTGCCGCAACCGTGCCATCAAATGAGCTTGGGGGCAACAAACAAGTATCGCAGTTGCCGCAGGGCTGAGATGCTTGTCCAAAGTAATCGAGGATGTGAACGCGACGACAGTTCAGCGTTTCGCATAAACCCAACATAGCATCTAATTTGACACCTTGTACACGTTTGAATGTTTCGTTCGCTTCAGACTCATCGATCATGCGACGCTGTTGCACCACGTCTTGCAAGCCGTATGCCATCCAGGCATTTGCACTCGCGCCATCACGTCCGGCGCGTCCGGTTTCTTGGTAATAACCTTCGATACTCTTAGGCAAATCTAAGTGGGCGACAAAGCGTACGTCAGGTTTATCTATGCCCATACCAAAAGCGATGGTGGCGGTCATGACGATGCCATCTTCACGCAGAAAACGCGCTTGATTGCGATAGCGATCAGATTGCTCCATGCCTGCATGATAGGGCAGCGCAGTAATCCCATTTTCATTCAGGAATTGGGCCGTCTCCTCGACTTTTTTGCGTGACAGGCAATACACGATGCCGGCATCGCCGCTGTGTTGCGCGTTGATGAAGTCGAGTAATTGCTTGCGACCATTGGCTTTCTCTACGATTTGATAGCGGATATTGGGCCGATCAAATGAGGAAACAAACTGCATCGCATTTTCTAACTGCAGGCGATGGATAATTTCATCGCGCGTTTGTTGATCTGCAGTCGCGGTCAAGGCTATTCTTGGCACATCGGGAAAACGTTCGTGTAGTACCGATAGCTTGATGTATTCGGGACGGAAATCATGTCCCCATTGCGATACGCAATGGGCCTCGTCAATCGCAAACAATGCTAGTGGCGTAACACTTAGCAATTCTAAACAGCGTTGCGTCATTAAACGTTCTGGCGCGATGTATACCATATCGAGCTCGCCTTCGCGCATCATGCGTTCTATACGCATGGCCTCTTCAAAACTCTGAGTCGAGTTGAGAAAGGCTGCACGGACGCCGACTTCGGCGAGCGCATCGACCTGATCTTGCATCAAAGCGATTAAGGGCGAAACCACGACGCCGACACCGTGCCGTATCAGTGCTGGAATTTGGTAACAAAGCGACTTACCACCACCTGTTGGCATTAAGACTAAGGCATCGCCGCCGTTGACCACATGATCAACGATTTGCCCTTGTTGCGAACGAAAAGCGGGATAGCCAAAAACAGTCTGCAGAAGGTGCAGAGCCTGATCTTGTTCTGGCGTCGTAGCAAGCTGGATCACAATCTTGAACCTATTCCGCCCAATGAATTACGCCGGTGTAGGCGGTAACTAAAATCATGCAACCAAAGGCGATGCGATACCAGGCAAAGACATTGAAATTATGCGTGCTGACATAGCGCAACAACCAACGTACGCAAAAGAAGGCTGAGATAAATGCAGCAATTGTCCCTAAGCCGAACATTGGGATATCGGCGCTGGAAAGTTCATTGCGTGCTTTGTACAAAGAATAGACCGTCGCGCCCAATAGAGTGGGAATCGCCAGGAAGAAAGAAAATTCAGTCGCCGCTTTACGTGACATGCCAAACCACATTCCACCGATAATAGATGCGCCAGAACGGCTGGTGCCTGGGATTAGCGCTAACGCTTGTGCCAGACCAATCTTCAAAGCATCGCTGACACGCATATCATCGACGGTTTCTAGTCTTGGTGTTTGTTGAGCGTTATTTTGTTGATGTCGGCGCTCTGTCCACAAGATAATGATGCCACCTAAAATGAATGCGAGTGCCACAGGCACTGGTTTGAATAGATACGCTTTAATTTGTTTGCTAAATAATAGACCTAGAATAGCAGCAGGTAAGAACGCGACGAACACATTGAGTGCAAAGTTCTGCGCTTTACGATCATGGCCAAGACCTCTGACGACACTAATTATTCGTTGGCGATACTCCCAACAGACGGCAAAAATTGCACCCGCTTGTATGACAATTTCAAACACTTTTACTTTTTCACCGGTGAAGTTCAACAAGCTACCCGCGAGTATCAAATGACCTGTAGAGGAAATTGGCAAAAATTCTGTGAGACCCTCGACGATCCCCATGATAATGATTTTGACTGCGAGTAGTAAGTCCATAACGTCCTGAATATTTGAAAATTGGAAAATCTCCGAAGGCACGAAGCTTATCATGGTAGGCACAGCCTTAGCCTAAAATCATCCAGAAAATGAGTGAGCGTCCGTGCTTGCGGCGCTTAGATTATTGAAAGCTTTTTGAGATCCACAGGCGCTGTAGATTGTTCCAATTCTTTTAGCCAGAGCAATGCGTAAGTGCGAGTATCACCGCACATTTCCTGAGATGCTTGCAATCCTGAACAGCAGGGCGGCCGTTCAGGTTGGCCAAAGATGGCACAGCGCAGGTCTTCCATCAATTGGATGCAAGGAATTCCTGCAGGCTTTCCTTCGGGCATACCTGGTATAGGGCTGGTGATGGATGGCTCAATGCAACAGGCAGCGCAATGTGGGCGACATTCTTTATTTTTCATCAGCGTATTGTAAACCGCCCACTCTTGATTTAGGTTTGGAAAGCGCAATCTTAGTTCTAGTCAGCAAGTCGGCTTCAAAAAAGTGAAACCTAATTTTTTTATAGCAGACATGCGTATACATTGTTTTGATATGCAGCGCTAGACATAGCTCGACCAAAGCTTGACCAAAGTGAGCATAGCGCTTACATTACTGACTCTGGAGTAAGTTAATTTGATGGTGTGTTTTTAATATGATGTCATGCCCTTTTAAGCCGCGCTGGGAGCGACGTAAAGATGCTCGTCCGCAGGAGTTGTTGGATGCGGCGCTCGATCACTTTGTGGCGCGAGGATTTGCGGCTACCCGTTTAGATGATGTTGCCAAGTCAGCTGGCGTCTCAAAGGGTACTCTATATCTCTATTTTTGCAGCAAAGAAGAATTGTTTAAGGCTGTGGTGCGCGAATCTATCGTGCCACTGATTGGCGAAGCGGAAGAGGTGATTGAACAATTTACTGGCACCAGCGAAGATTTATTTCGTAATTTGATGCGAACTTGGTGGGACAATGTCGGTGCGTCAAAACTGTCAGGACTTCCTAAATTGATGATGGCTGAGGCCGGAAATTTCCCAGAACTCGCGCGGTTTTATCAAGAAGAAGTCGTGGATCGGGGTGAAAATTTGGTTGCAAATGTCCTAAAGCGCGGTATTGTGCGTGGCGAAGTACGTCAGTTAGACTTGGAAATCGCACCGAGAATGATTACTGCTCCGATGATTATGATGATGATGTGGAAACACTCGAGTGGTGTTTGTAAAGTCGAGGAAAGCAAACTACCTGCTTATCTGGAATATTACATAGACATGGCATTGCGCAGTATTCTGATTGAAAAAACGCAGGCCTAATTGATGAACTTTGACGAAAGAACGGTTTTGCCGTAGTTTTGAGTAGGTTTTTCTTAAATTATTGTGTGATTACAAGGTAATAACTGATTTAAGTACGCAGTTTTTAGCAAATATGGATGTAAATGCTTCTTTTCATTGCGTGCTTTGATAAAATGCAGTTTCTTTTTTGGGCTTCACCTGAGTAATTCTCTTGTGGTGGTAAATGTACAAGGGAATCGACAAAAGACTTATGGTGACCTTTGACAACCAATGCAAGTGAGTAAATTGACCATGAACATCGAACAAGCCCGTTTTAATATGATTGAGCAGCAAATTCGTCCAACCAATGTGAGTTCACCAGCGGTGTTGGAGTTGCTCAGTATAGTAAAACGTGAAGACTTCTTCCCCTTAGCACAAAAGAGTTTGGCTTTTTTTGATACTGGCTTGCCGCTTTTTCCTGGTATTGTTTCTTTGACTCCAAAATTAGAAGCACGCATCGTTCAAGAAGTCGCGGCGAAAAAAACAGATTCTGTATTGGTGATTGGAGCAGATACAGGTTATCTTGCGGCGATGTTGGGATATCAGGCGCGTCACGTTACCGTGATGGAAGCAGTGCCGGAAATTCGTGAATTGGCACAAAATAATATTACTAAAAATGGCATTCGTAATGTCGATGTGCAGTGGGGCGACGCCATGCAAGCAGATACATTTGCTTCATTTGACGTAATCGTCGTAACGGGATCGTTAGAGTCTGTGCCGCAATCTTTGCAAGAACAACTTAATGTCGCTGGTCGTTTATTTGTCGTTGTTGGCAATGAACCAGTGATGACCGCGCAGTTAATCACACGCGAGTCGGAGTTATTCTTTAATACGACGAAATTATTTGAAACATCGATTCCGCGTCTGTCTCAGGTAGCGCCAGCATCGACATTCAGTTTGTAATTTCTTCAGAATAACACTTTCGTTTCGATAGAAAAGTACTTATGCAACACGTTACAGCACTCGAGTTAGCACAATGGTTAGCTGATTCCTCAAAAAAGGCGCCATTTTTGCTCGATGTTCGGGAACCTTGGGAGTACGAAACTTGTCATATTCCCGAGTCGCAGCTCATACCTATGCATACGGTACCATTGGAGTTTGAGCAGTTAGATCGTGAAAACACGATTATTTGTATTTGTCATCATGGTGGGCGCAGTATGCAAGTAGCACATTTCCTCGAGAGAAATGGCTTTGATCAAGTTGTTAATTTGACCGGTGGAGTACATGCGTGGGCATTGCAGGTTGATACCTCAATGGCTACATATTAGGGCAGTCTTTAGTGGTGCTACTGACGCCTGCATTTGATTTATTGACTTCATTTGTTGCTATCTGCGTATAAGTAGATTAACAATTGAAGTGATACTTAATTTTTTCGGAGCATTTTATGCGTAAATCTATTATCGCTAGTGTTATCGCGACCGCGTTTCTTTCCTTTAATGCCGGCGCCAGCGATTTGCTGCAAATCTATAAAGAAGCATTGGTCAATGATGCCCAGTTCAGCGCAGCTCGCGCTTCAAAAGTGGCAGGACAAGAGCGCTCAGTACAAGGTCGTTCAGCCTTGTTGCCACGTGTTGGTTTAACTGGTGGGGTGAATAAAACCCGTTCAGAGTTCGATCCTGATGTTGGTGCGACGGTGAAAAGCACTACCAATGGCAATTCTATGACTTTGTCTTTGAGTCAGCCTTTGTTTAATCTAGGCGCATGGGAAAGCTACGAGCAGTCAAAACTGTCAGTGATCGCGAGTGATATACAATTCGCTAGCGCCGAGCAAGATTTGATGCTGCGCGTTAGCCAGGCTTATTTTGATGTATTGGCGGCAGAAAATACGTTAAAAACTTTGCAAGCGCAAAAAGTCGCGGTTGCCGAACAATTAGCTTCTGCAAAACGTAATTTTGAAGTTGGTACACAAACGATTACTGACACACACGAAGCGCAATCTCAATATGATTTGATTACTGCGCAAGAATTAGCGGGTCAAGGTGATCTGGATGTGAAACGTGCAGCCTTGCGCCAAATTATTGGTAAAGATGCTGGTGACTTGGCAAAGTTAAAAGATGGTGTGCAATTGGCTGCACCAGTGCCCGCGCAAATTAATGACTGGGTCAATAGTGCAGAGAAACAAAATTTTTCTGTCACTGCCTCCCAAGTCGGTTTAGAAGTCGCACAGCGCGAAATCAAAAAGAGCCGTTCGGGTCATTTACCAACGATAGATTTATCTGCCAGCACAGGACGTAGTACTGCAAACTTAGGTGGCTCGACACCATCTGGTGTATCGAAACCAACTAGCATCGGTGTTTCCGTCAATATTCCTATCTTCGCTGGCTTTGGTACTGACAGTAAAGTGCGTGAATCCATTGCTTTAGAAGATAAAGCACGTAACGATCTGGAAACTGCACGTCGTAACGCAGCTCAGGCTGCACGTCAATCTTACATCGGCGTCGTTAGTGGTCTGGCGCAGATCAAAGCATTTGAAGCTGCGGAAATCTCCAGTCAATCTGCTTTGGATTCGACGAAACTTGGCTACCAAGTCGGTGTACGTATCAATATCGACGTTTTGAATGCGCAACAAAAGCTGTCAAACACACGTCAAAGTTTAGCAAAAGCACGCTATGACTCTATTATGAGTGGCTTGCGTTTGAAAGCCGCGGCGGGCACTTTGAAAGAAGCTGATTTAGCAGAAGTTAACGCCTTGTTGACACAATAAAGTTATTCAATTGAAGTCCAATAAAAAACCCGCAATTTGCGGGTTTTTTATTGTCTATCTGTCAGCTTAACCGCATGCCCCCACATATCCGCAAGAAACACAGCGCGAACAGCCGTCGATTTTCTGTAACGCATAGGCGCCGCAGTCAGGACATTTTTTGCCTGTTGCGGTGTAGGTCATAGGAGCTGATTCGGGATCATATGCCAAATCATCCATGCCATAGGCGAGCTGCTTATTTTTGAATTTTTCAGCTAATACGATGATAGGTACTTGATTGCCACCCGCGTCTAAGAAGCCACGTTTCATGAGTATCCGCTGCAAAGAATAACCAATCGCCGCAACTTCGGATTCATGAAACAGGGGCGCTTGTGAACCGTCATCTTTGGTGATCATACCGCAACGTACCGTGCCTTTGTCCCAAACGACTTCGCGCATATCCGCGAGGGCTTTGGCGATGGAGCCACCTGAGCGCGCCGCCATCGAAAGCAAACGCATGCTGGCAGATATCCATTGCTGACCATCGTTCTTTTGACCAGCTGGCATGAAGAACTCAAAGGGACGTTCTATGGTTGCTAACTCGCCGCCAACCATGCCTTGGATGTGAATGAAGCTGACTGTCAGATACACAGTTTTTTTGCCTTCATAGGTCATGTATTGAACTTTGGATGTCACTGATTCGAGATCGCCGAACGGACGTCCATCAAATTGTTTGCGCAGTAGATCGTCATCTGGCACGGTTTTGACAGCGGGTGCTGCGGTTTCAGTGCTGACAGACAATACGCTACCAAGAATATTGTTAGGACGATAGGTAGCCAGTCCTTTTAGTCCTGCGCGCCAGGCATCCATATATAAATTTTGGAAATCCGCATACGGATAATCTGCCGGTACGTTGACGGTCTTGGAAATAGCAGAATCGACATAAGGTTGCACCGCTTGCAGCATTAGCATATGGTCATTCGCGGACATGTTTAGAGCAGTGACAAAGGCGGGCGGTAATTTACTATCGTCTGATACGTCATTACCCAAATGGCGATACAAACGCCAGGCATGATCTGCAACTTCATAAATTTTACTGTCCCCTACCGCCATGCGTTTTTTGCGGTTGTAAACCCAGGAAAATGCGGGTTCGATACCGTTCGAGGCATTGTCGGCAAAAGCTAAAGTAATCGTGCCAGTCGGGGCAATTGAGAGTAAGTGCGAGTTGCGCAAACCATGTTGGGCGATTTGTTGACGTAAACTATCCGGCAGGCGTTTTGCAAAAGCGCCTTGCAAATACTGTTCATTATCGAATAGAGGAAATGCGCCTTTTTCTTTTGCGAGTTCGACTGAGGTTTGATACGAGGTATTACGCATCGCTTCCGCAACCTGGGTTGCAAATGCGCGTCCTTCAGCAGAATCATAACGCAAGCCCAACATCACCAATACGCTGCCTAAACCTAAGAAGCCCAAGCCGACACGGCGCTTTGACATAGCTTCATCTTGTTGCTGCTGCAACGGCCAAGCGGTGGCATCGAGCACATTGTCCAGCATACGGGTAGCAACACTCACGACAGCTTGAAATGCTTCGAAGTCAAAACTGGCTTGTTCAGTAAATGCCGACTTAGCGAAGCGTGTTAAATTGATAGAACCGAGACAGCAGCAACCGTAATCTGGCAAAGGTTGTTCGCCGCAAGGATTGGTGGCTTCGATGGTTTCGCAATAGTGCAAATTGTTTTCTGCGTTGATGCGGGATAAAAACAGAATCCCAGGCTCAGCATGGTCGTAAGTCGACTTCATGACTTCATCCCACAGATCACGCGCTTTCACTGTTTGGTATACCCATAGCCCTTGCTCATTTTGATACGCGCCGTTTTGCTTTTTGTCGTCGCTAGGTTCCGCTTTGTGAGTCAATAAAAAATCACCATCACTGGCGACTGCGTTCATAAACGCATCGGTGACGCCTATCGAAATATTAAAATTGGTGAGGCCACCTTGGTCTTTGGCGTGAATAAATTCCAAAATATCAGGGTGATCGCAGCGTAATACGCCCATTTGTGCACCACGTCTAGCTCCGGCCGATTCAACGGTCGAGCACGAGGCATTAAACACTTGCATAAACGAGACCGGACCGGAAGCGCGAGATCGTGTGCCTCTCACCAAAGCATCTTTTGGTCGTATCGTCGAGAAATCGTAACCGACACCGCCGCCGCGACGCATAGTTTCTGCCGCATCCGACAGGGCGGTGTAAATACCGGGTTTGCCATCGGTGGTGCTGGAGACTGAGTCGCCCACCGGTTGTACGAAACAGTTGATCAAGGTGGCGTGTAAATCCATACCAGCGGCGGAATTAATCCTGCCTGCAGGCACGAAGCCATTCTTTTGTGCCCATAAGAATTTCTCTTCATAGTAGGCTTGGAAGTCTGGTGCTTCTACGCTGGATAGCGCTTTGGCGACTCGCGCCTGCACGTCGTGGATGGTCGCTTCCTCGCCTTTGGCGTATTTTTCCAAAAGGACATCGAGGGAAATTTCTTGTGGTGACATATCAGTCAATCCTAGGATTTTGTCGTTGGCATTCATGCTATTTTTTTCGTGGAAGGAGATCGGAGAGTGATGCTTTGCAGCAGAAATTAACGCCCCATTATAGACCTCTACGCAGTTTTTTCCTTGACTCTTCTCAATTAGAAAATAATGATTTTTAAGTAATTTTTTTTGCTATTGAGGCTACTCCTATTGTGCATTCAAGTCGAAAAAAGGGCCGGGATCATCAGTATTTTTCGAGACACTTTGAAAAATGGCAGGTTTATTGATTTAAGTTAAGGGTTTCGACCCTATGAGTAGGTCGACTTTGATTTACATAAGAATGATTCTCGTTTATAGTTTTGTCTTGAAACAAGTTTCCTAATTGATTGCGACCCAGTCTAGCACTATGAACTCCATAAATATTGATATGGCAACCCCTGCTAATTTCACCAAATCTGCACTGGCAACTCCGCTGCAGTCGCCATCGCTGACTATTTCGGCTGAGGTGAAAAAGCTAGCGGATACTGCGATTGGAGAAAAATGTGTGGTACGCCAATTGGTCGCCCCGTCCGGAATGCCAGAATGGCTGACACAATTGGAAGACATCGGTTTTATCGCAGGGGAGCCAGTCACATTGATGGCACGCGGTGCGTTTGGCGGTGATCCTTTGGTGGTTCGAATCGGCCTTTCCACTTTTGCTCTGCGTAAAGCCGAAGCGGCTTGCGTGTTGGTCGATGTACTACAAGATTCTTCCGTAAGCAAGGTCGCTGCATGAAGCAAGTGAAACCCGCAGTCGTACACTTTCATGCGAGTGGTCCCTTAGTTGCCTTGGTCGGCAATCCCAATTGCGGTAAAACTGCCTTATTCAATTTACTTACCGATAGCAAACAAAAAGTCGCCAACTACGCTGGCGTGACGGTAGAGCGCAAAGAAGGGCGTTTTCATACTGCTGCGGGTAAAATCTTGCGCGTACTGGATTTGCCCGGCACATATAGCTTGCATCCACGCTCTCCTGACGAACGCGTCACTCATGATGTCCTTTACGGTAACGCCGTAGGCGAAAAACGTCCTGATTACGTGGTGTGTGTGGTGGATGCCACCAATTTACGGCGCGGTTTGCGCTTAGTTATCGCGGTGCAGCGTCTTGGTATCCCGTGCATGGTGGCACTAAACATGACGGATATGGCGGAGCAACGCGGTTTGCATATTGATGAGCAGGCACTGGCGAGCGAGTTAGGCATTCCGGTAGTACGCACGGTTGGGATCAAGCAAGGTGGTGATCTCGCTCTAAAAGCCATGTTAGATGGTTTTCAAACAATAAATCAAACATCGGAAAGTCATGCACAGCTTGATGAGAGTGACCCTGCAACTAAGTCACATACCGATTTGGACCATGAGCGTGTGCGTCAGATTTTGACGAAACTGGATTTAGATGAAATAGTCCCACATAACGCCAGCGATAAGATTGATCGTGTCGTACTACATCCCGTGCTGGGGCCGATATTATTGGCGATTATCTTATTTTTGGTATTCCAAGCCGTGTTCGCCTGGGCAACCGTGCCTATGGATTTGATTAAAGCGGGCACAGAATGGCTGGGTGCAAGCGTCTCTAATCTACTGCCTGAAGGCTGGGTCCAAAGTTTGATCGTCAACGGCATCATTGCGGGTGCCGGTGGTGTGATTGTATTCTTGCCACAAATTCTGATTTTGTTCTTCTTCATCTTGATATTGGAAGAGTCTGGCTACTTGCCACGAGCCGCCTTCTTACTGGATCGCCTGATGGGCGGCGTTGGTTTGTCGGGACGTTCTTTTATTCCTTTGTTATCCAGTTTTGCTTGTGCAATCCCAGGCATCATGGCTGCACGTACGATAGCCAATCCACGTGATCGCATGGTGACGATTATGATCGCGCCTTTGATGACTTGTTCAGCGCGCTTGCCAGTTTATGCCTTATTGATCGGTGCTTTCATTCCGCAACGCGATGTTTGGGGTATTTTTGAATTGCAAGGATTGGTTTTGTTCGCCTTATATTGCGCAGGCATTATCGGTGCATTGGGAGTTGCTTGGGTTTTGAAACGCTTTACGGCGCAAAGCCAGATTCGTACTTTAATGATGGAATTGCCGAGCTATCACTTACCAACGATTCGCAATGTGTTGATCGGCTTGAAGCAGCGTGTTGCGATTTTTATGAGTCGCGTGGGTGGCATCATTTTGGTGTTGACGATCGCCTTATGGTTTCTTGCCAGTTACCCTGGAGCACCCGCAGGCGCAACTGGAATGCCGATTGAATATAGTTTTGCTGGGTACATCGGTAAAGCTTTGGCAGTTGTGTTTGAGCCTATTGGTTTTAACTGGCAAATCAGTATTGCTTTAGTGCCGGGTATGGCAGCACGTGAAGTTGCAGTGAGCTCCTTAGGAACTGTATATGCCTTGGCGGCAGCAGGCAGTGATACGGCAGAAGCACTCGCACCTTTAATTGCACAACAGTGGAGTATTGCAACCGCTTTGTCACTATTGGCATGGTATGTCTTCGCGCCGCAATGCTTATCTACATTGGCAACAGTCAAGCGCGAAACGGGTGGTTGGAAAATGCCTATGATCATGATGAGTTATTTATTTGCACTCGCTTATCTGGCGTCGTTCATCACTTACCGAATCGCACTCGCTTGTGGCTTGGGCTAGCTAAGATCAGAGCTACATCAATTTAAACAAGCTGGGCGAGATTTTCTAAAATGTCCGTCCAGCCTTGGATTACACTGGCTTCATACTCTGCCCACACGCCTTCGTGCACAAGGTATAAAACACAACCAGACTCGGATTCGCTAATGTTGAGCATGACGTTGGTCGCAGGAAAAGGATTACCACCAAAACTAAAACGCAGATGCTGTGGTCTGTCGATCTCCAAATACTGACCCACGTGCTCCGCATCGACACCGTTTCTGACCTCGATAATACAAAATTTGCCGCCAACGCGCGGATCGATCTCCACCGTTTTCATCACGCCAGTTGGTGTCGCAAACAAAAATTTCCTCGCTTTTTGCGGATTTAGCCAAGCATCAAAAATGGCCTCCGCGGAAGCAGTAAATTCGCGTGATACGCTCACGATGACTGTGGCTTGGAGCATTTTGGTTCCCTTTTTTCTCCCCCGGCGGAGGCCAGTTCGATTCCTGCCGATCCAATGAAAAAAAGCCATCCAAAAGAAATTGGATGGCTTTTTTGAATCTTGGTGGAGTCGGCGGGAATCGAACCCGCGTCCAAGAGCACTCTACAGACAGTTCTACATACTTAGTGCTGTCATTTAATTTAATCTTGACGACGCGGACGCACACGCTGCGGCAAAACGAGTTACCTATTATTTAGTTCCAAGCTAAGTAACCCAACTTGAGACGATTCCCTATAAATGACTCTAAGCTGTTACCAGCCCGCCCTAGGGAAGAAGCGGTTAAGAGTTAGCGAGCGATTAAGCTGCTAATGCGTACGAGTTATCGTTTGCAGTTATATATTTCTGATTGTATTTACGAGGTAGTCAGGCCTCGGTATGCCCTGCGCTGCTTTGCAACCCCTGTCGAAACCAGGTCGACCCCAAAGCGGTACTAAGTATACTCCATATGAGGCAAGTGCTCCAAGTTTCAAGCCCCAATTCGGTTTATAAATTCAATGTGTGATTTATGCCGCTTGTGTTTGCAATATCTTGCCTCGGACTAATTCTAATAATTCCAATGGTGAATCAAGTATGGCGTCGGCTTTCCAGTGTGTTGGTTCAGTCGCTCCGCAATAGCCCCAGGCCGCAGCAATGCTAGTCATGCCGGCAGCTTGTGCTGCTTGAATGTCGCGCAAATCATCACCTACATACCAGCATTCAGATGGTTTGACATTAATTCTTCGTGCGGCTTCTAACAGTGGCTCTGGGTGTGGTTTTGCATGTGCAGTGGTATCACCGGAAATGACGCATGCTGCATTTTCTAACCCAATTTGTGGAATCAGAGGGTTGGTAAATCGTTCTGCTTTATTGGTAATGATGCCCCAAGTCAGGTTTAATTGACCAAGTCCATTTAGTAATTCTTCGACACCCGAAAATAGTTGACTGTGTATTGCAATCGCAGCTTCATAGTTAGCAAGAAACTCTAAGCGCATTGATTCATAGTCAGGGTGTTCTGGCGTAATTTGAAACCCAGCGCCTATCAGGCCACGCGCACCGGCGGAAGCAAATGGCCGTAAGCTAAGATAGGGTGCTGGATCCAATGCGCGTTTCGTACGCATTAAGTTGACGGCAGCTGCGAGGTCAGGTGCTGTATCGGCAAGTGTGCCATCTAAATCGAATAGAACTGCTTTTGGTGTGATCATAATGGGCGAGTGCAGGCGACTAAATAATTTACGCTAGTGTCTTGATTTAGTGAGTAAATTTTGGTTAAAGGGTTATAGCTCATGCCTTTCATTGCGTCGACAATGAGTCTTGCATTGCGGATATCCTGTGTTAATTCAGCTGGTGTGATGAATTTTTCGTAGTCATGAGTTCCCTTGGGAAGCATCTGTAGCAAATATTCGGCGCCAATGATGGCAAACAGATATGCTTTGGGATTGCGGTTAATAGTAGAGAAAAACACTTTCCCTCCGGGCTTAACTAATTTTGAGCAAGCGCGAATCACGGATGCTGGGTTGGGGACGTGTTCCAACATTTCCATACAAGTTACAACATCGTATTGACCTGCCTCACGTTCTGCCATGTCTTCGGCAGCGATTTTTTCGTAGTGAACTTGTACGCCGGATTCTAGGCTATGTAAGTCGGCCACTTTTAATGCTTTATCTGATAAATCTATACCAGTCACATCAGCTTTTTTCTTCGCCATGGATTCAGCCAAAATCCCGCCACCACAGCCGATATCAATAACTTTCTTGCCAGCTAAAGGTGCTAAGTTATTGATCCACTCTAGCCTTAATGGATTAATCTCGTGTAAAGGTTTGAATTCTGAGCTGGGATCCCACCAGCGATGAGCCAAATCGCTGAATTTTTGAATTTCAGAAGGATCGACGTTGATGTTTGTTTTATCGGGAACGATTGTTGACATGATAATTCTTGGCAGTGGTGAGAATAAACACAACTGAGCGACAAGTGCGAGCGTATCAATTGTGAAGAAATTGGCGTCATTTTAAAGCAAATAAGGATGAAAATTAATTTCACCAGTGTTGCACGTGAAAGAAACTGAAACTTTCTTGAGCGGCCATAAAAAAACCCGCCGAAGCGGGTTTTTGTCTAAGTAAATCTAAAATTACTTAGTGATCGTGCGTGTACCAACCACTTCGATTTCAACGCGGCGGTTTTTAGCGCGGCCTTCTTTAGTTTTGTTATCAGCAACTGGCTGCTTTTCGCCTTTACCTTCGGAGAAAACACGTTTTGCATCAATGCCACGGCTGATGATGTAAGCTTTTACTGCCTCAGAGCGACGGATAGACAATTTTTGATTGTATTCGTCTGTACCAACAGAGTCAGTGTGACCAACCGCAACGATGACTTCGAGATTAACATCTTTTAATTTAGATGCCATGTCGTCTAATTTAACTTTAGCTTCTGGTTTCAAGATTGCTTTGTCGAAATCAAAGAACGCGTCAGCTGCAAACGTGACTTTTTCAGATGTAGGAACTGGCGCTGGTGCAGGAGCTGGCGCTGGTGGCGGTGGTGGCGGAGCTACCGGCGCTGGTGGCGCTACTGGCGCTTTAGGTGCCGGTGGCGCGAGTGGTAAATCGCAACCTGCTACCGCATCTGCTGGGGTGTAATACCCTGTGCGCCAGCATAAACCGAATGGATCACGAACGATTACGCCACGTGCGTCTTGTACGTAGGCGCTATATGGTGTGTTTGCTTTGATGTCAGTGATAGTTTGAGCAGATGCCGAAAACGTGGCAACGGCACTAGCTGCAATCGCGAGCTTGACTAAAAGTTTCATATTTTTTCCCTCGGTTGAGAATATACGCAGAAAACTGCGTTAAAAGATGCAAAAGTGCAAATGCAAAGAACATAAGTATAGAATTTTAACACGTGCTGGATGACATGACTATGACAAGCACCATGATGTAAAGAAATTTTTCAATTGACTTGTGCAATGCGGCGAATCGATTTTGCCATAAGTCGACTTCGGAACATTGAAATGAATTCGATTGAAAACGCAGGAGTTGATGCTTTTGTCTTTTTTTGACAACATGATAAATATGTTTTTTGAAAGTTTCAGGCTTGTGATCTTTTAGGTAATTAAAGTGAAAGTCGTCAATGGACTATTTCTCGTATTTTTAATGGCTTTTTTATTGTCGAATTTAACGGCTCGTATGGGCGTTTACAAAAACGGTGATATAGCAGGGTAGCCGTGCTAAAATGAGCAGTTCAAAACTAAATGCCGCTGCTGTGACAACACACAAATAAATTAAGTAGGTTGTGACTTGATAGCGTCGATGTAGTTAATAGTCGCAGGTCTTCCGCCAGCCTTGTGCTGGCTTGTTATTTTAACCAAGCTTACTGCTGTATTTTTAAGCACTTAGACAAGTCTGACCGCCAATGGATCAATTCGCAAAAGAAACACTCCCGATTTCCCTTGAAGAAGAAATGCGCAAGAGCTACCTCGATTACGCCATGAGCGTTATCGTTGGCCGTGCTTTGCCGGATGTGCGTGATGGTTTGAAGCCCGTGCATAGACGCGTTTTGTTCGCGATGCATGAAATGAATAATGTCTACAATCGCCCATTCGTCAAATGTGCGCGTGTGGTCGGTGAAGTCATGGGTAAGTATCACCCGCATGGTGATGCTTCAATTTACGACACCTTGGTACGTATGGCACAGGATTTCTCCTTGCGTTACACCTTGGTCGATGGGCAGGGTAACTTTGGTTCTGTCGATGGTGATAACGCCGCTGCGATGCGTTATACCGAGTGCCGCTTAGATAAAATCGCGAATGAAATTTTGGCGGACATCGACAAAGAAACCGTTGATTTCGTGCCTAACTATGATGGAAAAGAAAAAGAGCCATCCGTATTGCCAACCCGTATTCCGAATTTGTTGATTAATGGTTCGTCGGGTATCGCGGTTGGTATGGCGACGAACATTCCGCCACACAATATTACTGAAATCATCAATGGCGCTTTGCACGTATTGCGTAATCCAGAATGCACGATTGATGAATTGATTGAGATTATTCCTGCACCAGATTTCCCGACCGCTGGTTTGATTTACGGTGTTTCTGGTGTGCGTGACGGTTATCGTACTGGTCGTGGTCGCGTCGTGATGCGCGCCAAGACACACTTTGAAGAATTTGGTAAAGAAGGTCGTACAGCGATTATCGTTGATGAGTTGCCATACCAAGTCAATAAAAAATCCTTGTTAGAGCGTATCGCTGAAAACGTACGTGACAAAAAGCTCGAAGGTATTTCTGATATTCGTGATGAGTCCGATAAGTCGGGTATGCGCGTTGTGATTGAATTGAAGCGTGGGGAAGTGCCTGAGGTTGTGTTGAATAACCTGTACAAGCAGACTCAATTACAAGACACTTTCGGTATGAATATGGTAGCGTTGGTGAATGGTCAGCCGAAGCTGTTGAACCTGAAGCAAATGTTGGAATGCTTCTTGTCGCATCGCCGTGAAGTGGTTACACGTCGTACCGTTTTTGAATTGCGCAAAGCGCGCGATCGCGGTCATGTGTTGGAAGGTTTGGCGGTCGCATTAGCGAATATTGATGATTTCATCGCGATTATTAAAGCCGCGCCAACACCACCGATTGCGAAACAAGAATTGATGACGCGTGCCTGGGATAGCTCCATGGTGCGCGAGATGTTGACGCGCACTGCGGCGGATAATCCAGTCGGTATCGAAGCTTTCCGCCCAGAGAGTTTGCCTAAGCATTACGGTATTCAAACTGATGGTTTGTACAAATTGTCCGACGATCAAGCGCAAGAAATTTTGCAAATGCGTTTGCAACGTTTGACGGGTCTTGAGCAAGATAAGATCGTTAATGAATACAAAGACGTGATGGCAGAGATCGCCGATCTTTTGGATATTTTGTCTAAACCAGAACGTGTGACTGTCATCATCACGGATGAAATGACAGCCTGCATGAATGAATACGGCATCGGCAATAAAGACGCACGTCGTTCAGAAATCGTTTTGAATGCGACTGATCTTGAAACAGAAGATTTGATTACACCTGTCGATATGGTTGTCACCTTATCGCACACGGGTTATATGAAGTCGCAACCATTGTCTGAATACCGAGCGCAAAAACGCGGTGGTCGCGGCAAGCAAGCGACAGCGACAAAAGATGATGATTGGATTGAGCAATTGTTCGTTGCGAACACGCACGATTACATCTTGTGCTTCTCGAATCGCGGTCGTTTGTATTGGTTGAAAGTGTGGGAAGTGCCACAAGGTTCACGTAATTCACGTGGCAAACCGATTGTCAATATGTTCCCATTACAAGACGGTGAAAAAATCACGGTGATCTTGCCATTGTCTGGCGATAACCGTACTTTCCCTGAAGATCATTACATCTTCATGGCGACTAGCTTGGGTACAGTCAAGAAAACTGCATTAAATGATTTCAGTAATCCACGTAAAGCCGGCATTATCGCTGTTGATTTAGATGACGGTGACTTCCTGATCGGTGCCGCATTGACCGATGGTAAACATGATGTGATGTTGTTCTCCGATTCTGGTAAGGCCGTACGCTTTGATGAAAATGATGTTCGTCCTATGGGCCGTACTGCTCGTGGTGTGCGCGGTATGAATCTGGAAGAAGGTCAGCAAGTGATCGCTCTGTTAGTCGCGGAAAATGAACAGCAATCTGTCCTGACTGCAACCGAAAATGGTTTCGGTAAACGTACGCCAATTACGGAATACACACGTCATGGCCGTGGTACCAAAGGCATGATCGCAATTCAAACTTCTGAGCGTAACGGTAAAGTTGTTGCCGCCACTTTGGTTGAGCCAACTGACGAAATCATGTTGATTACGACAGGTGGTGTTTTGATCCGTACTCGTGTTTCTGAAATTCGTGAAATGGGTCGTGCGACACAAGGCGTGACTTTGATTGCAGTCGAAGATGGCACTAAACTTTCTGGCTTGCAGCGTATTGTTGAAACTGATGCTGATCCAGAGATCGAAGGCGCTGAAGTAAGTGGTGACGCAAGCGGTGATGCAGCTGTTGAAGAATAAACCTAAGCTGGGCACGGTTTGTTTGTCCACGCGTTACGGTTAAATTACTTCGAAAAAAATTATCTAAAATGTCCGACATTGGTCGGACGCGTGGGCACGAAAAACGTGCCCACCCTACGCTTGAATACAACGGTTTAAAGACCATGAATACGATCTACAATTTCTCAGCCGGCCCTGCCGTGTTACCCAAAGAAGTCCTGCAACAAGCCGCGAGCGAGATGTTGGATTGGCGTGGTAGTGGCATGTCGGTGATGGAAATGAGTCATCGTGGACCTGAGTTCATGTCCATCTTGGCTCAGGCGCAGGCTGATTTGCGTGAATTGTTGAGCGTGCCTGCCAACTACAAAATCTTGTTTTTGCAAGGTGGTGGCCTCGGCGAAAACGCGATCATTCCTTTAAATCTGGTGGGACGCAAAGCGCAGCCCGCGACGGTTGATTTTGTCCACACAGGTTCCTGGAGCGGCAAGTCGATTAAAGAAGCAAAAAAGTATGCTAATGTGAATGTCGTCGCGTCCAGTGAAGGCACTGGTTTTGATTGTGTGCCAGATCCATCTACTTGGAATCTATCAAGCGATTCCGCTTATGTGCACCTCTGTACGAATGAGACTATCGATGGTGTTGAATACCATTTTGTTCCTGATGTAGCGCAGCAAACTAATGGCGCGCCATTGGTTGCCGACATGTCTTCCCACATTTTGTCACGCGTTGTCGATGTGTCGAAATATGGGGTGATTTTTGGTGGCGCACAAAAAAATATTGGACCGGCGGGTTTGACGCTGGTCATTGTACGTGAGGATTTATTGGGCTCGGCGTTGTCGATTTGCCCCTCTGCATTCGATTGGAAAATCGTCGCAGATAACGACTCCATGTACAACACGCCACCAACCTATTCCATCTATATTGCCGGCTTGGTCTTTCAATGGCTGAAACGCCAAGGTGGTGTCGCGGCGATGGAGCAAAAGAATATCGCCAAAGCGAGTTTGCTGTACAACTATTTGGATAGTACCGATTTCTATGTCACACGCGTTGCCAAAGAATTTCGCTCGCGCATGAATGTGCCTTTTTATTTGAAAGACGAATCCTTGAATGCTGCATTTTTAGCGGCAGCAAAGGAACGCGGTTTGTTGCAATTAAAAGGGCATAAATCAGTAGGCGGTATGCGCGCCTCGATTTATAACGCAATGCCGATTGAAGGTGTGCAGGCATTGGTCGCGTTTATGTGTGATTTTGCGTTGAGCGATAGTAAATAAAACTTGGACTAAATCAGTCCAAGTTAGTAAAAATAGTCGACATCATCAGTCCTTTCTTCGCATGGTATCCACCATCACCTAGAAACCGTGGCGCTGATGAATCAAGTCAAAAGCTTGAATAAGATTGAGCATATTTTTTTAATTTTTCAATTGCGCCATATGTGCAGTTGGTCGAAAAACGGTTTTTAGGTTTTCAAATGAACGACAATAAATTACTCCCCCTGAGAGAGAAAATTGACGCCATTGATGCGGCGATTTTGGAATTGTTAAATCAACGCGCCATGGTTGCGCAAGAAGTTGGTCACGTGAAAGCCGAAACCAACGCGCCTGTGTTTAGACCGGAGCGCGAAGCGCAAGTTTTACGCAATATGGCAGCGAAAAATACGGGCCCTTTGCTCAATGAGGATATCCAATTGATTTTCCGTGAAGTGATGTCAGCATGCCGCGCTTTAGAGCGCCGTGTTGTGGTGGCATTCTTGGGTCCAGTAGGCACCTTTAGCGAGCAAGCAGTTTATAAACAATTCGGTCACGCGATCGAAGCTTTACCTTGTATTTCCATTGATGAAGTGTTTCGGGCTACCGAAGCTGGTACGGCAGATTTTGGTGTCGTTCCAATTGAAAACTCTTCGGAAGGGGCAATCAATCGTACTCTAGATTTGCTCTTGCAAACTAGCTTAGCTATCAGTGGTGAAGTGGCGATTGCTGTTCAACATAGCTTGATGAGTAAATCCGGCACGATGGAAGGAGTGACGCGTATTTGTGCGCACTCACAGGCTTTGGCGCAATGTCAGGCTTGGCTCAATCAACACTACCCGCATGTCGAACGCCAAGCAGTGGCATCGAATGCCGAAGCAGCACGCATGGCGTCCGCTGATTACAGTGTTGCTGCGATTGCCAGCGAAATCGCAGGGAATCAATACAACCTTGGCATTGTTAGCGCGCATATTCAGGATGATCCGCATAATCGTACAAGATTCGCAGTAGTCGGGCGTTTGAATACGACTCCTAGCGGTAAAGATCAAACCTCCATCGTGCTCGCTACGCCAAATAAAGCTGGCGCGGTTTACAACTTGTTGGCACCATTATCAAAGCATGGCGTCTCGATGACGCGTTTTGAATCACGGCCTGCGCGTACGGGTAATTGGGAGTATTACTTTTACGTTGATGTTGAAGGGCATGTGATGGACGCTAAGGTGAAAGCTGCGATGGAAGAGCTCAATCAAGATGCTGCGTTTTTTAAGATTCTGGGGTCGTATCCTTGTACGGTTTAAGCACGCTTAGGCGTGCTTGAATTCCTCTTGGTTGTCGTTCCCGTGAAGGCGGGAATCTAGTGTATTCCCTGAATAACGAACAACGCTGAGCTCGTGCCTTTGCCGGGGCGGCAATTAAATTACCCTAGGCTTCTAGCCTGAAATGATTTGAGTTGATACAGAGATGGAAAACCAAGCGACGCGAATGCGTCCACTTTTCAATAAGATAGTCTTGATCGGCGTTGGCCTGATCGGTGGATCTTTCGCTTTATCTTTGAAAAAGGCACAAGCGGTCGAGCATATTGTCGGTGTAGATCGACATCTGACCTCTTTGGAGACTGCAAAACTGCTTGGTATCATCGATAGTTTTACTCACGATATGGCGTCCGCCGTCGTTGATGCAGATTTGATCGTGATCGCCACACCCGTTGCACAAACCGCCAAAATACTTAGCGCGATTTATCCTTACTTGCAAGCAAACACGATTGTGACGGATGCCGGAAGTACGAAGGCTGATGTGGTATTGGCGGCGCGACATTCTTTGGCAGAAAAGATCTCGCAATTTGTGCCAGCCCATCCGATTGCAGGGCGTGAGAAAAATGGTCCAGAAGCGGCGATTGATGATTTGTATGTCGGTAAAAAAACCGTTATTACAAGCTTGCCAGAAAATTCCGATCAAGCGGTCGAGTTAGTGGCGCAAGCTTGGCGTTTATGTGGTGCGATTGTTCATCATTTAAGCCCTAAAGAGCACGATCATGTTTTCGCTTCGGTCAGCCATTTGCCGCATTTATTGGCGTATGCGCTAGTCGACGATATCGCGGCAAAACCGCATGCAGACCGTTTGTTTCAATATGCTGCCAGTGGATTTCGTGATTTCACCCGTATTGCTGGTTCATCACCAGAAATGTGGCGCGACATCAGCTTGGCGAATCGTGATGCAATTCTGGAAGAACTTGATTCCTATTGCCTTAAATTGACACAATTGCGCGCTAGTTTGGAAGCCAGTGACAGCCTTGCTTTAGAAGCGATTTACAGCCGTGCACAAACAGCTCGCGTCAATTGGATTGCGGCAATTGAGGCAGCAGAGGCTCAGAATAAAGATGGTGGCGATTAAGGTTGTTTTAGTAAGCTGCGCCGTGCGAACCTAAGTTTCGCTTGTTTGAAAAAAAGCTACGCATTGTGCGTCCTTGTAGATTAAATTCTGTAGTGAAATTATTGAGAAAAAGCATGAAAGAACATAGCAAACAATATCCGCATCACCTCGATTTGCATCCAGTCATGAAAGTGCAAGGCACAGTGCGCTTGCCCGGCTCAAAAAGCATTTCCAATCGGATTTTGTTATTAGCCGCTTTAGCCAATGGCACAACGCAGATTCACGACTTGTTGGCATCGGACGACACCTTGGTGATGTTGAATGCTTTGCAAAAACTTGGTGTGCATTGGACGCAAGAAGGCGACTCACACAATTACACAGTGACCGGCGTTAATGGCGTTTTTCCAAATCATCATGCTGATTTGTTTATGGGTAATGCGGGCACAGCAATTCGCCCTTTGGTTGCAGCACTGGCAGTCTTGGGTGGCGATTACACCGTGCATGGCGTGGCGCGTATGCATGAACGTCCTATCGGTGATCTGGTGGATGCCTTAAATGCTGTTGGTGCACAGATTGATTACACCGGCAATCCAGGTTATCCACCATTGCATATCAAACGTGGCCATATTCATGCACAAAAAATGCAAGTGAAGGGGAATGTTTCCAGCCAATTCTTAACCGCTTTGTTGATGGCTGCGCCCCTCGCGGCACGTCACAGGAACGTGGTGATTGAGGTCATTGGTGATTTGATTTCTAAACCTTATATCGAAATTACATTGAACTTGATGGCGCGTTTTGGTGTGGAGGTTGTGCGCGATGGCTGGCAACGATTCACGATTGAGGCTGGTCAACAATATGTGTCGCCAGGGGTGATTTATGTGGAAGGGGATGCCTCATCGGCATCGTACTTCTTGGCTGCAGGTGCCATTGCGGGCGGTCCAATTCGAGTTGAAGGTGTAGGTAGGAACAGCATACAAGGCGATGTGCGCTTCGCCGAGGCTTTAGAAAAAATGGGTGCTAAAATCACCATGGGCGACAATTGGATAGAGGCTGAAACGCAGGGCGCCTTGCATGCCATTGATATGGATTTCAACCATATTCCTGATGCAGCAATGACCATTGCGATCGCTGCTTTGTATGCGAATGGCACTACAACTTTACGGAATATCGAAAGTTGGCGTGTCAAAGAGACGGATCGAATTGTGGCAATGGCAACAGAATTGCGCAAACTCGGTGCGATCGTTGAGGAAGGTCAAGATTTTATGACCGTTACGCCACCTCCACAGCTTGCGCCAGCGACTATTGATACTTATGATGATCACAGGATGGCGATGTGCTTTTCCTTGGCGACTTTGGACGGTGTCGCACGACGCGGTGCGGCAATGCGGATTAACGATCCTAAATGTGTTGCTAAAACGTTTCCGGAATTCTTCGAGGCTTTTGTTAAGATCAAACACGAGGACTTATTTTGAATGATTTAGTCAAATCCCCTGTTATAAGTATTGATGGTCCAACCGCGTCTGGTAAAGGTACGGTCGCACATCGTGTTGCCAAGCAGTTAGGTTTTCATTATCTCGATTCTGGCGCACTGTATCGTTTGACTGCCTTGTCAGCAATACGTCATGGGATTGATTTGTGGGAAGAACAGCAAATAGCCGATTTGGCACGAGCGTTACCATGTCGTTTTGAAAAGGGGCACGTTTTTCTTGCCGATGACGATGTCACAGATGCAGTTAGGGAAGAAGCAATTGGTGTTTCTGCATCAAAAATTGCGGTTTTACCCCTAGTACGCAAAGCTCTGGTTGAGTTGCAAGTGTCATTTCGGCAAGCTCCAGGTTTGGTCGCAGATGGGCGCGATATGGGGACGGTGATCTTCCCAGATGCCATGCAAAAAGTCTTTTTGACAGCAAGTGTAGAAGCGCGTGCAAATCGTCGCTATAAGCAATTGATTGAAAAGGGTTTTCCTGCTAATATGGAAGACTTGGTAAAAGATTTGGCAGAACGTGATGCTCGCGACATGGCTCGCACAGAAGCGCCTCTCAAACCCGCACCAGGCGCGTTTATACTCGATACATCTCATATCACTGCGAATGAAGCAGTACATCAGATCCTCAGTCTCTACGCAATAGCGTTAAGAAATCAGAAATCAATTTAGTTCGTCTGCTGAATTGCTCGAACAATTCTTAACGCGTTTTTAGTTCCCATTTAGTTTTTACTTCAATGGAAAATCAAAGTGGGGTTGTTTAACCCAACCCGGTAAATAGACCTTTTGTCCTATTCCGGCTAACTCGTAAAAATTATGTCTACTGTATTCATGACTCAAGATTACGCAACTGGTGCTGATAGTTTTGCAGCCCTGTTCGAAGAATCTTTATCCCGCCAAGATATGCGCTCTGGCGAAGTGATTTCTGCTGAAGTCGTTCGCATCGACCACAACTTCGTGATCGTTAATGCTGGCCTCAAGTCAGAAGCCTTCATCCCTGTTGAAGAATTCAAAAACGACCAAGGTGAATTGGAAGTTAACATCGGTGATTTCGTATCCGTAGCGATCGAATCATTGGAAAATGGTTTCGGCGACACAATCTTGTCCCGCGACAAAGCAAAACGTTTGGCATCATGGCTCGCACTTGAAAAAGCGCTTGAGTCTGGCGAAATGGTTATCGGTACTGTTAATGGTAAAGTTAAAGGTGGTTTGACTGTTCTCACGAACGGCATCCGCGCTTTCTTGCCAGGTTCTTTGGTTGATACACGCCCAGTTAAGGATACAACTCCTTACGAAGGCAAAACTATGGAATTCAAAGTTATCAAGCTCGACCGTAAGCGTAACAACGTTGTGTTGTCACGTCGTGCAGTTGTTGAAGCATCTATGGGTGAAGAACGTCAGAAATTGATGGAAAACCTGAAAGAAGGCACAGTGGTTACTGGCTTGGTTAAAAACATCACTGACTACGGTGCGTTCGTTGATTTGGGCGGCATCGATGGCTTGTTGCACATCACTGATTTGGCATGGCGTCGTGTGCGTCACCCATCTGAAGTGCTTACAGTTGGTCAAGAAATCACTGCTAAGATCCTCAAATTTGATCAAGAGAAAAACCGTGTGTCCCTGGGCGTTAAGCAATTGGGCGACGATCCTTGGACAGGTTTGGCACGTCGTTACCCAGCAAACACACGTTTGTTCGGTAAAGTAACGAACCTCACTGACTACGGTGCGTTCGTTGAAGTCGAGCAAGGTATCGAAGGTTTGGTCCACGTTTCAGAAATGGATTGGACAAACAAAAACGTTGCACCAAATAAAGTTGTTCAATTGGGCGACGAAGTTGAAGTTATGGTTCTGGAAATCGACGAAGAGCGTCGTCGTATCAGCTTGGGCATGAAACAGTGCAAAGCAAACCCATGGGATGATTTCTCCTTGAACTTCAAAAAAGGCGACAAAGTTAAAGGCGCGATCAAGTCTATCACTGACTTCGGCGTGTTCATTGGCTTGACAGGCAACATCGATGGTTTGGTGCATTTGTCTGATTTGTCTTGGAATGAAACAGGCGAAGAAGCAGTTCGTCGCTTCAAGAAAGGTGACGAGTTGGAAGCCATCGTTTTGGCGATCGACGTCGAGCGTGAGCGTGTTTCCTTAGGTGTTAAGCAATTGGAAGGTGACCCATTCAACAACTACTGCGCAATGAACGACAAAGGCGCATTGGTTACTGGTACAGTGAAATCTGTCGAAGCTAAAGGCGCAGTGATCCAATTGGCTGATGAAGTTGAAGGCTACTTGCGTGCATCTGAAATCTCCCGCGATCGCGTGGAAGATGCTGGTACACACTTGAAAGTTGGCGACTCTGTTGAAGCTTTGGTATTGAATATTGATCGTAAAGCACGTGGTATCCAATTGTCTATCAAGGCAAAAGATTCCGCTGAAACACAAGAAGCAATGCAAAAGATGTCTACGGACTCCAACGCAGCTTCTGGCACAACAAGCCTCGGTGCTTTGTTGAAAGCTAAGCTCGATAATAAAAACTAAGCAACGACCTAGTCAGAGGCTTCATTTATGACCAAGTCAGAGCTGATTGCTCGTCTGGCCGAGCGGTATCCACAACTGGTAGCTAAAGATGTGGATATCGCCGTCAAAACTATTTTGGACGCGATGTCTGATGCCTTGGCCACTGGTCAGCGCATAGAAATTCGTGGCTTTGGTAGTTTCGCTTTAAATAGCCGTCCACCCCGAATTGGACGTAATCCTAAATCCGGTGACAAAGTGATGGTGCCTGAAAAACGGGTGCCGCACTTCAAACCAGGTAAAGAATTGCGCGAACGGGTAGATGCGACTGTCGGTCAGCCCATACTGCATGATTAAAGTGTGATCAGGTGTGGAAAAAGTGAGTAATTTGCACGAAGAAAACAAAACGGCATAACGGATTTCCGATATGCCGTTTTTTTTCACGTACAATTTCATTTGTCGTTCATTGTCTTGCGTATGTTGGTTGATTGCTATCTGTAAGCATGCTGGGCAGTGACAAATACGCACTTTGATTATTAATCGCAACTTAGGCAACTTAGCTTAACTATGAAAATTATTTCTAAATTTATTTGGCTGTTGGTATTCATTGCGTTTTTAGGCTTTGCACTGAAAAACGATAAAATCGTGACACTCGAATATTTCTGGGGCTACCAGCAATCGGCACCTTTGGTGATTTTGTTGTTGTGTTTTTTTGTTGCTGGCGCCGTATTTTGTTTGTTAGCGATGGCGCCGACGGTGTTTCGTCATCGTCGTGATATTTCGCGTCATAAAAAGACTATCGCGGAAATCGAAAAAGAGCGCCAACTTGAGCAGGCGGCTGCAAATCAGGCACCAACACCTGACGCGATACCCAACGTGATTCGCAATTCTTAAAATTTAATATTTAATCCTCCCACTGAGACCCGTCACTATGGAATTTGAAATCTGGTGGTTACTAGGTATTCCTCTATTTTTTAGCCTTGGTTGGATCGCTGCGAGGGTCGATATTCGTCAATTGATCTCTGAGTCAAGCAGTCTGCCAAAAGGTTATTTTAAAGGCTTAAATTTTCTACTCAATGATCAGCCCGATAAAGCGATTGATGCCTTTATCGAAATCTTAAAACTGAATCCCGAGACCGTTGAATTGCATTTTGCGCTAGGTAATTTATTCCGTCGTCGCGGTGAAACTGAGCGTGCAATTCGAGTTCATCAAAATTTATTATCGCGTCCAGACTTGCCGATAGAGCAGCAAACACAAGCGATGTTTGAACTAGGGCAGGATTATTTGAAGGCGGGTTTGTTAGACCGCGCTGAAGAGACCTTTAATCAATTGGTCGCAGGCCAATACGCTATTCCAGCGCGCAAGGCTTTGCTGGAAATTTATCAACGCGAAAAAGAATGGCTGCGCGCTATAGATGCCGCTCATGCTTTACAAGAATCGGGTGCAGGTGGCAGGCAAAAAGAAATTGCTCAATTTTACTGCGAAATCGCGCAAGATGAATTAGTGCATACGCATCCTGAGGCGGCGATGGTGATGTTAGATAAAGCGATTGCCACCGACCGTCATAATGTCCGTGCTGCGATTCTTTCGGGTGATATTCATCTGGCAAAGGGTGATGTTGAACAAGCGGTATTGGCCTGGCGTAGAGTAGAGCAGCAAAGCGTGCCACATGTGGCTCTGGTGGCACAACGCTTAATGGATGGGTATCGCAAATTAGAACGACCGCACGAAGGCCTTAACTTGTTGAAATCATATATGGCAGAAACGCCTTCTATCGATTTGCTTGAGGTTGTATTTAAAGCGACTTTGGAATTAGAAACCGTAGTCGAGGCGAATCAGCTGGTGAGTAATGAATTGCGGCGCACACCGACCTTATTGGGCTTAGATAAATTGCTCGATGCACGCATGATGGTCGCACCTCCAGAAGTGTTGCCAGAGCTCTCTATTGTAAAAAATCTAGTCAGTGGCTATGCACAAAAATTCACACGTTATCAGTGTACTCACTGCGGTTTTAAAGCGCGTCAATTCTATTGGCAATGTCCGGGTTGTAGTAAATGGGAAACGTACCCACCGCGCCGGACTGAAGAACTGAATGTGATGAATTGAACCGCTTAATGACAATAGAATAAACTTTGCGGCAGAAGCGCATAGAGGATCGAAATACGGCGCCAGTATTGCGTCTTCTGCGTCCCTGTAGTTTGGTTTCTATTTTTAACACGTAGATTTTTTATGGAATTGTTTTAGAAATGAAAATAACGATTGTTGGTACAGGTTATGTTGGCTTAGTAACTGGCGCATGTTTGGCCGAAGTCGGGCACGATGTGTTTTGTTTAGATGTGGATCAGCGCAAGATCGATATTTTAAATGGCGGCGGTATCCCGATTCACGAGCCAGGTTTGGACGAAGTGGTTGCGCGCAATGTCGCTGCTGGCCGTTTGCGTTTCTCTACCGATGTCGCCGCGAGTGTGGCCCATGGTGAGGTGCAATTTATTGCGGTCGGTACGCCTCCGGACGAAGATGGCTCTGCGGATCTGCAATATGTGGTCGCCGCCGCACGAAATATTGGTAAGTACATGACGAGTTTTAAAGTCGTCGTCGATAAATCGACTGTGCCAGTTGGTACAGCGGATCGCGTCTCTGGTGCGATCTCTGAAGAGTTAAAGACACGTTTTTCCGATTTGGACTACGCAGTCACTTCAAACCCTGAATTCTTGAAAGAGGGCGCAGCGGTTGCCGATTTCATGAAGCCGGATCGCCTCGTGATTGGTCATGGTAATGACGTACAAGGTCTGCGCGCGCAACAAGTGATGCGTGAGGTGTATGCAAGCTTTGAAGCTGCGGGTCATAAAATCTATTGGATGGATGTGCGTTCTGCTGAATTTACAAAATACGCAGCAAACGCGATGTTGGCGACACGTATTTCGTTTATGAATGAATTGGCGAACTTGGCAGACAAAGTCGGTGTTGATATCGAAGCAGTGCGTCAAGGCATCGGTTCTGATCCACGGATAGGGCCAGGTTTCTTAATGGCTGGTTGTGGTTATGGCGGTTCTTGTTTCCCGAAAGATGTGCAGGCATTGGTGCGTACATCGCAAGAATACGGCCATGAGTTAAAAATTTTGCAGGCTGTTGAAGACGTAAATGAAAAGCAGAAGCATGTATTGGGCGCAAAAATTTTTGCGAAGTACGGTAAGAATTTGCAAGGTTTGAAATTTGCTCTGTGGGGGCTGGCCTTTAAACCGGACACTGACGATATGCGTGCGGCCTCTTCGCGGGTCTTGATACAAGAGTTATTGCGTGCAGGCGCAAATATTGTGGCTTTTGATCCGGTAGCGATTGATGAAGCGCGACGTGTGTTGGCCTTGGATTTTGCAGATGCGCCTGAATTGTTAAATAGGATTAGTTTTGCGGCAGATCCGCAAACGGCTTTACCAGCGGCCGATGCCTTAGTGATTGTCACAGAATGGAAAATCTTCCGCACCGCAGATCTGAATCAAGTGAAAACTAGCTTAAAGCAAGCAGTCATATTTGATGGTCGTAATTTATATGATCCGCGTTTGGTCAAATCTTTAGACATTGAATATCACGCGATTGGTCGCGCGGTACTGACGCAAAATTAAGTCAAAACTAAGACTGTATAAAACTATGACGAGTACACAAAAGCGTATTTTGGTGGCGGGTGATGTGATGCTGGATCGCTATTGGTTTGGTGAAGTCAATCGTATTTCGCCCGAAGCACCAGTGCCTATCGTGCGCGTTGAGCGACGTGAAGAACGCCTAGGTGGCGCTGCAAATGTTGCGCGTAATGCCGTGGCATTAGGCATAGAAACCAGCTTGTTAGGCGTGATTGGTGAAGATGAGGCGGGTCGTAATGTCGAGACTTTGTTAAGTGAAGTTGGGATTCGAAGTTACCTTAATCATGATCCTAGTATTTCAACGATTATTAAGTTACGTGTAATCGGTCGTCAGCAGCAACTTATTCGTATTGATTTCGAAGAGAAACCGACTGAACAGATTTTGCAGGATAAATTGTCACGTTTTAATAGTCTGATAGCCGAGCACGATGTGATCGTCTTATCTGACTACGCCAAAGGTAGCTTGGTGAACGTCGCGACCATGATAGCGCTCGCAAAACAGCTAGGCAAATACGTGTTGGTTGATCCCAAAGGAAGCGATTATTCCATCTATCAAGGTGCCAGCCTCTTGACGCCAAATAAGTCAGAGTTGCGCCAAGTGATTGGAAGTTGGAAGGACGAGGCTGACCTAACCAAGAAGGCGCAGGCACTGCGTAAAGAGCTCGATATCGCCGCCTTATTGCTGACCCGCTCAGAAGAGGGGATGACTTTATTCACTGATGAAGAAATTCTGCATGTACCTGCAATGGCACGCGAAGTATTTGATGTGTCAGGAGCTGGAGATACAGTCATCGCGACGGTCGCCGCGATGTTGGCAGAGGGTAAGAATTTGCATGATGCTATCTTAATCGCCAATCAAGCCGGCGGCATTGTTGTTGGTAAATTGGGAACAGCAACCGTCACTAGAGAAGAATTGTTTCAATAAATGTAGGTTTTATGTAAATTTAATGTAATATGTATTTGCAATAATAAATTTATATTTATATTTATATTTATATTTATATTGCGAGCAGATCATATTTTATTAATTTCATTTATTGGGAGTTTACGATGTTGAAAAAAATCATATTTGCTGTTGCTACCTTGTTCGCAAGTATCAGTTTTGCCTTTGCCGATGTGGATGTGAACAAAGCTGATCAAGCAGCTTTGGATGGCGTAAAAGGCATAGGCCCGGCAAAGTCAAAAGCTATTTTAGCTGAGCGTGTTAAAGGCGGTAATTTTAAGGATTGGGCCGACTTTGAAGGTCGTGTAAAGGGTATAGGCGGAAAGAATGCCATTAAGCTGTCAGACGCTGGTTTAACGGTGAATGGTCAGGCTAAGGCGGCTTCAAAAATGGAAGCTAAACCGGATGCCAAAGCTAATAACGCCAAATCCAAAACTTCCGCAAAAGCTGACGCCAAGTAGCGTTGGGGGATAGGAATCCAAGTGAACTGAAAATCCTCGCAGAAATGTGAGGATTTTTTTAACAAATTTGCCAAATATTCTTAATAGAAATTGATGGGTTTTCGCTCTTTTAAGCAGAAAGCACCTACAAGGTTTAGAATGTGACTTTGACTTTCCAATACGTCTTATTACTATGAGTTATATAACGATCGAAGACACCATTGGCAATACGCCACTAGTTCGCTTACAACGTTTGCCCAGTGAGGAGTCTCGGCGTCGAAATAATATTATCTTAGGCAAACTAGAGGGAAATAATCCTGCTGGCTCAGTCAAAGATAGACCTGCACTTTCTATGATTAAGCGAGCGGAGCTGCGAGGACAGATTAAACCGGGTGATACCTTAATCGAGGCGACTAGTGGTAATACTGGGATCGCGTTGGCCATGGCGGCAGCGATGCGTGGTTATAAAATGGTTCTGCTAATGCCCGAACATCTCAGTGTAGAGCGGCGTCAAAGCATGGCCGCTTATGGCGCAAAGATTATTTTAACCCCGCAGGCTGGCGGTATGGAAACCGCGCGTGATCTGGCGGAGCAAATGCAAAAAGAGGGGCAAGGTGTCATCTTGGACCAATTTGCTAATCCTGATAACCCTTTGGCGCATTATGAAGGTACTGGACCGGAGATTTGGCGTGATACGAAAGCTCAGGTTAGTCATTTTGTGAGCGCGATGGGAACTACAGGGACCATAATGGGCGTTTCAGCCTACTTGAAAGAACAGAATTCAAATATACAAATCATCGGTGTGCAACCCGAGGACGGTTCTCAGATACCAGGTATTAGAAAATGGCCAGAAGCCTATTTGCCGAAGATCTATAACAAAGCACAAGTCGATACCGTCGAATCTGTTAGTCAGGCAAATGCTGAATTAATGGCAAGACGCTTAGCTGTAGAGGAGGGAATTTTTTGTGGCATCTCTGCCGCGGGCGCATGCGAAGTGGCTTTAAGAATCTCAGAAACCGTAGAGAACGCGACGATAGTATTTATCGTGTGTGACCGAGGTGATCGTTACTTATCGACCGGTGTTTTTCCAGCTTAAAGAAAATAGTTAAATGTTGTTAATAAACAACATTTTAAGCCGATTGGTTCTTTTTCCATCATTCTCAAAACAAAAAATCGAAGTCAGTACCCACTGAGCTTCGATTTTTTTATCGCAGGCTATAAAAATTAGCCGTTGTTTTCCGCATCTTTAGGTTTGAATTGTTTATCACTGATACGGAACTTCGCGCGACGATCACCCATCAAAGCACGTAAGTCTTTGATACTCACATCGCTAATTTCGTGCATGCGGATTAACAGAGAAGCGCCAACTGGCAAGCGGCGGTGACGGATTTTACTGATGACTGGTGGCGCAACTTCCAATGCTCTGGACAAAGCGGCATCATTTTTCAAATGCAATTGTTTAATCAAAGTATCCAAGAGATTGTTTGGATCGTAGTCGATTTCATCTGATTCTAGTTGAGTCAAGTTTGGCATCATTACCTCGTTATTTGTTTATTGATGTTGCAGTAGGGTGCAGTAATAAATTACTTAATCAGTAATACTATATCTTTAAACCAAATTTATCTACTTTTTTAAAAATTAAGTAAGAAAAATAAGTGGCAAATTCATTAAATCTATTGACACTTTCTGCAAACCATCATAAATGTATCATTAGATAACATTACTCTAGTATAAAAAATTCTTATTTGCAATATTTTTTATTGCGTATTTTTCAAATGGTATGATGTTATTTGGGTAATAAAAGCATTAATCGTTTTTTCTTCGGGCGAGGCTTATTACTTTTCCTAAATCGATGACTGACATCGCATAAAAATAGCTGCGGTTGTATTGCGTAATCGCAAAAAAGTTTTCAGTACCTAACCAATATTCAGTCGGGTTGTCCCCATTCTGTAGATCGATCAGGCCGTATTTGATATTGCGTGGTGCATTTTCGTCGGGCGTACTGACTATAGGTCGTAATTCGTCAATAACGTAGGTTGCTTTTAAACCTTGCCCTAAAACTTGAGCTAACTGTTTTTCATCAATTTTTTCGCTACTTAAGCTCGCAGGGAATGCGTATGGCACATTTTTCTTCCATCCATGAATTGCTAAATAGTGAGCAACACTACCGATGGCGTCGGTTTCAGATTCTTTCAGATTAATCTTTCCATCGCCGTCAAAATCAACCGCGAATTGGCGCAGACTGCTGGGCATAAATTGCGCCAACCCAAGGGCGCCGGCATAAGATCCTTTGACGTCAAAGACATCGATCGCAGATTCTCTAGTCCACAATAGTAGCTCGCGCAATTCTTTCTTAAAGAATGCCATGCGTGCTTCTTTGTTTGGTGTTTCGGGATAGGAAAATGACAGCGTGGTAAGCGCATCGATGGCGCGGAAATTGCCCGTGTTCTTGCCATAAATGGTTTCGACACCGATTAGGCCAACGATGATTTCTGCCGGCACACCGTACAAATTTTCTGCGCGATTAAGAGTCTCCACATTGCGCTCCCAAAATGCGACACCTGCGCCAATACGTGCGTTTTCTACAAAACGTGCGCGGTAAACTTTCCAATTCTTTGGCTTACCAGCTGGCATAGGCTTGATCAACTGAACGACCGAATCTATATAGCGTGTCTTGGCAAAAATTGCAGATAACTGAGCTTTGTCAAACTGATATTGCGTTTGCATTTGCTCGATAAAGTCCTGTACTTCTTTCCATTCAAGGTAGTGTACGTCTTCTGACAGAATAGGTTTTGTCGTAGCAGGTTTGTTTTTTGCAGATGCTTTTTTCGAGTGAATGGTTTTCTTTTTGTGACTAATTTTTTTCTTATCTGGTGTCGCCGCATTCGCATGTTGGTTGGCTAGCATGCCAACACCTGTTACGAGAAAGGCACTAAGAACAAAAGTAAAACTCAGAGAGCGCAATAGGCGTTTGTTGTTGAATGAAATTTTCAAGATGTACGTATCGTTAAAAGTGCGTGTCAATGAAAGGGCTGAGTTGAATCAGCTAAGAAGCTATTTTATCTTTTTTAGCAGTCCTTTGAGTTGCTGAATTTTTTCATTTAGATTCGTAGTAGGTTTCCCGTATTTTATCTGCAGATAGAGCGCGACGAATTTGTTTACATCCGTAACTTGCGCTGTCGTTAAGTGTTCGTGTAAGCGTAAGGCATAACTTGCCGGCGCTTCATGGATTGCTGGCTGGTATCCTCTTCTTTGCATTTTCTTGCAGAAAGTCAGATAGAGTTTGTCGTAGATTGTCAGCTTGGTTCGATGTGATAGCAGTGGTATGGCGAATATTGCTAACACAATTAATCCCAAAACAAATACAGTCAATAAAGTTCTCTCCCAATTGATACTGGAAAGTCCCAGACTTTGCCAAAGACTCTCTTGCTTGGACTGGTTGTAATTTAAGACCCACTGGTTCCATGCATTATTTACCGCACTCCAGCGCATACGTAGATCGTTCGTCCACGAGTTTTGGACAATGAACTTGTTAACAATTCCCGCGATTCCTGTGTTTTTTTGAGTCGCGTCCAAATTTCTTAAAATACGGTCGGGCGCTACTGCTGCAGTGGGATCAACCCGCAGCCAGCCAGCTTGTTCCACCCATACTTCAGCCCAAGCATGCGCGTCTGATTGTTTGATCTCGTAGTAGCCATCTTGCGTATTGCGCAAACCGCCTTGGTATCCGGTTACGACGCGTGCCGGAATACCCATGGCGCGCATCAACACAACAAAGGCACCAGAATAATGTTCGCAGAAGCCGGCACGACTGGAGAAAAGAAATTCGTCGACACTTTGACGTCCCAATGGTGGCGGCTCTAATGTGTAATAAAACTTCTCTTCTCTAAAATAACGTAATACCGCGTTGATCCTGCTCGCCGGATCCGGAAATGTTTGTCGAAGCTGTTGCGCAAACTTCATGGTTTCGGGATTAAATCCAGGTGGCAGGCGTAAATTGATTTGAATTTGTTGGGCGTCAAAATCAGCATTGAGGCGATAGCTAGTTTGTGAGAAAACCTGATATCGAAGACGTTTACTAATTGGTAGTTCGCTACGGATTTCACCCAGGGCATTCAAATGCGATGCCATGCTCTCGAGTTCAGGTGTTTTCGATACGCTATCAAGTCCAAATAAATATTGGTTATTACTCGGCTCAAGGGTGATTTCTTGGGCGAGCGGTTTGCCCTTTACTTCTAGCTTGATCGCTCCTTGAGGCACAGCTTGTGCTATTTGTGTCCAACTGCGACCATCAAATTGACTCAAGATGATGGCGCGCCAGTACATCGCAGATTTAGCGGGCGTCTCTTCCAAAAACTTAACTCGAAAAACTAACTCTTCTGACATTGCCAGCTTGCTGAGATTGCCAGGTGTCATAGAATCGGAAAGGCCACTACGGGCGATATTGGCATCACTAGGTAGGCTCCATAGAGGTCCTTGAATTCTGGGGAATAGATAAAAGCAAAGCACTGTTAATGGCGCGGCTAGTAAGAGCATCTTTAGAATTAACCTGCAGCGCACCCAGAGTGAAGGCGCTTTTTCTGAGAATTGAAACGATAACTGAGCGAGTAATAAACTAAATGCCGAGACTAATACTTGAAATGCTGAGCCTAAACTTTGGGAATCTAGAAAGCTGGTAAGCAGAAGGAAAAGACCAAGGAACACGACGACGAACAGATCGCGTTTGGCATGCATCTCTAACATTTTGCATGCCAACAGTAAGGTCAGCATGGCGACGCCGGTTTCTCGCCCAACAAAGCTGCGAAACTGCCAATATATCGCACCCATTAGTAGGCTTGCAATTGCTAGTAGTAACCAGCGCGCCGGCAGTTGGCGGCCGTTCAAGGTTAGCCAAGCGCGCCATATCATCAAGCCGATCGCACTTGCGCTGATCCAGCTGGCGTTAGAACCCAGGTGATTGGCAACGACCAGTAGGCATGCAAACACCAGCAGCAAGGTATCAACTTTTTCACGACCCAACCTGCTCCAAAAGGATATGAGCCTATTGCTGTTAGCGTTAAATGTTATTGACGTATTCATGACCGCACATCCGATTTCTCATCAAGGCCATAAAGTGCCAGAGCACGTAAGCATGCGGCGCGATGTTCTTCATTCAAGGCAGGTGGATAGTCGATATGATCGAGCTTAAATCCGTAGGCAAGACCCTGTCGCTCGGCATCTAGAATCCATGCTGTCATACGCGATAAGCGCAGTTCTACATCGAGTTGCGTACTTAAGGCGGCAAAATCGAGTATGACTTCGCCCTGCGCACCACCGGAAAATAGTTTGGTGACTAAGCTACCGCCAGTATCTACATCAATTCTTGCGATGTGTTTCCAGGATAAATGCTTGAGTGGATCACCTAATTGGTAGCTACGGACACCTGCAAAGTCTTCATCGCCGTTGCTATGTAAACCTGTCCCATCGTCACTTAGACTTAAGGGGAGTGCGGGCGAACTTATTTCTGGTGTCGGATAGACCAGTGCTTTAGCATCGGGTAGCCAAGTACTCCAAGCTCGCAATAATCCTAAGGGAAACCAAGTTTGAATTCGAATTCTGGGGATTGCTAAGTAGCCGCGATGCTTGCTTTGTACCTGCAAGCGTAATAGCAAATTTTCTTGAGGATTGATGTCGACAATGTGGCCCACTGTATTGCTGGTGACGAAACTAAAGTGCAAGGCGTAGCGTGCTAAATTTTGCGTATTCTTGATGTGTATTGGAAATTCCGCCACATCGCCAGCAAAAATAGGTGAGCAAGTGCCTGCGTTTAAACGTAGATAGGCCAGATTTCTAAAAGTGAATAATGCATTGATGGCGGCTAATCCTGTCAGCAAATAGGTCATTGCAAAACCAAGATTTAAATTGTAGTTAGTGGATGCTAAAAATAACAAAACCAGCATGCCAAAAAAAAATAAACCGGGTTTGCTCGGTAGTGTAAATACGCGTCTTTGTTTGAGTACGATTTCTCCCACTTCTGGACGTTTTTCCAGAAAGACGACACTGCGCCATTTTAACTTCAATTGATTAATCAAATTCATGAACTGATTGGTATTAATTGGGGCAAGGTTGATCTATCACTAAACCGGTACTTTTAACATTAATTGTGTCAGCAAGTCGGCACTGGCGCTGGCCTTGTTATGCATAGCTTTGATAGGACGCAGACGATGCGCGATAACAGGAATGAGCACAGCCTGAATATCTTCAGGCAACACGTGATCGCGACCTTCCAGCGCCGCCCATGCACGCGCTGCCTGCAGTAAAGCGATGGCCGCACGCGGACTCATACCTTCCGCAAATAAACCTGATTCACGAGTGGCTTGCGAAAGTTTTTGCAAATAATCTATCAGAGCGGGAGACGCATGGATATTTCTGACTGCAGCTTGGGCTTCGATGAGTTCATCAGGTTGCATGAGGGCGGATAATTGCTTGAGTAAAGTTCGTCTGTCTTCACCCATTAGCAAGGCTCGTTCAGCTTGCGCATCGGGATAGCCTAGCGCGACACACATTAAGAAGCGATCAAGTTGTGATTCAGGGAGAGCGAAAGTGCCGACCTGATGCGTAGGATTTTGTGTAGCAATTACGAAGAATGGAGAAGGGAGAAGGCGTGTTTGCCCTTCAGCGCTAACCTGCTGTTCTTCCATTGCTTCTAATAGCGCGGATTGTGTTTTCGGCGTCGCACGATTAATTTCATCCGCTAACAAAACTTGGGTGAATATAGGGCCTGGATGAAAAACAAATTGACTTTTTTCCCGTTCAAAGATGGATACCCCAATCACATCAGTTGGCAATAAGTCAGAGGTAAATTGCATGCGATTGAATTTAAGGCCCAACGATATGGACAAGGCATGCGCTAAGGTTGTCTTACCTACACCAGGTACGTCTTCAATTAATAGATGACCTCCCGCCAATAAACAAACCAGAGCTTGTTGTATCTGTTTTGGCTTGCCAATAATTACCTGGTTCAGTTGCTTAGCTACGTCGTGGACTTTTGAAAACATAGGTTCTTCCCATAGAATCGATAGAGTATCTATATACCTGATTGTAAGCAGATTTCGATTTATTTGTTTGTTAAGTTCAATCTTTAGTCACATCCAAGATAAATATTCTTTAATTAACTTTGTAAGCTGAAATAGTACTCGCCTCAACGTATCGTTAGTTTATTTGAAATTCTTGCGTCTAGATTTCTGCTTTTTAAGCAAAACAATTTCCTAGGTAATGCCGCAAGTCCGTAAAATAGCGAATTAAGTTTAATTTTGCTAGATCAGCTAAATTATTCCAACTACCTCAATAAACTCAGATAGAACCTCTTTTTGTCGATGGCTTTGCCGGAGATTCCAGTATTTACTGTGAATCTTCCTCGCATGATTCGACAGCGATCGTTCTGATTCATCAAAGAAGAATACGCATGTCAATACAATGGTTCCCAGGACATATGAATGCAGCGCGCAAGAAAGCTGCAGAAACCATGGAAAACACCGATCTGGTGATAGAAGTGCTCGATGCCCGCATTCCGCAAGCTAGTTGCAATCCTATGGTGGAACAATTGCGTTTGTTTCGTCAGCGTCCTTGCCTGAAAATTTTGAATAAAAGCGATCTGGCGGATCCGCATGCGACTAAAGCTTGGTTGGATTTTTACAATGCACAAAAAGGCGTCAAAGCGGTTGCCATGAGTTGCAAGAAACCTGCGGATGTTGCCAAGGTACCTGGCTTTGCTTTAGAAATGGCGCCACATCGTGGGGTGCCGACCAAGCCTTTGCGCATGATGATCATGGGTATTCCCAATGTTGGTAAATCGACTTTGATGAATGCTTTGTTGAAAAAGCGAGTTGCAAATGTCGGCGATGAGCCTGCAGTAACCAAAGTGCAACAGCGCCTGTACCTCGGTAAGAATATGATTTTGACTGATACGCCTGGTATGCTTTGGCCAAAGATTCAACATCCGACTGACGGTTTGATGCTGGCGGCGAGTCATGCGATTGGTGTGAATGCTTTGATTGAAGAGGAGGTCGCGACCTTTCTGGCTGAACTTTTATTGCAGCGTTATCCGCAGTTTTTGACTACTCGTTATGGTTTGGATATCGAAGGTATTGATGCGGTCAGCGTCATCGAAGGTGTCGCAAAAAAACGTGCCTACCGTTTGAAAGGCGGTGATTGGGACTTTGAAAAAGCAGCTCATACTTTATTGCTCGATTATCGTAGTGGCGTATTAGGGCGGGTCAGTTTGGAGACACCGCAAAGCCGTGAACATTTGCTAGCTACTTACGTGCCGCCTGTTTTGTTGGGTCAAGGTAAGAGTGTTGATACTGGGATGATGGAAGATGCCTTGGATCAGGACGAAGATCAATAGGCATATTGCGTGAGGATCGGCAGTGAATGGGAAAATTACTTGCCAAAATACTGTGTAGCGTGCTGATGGCTTATGGGGGTTATGCCGCTGTGGAGTGGTTTCTGCCTGGTATGGGCGGTATAGGGATTGTGTTCACATCAAATTTTTGGGGGCGGTTATTTGCACGTGATTTAATCAATTTTTTTTCCTGGATTAAATATCAAGCGAAAAAATCTGCGGTGTTTCATTGGCATGGTAGTTACTATAGTTTTGATGGGCGGCAGATTCGTTTCTTCTTGATTGAAGGCACTGTTTGGATTCCTCTTCGCGATTTGCAGCGTTTGTTGGAGCCTGACGTAAGCGAGCGTGAGTTACGTTTATTGGGTGCAGCTTACGCTGTGATTCCAGACCAAAAAATGAAGGGTGTAACGGAAGATGGTCTGTTGCAATTGCTCAGATCGCGCACAGAAAGCCGGCATACTAGCTACAAGATGGTCAGGCTCAAAAAGTGGTTGCTGACCAATGCCTTGCCGAACGTCAAACGTCTACCTAAGTCTGCAATAAATAATATTTGATCGTGCACGTCCATGCAGCTTGTGTGGCTGAGTTGAATTGGCGTTGTGAATTTACTTCGCGCATTGGTTGTGAAAAATTGTGAATAAAAAATAGTAGAAGAATCTGGGAGTTTTTGAATGCGTTTGATCTATAGCCTGATTGTTGCAAGTAGTTTGAGTATGCTATCCCTGGCTGTTGAGGCACAAGTACAGTCACCAGCAATATCCAAAACAAAGAGAACAGCCGCTGAAAAGCAATTTGTACCTAAAGTGCAGGAATCGATTTTAAGACCGCATTTGGCCTATCTGTCTGATGATTTGTTGGAAGGTCGTGGCACAGGACAGCGTGGCGGTGATTTATCCGTGCGTTATCTAGAAACTCAGGCTGCTTTAATTGGTTTGCAGCCAATCGTCGCGAATCAAGCATTCCCTTATCGTCTTCCGGTGCAGATCATAGGTTCGTTGACTTTGCCAGATAGCCAAATTGACTTTCAAAACGCAGGTAAAACTTATGCGCCGAAAGCAGGCACTCAAATATTGATCGCTAATTCGAATGGCCACGAACAAGTCGCTTTTGAGGCTCCTCTGGTTTTTGTCGGGTATGGCGTGATTGCGCCAGAAGAGTCATGGGACGATTACAAAGGTTTCGACGTTAAAGGCAAAGTATTGGTCATGATGGTGAATGATCCACAGCCAACCGCGGCTGAGCCTACGCGATTTGGTGGTGAGGCAATGACTTACTATGGACGTTGGGTGTATAAGTTTGAGGAAGCCTCCCGTCTTGGTGCCGCCGGTGTGTTATTGATACATACCAATGCGTCTGCCGCTTATGGTTGGAATGTACCTCAAGCGAGTTTTAGTCATGAGCGTTTTAGCCTTGCTGGCGGCGGTAACCCTATGGAGGGATGGTGGGCTGAGGAGAGTATTCAAAGCGTATTTGCTGACGCAGGTCTCAACCTTGATGAGATGCGTGCTCAAGCTGAGCGCCGGGATTTCCATCCTATTCCTTTGTCTCTGCAGGCTAAAGTGCGTCTACGCAGCGCGGTGCGGCAAGTTGAGCAGTTTAATGTGATCGGTTTGGTACCGGGTACTGATCCGCAACTTAAAAAAGAAGCAGTCGTCTACTCTGCGCACTGGGACCACTTGGGTAAAGTCGAAGAGGCAGGCAAACCGGTTCAAATTTGGAATGGCGCGGTAGATAATGCGACTGGTGCGGCGGCTCTATTGACGATGGCGCAAGCAGCGGTCAAGCATCCGGCAAAACGCAGTCAGATTTTCCTGTGGCCTGCGGCAGAAGAGCAGGGCTTGATCGGCAGTCTCGCCTACGTGCGCAATCCTGCATGGCCGTTAGCAAAAACCGTTGCCGATCTGAATCTAGATAGTATGAACTTTGTCGGTAAAACTAAAGATATAGGCATTGCAGGCAGTGAGCGTTCCAGCTTGTTCGAAAGTGCGCAGCAAGTCGCGAAGCAGATGAATCTTAAGATTGCTAAGAGCGTGCCTGACTTGGGGGGGGCTTATTATCGCGCTGACCACTTTAATTTTGCCCGATCTGGTGTGCCTGCATTTAATGTAGGATCGGCTGTGTTTTCTGGTGATGGGCATTTTGAATTTTCAGACCATGAGCATGCATCCGAAAAGAAGATGAAGGGCTTTAAGACGTCATATCACACCGTGAATGATCGCTATGATGCCAACTGGGATTTAAGCGGCATGCTGCAGCAAGCGCAATTCACTTTAAATCTCGGCTATCTGATCGCCAATGAAAAACAAGTACCGCGTTGGAAAAAAGGCGATCCTTACAGTTTGATTAAGCGATAGATTTGTGAAGCGATAGATTTGTGAAGCGATAGATTTGAGAACAGAAAAAAAAGCGACTGGATTGAAAAATCTAGCCGCTTTTTTTTCGACATTCTTAATTCAAGTTTCTGATCTGAATCAGATTTTAGCCATTGATTACTTTGCGCGTATAAGACTCTAGGTAGTCCATCAAATTTTCTGCACCGCTTGCTGCGGCTGCTTCATTGCCATCGGCAATTCCTTGCGCTAACAGCATATGGCAGCGCGCTGCTTCATGCAAATCGCCTTCATGTTGATAGGCGTACCAAAAACGACGGCATTTAATGATCAGTGGAATAACGGCAGCAACGGCAGACGGATTGCGACAGGCTTCGTGAACAACATGATCCAAAGCCTGATCGGCGAACATGAATTCATCTAATTTACCGTTCTCGGCAGCGCTGACCATTTTTTCACCACAAGCCAAAATATCTTGCCGTAATTGCGGGCTGGCACGTCGTGCGGCGCTGCTGGCAATCAACTTTTCGATGACGCGGCGGGTTTCAATCAAGCTGACGTGTTCGGCCGCCTCGATATCTTTGACGATCAAACCACGACGCGGCAATTGTAGGATCAGGCCATTCGATGACATACGCATGAGTGCTTCGCGTAAAGGGGTTCGCCCTAAGCCTGTTATTTCTATCAACTCAGATTCCACAATGGGCGCACCAGGCTTGAGTTGTAAAGTCACAATCATGCTTTCTATCGCATCGTAAGCGACATCGGCAGCACGCATTTTATTTTGAGGTGTTACTTTGGCTGGTTGCATACACGGTGTTGTGGAAATATTATGAAAATTATCATTGGATTATAAGTTATTCACCTGATTTTTCTCAATTTTATTTTGAAATTTAGCCTGAATAACATACAAAAAAAGCGACAGAGGGTTCAGTTCATCCCTATGTCGCTTATTTCTCTGGGCTAAAAGGCTTGTTAATTTGTTTAAATTGGCCTTTGTCAGAATTGTTGACTCGAATTTAGGCTCTTTAAAGCTAATTTCCTTAAATTGAATCAATTTGATGCAAAACTTACGCCAAATAATGCGTCTTCACTTTGGTATAAAACTCCAAAGCCATACCACCTTGTTCGCGTGGTCCGAAGCTCGACGCTTTGCTGCCGCCAAACGGTACGTGGTAATCGACCCCAGCGGTGGGCGCATTGACCATTACCATTCCGGCTTGCATTTCACGTCTGAATTGGTTCGCGTATTTGAGTGAAGTGGTGCAGATGCCACCAGATAGACCATAGGGGGTGGCATTCGCGACTTGGATTGCTTCCTCAAAATTATTGACTTTTACGAGCGTGCTGACCGGACCAAATACTTCTTCTTGATTCAGGCGAGCATATGGGTTGTGATTTTCTATCAGCGCGGGGCTAAAGAAATAACCCTCACCGCTAAGACGTTCACCACCCGCCAATAAAGTTCCACCTTCTTCTTTACCTATAGTGACGTAGTGCAAATTTTTATCGAGTTGACGTTGATCGACCACGGGACCTATTTGGCTGGCGGTATCAAGCGCTGCGCCGACTTTAAGCGCTTTCGTTCTTTCTAAAAAAGCGGCTGCAAACGCAGGGTATATCTGCTCAGTGACAATAGTACGGCTTGAGGCGGTACAACGCTGACCCGTGGAATAAAAGGCGCCATTGACCGCGCATTCAACCGCAATGTTTAAGTCGGCATCATCCAAAATGACTAAGGGATTTTTGCCACCCATTTCTAACTGAAATTTTTTCAAATTCAGTGCGCAATGCTGAGCGATTAATTTGCCAGTGCCGACCGAGCCAGTAAAACTAATCGCATCGACGGCTGGATGTTCGACCAATGCCTTACCTGCAACGCCATCACCCATCACTAAATTGAATGCGCCTTTAGGAAGACCAGAGCGTGAGATGATTTCAGCCAAGGCCCAGGCGCACCCAGGTGTTAATTCCGAGGGCTTGATGACGACGGTATTGCCACAAGCGAGTGCAGGTGCGCTTTTCCAGGCAGGAATCGCGATAGGGAAATTCCATGGCGTAATTAAGCCAACGACGCCAACTGCTTCACGTGAGGTGATGACTTCCATGCCCGGTCGTACTGAGGCGATGGCAAGGCCGCCAATGCGCAGAGCTTCGCCAGCAAAGAATTTAAAGATATAGCCGGCACGTGCGACTTCACCTATGGCTTCCGGCAAAATTTTGCCTTCTTCACGAGCGAGCAACGTGCCGAGTTCTTGTTTGCGCGCGAGAATTTCAGTGCCAATAAAATCCAAGACATCAAAACGTTGTTGCGGTGTTGAGCGACTCCAAGCAGGTAACGCTGCTTGCGCAGCTTGTACCGCTAATTCGACATCTGCCGTATCGGCTTCGGCATATTCCCCAATGATTTCATTTGGACTTGATGGGTTAATATTGGCGCGTGTTTTTTGGGATGCGAGCCATTCGCCGTTGATAAATTGGGAGAAAGTGGACATTCAATTTCCTTAATTCGCAGAATAGATTTCGGTCGTCTGTTTTAAATGAAAACACCGCAGGACGCTGATATGGCGTACCGCGGTGTCTTTTTGGTTTAGCTTATTTTTGTGAATTACAGATAGGCGCTAACATCTGGACGCGTGTCCAAAGCCTTACGAACGATTGCACTGACGCGTTCGCGATCAGCACCAACCAGCGGTTGACGAGGGCGACGTACACATTCATTACCGACGCCGACCATGGCTTCCACCAGTTTTAAGTTTTGCACCAATTTGGTAGAAACATCCAAATGCATCAAAGGCATGAACCAGCGATATAAGGCCAAGGCTTCATCGTAACGTTTTGCTTGCATCAGGTTATATAACGCAACGGTTTCGTGCGGGAAAGCGACCACTAGTCCTGCCAGCAAACCATCAGCGCCGACTGCCAGACCTTCGAAAGACAAATCATCAACACCCATAAAAATCTGATAGCGGTCGCCTATGGCATTACGCAAATCGGTGACGCGACGGATATTGTCGGTCGATTCTTTGATCGCAGTGATCCATTTGCAATCAGCGAGATCTTGGAAATCTTCCGGTGTCAGATCGACCTTGTAAGTCACCGGATTGTTGTACACCATAATTGGTAATTGTGCGGCATCGGCAATCGCACGTAAATTGTCTTTCGCTTCGCGTGCATCAGCTGCATAAAGAACAGATGGCATCACCATGAAACCTTGTACGCCCATTTTGGCTGCTTGCTCTACAAAGCGTAATGCGTTCGTGGTGCGAGTTTCTGAGACATTGGCTAACACCGGGATACGTTTATCCGCCACATTTAATGCGATACGCGTGACTTCTAATTTTTCTTCAAAAGAGAGCGTACTTGCTTCACCCAAAGAGCCCCCCGTCACCATCCCGTGCACACCCGCATCGATTTGGAAGGCAAAGTGTTTCTCCATCGCTGCTTGATCGAGATCTTCGTTTTCTTTGAACTTTGTAGTTACAGCAGGAAATATACCGCGCCATTTTGGGAGATTCATGTTTGCTTCCTCATTAAGATAAATATGAACGACTGCACAAGGTGGTAGTGTAATGTCAGTCAAATATATTTACAATATATTTGATAGGGTTTTTTAATATTTTTATGTTTATGCGGTATTTTTGATTATTTGAGTAAAAAATTTCAAGCTATTCTTTCGTTTTAGTCGCAAATAAGACAATCGATAAAATTGCTACAGACACTAAGTGGTACGGTGTGCGATGCGAGTTTTGCCGTGTTTGCCTCATTCTCTACACCGGTATAAAAAGTGAATCAAATAGAAAATTAATCATCTGATAATTAAGTAGCCAAGCCATTTTGCTAAATGGTGATTTAATCAATAAATCATAAGGAAACTAATGAAATCTACTTTATTTTTCACAAAGTTGATTTTCAAATTGTTTGAATTGAGATAATATTTTGTTGAAGTTTCGACATTTTTCCAAATCCAATTTGGTGTAAGTCAGTATTTACCAGCGATTGCATTTCCTTACATTTTTGAGGCGTTAATAAATATGTTACAAAATTCTATGCTGGCGAAGCTTCCTGTGATCGATAACGCTTCGAAGCAAGTACTGGCACAGTCCATTAACGATGTTTTTTTTGCAGAACCTTTGTTTGATGCAATGCCTGACGTGGTCTTTTTTGTAAAAGACCTGCAAGGTAATTATGTTGTAGTTAATAAGACACTGGTGTTTCGTTGCGGCTTGAAGGACAAAGATGAATTGTTGGGTCGTAGTGCCGAAGAGGTGTTTCCTCCAAGCTTGGCACATACCTATGCAGAGCAGGATCAATTGGTTTTATTGCACGGTCATGACGTAAAAGATCAGTTGGAACTACATCTTTATCCCGATCGTGACCCGGGCTGGTGTCTAACGAATAAGTTTGCTTTGCGTGATAAAGACCACCATATTATTGGCCTGACGGGTACTTCCCGAGATTTGGGCATGCCAGATCAGCGGCATCCCGTGTATCACCGCATCGCAGCGGCAGTGCGCCATATTCATACGCATTATGCAGAGAATGTACAAATGGCTGAGTTAGAACACATTACTAATTTGTCGGTGGCTCAGATAGAACGTTATTTTCAAAAAATATTTTCACTGACACCGCGTCAATTCATGATCAAGGTAAAGCTCGATGCTGCGACCACTATGCTGGCAGACGTAAGTCGCAGCATTACTGATATTGCAGCTTCGTGCGGGTACCAAGATCACAGCGCGTTTTCTCGCATGTTTAAAGCGACGGTGGGAATGACACCTTCAGAATACCGTGAAGTTTCATTACGGCAAAAAAAATCGACTAATCAAGAGGCAAGTCCTGAGCGGCAGTTAACTTGATCAATCTAGGTGCGGCTATAGGCTAGGAAACGATAAAACAGAACGCCTCCGTTTCCCAAATAAGACTAAGCTTTAGCACCTTCAATCGCCTCCTGTGCCAATCGCAATCGCTCCCAACTATTACTCAAATGGGTACGCATCGCAGCCCGAGCCGCTTCAGGATCTTTGCCCAAAATCGCATTAAAAATAGCTTCGTGCTCATGTTGTACCCGACTCAGATAAGCGCCAGGATCGTCGTGGTTGAGCTGCGCCGTATTTAGGCGAGCACGTGGGATTAGCGTGTGCCCAAGATGCCCGAGTAACTCGACAAAATATTGATTTCCCGTCGCACGGGCGATCAATAAATGGAAACGCACATCAGCTTCGATAGAATGTACGCCGCTTGCTACCGTGTCGCGCATCTGCTGCAGTACGTCGCGTAGTTCGGTGACTTGCGACTCCGTGCGCCGTGTTGCGGCATGCCAGGCGGCTTCGGTTTCTAAACTGATACGAACTTCCAAGACATCCAGTACATCTCTGACGGTGATGATGGACGAATTTTGCATGCCCAGATGATGCGAAGGTGCGAGTACAAACGTGCCAATGCCGTGGCGCGTTTCGACCAAGCCCGCTGCTTTTAACTGTGAAATCGCTTCGCGAACTACCGTGCGGCTGACGCCATACACTTGCATGATTTCTGATTCGGTCAGCAATTTTTCCCCGACTTTCAAATCGTCACTTTTAATGCGTGCCGTCAGATGTTCCACCACGACAGTGGCAAGATTGCGTGGCTTGCTTCGAACAGGGATAGGATGCGTGCTAAGCGGCTCAGTCGTCATTTTGGGTTTAGTTCTTTTTGGTTAGCTAGGGCGGGCTGCTAGTGGAACTTAATCATGTTGTTCCTCGTATGATAACCGATAAGTACTGACTCTGAGGCTGAATTATTCAACCGATTATTAAACTGCTAGGTGCGATGAGTTGCGAGTCCTCGTACGAACGAAAACAGCTTGCAAGAAGCGGTGTGCCGAGCAACAAACTTTGTGAAGTTAACTTATGCATTTAATTTACAATGCCACCATTAATGTCGCTTCGAGTAAATTAGAACATGAAACTTTTTGTCATTTTGTTTTTCTCCTTCTTAGTCAGCGCATGTGCATCGACCAATCAATCGATAGTGCAGACGCAATCCAACCAAAGTTACAATCATCTACCATCATTGCAAGGCGATTATTTCAAAATCAAATCGACCCATGTAGGCAGAGATTTTCATATCAACGTACGACTTCCACTAGGCTATCAAGCCAGCGATGCCAAGACTTATCCTGTGGTGTATGTGCTCGATGGCGATAGTCTGTTTCCGCTACTGGCACCAACGCATCTTTTCTTGAACCTCGACGAGAAATTGCCCGAAGCGATCATCGTTGGCATCAGCTATGGCAGCTTTGATCCCGCGATCAATAAACGCGACATCGACTTCAACGCACCCGCAGCCGACGCCAAGCCAGGCGAAGATGGTGCGCCACGCTTTTTAGCTTTTTTGAAAAGCGAACTGATACCCAAAATAGAAAAACAATTCCGCGCCAATGCCGCTAAACGCGTGTTAGTTGGACAATCGCGCGGCGGGTATTTTGTCTTGTGGTCGGCGCTGGAAGACCCCGACTTATTTTGGGGTCGCATCGCCAGTAATCCCTCCTTAGCGCCAGGACGTGCGCGATTTTTTGAAGCAGCGTCAAGTCATACTAGAAAAGACTTGAAGCTCGTCATAGCCTCAGGCACCCGCGACACCGAATTAAGACAGCGTAACGCAACCGAGTGGGGAACGACTTGGTCATCTCGCGCCGATGCGCCTTGGACTGTTAACCTGATCAAGCTAGAGGGGGGCACGCATGCTGCGACAATTGGGGATACTTATCGACGGGCTATGCTTTGGTTGTTTGTATCAGATATTGCTGCGGTTAAAGTGCCGTGATTCGCTTTTTTTGCATACCAATTCGACAGCAAAATCGTAGGGTGGGCACGGCTTCATCGTAGCAACGCGTGACGGTTGAAAAAGGTGAAAACGATAAAGCACAAAGAGAAATATTTGCCGATAATCCAAACAATCCGCGTGGGCACAAAGGACGTGCCTACCCTACGATACTGTGCCAATAACTCAAAACGAGTAACGGTTGGACAATCGTGAGCCGTTTTATGAAGCATTGGCAAGTCACAACAGACCACATTCCGTTGCGAAATCATTTCTTCGTAGGTGCGATTAGCATCGCGTAATCGCACGTATGAAAACGGCGATGTTTCAAATGATGAAATTTAGTGTAGTCGGTTTATAAAGCTGATTTAGAATGTGGTTCGCGTATGTTTTTTTGAATACGGCCGGAGGTGAAAGACGGCATACGTGCGATTACGCGATGCTAATCGCACCTACAGTCTTCCGTTAATGGATAAATTTTACAAAGGCCTAAATGAATATTCCTGAAAGTATGAAGTCAGAACTTGTGTCTTGGAATGATGGAGCCGGGGTGAGTTTACAAACTTGGGCTGAAAGCCTAGGCACTTTCTCCTTGGCGGTCGGATACACAACAATTTTTTGGCCCGAGTTTGTTGAATTTGAAGGTTATCTTCTGTTCAGTGAGTTTTCGCAAGAAGCACTGCGTGGTTTTGAGCGGCAACCTGGGAGTACAAGAAAATCTGTTGAATGGGTGATGAATCATTTTCATATCGCACATCTGCATTGTGGTGCGACTGATTTGACCAAAGATAAGATCATTTATTTGGGCACAGTAATTAAGGAAATTTACGAGGCAAAATTGAAATGTCAGTTTCCTGATCGCCCTTGTACCGTTGAATTTTATGTTCCAGACGATTCAGAATCACTTTGGGATTATCAGTTATCGTTCTGGCAGAATGAATTTTGAATATGATTATCTCTAGTTAATTGGAGCTAGAGAATCATCACCCCCGCCGCCCCTTGCGTTTCTCCAACTTACACTCCTGCGTAGCAATAATCTGATTATTGCTATCCACTGTCTCTAGATATACATCAAATCCCCACAGCCGCGCGACGTGTTTTAAGACTTCTGAAGTTTGATTGTTTAATGGGCGACGTAAGTATTGATTGTGGCGCAGGGTGAGGGCGCGGTCGCCTTGTAGGTCGACTGACCAGACTTGGATGTTGGGTTCGCGATTGCCGAGGTTGTATTGGCCTGCCAGTTGTTGACGTATGCTGCGATAGCCAGCTTCGTCGTGGATGGCGGAGACGCTTAAAGTCTTTTTGCTGTCGTCATCCAAGATCGCGAAGAAGTGAAAGTCGCGTATCAGTTTGGGTGATAAATATTGGGCGATGAAGCTTTCGTCTTTGAAATTGCGCATGGCGAAGTGCAGGGTTTTTAGCCAGTCTGCACCAGCGATATCGGGGAACCAGAGTCGGTCTTCTTCGGTTGGATGTTCGCAGATGCGGCGAATGTCGCTCATCATGGCGAAGCCTAGCGCGTAGGGGTTGATGCCGTTGTAGTATTTGCTGCTGACGGGTGGTTGATAGATGACGTTGGTGTGGCTTTGTAAAAACTCCATCATGAAGCCATCACCGACAATGCCTTCTTCAAATAGCTGGTACAAAATGGTGTAATGCCAGAACGTCGCCCAGCCTTCGTTCATCACTTGCGTTTGTCTTTGTGGATAAAAGTATTGCGAAATTTTGCGGATGATGCGCACGATTTCTCTTTCCCATGGCGCTAATAGCGGCGAATATTTTTCTATGAAATAAAGCAGGTTTTCTTGTGGCTCGTCTGGGAAGCGGCGCACTTCTTCTTCGCTGACCACATCTTCGCGCCTAGGGACGGTGCGCCACAGATCATTGACTTGTGATTGCAGATAACGCTCGCGCTCTTCCTGTCTTTCTTTTTCTTCGGCCAGTGAAATTTTAGCGGGACGTTTGTAGCGGTCTACGCCATAGTTTTGTAAGGCATGACAAGAATCGACTAAGAGCTCGACCGCTTCTATGCCGTAGCGTTGTTCGCAGTCGCTAATGTATTGTTTGGCGAAGACCATATAGTCGATGATGGCGTCGGCATCGGTCCAGGTGCGGAACAGGTAATTACCTTTGAAGAAGGAATTATGACCGTAAGCAGCGTGCGCGATCACCAGGGTTTGCATGGTGAGGCTATTTTCTTCCATCAGGTAGGCGATGCAAGGATTGGAGTTGATGACGATCTCGTAAGCCAGTCCCATGTGACCGCGCTTGTAGCTTTTTTCAGTGGATAAAAAATGCTTGCCGAAGGACCAGTGGTTGTACGACACCGGCATACCGACTGAGGCATAGGCATCCATCATTTGTTCGGCGGTGATGATTTCTAATTGATTTGGGTAAGTGTCTAGCTGAAAATGTTTGGCGACACGGGCGACCTCTTCGTGCGCTTGTTCTATCAGTTCGAAGGTCCATTCGGATTGATCGGGTAAGCGTCGCGGATTGCGTGGCTTGGTCGTGACGTTCTTTAATTCGGCATCACGCATATCTTCCTGATTGGCATTGTGGCTATTCATACGGATGTCCTCTCAGCCTCATTTGCTTTGTTTTTTAAAGAGTTCTCTAAACACAGGATAGATGTCGGCTGGCTCCTCGATTTTTTGCATGGCAAAATGGGATTTTTGTTCTTTGACTTGCGTGTATTCATGCCACAGATTTTGTGGCTCGCCCTCAGTGATTTCGACATAGGCGTAGTACTGCACCATGGGCATGATGGTGTTCATCAAAATTTGTTTGCAGATGACAGAATCATTGTCCCAATTGTCTCCATCGGATGCCTGCGCGACGTAGGCGTTCCAGTCGCCTGAAGCGTAGCGGGTCTGTATGATCTCGGTCAACAAGCGCAGAGCAGAGGATACGATGGTGCCGCCGGATTCGCGTGAATGAAAGAATTCTTTTTCATCGACTTCGAGTGCGGCGGTGTGATGACGAATGAAGACGACCTCGATTTTTTCATAAGCGCGTTGCAGGAATAGATAAAGTAAGATGAAGAAACGCTTGGCGATGTCTTTTTTCTTTTCATCCATAGAGCCAGACACATCGAGCAGGCAAAACATCACGGCTTGCGTGGTGGGTTTAGGAACTTTGATGCGGTTGCTGTAACGCAGATCGAAAGGGTCAATAAAAGGAATTGCTAGTAAGCGTGTGCGTAGATGATGTATCTCTTGGCGCAGGGACAGGATTCTGGGGTCTTGGTTGTCACTAGCCTGGGCTAATAATTCAGCGAGTTCTTCTTCGGCTTTTTTAAAGCGCTTGCTGGATTTGCCACCGACGGCAATGCGCCTGCCTAATGCCCCTCGTAAAGAACGTAACACGTGCAATGATGACGCTGTGCCTGTGGTGCTATAGCCTGCGCGTTGATTTTTAAAATCGGTGATGGCGGTGAGCTGGGTTTTGACTAAATTGGGTAGCTCTAAATCTTCGAAAAAGTAATTGAGAAATTCTTCGCGACTAATTTGAAATACGAATTCATCTTCGCTGATCTCTTCGCTATTGCCGGCTTGACCTTTGCCTTTTCCAGCGCCGCCTTTGGGGCGTTCTATCTGGTCGCCAGTTTGATATTCTTGGTTACCGGGATTGACGCTTTCCCATACGCCGCCGTGAGCGTGACCGAAATTTGGTTCGTTGACGTCTTTGACTGGGATTGCGATTTTTTCACCGCTATCCATATCGGTGATGGAGCGACCTTTGATCGCGCGCGTGACTGCGTCTTTGATCTGACCCTTATAGCGACGCAAAAAACGCTCGCGGTTTGGCGCAGATTTGTTTTTACCTTGAACTCGTCTGTCGATTAGATGTACCACGTTGTGCTCCCGAACAAGTTCTGTTTTTGAGGCTTTGGTGTTGCTGTTGCTGCTGTTGGTCTGTAACTACTTTCTCAGATCTCTATACAAGTCGGATTGCCGTTAAAAGTACCCTCCCTTTCAAGGGGAGGGCTAGGGTGGGGATGGGGTTTCGTGGAGTAATTTTCTGTCTTTGTCGCACGACTTAAACCCATCCCCATCCCAGCCTTCCCCTTGAAGTGGAAGGAGTATTTCATCGCGTCTCCACATCCTTCCTCATCTAGGACGACTTCCTTACTCTCAAATACCATTCACACAGCAATCGAACTTGTTTCGCGGTATACCCTTTATCCACCATACGACTGACGAACTCCTGATGCTTGTTGGCATCATCACTGCTGGCTTTGGCGTTGAATGAAATGACTGGCAACAGCTCTTCGGTATTGGAGAACATTTTTTTCTCAATGACCGTGCGCAGTTTTTCGTAGCTGGTCCATGTCGGATTTTTGCCACCGTTTTGTGCTCGGGCACGCAGGACGAAATTGACGATCTCGTTGCGGAAGTCTTTGGGATTGGAGATTCCCGCCGGTTTTTCGATTTTTTCTAGTTCGCTATTGAGTGACTCTCGATCGAAACTCTCGCCTGTGTCGGGGTCACGGAATTCTTGGTCTTGTATCCAGAAATCCGCGAAGGTGACATAGCGATCAAAAATATTTTGTCCGTATTCAGAATAGCTTTCGAGGTACGCTGTTTGAATTTCTTTGCCTATGAATTCGGCATAACGTGCCGCCAGATATTCTTTAATGTAGGACAGGTATTTTTGTTCTAATTCGGGCGAAAACTGTTCGCGTTCAATTTGTTGCTCTAGCACGTATAGCAAATGCACAGGATTGGCCGCGACTTCGGTGTTGTCGAAGTTAAAGACCTTAGACAAAATTTTGAAAGCGAAACGGGTGGAGATGCCGTTCATGCCTTCATCAACGCCAGCATAATCAACATATTCTTGCCGCGATTTGGCTTTGGGATCGGTGTCTTTTAGATTGTCGCCGTCATACACTAGCATTTTGCTGAAGATGCTGGAATTTTCTGGCTCGACTAAGCGCGACAAAATCGAGAACTGCGCCATCATTTTGAAGGTGCCGGGTGCACAAGGTGCTTGCGATAAAGACGAGCTGCGTATCAATTTTTCATAAATCTTAATTTCGTCCGAAACGCGCAGACAGTAAGGTACTTTGACGATGTAGATGCGATCCAGGAATGCCTCGTTGTTTTTATTATTTTTAAAAGTTTTCCATTCGGATTCATTCGAGTGCGCCAAAATAATGCCTTCAAACGGTATTGCACCAAAGCCTTCCGTGCCTTTGAAGTTACCTTCCTGTGTGGCGGTCAATAAAGGGTGTAGAACTTTGATCGGTGCTTTGAACATCTCGACGAATTCCATCAAACCTTGATTGGCGAGGCAGAGACCACCGGAATAGCTGTAGGCGTCGGGATCATCTTGCGAATAGTCTTCTAATTTACGAATATCGACTTTGCCGACCAATGATGAAATATCTTGATTGTTTTCATCGCCTGGCTCGGTTTTCGATACGGCGATTTGCTTTAACACTGAGGGATAGCGCCGCACTACGCGGAATTGATTGATGTCGCCGCCAAATTCATGCAGGCGTTTGACTGCCCAAGGACTAGGGATGGTTCTGAGATAACGGCGTGGAATGCCAAAATCTTCTTCTAAAATCGCGCCGTCTTCTTCCTCGTTAAACAGCCCGAGTGGCGATTCATTGACGGGGGAACCTTTGATGCAATAAAAGGGGATTTTTTCCATCAAATATTTGAGTCGCTCGGCAATTGATGACTTGCCGCCGCCGACCGGTCCTAGCAAATACAGTACTTGTTTACGCTCTTCTAAGCCTTGCGCTGCATGGCGGAAGTAGGAAACGACTTGTTCTATCACTTCTTCCATGCCATAGAATTCGCGGAAAGCAGGATAGATTTTGATGATTTTATTGGAGAAGATGCGCGAACGTCGCGAGTCGTTGCGGGTGTCGATTTGCTCGGGCTCGCCTATGGCTGCCAACATACGTTCTGGCGCTGAAGCATAGACGAGCGGGTCTTTTTTGCATAAATCTAAGAACTCTTGTAGTGAATATTCTTCTTCACGGGTTTTTTCGTAACGCGCTGCATAGTTGTCAAAGATATTCATTTTGATCTCCCTTTATGCTTACAAAATAGTCGTGCTTTGAGTTCCTAGCTTCGGATAATGTGGTCGAAATTTCCCTAGGTAAATTTAGTGTAGGCGAAAAATAAAAAACTGCAGGCAAATTTTTGTGACATTGAAACTTCGAAAAGAACCGAAAAAACTTCTTAAATTTTGCTTTGAATGCGAATTGCCTGCTTTCTTTGAAAATTTACGATGAACTTAGATGCTTTTGTAATGAACTTAGGATACTCAAACGGGTCTCAACTACAAATCGTTACAAAAAAATGCGCTAAATTGCAAGAAGATGAATTGGCCTTTGCTGTGCGATTAGTCAACAAGTGATATGCTTAGAGCGTAATATCCTTTGTGGATCAGGCTTTATGTGCTCACTGTTTTGATTTATAAAATAGGGGAGCGCAAAGTAAATAAAGATATTCGTATTTCGCTATTGAAAATTGCTGTTTTATATTGAATTTTAAAAACATATTTGATGTAATGGATTCAATAGTTGGAACTAATGGTTCAGACCAATACCGCGGATGTGTTAAATACGAATAATTGGAGAATGAAGATGAAAAAAACCTTTATCGGGATGATGGTTGCCATAGCCATCTCCACCCATTTTGCTCTTGCAGACTCCAGTTCTGCCTTAGACAATAAAACCGCCAGTGCTGCCAATCAAGCAGCCGCTACCATTAGTTTCCAACCGCAAGCACAACAAATTCAAGCAGCCAATATGGCCGCAGAATTCTTGACTCGCTTTCATTACAAAGCGACACCGCTGGATGATGCGATGTCTGAGAAGATATTTGATCGCTACTTGAAATCCTTGGATGCGGATAGAATTTTTTTCCTGCAATCAGATGTTGACCAGTTTAACGGTGCACGGAATAAGCTCGATGATGCCATTTTGTCGCAAGACTTAAGTACGCCTTTTGCGATGTTTAATTTGTATCATCAGCGTTTCAAAGAGCGCCTGACGTATGCACGCGAGTTGTTGAACAGCGATTTTGATTTTTCGCAAAAAGAAGTCTATCGCTATCAGCGCGAAAAAGAGCCTTGGCCACAGAACATCGACCAGATGCGCGATCTCTGGCGTCAGCGTGTCAAGAATGATTGGTTACGTTTGAAACTGGCAGGCAAAGAACCGGCAGCGATTAAAACGACTTTGGACAAGCGTTATGAGTCGACTTTGACGCGTATGAATAAATTGAAGAGTGAAGATGTGTTCCAACTCTTTATGAATGCGTATGCAATGTCCGTAGAGCCACATACGAATTATCTTGGTCCAAAAGCAGCCGAAGATTTTGATATTCAGATGCGTTTGTCGATGACAGGTATCGGTGCGACTTTGCAAGACCGTGATGAGATGGCAACGATACGTGAAATGGTGCCGGGTAGTCCGGCGGCCTTGTCTGGTAAATTGAAGGTCGGTGATCGTATTGTCGGTGTTGGTCAAGGTGCGGATGGCACACCTGTGGATGTAATGGGCTGGCGTCTGGATGATGTGGTCAAGCTGATCCGTGGCCCAAAAGACACGACTGTATTGTTAGACGTATTGCCTGCGGACGCAGGACCGGATGGCGCGCATAAAACAGTTTTATTAGTGCGCAACAAAATCACCTTGGAACAACAAGCCGCGAAGAAGACCATACAAGAAGTCAAAACGGCCGAAGGATTGCGCCGTATTGGTGTGATTGCCTTGCCGACTTTTTATCAAGATTTTGATGCGCGTCGTCGTGGCGACAAAGATTTTAAGAGCGCCACACGCGATGTTGCAAAACTTTTAACTGAGTTGAAGAAGGAAAAAGTTGATAGCGTACTGATAGATTTGCGCGATAACGGCGGCGGTTCTTTGAACGAAGCAGTCGAATTGACCAGTTTGTTCATCGGCAAAGGTCCAGTCGTACAGCAACGCAATTCTCGCGGCGAAGTGCACGTTGAGAGCGATAGTGCTGGCGTGGTTGCATGGGGTGGACCCATGGGCGTACTGATCAATCGTGGCTCCGCTTCTGCGTCTGAGATTTTTGCTGCAGCGATACAAGATTATGGTCGTGGCTTGATTATTGGTGAAACCAGCTTTGGTAAAGGCACGGTGCAAACGGTGATTAGTCTTGATCAAATGGCTCGTAGCGAAAAGCCTCAGTACGGCGATTTGAAAATGACTATTGCTCAGTTTTTCCGTGTGAATGGTGGTACAACACAATTGCGTGGTGTGACACCAGATATCGCATATCCTAGTTTTGTCGATGCAGACAGCTATGGTGAATCCAGTTATGACAACGCTTTACCTTGGGTGCAGATTAAGCCGGCGAATTATCATACGGTTGGCAATTTAAAAGATGTTCAAGCCATGCTGCAGATGCGTCATGAAATGCGTATCGCTAAGGACAAGGAATTCCAATTCATTAATGAAGATATTGCGGAATTCAAAAAGCAAAAAGAGAAAAAGGTAATTTCTTTGAATGAAGAAGAGCGTCGTGTTGAACGTGATTTGCGTGAAAAGAAAATTAAAGACCGCGAAGCGATTCGTGCGACTTTAGACTCAAAAGGTAAACCCGCCGACAAGAAATCAGACGCAGCAGCGAAGCTCGCAACGCAAGATGATGGCTTGCAAGGCAATGAACGTAGCTTGGCTGCGGAGTTAGCGGCAGAAAAAGCTAACAAGGAAGCGAAAGACGTATTTTTGATTGAAGCAGCGAATATTCTTAGCGACGAGATTGAATTGATTAAGTCGAATAAGCGTTTGGCGGACAAATCAACAGCGCGTAATAATGCGAAACTGAAAGAAGCCAATTAACCAATTAAGTCGTGTATTGCTTGGAATTGTGCAAGTTAAAACGTTAGTGCTTTGCAATAAAATGAAGTAGATAGTGGTAAGAAAATAGAAGACGCTTGATTGATGCGCCGAACAGCCTTGATGGCTAAATAAGTGGCAGCAATCAAGCGTTTTTGCTTATGTGAATGGTTAAGATTCTCGATGAAGAAAATTATTTATACTTTCGCTTTGATGACGACTAGTGTCTGCATGCTGGTGTCGATGAATGCGACAGCGCAAAACGCTCCAGATAACTTGGCGCAGCGCGTCAAAGCCTGTGTGGCTTGTCATGGTCAGGAAGGGCGAGCGACCACCGATGGTTTCTATCCGCGTATTGCCGGTAAGCCTGAGGGCTATTTGTTTAATCAATTGCGTAATTTTCGTGATGGTAAACGTACCTATCCGATGATGACGTATATGGTCGCACATTTGACAGATAGCTACCTTCAAGAAATTTCTACCTACTTTTCCTCATTGAATCCCCCTTATGCTGCACCACAAACGAGCATCGCGGAAGTCGCTTTGATGGAGCGAGGACGTGTGCTGGTGAAGTTGGGTGATACGGGTAAAAAAATCCCTGCCTGCGTGGCATGTCATGCTGAAAAGATGACGGGTGTTGCACCATTTATTCCAGGTCTTTTAGGATTGCCGCGCGATTATCTGGTGGCACAACTTGGAGCCTGGAAAACCGGTAGCCGCCATGCGCATGCACCAGACTGTATGCAAAGCGTCGCGAAGCAATTGGATGCCGACGATATCGCGGCGGTGTCTGCTTGGCTAGCGGCACAGACCATGCCAGTTGATACCAAAGCGGTGCGTCAATCTGATGTGGTCGGATTCAAATTGCCTATCGCCTGTGGGAGTGTCTTACCATGATTTTACGCGTATGGAAATTCATGGGCGCATTGCTGCTGGTGCTAGTTCTGTCTGTACTTGCTCTCATCTGGTATGGTTATTCTTTAGGAGATAGCTACGCCAGTGCAGCGTTCGCAACATCGAAATCAAACCCAAAAACGCAAAACGCGAGCATGCCATCTTCAGCAGAAATATTGGAGCGAGGTGCCTATCTGGTGCGCGTCGGTGATTGCATGGCGTGTCATACGACGCGTGGCGGTGCTGCCTATGCGGGTGGTCGTGTGATGCAGTCCGAATTCGGACAATTTGTGACCCCAAATATCACGTTTGATCAAAAGACTGGTATCGGTGAATGGAGTGCCGAGGATTTTTGGAACGCGCTACACAATGGTAAAGCGAAAGATGGACGTTTGTTGTACCCATCTTTTCCTTTTGTTAATTACACCCATGTCTCGCGTGAAGACGCGGATGCGATGTATGCGTATCTGCAATCGCAGCCGACGGTAGTGCAAAAAAATGGGGACCATAATTTAGCATTTCCATACAACCAAAGGCCTGCGTTAGCCTTGTGGCGCGCTATGTATTTCAGACCGGGAGCGTTAAACTACCAATCACAACAGAGCACAGAATGGAATCGTGGTGCGTACCTGGTACGCGGTCTGGCACATTGCAGCGCTTGTCACAGTACGCGCAATAGCATAGGCGCGAATCAAGGGAGCGCGGATTTTTCGGGTGGAGAAATGGCCCAGATCCATTGGCACGCGCCTTCATTGCAATCGACAAATGAATTGAATTTGCCCAATTGGAGTGAACAAGAAATTACCCAATTGCTAGTGCGAGGCAATAACTCGAAATCCGTGGTGGCCGGTCCCATGGCTGAAGTGGTACAACAAAGTTTGCAATATTTAAGCGACCCAGATGTGCGAGCGATCGCCATCTATTTGCGGGCATTGCCTCAACAAACACAAAGCGCACCAGACCTGATAGATAGAGCCATCGCCAGGCCGACTGTCAGCAAAGAACAGATGCTACAAATCATGGAGCGCGGCGAGAAAATTTATAAAGCGCAATGCATAGATTGCCACGGTAAAGGTGGTGAAGGCGTGGCCGGTATTTATCCAGCCTTAAAAGGCAATTTGTCTTTGCAGGCCACATCGCTTACCAACCCAATTCGCTTGATACTCGCAGGTGGTTTTGCGCCAGCCACAAGATTAAACACTCGACCTTATAGCATGCCACCGTTTGCACCGGTATTGGACGACACTGAAGTTGCAACGGTGTTGACCTACATCCGTAATGCTTGGGGCAATAAGGGCGATGCGGTCACCCCAAGTGAGGTTAATCCTTATCGAACCGCGCCTCTGGATTAGTAAGCTACTTTCTTATCGATGGAATACTTTCAAGTGAATTCTGCTTGGCTAAAGTGCTGTCGATGTTGCGATAAAAAAATGGTTTTAAATAAATCCCATACCCATTGAACTTTATTAATCGGCAAGGTTCGAAGGGATGTTGTGAGTTGTTACAAATATAAAAAATATAGATTAGAGGAAAAATATGAAACGTAGTTTGATTTCGCTGGCTGTGTTGACCTTATCCGCTGGTATGGCTATGCCGGTTTTGGCTGAGGTGGCAAAAAAAAATACCGCCCAAGTGCCGGGCAAAATGGTGACTAGACATACTAATAGCGCTCCCGCCATCGATTTTAATAAAGTCACTTCGCAATTGCCGCGTGGTGTACGCCCTTTGCACTACGATATTTCAGTAACGCCAAATGCGACCGATGCAAAGTTTTCGGGAAAAGCTAGCATTAAGATTGAAGTTAGTAAGACCAGTCCGTCTATTACCTTGCATGCGCTTGATATGACATTTAAGAATGTCAGTTTGAAGGATAGTAAAGGCCGTTCTTTTGGTGCTGAAGCTAAAGTGACGATAGATGAAAAAGCGCAGACAGTCAGTTTCAGCTTTGGTAAAGACATTGTGAAGGGTAGTTATTCCCTAAGCATGGATTACGATGGTTTGATCGGTACGCAAGCCACAGGCTTGTTCTCACTCGACTATGATGTTGAGTCGGGTAAAAAACGTGCCTTGTTTACCCAGTTTGAAAATTCCGAAGCGCGTCGTTTTATGCCTTCGTGGGATGAGCCAGTTTTTAAAGCGACCTTTGATCTGGATGTCACGATTCCTAGTGATCAGCTAGCGGTTAGCAATATGCCCGTACTAAATAAGAAAGACATGGGCAATGGTAAGACTTGGGTGAAATTTGCGACCTCGCCAAAGATGTCCACGTATCTCTTGTTCTTAAGCGTTGGTGATTTTGAACGGACAACTTTGCAAGCAGAAGGTGTCGAAATTGGTGTAGTCGCGAAACGCGGTAGCGTCGAACAAGCACGTTACGCGTTGGAAGAATCTGCCAAGGTACTGAAAGAGTTTAACGATTATTTTGGCGTACGTTACCCCTTGCCAAAACTCGACAACATTGCAGCACCAGGACAGAGTCAATTCTTTAGCGCGATGGAAAACTGGGGCGCCATTTTCACTTTCGAATACTCGCTCTTACTTGATCCAAAATTTTCTACGCAAGGCGACAAAGAGCGCGTCTTCGTGACTGCTGCGCATGAGACCGCGCATCAATGGTTTGGTGACTTAGTCACGATGCAATGGTGGGACGACTTGTGGCTAAACGAAGGTTTTGCGTCTTGGATGGAAAATCGCGCGATGTCCAAGTTGCATCCTGAATGGCTGCCAGAGTTTAATGCAATTGGCGTGCGTGAAGCAGCGATGGCCCCCGACTCCATGAAGAGCTCGCATCCTATCGTGCAGCGCATAGAAACGGTAGAACAAGCTAGTCAGGCATTCGATACGATTACCTATCAAAAAGGTGAGGCCGTCATTCGCATGTTGGAAAACTATGTCGGTTCTGACGCCTGGCGTGATGGTGTCCGTGCTTATATGAAAAAGCACGCTTACAGCAATACCGTGACCAATGACTTTTTTGATTCGATAGAAAAAGCAGCAAAGAAACCTATCAAATCCATCGCCAAAGACTTTACCCAACAGCCTGGCGTTCCTTTGATTCTAGTTGAAGATGTAAGCTGCAAAGACGGTAAAACGCGCATTAGTTTAAAGCAAGGCGAGTTCTCTCGTGACGAACCAAATCGCACTGCTCGTGCGTGGCAAGTGCCTGTCGTAGCACAAATTGCAGGTACAAAAGTGATAGGACGAACGCTGGTGACGGGTGGCAAGGGGACATTGATGTTGCCAGCCTGCGGTACCGTGGTGGTCAACGCCGGACAGAATGGCTACTACCGCACTTTGTACGGCGATAAAGTGTTCCCACAACTGGCGAATCAATTTGCCCAGGTCTCAGCGATTGATCAAGTCGGGATTTTATCGGATAGCTATGCGATGGCGATTGCAGGTCAGCAGACCGTGGCCGACTTTTTGAATTTGGCGAAGAGCACGCCCAATGATGCGACACCGCACGTGTGGAGCACGATTGCTAGTCGCATTTCTGGATTTATTGCTTTTGTTAAAGACGACGCAGAACGAAAAGCAAAGTTTCAAGCAATCACACGCGCCAAATTAAAACCGTATATGGATCGCCTAGGCTGGGAAGCAAAACCTGGTGAAGCTGAATATTTAGCTAATTTCCGTGAAGAGATTATCGGCGTGATGAGCGGTTTAGAGGACACAGCTACTTTGGCTGAGGCACAGCGACGCTTTAAATTGATAGACAGTGATCCGACAGCAGTACCACCTGCCTTACGTCGCTTAATTTTGTCGATTGTTGCTCGCAACGCGGATGAGGCGACTTGGAACGATCTACGCCAACGTGCGCAGAAAGAAAAGTCCGCGATGATCAAGGATAGTCTCTACGGGTTGTTGGCGATTGCAAAGGACAAGAAACTGGCGCAACGCGCCTTGGATTTAGCATTAACCGATGAGCCAGGCATAACGAACAGCGCAAGCATGATACGTAGTGTCGCTGGCGAAAACCCAGAGATGGCATTTGACTTCTCGGTCGCTAATTTAGAGGCGGTGAATAAGCGAGTTGATGCAACATCACGTAGTCGTTTCTACCCGGGCTTAATTGAATCATCGAGTGATCTTAAGTTAGTGGCCAAGCTCAATGCATTTGCCGCTAACAATATTGATCCTAGTGCCCGTGGCGAAGTGGATCGTGTCGCCGGTAGCATCAAGAATCGTGTTCGCATCGCCAACGAAAGAGCACCTGCTGTCAAGGCATGGTTGGATGCACAAGAGAAATAGTTTTTAGTTCTCGAAGTTTTTAGTTTTTCCTGAAAACCGCTGCAGGTTCAATTCTGCAGCGGTTTTTCTATGGGGAAGAGAAATCACACCATGTTTGCGATGCAACTCAATCTTATTGTTTGACATCGTCCAAATTCAGATACGACATCGAGATATCTTACGAAATATCCTCCGAAATGTTCTTCATTTCTAGTTCGCCTTTATCGTAAAAAAAGCCTATTCCGTCGCTATTTCCTTTGCTTTATCGGTTTTGTTGTGACAGTTTTTTTCATTCAAATTAGCCTACGAAACTTCTGGCTGAAGACTAATCAATAAATCCTAAGGCTGGAGTTTTTTAACTAATTGAATATTTTGGAGAGCGATAATGATTATGAGCAATTTACTGAAACGCTTCTGTGTGTTTGCTTTGCTTAGTTTTACCTTTGCAAATCCTGTGTTTGCCCAAGCACAGCGTGGCCCTGCGACAGAAGAGGAAAGCGAACGCATAGTAAAACTGGCGGCAGTTGCGGACAAAGACCCTTTGGCTGCCATGAGTTCCGTCGAAGGACGTTGGTTTCAAAAATGGGCAGACGATGTTCCCGACTACATGTTTGGTCCGGATAAAGGCGTATTTTGGTTTCACAATGGTGTTGCTAAGGGTGACTTGATGCGTGTCTTGCGTTTTCATCATACAGTGAGTACAGCGGCTTTTCAGTTGCAAAAGAAAATCAAAGATCCTATGAGAAATGAAGCAGATGATGAGCTTAAAACATTGGCTGGTGTTGAAGGTGTGCTGCGTGCTTATGAATCTTTAGTGGCAAAAAATCCTGATAATCGTGTGTCTGCGATTGATGACTTGATCGTCGTGCGTAACAAAGGTGGATTGGCCGAATTCGTGAAAAAAATGCCGCCTATGCCTCGTCGTTAATCATATTTGAATTTCGTTCGCATTTGTATAAAGAGAGTGAACTTGTGGTTCGCTCTTTCTTAGAAAAAACGAATTGCTACTCTTCATCAATTTACCCGAGATCCCTATGTCCTCATCTTTGTCACGTCAGAGCAGATTTGCCATTCTCGCTCTGAGCGTAAGTCTTTTATCTCAACATTATTGTTTTGCGCAAAGTCAGTCAGTTGTTGGTGCACAAACGTTAGAAGTGAAAACCGTCAACACGTCGCAAAACTTACTAGCTGAAATCGCACAAAACAATCAGCTGATGTTGAATTTAGAGGAGATGTGTGATGGCATAGGTCCACGCTTGACTGGCTCACCACAATTACGCCAGGCCCAGCAGTGGGCGATGGAAAAACTCAAAAGCTATGGCGCGGTTAATGTGCATGAAGAAGCCTATGAGTTGGGTAGGGCTTGGACCAGAGGCGTTGCACGTGTCCGACTACTAAACGCCAATGGCATACAGCTTGATGTTCAGCAACAAGCCTGGAGCGACAGTAGTCCGCGCAAAATATCCGCGGAAGTGTTGCTCATGAATGTGAAGACTTTGGATGAGTTCAAAGCAATCGCACCGCGTTTACGTGGGAAAATCGTGTTGGCGAAATCGACGCCCAAACCAACACCGGAACAAGAAAAGAACTTCAAACAATATTCTGATGAATTAAATGAAGCGATACGCGCGGCGGACTTCGCAGCGATATTTTTTGTCTCTGGCAGAGAAGGTAGTTTGCAAGATATGTTTGGCGGCCCAAATACTCGTTACAAAAAGAACGCCGCGATTATCACCAAAGAGCATGCGAATTTATTGCAGCGTCTAGTCGCACGCGGCATTACACCGAAGCTAGAGTTTGAGTTCGGTGGACGTTTGAGTAAAGATGTTGTGAAAGCCTACAACGTGGTTGCTGACTTTCCTGGTACGGAATTGAGCGATGAGACCGTGGTGCTTGGCGCGCATCAAGACTCATGGGATTTAGGAACGGGGGCGACTGATAATGGTGTTGGTACGGTAGTGACGATGGAAGTCTTACGCGCTATGCATGCGCTAAAACTAAAACCCAAACGTACGCTGCGAGTCGTGTTGTTTTCGGGGGAAGAGCAAGGCTTGTTGGGTAGTAAAGCTTATCTGAAAGCACATGCAGCGGAGCAGCCAAAAATACAGGCAATGCTAACGCAAGACGCTGGTGGTGGACGAATTACTGGCTTTCTGGATATGAAGGTCGACGAATGGTTTGCTGCCTTGAACGAAGCAAAAGAACAGTTCAAAGAATTGAGTCATCTTGACATCACCTATGCCGCAGGCGGCGGCTCAGATCATCAAGCTTTTTTTGAACAAGGCATACCTGCATTCGCGCCTATTCAAGATCCACTCGATTATCGTTCGCACACCTGGCACAGTCAGGTTGATACGGTGGACCATGTATCGAAAGATAATTTGATCCAAAATGCGCAAGTGATGGCAGCAATGACGTGGGCGATATTGAATGGAAAAAAACTACCGCATGTGGCTCCGCAAGTCTTGCGTTGAGTTGTATTTGTTCATCAATGTTTTGATCTAAAAAAATGTTATCTAATCTTATTTTTTTGAAAAAATCATGGAAAATGTAGTCTTTAGAATTTTTAAAAACTTCGGCAAATTCAGCTTGCAGCAAAACTAATTCACCGTCATTCCTGCATGCTCTTAGCAGGAATCCAGCGACTGTCGTTCAACAACAGCAGACGCTGGGCTCCTGTCTGTGCAGTAGCGACGGACGATAGGTGTCATCGTCTGTGATGGTTGCCTGCTTAGTCAATTGTGCTAAGAACTTGATCCAACAAGGATAGAGGCAAAGGTCCGTACTTCAACATTGTGTGATGAAATTCGCGAATATCAAAACGATCACCTAAACGCTTTTGTTCCGCCTCACGTAATTGACGAAACTTCACCGCGCCTAATTTGTAAGTAATGGCTTGCGCTGGCCAGTTACGTACCCGCTTGATTTCGCGATCCGCCAATGCGGGTAACATTGGCAATTGACTTTGCCAAAAATCTTTGGCTTGCTGTTCGCTCCAGTCGTAGTAGTTGATACCAACATCGAGAATGACGCGTATGGAGCGAACTAAATCCCATTCAACCGCACCGAGCTCATCGGCGTCTTGCTGAAAGAGGCCCAGCTCACGTCCAAACTCTTCCACATAGGCGCCCCAGCCTTCTGCATAGGCTGAATAGAATCCGTGTGGCAGTTTGTTGGGGCATGCCGCTTGCTCGATGCCATAGCGACTTTGATAGTGGTGGCCTGGTGTGCTTTCATGCAGCAGTAGCCAATCGATATTGCGACGTTCGTAATGAGGTTTGGCTTTGTTGAAATAGAAGGTCCTTTCTTCTGGCTCATAATAACCATCGACAGGTAAAGCTGCTCCTAATGTTGAAGGCTTAATTTTTGGTGGCTGGATCGTATTTGGCAAAAATAATTTGTGTAAATTCTGATAGACGGTGGCTTGTCGTTTTTCATAGTCAGCTTGTGGTGTTGATACGCCTTCGTAATGAAAGACCGCACTACTTAGATAAGTCGCAAATTCGGCATCACGTCCTGCATAGCCCATATGGACTTGCAACTGGCGATAGCGCTCTAGTGCGCGTTTCAACTCCGCGCTTCCTAATGCCATCAATTCTTCTGGCTGACTATCTATGGTCAACCAGGTTTTACTCAAGTAGGCATACCAAGCTTTGCCTAGGCTACTTTTGGCAATACCTTGGTCGGATATCACAGCATTTTTTCCTAAGGCAGTGTATTGACGGACTAGCTTCAGATTTTCTTCCAGTAGGGCTAGTTCAAAATCAATTTGTTTGAGATGTAATTTTTGGCAGGTCGATACATGCGTCTGTTCAGGAGCGAAATTGAGCTTGGTTCTTTGTTGTTGCAGTGAACTCAGAAAGCGTTGTTGCTGTGCCAGATTTTTGGTATTCAATAATTTGCCGATTTGCTTTTGGTATGATAAATCCATTTCACCACCCAAACCCAAAGCAATATAGGACTTACTGTAGTTTGCTATGTACTGATCTACATTTAGCTTACTCGCCGCACTGACTGTATGGATCGATGCAAACAAGGGCAGCATGCCGACAAATTGGAGTATTTTTTTCATTTGATAAATGGGTCTCGTGTAAAGATTCAGGGCGTCTAAAGAGTTACTTTACCAATTAGCAGGCGCTGTTAAGCCTACGTTTATCGAGATAGTCAGTAATAGAGTGATTTTGATGCACTTTTGCCTCAGCATATAGCGGCAATTTTACTGTGCCAGTATTGTCTATTGGGCAGCTCAATTCGCGCAATTCTGTATCTGTAAGCTGATCTAACTCGGCAATCAGCGCTGGCGAGAAAGTTGTCCTTCCATGAAAAATACCGACACCATATTGATTCGGGATATGCAACTTCGCACCACGTTGCCGTAGATAGCGAAACAAAGCAGCGCCGCCATCTGGGAAGTCCCCCCAAGCTGTGAAGCGTTGTCCAACGCCATTGAAGAAGTTGGCTTCATCGGGTGCCAGTTCGCGTAATTGAGCCTGTATGTTAGCTCGTTCTTGATCACTTAATTCAGGAATAGCTCCTGCGCCGCTTAGCTGTGGCTGACGCTGATATCCATGACGTCGCAAGATCCAATATTGCAAAGCAGTCCAACTATCGCTGTTCGGTAATAAAGCATAAGGTTTGGATCTTTCGTTTAAAACTACTGCGATAGTTGCGGCGTCTCCGAATTCCATTGCATAAGAAAGCAAGTTGCGCCCGCCGAGATCCGCATACAGATCCACGCCTTGCGACGCCAGATAGCTTAAGAATTTAGAAAAATTCGGATCGGATATGGCATTGTTTTGTTGTTGTGTCTCAGACCACCAGGTAGGTATTTCCCGAACACCCTCACGGCAATCTAGACTCAACTTTCTTCGTGCAAAAAGTGCCAGTACTTCTAAGTTGATATTCTTTCCAATTTGTCTAAAAACGGGTGCTAAGTAGGAGCAATGTGCGGTCTTTTCTTGGGTGACTTCGGGTCGCATGATGTTATCTAGCAGAAGGTCGGCCACTTCGGCATTTGCTTGTTCGACCGCACAGTCTTCGAAGGCACGTCTAAGGTTCCTCCTATTGAAATGCCTACTTGATAACGTTGCCCTGAGCTTGGTCAAATCGGCGTTGCAGGCCGCTTCTTTCAGCGGACTATTGCGCCAACTCTGTTCGGCATCTCTCTGATCTTCCACCGCCGATTGCGCTTTTTCTTTTGTTATTCGATTTTCGTTTTGGATGAGCTTGAACCAGATAAAAACAGTCCCGATGAAGGTAATGATCCCGAAGAGCAGTGAGATTCCAATGATCTTCAATCCAGAGTAGCGTTTGATACCACATATGATCACAACGATAATAAATACCGCCAACGCGAAGATCGCACTAAAAAACAAAACCATAATGGCACCTGCTGCGGCACCGCTGTGGGCTGCAGCAGGTGATGCTAAGGACATTAGGATCGCAACGCAAAGCCAGAATTTCAAATAATTTTTCATAGGAAGGTCTAGGTTAATACTGTACCGAACAGCGCTTTAGTTGGCGGCTTTCAAGGAATGTAATCAAGGCTTGATTGTGATATTTTTTTGCTTCATCGATCAAGGAAACTGGCGGTGTACCAAGTTGAGTCAACGGACAAACTAACTTTTGAAGCTGCCTATCCTCTAACTTTGCAAGTACCGTGATAAGTTGATCTGAATAGGGTATTTGCGCTGAGAGTAAACCTTTTCCAGACGCATCGGCAATATCTAATCGGACACCTCGTTCTAGCATGTAGGCGAATAGTGAAGCGCCCCCATCAGGTGTATCTGTCCGAAGTTGGAAAGTCTGCAAGCGTAAGGTTGATTCGTCTGGCGTTAATTCACGCAGTCGACGGTTGATCGCCACCACTTCCTGTTCGCTCAATACAGGGATTTTTCTGTTTTGCTCTTTTTGTTTCGGCCAAGTGTAGCCAAACCGACGCAAGGTCCAAGATTGCAATGGTGACCAAGAAAACTGCTCGGTTTTTTCAAGTGTGGTTGCGCCGGAGCTTTCTATGCGTTTTTCAATGATGACATTGACCGTCTTGATCACGCCCGCATAGGGATCAATTTTTTTGTCTAAAGCATAGTGAATAATGGGCGCGGCTTGGGTCTCAAAAGCGACTCTCAATAAAGAGGACCCCGAGCTAGAGACGTAATTAAGATTTATCCCATTTTGCGACAAGGCATTGAGCCAGAGAAGTTTTTGTTCTGGCGTTTTTGTATCGTTCTTTATGAGTGTGGTTAAGTAAAGCTCATGCAGTCGTTCTTTGGGTAGACGCGTTTTTTTCTGAAGTAAGACTTGCAGCAACTGAACATCCATGCTGTCGAAAACGGCTTCCGAAATGGCTAGTGGGCCGCTCAAATTGTCTTCTGAGTGGTAGATAGGATCATCAAGTAGGATTTCAAGAACTTTAGCCTGCTCACGACCTACAGCACATTCTTTTGCGACTTTTATTTTCAAATCTAACTCTGTATATTTTTGTTCTTGGTTTACCAGATTTCTCAAACTGGCAAGATCTGCTCTGCAAGCTGCGATGCGTAGTGGGGTATTTTTCCACATCAAATCATCCGCTACCGCAGCTGTTTGTGATTGTTCGGTGCCTTGTTTGTCCTGTTTGGCATTGTGCCATGTGCGAAATTGATAGTAGGCATAGAGTGAAAAGCCCCAAATGAGAAGGGCAAACACAAACACTTTGGCGATGAGGCCAGACGTGGTAGTGTCTTTTTGAGATTCACTTGCAACAGTGTATCTTGCCTGATCTTTCCGAGGCACAAATAGTGGTGCAATGAGAGCAAGGAGCAAGGGAGGGACGATCAATATCCCTAACATCAAAAGCAACAAGAGAAATAAGCTGCCTTCAGAAGCATCGCCACCGGCAAAGGCTGATGAGATCATCGAGAACAGGCCTAGGAACATGGCACCATTTTTTGCCTTATGACTAGTTTTTGCTAGCCAGTACCAAGCGCGATAGAAAAGTGTTTTCATTTTGTAGTTTGGATTTATTCTTTTTTTAATGGAGAAACTAAGTGACTTAAACTGGAGCGGTCACGATTCTCTTGTTATTTTCTGTTTGCTTGTTAAAACTTTGTCCTGTCGTTACCGCCGCAGTGACATACGCTGTTGATTCTTTGTGCTTTAGCATTTTTAAATACTGTTCAGAGAGATACAGTGCGCGGATAAGTATCATTAGTTTCTTTCTGATCGTGTTCGTGTTCGTGTAATTGTGAAGAGAAACTCTGTTTTTCTTCTATCAATTGACGCAAGCCTTCGACGAGTCGATCCAGATCTGACTTGCTAGTGAAAATATGTGGTGTGATTCGCACTACCTCTTGATCTTCAATGGTGCGGGTAACGGTAAATATCTGATGTTCTTGCATCAGGTAGTCGACCACTTCTTGCGCTGGAATGCCGGAAATGCTGATAGCGATAATTGCGCAGTGCCGCTTTGGATCCACGGGGGTGTGATGCTTGATTGCAGCCATGTGGCAAACCTGTTGTAGCCAGTATTGACTCAGGTGGCGCAGGCGCTCTTCGATATTGCGGGTTCCTATCGATTGATGAAATCGAATGGCATCTACGATGGCCATGACAGGCGCTGGTGAAAAAGTCCCTGTTGGTATCAGCGACCTTAGTCTTGCTTTGCTCGAGCCAGTTAACTCGGCTATTCGCTGGCGTCTGACATAAAGCAAGCCGGTACCTAGTGGTGCGCCTAACCACTTATGCAAATTGACGCCAATAAAGTCGCTTTCCAGATCGGGCAATTGAAAATTAAGCTGTGCAAATGAGTGAGCTGCATCGACAATGACGTCGACCTTGTAGCGCTTTGCCATTTTAGCGATTTTCGCTACAGGCATAATCTGACCATTCCTGTGCAGTAAATGCGTCAGCATGATGACGCGCGTGTTCTCTGTAATGGCGTTTTCATATGCTTTGACGATGTCTTCATCGCTTAGCAAAGGACTCGTGATTGAAATGATTCGTGTGCTTAATTGCTTACGAGATGCAATGTCCTCGACGAGTTGTTGAACGCTATCGTAATCTGCGTTAGCGTACAAAATCTCATCACCTTCATTGAAAGGATAGGCTCGCAGAAGAATATGGAGGGCTTCCGTCAGATTGCGTGTAATTAGCAGCTCATCTACAGCGATACCGCAAAATTCAGCAAGCTTGTTGTTGACTTCATCGAGTCTGTCATGCAGTCGTGTTCGCAAAAAATAGGAGGTTTCTACATTGATCTCAGTCTGATAACGTTGTAACGCCGCCATGACCGATTGCGATAGCATGCCGCAATACGCATTTTCTAAGTTAGTAAATGACGTTGGTGTTGGGAAGTGCGCGCTGATGTATGCCCAGTACTCATCGTTGTCAGCTGCGATATGGGCGTTGGTTTGGTTCATTTTCAAAAGATTTATATTTAATGTATTTGGTGGTTTTTGTGTTACATGAGCAGCATGCTTCAATTGTAGCATGCTGCTCATGTAACATCAATTGATGTGAGTAACAAGCTTGATTTCGACTTAATGCTGGCGCCCAATCCATCACATTTTGTTCTGGCCTTACTCTATCTTGTATAGTCGTAAGGTGAGATATGCACCGAAAAGTAGCAGGCTACTCATAAAGAAAATCAAGCCTGTCCATGCAAAACCAGACCAAACACTGCCGGCAATTGAGCCGAGTAAACTGGCACCTGTGTAGTAACAAAATAAGTACATCGCCGAGGCTAAAGCTCTTGATGAAAGTGCGAGGCGTGCTACCCAGCTGCTGGCAACGCTATGGGCTAAAAAGAAACTGAAAGTAAATACGGCAGTACCTGCTATGACGAGAGCAATACTTGCAGACAGCGTGAGCAATAAGGCAAACAACATCCCGCACAAGGCACCCAGTACCAGTTTTCTTCTGCCAAATTTGGCGATCAAATTGCCTGCCAAAATAGAGCTGATCATACCTAGCAAATAAAAGATGGAAATCGCTCCAAGACTCGCCTGAGAAAAATGAAACGGCGCAGCAATCAAATGGAAACTGATGTAGTTGTAAAAGCTTGTGAAACACCCGGTAAGAATAAATGCCAAGCCAAATAAACGAAGTAAATCGTGGTTCAGTGCATGACTACGAAATCCCGCCATCACTGCAGTAAGTTTAGTGGGGAGTTGGCTGAGTGTGATTGCATCATCCGACTTGAAATGCCTAGCATCCGGTAATGTTCGCCAAAACTCCCATGCGCTGTAAAGTCCGATACTGCCCATGATTGCGAAGGCAGCTTGCCAAGAAAAAAAGTCGCAAAGTAGAGCATTAATTAAACGTCCCGACATACCACCCAAGGCACTGCCCGCGATGTATAAACCTATAGCGCTGGCCAAAGCACTTGCTTCGACTTCTTCACTCAAATAGGCGATGGCGACCGCAGGCATGCCGCCGAGTGCGACACCTAGCAAGCCACGTAACACAATTAATTGTTCAAAACTATGCACCAGACTGCAAAACATGGTCATAACGGCAGCAATAGTCACGGCGCACAACATCAATTTTTTTCGCCCGATGACCTCGCTAATCACGCTAGAAACCACTAGGGAGAATGCTAAACATAGGGTCGAGATCGACAAGATCCAACTACTCTGCGCTGCACTCAAAGCAAATTCGCTCGCTAGCATAGGCATTAAGGGTTGTACGCAATACAGCATGGAGAAGCTGGAAAAACCACCAAATAACATCGCCCGCCGAATACTTTTATGACGAATCTCGGTGTTGGAGTCACTTTCAATAGTCTGACTAATGCTGAGCATTGCTTGCACCTTGTTGCTGTGGATGCCGTCATCTTAGGATTGCACTTAATTACTGTCCAATATATATTAATGGCAGTATTAATACATTAAATAGATAATGGAGTTGATGATGGAATTGCGCCAATTGCGTTACTTTATTGCGGTTGCTGAAGAACTTCACTTCACCCGAGCCTCGCTCCGCATGCATATAGGGCAACCGCCTTTGAGTCATGCGATACAAATGTTGGAAGAAGATGTTGGTGCGCAGCTGCTTGAACGTACTAAACGCTCGGTGTGTTTGACGGCTGCCGGGCACGCATTTTTGCAGGATGCAAGGCGCATTATCGCTTTGACTGAAAGTGCCAGCGAGATGGCAAGAAAAGCGGCGCGTGGCGAGACGGGTGAACTGCGTATAGGATTCACTTTTTCCACGCCGTTCACCGCTTTGTTTTCCAACGTGATTAAATGCTATAGAGAAAAGTATCCTGAGGTGAACCTGATTTTTCGTGAGTTATCGACTAACCGGCAGTTAGAAGAAATTGAGAAGCAGCAATTAGATCTAGGCTTTATTCGGCCACCAGAAGGCGCAACGGAAGGGGCCTCAAAACTCAATAATCTACAGATAAATTCCTTGCGTCGCGATCCATTAATGGTGGTGTTGCCACTCACTCATGCTTTAAGTAAAAAGAAGAAGATCGCTTTGAAAGAGTTAAGCGATGAGTCCTTCATCATGTATCCACACAAAGCTGGCACCGGTATCTATCCGCAGGTTATGCGTTTGTGCCAGGCGCAAGGATTCGCTCCCAAAGTTGCGCATGAAGTTGGCGAGGCCTCCACGATTATTGGTCTAGTTGCGGCGGGTTGTGGTATCTCGATTCTCCCTGGCTCATTTGAACGCTTACACATGGATGGGGTGTGTTACCGACCTTTGTCTGATAGCAATGCGATGACAGCCTTATTATTGGCACGAACCAAGAGTGAAAGTAATCCACTGGTCAACGCGTTTTGTGGATTGGCGATGAAGCAAGCACAAGTTAAAAATTGAACAGAATTCGATCTCGTGGCAGGGCTGCAACGCCCAGCAGAGGTCATCTGAAGAAATCATATCGTTGACTGCGCTAGGCTCAGCACCGAACCCCGATTTTTAATCCAAAGTCTGGCGATAACGCTTCAGCGCAATAAAACCCGCCACAAATAAAAATGCCAACATAGGCCAAAGTTCTTGTGTCAATTGAGTGATCGAATTACCTTTCAATAAAATACCGCGCACGATGCGTAAAAAATGCGTGAGAGGCAAGACTTCACCTATATATTGCGCCCATAGTGGCATGGCGCGAAATGGGAACATGAATCCCGATAAAAGTATCGACGGTAAGAAGAAAAAGAAAGTCATCTGCATCGCCTGCAATTGATTTTTGGCGATAGTGGAAAAGGTAAAGCCGACGGCGAGATTCGCCATGATGAAGATGCCGATCAAGGCTAATAGCAAAGGCAAACTACCGACCATAGGCACATCAAAAATCACAAAGGCAGCGCTCATGATGACGGTTAATTGGATATAGCCGATTAAGACATAGGGCAAAATTTTACCGACCATGACTTCAGCCGGACGCACTGGTGTCGCGAGTAAATTTTCCATGGTGCCGCGTTCACGTTCACGAGTCATGGCCAACGAAGTCAGCATCACCATCGTCATGGTGAGTATCGTGCCGATTAGACCGGGTACGATGTTGTAACGTGATAGACCTTCTGGGTTATAGCGCTTGTGGACTCGTACTTCGTACGCGGGAGCGGTATTTTGTAAATAGCGCAGTGGACCGACGAGGTCATTTCGCAGTGCTAGCGGTACGATCGCATTTAAAGCGGAAATGGCGTTGCCAGCTGCCGAAGGATCGGTCGCATCAGCCGAGAGCAAGATGCTGGGTTTTTCACCACGGATTAATTTTTGACTAAAATCAGGCGGGATCACGAGCATGAATTGCACCTTACCGTTTTCAACCAAGGCATCGGCTTCACGCTCACTAAAGCCCGCGTGATCAATCCGAAAGTAGCCAGTATTTTGCAAGGCAGCAGAAAAGCTGCGCGCCAATGGACCATGATCTAGATTGACTAAAGCAGTTGGCAGACCTTTCGGATCGGTGTTGATGGCATAGCCAAACATGATCAACTGCATGATGGGGATGCCAACCGCCATCGCAAAAGTAAGGCGGTCGCGCATCATCTGTTGAAATTCTTTGATGAAGACCGCCAGCATCCGCGCCAGTGAAAAGCGGTTCATGATTTCACCTTTGTATCAATTTTATCTAGTTTGAAATTGTCCGGCGCGGAGGCGATCATGCTGATAAACACATCTTCCAAATTCGCAGAGCTGGGCGTGATCGTCAATTTGTCATTGCGAACTTTGTCGAGCGCGGCGATGACTAAGTTTTCATCCAAACCGGCGACATGTACAGCATTACCAAAGGCAGCGACACTCAGCACGCCCGGCGAGGATTTTAAAGGCGTCAATAAAGCACCTAGCCCTTTACCTTGCAGGGTCCACACCTTCAGTCCGGAGTCAGCGATGATTTGAGCTTCGGTACCGCGCGCCAAAATTTTGCCGTAAGCGATGTACACCAGCTCATGGCAACGCTCCGCTTCATCCATGTAATGGGTTGAGACTAATACGGTGATGCCTTGTGCCGCGAGATCATGAATTTGATCCCAGAATTCACGGCGGGCACGTGGATCAACACCGGCAGTGGGTTCATCGAGTAAGAGCAAGCGAGGTTGGTGAATTAAGCAGGCAGCTAAGGCTAATCTTTGCTTCCAACCGCCTGAAAGTGATCCGGCTAGTTGCGATTGGCGGGCGCTTAATCCTAAACGTTCTAGGCAGGCATCAACAGCCTCTTTGCGCTGTGGTAGTTCAAATAGACGGGCAACAAAGTCGAGATTTTGGCGTATGGAGAGATCTTCATATAAGCCAAATTTTTGCGTCATGTAGCCGACTTGGCGTTTGATCTGTGCCGCATCTTTAAAAATGTCTAAACCCAAACAGGTGCCACTGCCAGCATCGGGTGTCAGCAAACCACATAGCATGCGGATGGTCGTTGTTTTGCCGCTGCCATTAGGTCCAAGAAACCCACAGATACTGCCTTGTGCTACCTGAATGTCGACTTGATCGACGACATGTCGACCATCATAGGATTTGCTCAGGCCAGCGACATCAATCGCCAACGGATTCACGATTTCTTCTCCACTTCGGTTTTGATCCGCGTCACATCAATAGGCTGTCCGGGATGTAGTGACGCTGACGTTGAATCAGGTTTGGCTTCGACCATAAATACCAATTTAGCGCGTTGTGCATTTGAGTAAATCACGGGTGGCGTGTATTCGGCTTGCGTAGAAATACGGGTGATGATGGCTTTGATACCTGTGCCACATTGATCGCAGGCGATTTGTACCATCTGACCTGCTTTGATAGTGGCAATTTCGCCTTCGGGTACGAAGAAGCGTAGTTTAATATTTGCCGGCGGTAACAGCGATAAGATAGGTTGACCTGCTGCGACCACTTCGCCCGGACGGAAAAACACTTCGGCGATTTGTCCTGCTACTGGGGCGTTTTGTGATTTCTGTGCACTACGCCAGTTGGCTTGGCGTAATGCTTGTTGTGCGGCGTCAGTGTTGGCTTGTGCTGCGTTGCGTTCATCGATTCTGGAAGGCAGTTTGGCGACGGCTAATGCTGCATTTAATTCTTTGATACGCGCTTGGGTGAGTTTGACATTGGTGAGCGCGTCGTCGAGTTTGGCTTTGGAGATGAAGCCTTGTGTCAGCAATTGCTGTTGACGCTGCAGATCATTCTGCGCGAGCGTTGCTTGCGCTTGCGCGTTAGCCAGTTGTGCTTGCGTGATTGCCAGTTCATCTTGACGCCGACCTTTGCTCGCGTTCTCGGCTTGTGCTTTGGCGACGATTAATTTGGCAGCGACTTCTTCACGACTTGCTTCTTCGGCTTCTTTATCTAGTTGGAATAAAAAAGCGTTTGCTTCAACTTGTTGTCCCGCTGCGACGCCAAGCTTGTCGATGCGACCGCCGATAGGGGCGGATAGATAGAGATATTCGCCCTCGACGTAACCTGACCAGCCAGGTGATGGTGTGGGCTGACAAGCAGTCAGGGGTAGGCAAATTAAGCAGCTTAGGCTGATTAGCTTAACTTTACTAAAAAGCAGCACTTTAGAACGGAATAGGGACATAGCGGACTCTCATTCTTAATTGATTTATTTGATCGAATTTTCGGGCGCATGGGTGATAGTGCTAGCGCTTTGTTTCAGAGCGAAAAGGGCACGATCGACACGCTCAGCGATGCCACGGTCGCTGAGTACGGTTTCCTTCATTTGTTCTTGAAAAAAATCGGGTGCAAAACCGAGTTGCATGACACGCGGCGCAATCAGCATAGGCGCGGCAATCGATCCCATTAAAAAGGTGAAGGCTTGCATGGGGGCGATATCTTGAAGTTCTTTATCTTGAATTGCCTGCAGGATCAGACTCAAAATCAACTGCATATGACGCGCACCATTTTTTTGTAAAAAATGATTCGCCGCGACATTGCCTCGACTAGCGTCTGCCCACACTCTACTCAGCCATCCACCGTGTTCACGTAGCAAACGTGCCAGCAATAGCATGGTCTGGCGTAGGCGTTGTAAGGCGGTGCCGGGATGTAGCGTTTCTGCCTGCAATTGTTGGAATAATTCTTCGTACATCGATTGCAGCAAGATCGCTAGAAAATTATCTTTGCTACGAAAGTGATAGTGAAACATGCCCATATTCACCTGCGCGTGTTCCGTTAGCGCGCGCAGTGATAGATCGCAGCAGCCGCAATGGGGAAACAGCGCGCGTCCACTTTGTAGCAAGGTTTGATCGATGTTTTGTGAGGGTCTGGCCATGGTGATTTTTTATTAGGCAAGTGACTAATAATGGCTAGTTTGCAAGCAAAAGACAGATTGGTCAAGCTCAGGCGTGAAATTTGCTTATGAATATAGATAGTATTTTTATGTGTAAATTGATCTGGCGCAGATGCTCTATAGCAGGCTGTCACTGTGCATAAGGAAACGAGCTAGACTAAACCTAGACTCTCGACAGATTCTTTTAGGTATTCTGCATCAAATGAAACCGTAGTTTGCTGAGGTATTTTTAATTTCTTGTTCATTCAAAATGTTGTAGCTGTTTAGTTTTTTTACGTCAGATAGTTCGTGAGAGCGAAGTAACTCAATGAGACGCTTGATAGTATTCACTTCTAAGTAAAGGACGAAAGTATGAAAATTGCAACGCGCTTAATTCTTCTGATTAGCAGTCTGGCGATGGTTTGTTTTATCGTCAGTGGCATAGGTTTATATGGTCTGGTTAAATCGAATGATGCGATTCTCACTATTTATGCCGACAGAACCGTCCCTGCAGTGGATATTGGCAAGATTCAGACTTTAGTGGTCAGTAATCGATTAGAAATAGCGATGGCATTGCTAGAGCAAAATCCCGAATCTGCGCGACATGCCGTGCAGCAGTTAGAATCGAATATAACCAATGTTAATAAGATTTGGGACGCTTATATGGCGACCTATCTGACGCCTGAAGAAGCAAAATTAGCGAGTGACTTTGCGACACGCAGGGCGCGTTATGTACAAGAAGGCCTACGTCCGACTATCACGGCGCTGCAGGCGGGAGATTTTGCTCAAGCACAATCGCTCATGTTAGAAAAAGTTAGTCCACTTATGTTGCCTGTGAAAGAAAAAGGCGACGATTTATTACAACTTCAGATGGATGTCGCCAAAGAGGAATTTGACGCTGCAATTGCGCGCTTTGAGCTAATACGCTTGACGGAAATCCTTGTGACAGTGTTGGGTTTGACGGGTGCTATTGTCTTTGGCTGGATGACAGTGCGCTATATCAGTCGTCAACTGGGTGGTGAGCCTATTGAGGTGGCGCGGATAGCACAAGCGATCGCACAAGGCGATTTAACGCAAGAAATTGCCCTGAAAAATGATGATCAATCAAGCCTACTGTTTAGCATGAAAGAAATGAACAGCAATCTGGCTAATGTCGTCAGTCAGGTACGCGGTGCCACCGATACCATAGCGACGTCTTCCAGTCAGATTGCAACGGGCAATATGGATCTTTCATCACGTACCGAAGAGCAAGCTAGCTCGTTGGAAGAAACCGCAGCTTCTTTAGAAGAGTTAACCAGTAATGTAAGGCAAAATGCAGACAATGCACGCGAAGCCAGCCAATTGGCGAGTTCTGCTTCCGAAGTTGCCGTCAAAAGCAGTAGCGTCGTAGCAGAAGTGGTCTCGACTATGGGCTCCATTAATGACTCGTCGAAACGTATTGTTGATATTATTTCTGTCATTGATGGTATTGCATTTCAAACCAATATTCTTGCTTTGAATGCAGCAGTCGAAGCGGCGCGCGCAGGGGAGCAAGGTAGAGGATTTGCGGTGGTCGCATCTGAAGTCCGCGGCCTCGCACAGCGTTCTGCCAGTGCGGCAAAGGAAATTAAGTCACTCATTGATCACTCAGTACAACAAGTCAATCTAGGTGCCAAATTGGTCGATGAAGCGGGCATCACCATGCATGAAGTAGTGAATAGTGTTCAACGTGTCGCTGACATCATTACCGATATTAGCAACGCCAGCCACGAGCAGTCTACTGGCATAGATCAAATTAATGTGGCAATTTCGAGTATGGACAATGTGACACAGCAAAACGCTGCATTAGTCGAAGAAGCTGCAGCTGCAGCTGCAGCGTTAGAAGATCAAGCCGAGCAATTGAGTGGTTTGGTTAACACCTTTAAACTTAATGATATAGCGTCTCTTAGCCCAGCTTCCAATCGACTCTCTATGACAGTTCGCAAAGCGCACATACCTGCGGCGAATTTGAGTCGCCCCTTGAAATTGATTGCGTAATCTCTGAATTTTGACGTGTAAAGTCATTCGTCCTTACACGTCAAATAACGAACTTATGTTTTGATGGGGTCAGTGAGTGCCGTGATCTTGCATTTTTTCTTCAAGTGAATCTCAGCCAAAAAATGTTCATGCTGAACCAATTGTTTAATATTTCTGAATGAAGATCATAAAATTGAGACGTGAGTATATTGTCGCGGCAAAACACAAGTCCCTTACTACGATTTTTTGGGAGGCTGATAACAAGACTGTCATCAGCCTAATCCTTAAAATCTTTAAGTCTTAAGGCTTGATTTGGGCAAGCGCTGCTTCTAAAACGGTATCACGATCTGCGCGAAAATCGGCGAGCTTAGGGCGCACCACGATATTTGGCTGGACGCCCACGCCGACGAAAGGTTTGCCATCAGCGTAGCTATCTTTTTTCGTACACACACGAGCACTACCACCCCCAGGTAAATCAAACATCAGTGGTTGTCCAGTGCTGCCTCCTGTGGCTTCTCCCATGATGGTGCCACGCTTCATAGTATCGAAGGCGACTGTGAAATCTTCAGCGGCAGAGTATGTTTGCGCCGAGGTCAATACGATGACTTGCCCCTTAAACTGTATGTTCGGATTGGGACTCTCGGAATAAGTGTCGAAGACAAAGTTGGTCTCTTGGCGCCCCCATGCGCGGTAACTTGGTTTGTAGTCGCGTGTTTCAGCACGACTTGTAGCAAAGTCTTTGTCTGTAAGGGTGGCGAGGACTTTATAGCCGACACTGCCATTGCCGCCGCCATTTTTTCTGACGTCAAAAATAATCGCTTTTGCTTTACTTATTTCGGCAAAATTTTTCATGTACTCCTGTGCAGCAGTGTCGTCTCCAAAGGAATTCAACGCGACATAGGCGATGTTCCCAGGTAAAAGCTTCCAGCTAAAGGCCGGCAGTTTGCCGAATGCTTGATTGCGTTGCCCAAAACTAACGCGTTCAATTTCCACAGACCAGGTTTTTCCTGCTGCATCCCGCAGTTCGATTTGTGGTTTATCCGCTTTGTTGCCAATCAAGAATTGGTAGATGAATACGCGTGACTCGAGATCTTGTGGTGTAGATGCGCTGGCATAAGGTGCAGTATTTTTAAACGCCCACTCTTTGACAGGTTCTTGATTGATGCGGGCAATTTCCACACCTGGCAATATGCCTTGCTTGCGTAAAGACTCGTCAACGACCTCGGTGATGATCACTTTGCCTTCGATTAGGCGAGTTCTAAATGGCGGTACAGTAAAATCAGTTGCATACAGGGGGTCTGGTGGGTATACACCGGTATGACCATCTTTCAGCATGGCGCCCATTTCCATCAAGATTTTGTAGTATTCGAGTGTATTCGTGGCAGCCTTGACACGCGGTAGGAACTTCGCATAGACCGCGTCCCAGTCCAGCTCTTTCAAAATATCGGTGTAAATGAAGTTGTATTTCACTTCAGACCATAATTTCGAGAGGCCAGCAATGCGTTGATCTTCACTTAATTGTTCTGCATAAGGGCTTTTCCAAACCTCTGAATTCCATAATTTTGCGTCGCGTTTAACTTGTGCTTGAATTCGATCAAGATATTTTGCCCATCGCGCATCAGCATGCAAAGCGTCTAAATCGCTATCTTTCTTGATGTGCTCGAGATTGAAATAGCCCGCTTTGAATGACTTTTCCAACCAAGCAAATGCAAGATCTGTTTTTCCTGCCAAGGCATAAGCACAAGCGGCGTTATAGGAAATATCGGAAATCCTTGGATCAATGGAATACGCTTTTTCATATTGTTCGGCGGCGCGCAGATAATCTTTTGCATGCAATGCGGCTTGGGCTTGGCTCGCGTATTGTTGCAATAGCTTGGTTTGCTCCTTTCTATCTGTGACGGTGTTGGCGGATGATTGTGCCAATGCGCTCGAAGGGAAAACTGTGCAAGCAAAAGCGATCGCGATTGAGCTTACTAAAACTGTTGATCTAATAAATGTCATAAGTCGAGTCTAAGTTATGCCGAAACCGGCGTAATGGTTAAAGGATCGATGTGAGAAGCATTTCACAACTGCAGATAGGAAATTTGATCTAACTATGCGAAGTATTTTATCTTAATTTAATAAGCATAAACGCAACTTTTTACATTGGCAAAATAAAGGGTGACGATTTCAAAATTCGACACTGCCTCGCACGCGATGTGATCAATGAAGTCAGAAAATTGTGCGCCGTTGGCAAAAGTCTCGAGCTCGCCTTCGAGCATGCAGCTTGATTGTTGGGTAAAAAGGTTAGAGTCAGATTCAGTGTTGGCGTCGGAAAAACTTCACCACGGTAATTCTCCTACGAGAGTGTTGAACTACACGAACCACTTCCAGAAAAAATCTTAATCCCTTGCTGAGTCCTCTGGAAGTGTTCGACTGATGTCCGAATTACCACTCCCAGATTACACGCCCAAATTACTTGCGGCGAATTCCCAGTTCAATAATTTGTCGATGACAGCGTTGACATAATCGGCGCGGCGATTTTGGTAGTCGATGTAGTAGGCATGCTCCCAAACGTCAATCGTGAGCAAAGGTTTCATGCCTTTGGTAAGTGGAGTGTCGGCATTGCCTGTCTTAATCACTTTGAGTTGATCTCCTTCGGCCACTAACCACGCCCATCCGCTACCGAACTGCGATGTGGCGGCGCTAGCAAGTTCTTTCTTGCATGCTTCAACACTACCGAAAGAGGCTTCGATCTTTTGTTTCAATGCATTTGGTGGCATGCCACCACCTTGCGGTTTGAGACTCTGCCAATAAAAACTATGGTTCCAGGCTTGTGCTGCGTTATTAAAGATCGCCACTTTGTCTGCTTGATTGGCACTCGCAGTAACGATTTTACTCAATGGCTGTTCGGCAAGTTCGCTACCTGCAATGAGTTTATTGAGATTGTCAAAATAGGCTTTGTGGTGTTTGCCATAATGAAAGCCGATGGTGTTGGCAGAAATCACGGGATCTAATGCATTGTCAGCGTAGGGCAATGCAGGTAATACCAAGGGTGTTGCGGCCATTACGAAATTGCTGAAACCACCAGTGCCAAGAGCCAATGCAGCGCTGGCGGAGGCGCCGAGAAATTGGCGGCGGGATAAGGTAGGGAATAGAGTAGCGTTCATAGTTTCTCTTCATTAGGATGTGGATAGGAAACGGCCACGTTAATGTAGATCAAAGGCAGGGAAACAACAATGCTTATTTGGGCAGTGAGTGCTGTAGAACAGCTTTGATTTGTTGCTGCCAATAGCCAAGGTTTTTTTGGGAAAGTCTCATGGGAACGTTGGATCTTGGACGGCCTAACAAAAACCAAACATACAAGGCCTTGTTAAGCTAAACAGAAACGCCTTAGATGTTTCTCAAAATTTTGATAATACGATTGTAGATAATTTCAGAGATCATCCAAGAGTTTCCGCCGCTTGTATTCACGAATTGAATGACGACCGTATCGATATCTTTGTGATAGCGCGCAATGCTGGAATAGCCGCCTAACAGGCCTGTATGTTCATACACATAGATAGAGGAAAAAATAGCTTGTTCGTCCGCATTGAGCAAAGAGCCATCGATCAAAGCTCGCAAGAAAATTCCGACATCTTCAGCAGTGGCGACCATAGAGCCGCCAGGGCTCACATAGTTTTGCGTTTTTAAGTCGCCGTCATAGCCTATGTAATAGCCGCTGGAAAGCGCGTCCATATTAACTTCTCTGAGTAAGCTATAAGTGTGCGTCAGCTTAAGCGGCTCAAGGATTTCTTTCTTGATGTAGTGATGATGGCTATACCCTAGTCGCTTATCAAGAATGCTGCCAATCAGCAAGTAATTGGTATTGGAGTAGGCGTATTTTTCGTTGGGTTTAAAGTCGGCCGGTTTATCAAGTGCGAATTGGAGAATCGCAATAGGTTTTGTAGGCAAATTCGTCCAAGGAAACTTGGGGTCGTCCACGAAATTAGGAATGCCGCTACGATGCTGTAGCATCATACGCAATGTGATTTGATTGGCGTTTTCAATTTTGCCGATCAGTTCGGGAAGATAATCCGCCAAAGTTTGGTCTAAGGATAATTGTTTTTGATTGACCAATTTTGCAGCAGCAGCGGCGATATACAGTTTGCTGAGGCTGGCAATCTTAAACAGCGAATGGGGATCGGCTGGGATTTTGTTTTCTTTGTTTTTCCAACCAGAGGCATAGAGTGCAGGGGCTTTTCCTTTTTTATCGACATAAACAATCACGCCATCGAGATCAAAATTCACCGCATCATTTATTTGCTCTTGAACTGATTTGGGTAAGGGCTTGAGGTAGGCATAGCCAGCGAGCCACGGTGTGAAGATGAAGATACAGAACACTGCAATGATAGCGACAAAAAGTTTCATCATTTGCCGGGTATTTTTTATGGTTTTCAAACACGGTCTCCATTCATGGGTTTGGCTGAACTGGACGATTCACTATTTTAGTACAGATCTTGGGTGGGTCTAATTGCTGGGTATTCTGGGTTGAGCTGATGCACAGTGCGGGTTGCAATCGGCCTACATGATTTGAACATCATTTTCGAGAATCACGTTAACCATCCCAAACCTCTTGCCGATTGTGACCACATTTGAGTTCGACATTTTGTTGTACAACCTTAAATGAATCGGCATCCTCACAATAGACCTGCGATGAATCGTCCCATTCCACCACATGAAACCAAGGCGTGCCATTCCTTCCATAAGCAAGAAGTTCCAACTGCTCGCCCGGCATCAGTGAGTAATCTTCTCCCCATGGTTCAATTACAATTACTAGAGGAATGTTACGTTGATTATTAAAACTAATTTTTGATCTATAAAAGGACATGTGAACTGATGGCTAACTGAGAGGTGGCGAGATCGCTTTCGAGGATGTACAAAGAAATGACTCTATTATTTGAGATTCCTTAGCGATCGTTTTGTTATGGCTCATTTGCTAATTATCGGGTTTTTTTCAATACGTACTACGCTAATCACTTTTGCGAGCCCGAAGCCACCTAATAATAGCGGCGATGCTTGAAACCTAGCCCTATATGTGTAACCGTTTTTATTTATATCGTGTGGATTTTCTGGCCAGAGTTTTGCATGATCACTCAGCGAAACATAAAGAATGGAATTTCCTTCAAGTCTGATTACTCTGTTTGAACAAATGCCCTCAAAAAAACCTCGATTAGTTAGGTCGAGCTCGACAAATTTGTAATGAATTTCACCATCGAGGATCTGCGCATCCTCTTTAGACGGAAGTCTATAAATCGTCCAGCTAATGCCAAACCAGAATAGTGGCGCGACAAGCGTAACAATAATTAGTAGGTTAACGATTCTTCGCATGCTGGATCCATAAGCCATAACGTAGAACTAACCGGCACTGCGCGGCTTTATGCGCGGTATCCAGCGACCGAATGGAGTGGGGTTGAACGCAGTGTTAGAGCGTGATGACTCGTACTCCACCGGCATGCTCTCCTGTAAGAGATAACGCAAACTCGATTACATTTTCCAGCGACTCTTGTGGGTGAGAAGTTGTAAGTATGAAACGAGGGTTTGAGCCGTCTCCGACTGCAATTTCATCAATTATGTCTTCAATCTTTGAGCAATCTTGTCCTGCAACTCCTATATAGGAAAGTCCTCCGGCGACAAGCCGTTCAACAATCGGATCAATTTTCGATTCGTATCCGTTTGTGCAATTTAGGACAATTTTGAGCGGTGGCAGGTTATCTTGGCCTGACACGCATTCTGCTTCATTTGGCTCTAAGGCAATCGAGTGCCCATGGCAAGTACCTTTCACAGAATTCATCCAAGATTTCCGAATCCAAGGCTGCCCGTAGTCGTCGACTTTTTCAATAACAAACAATTCACCAATCATTGATTTGACATCAGCAATTTCGTCCGTGGGCAACTCGTTGAACCAATTGCCGGACAACGACAGGAGGCGAATACGCGAACCAATGCCTAGCTCAACGCCATTGCAATCGGTAGGAATTCGTGCGGTCATGATTGGAAACTCCTAATGTCTGAGTTAAGCCGTGCCGCGAAGCTGCTTCGGCTTGAACGAGTTGTTATGCGGGCTAGATGGTGCCATTGGATACTAACTCTGAAAATGTGCGGGTCATAGGGTCGTAGACGGCACCCCAAAACTGGTCGCCGCCATCGCATGCGCCGACCGGCTTGCTTTGCCAAGAGTTATCATGTTTTTCCAGCGTGCCTGGAGCAAAGGCGTTGATGTACACGGAGCGCTTACCAGATTGCACGATGCCTACGTATTGCCTGTAAAAGAGGTTTGGATTTAAGCCAGGAATCTGGTGCGCAAGCTTTGGAAGATCAGTTTCAATTTGCGCTGCAAGTTCAGACGAAACAGTCCAGCCGTCGGACACTCCGGATGGACTTGATCGCGAACATTGCCTCAAGGTCTCATGTGCATAGTTGGCCGACAAGATGGTCACGCGCTGCGGTAGAGATGGTTTAGCCGCACCACAAGCAATAAACAACAATACGATAGTGATAAAGATAGATGAGCGCATAGCTTGTTTTAAAGTGAGAGTAATCGAAGTTAACACATTATTGGCTTTCCATCAATAAAGTTCCAAACCTAACGAAACCCGCGTAATGCGTTGCTATTTTTTGCTATACCTGTCCAAAAAAGGTGTAACAGCAGGAACCCAAATTATTTCTACCCTTTAACAAAGCTCAACTTCAGAAGTACTTGCAAAAGCCTTTCTTCAATCACTTGCAAACACTCCAAGCAAGCCACTAACTTTCAGGGTCGTACCCAAATTCACGCAGTTCCTGAGCGCAGCGGCAGGCTTGCGCGATCTTCGCCGCCCATTCGATGGCGGCTTCACGTGATGGCAGTTCCAGCACGCAAAAGCCGCCGTTGAACTCTTTCGTTTGCGGATAAGTGGCGTTGGTGCTTGTGCCGTCTGCGCTAACCATGAGTGGTGCGACTGCTTCATTGATGCCTCCGCCAAACACATACACACCAGCTCGCTTCGCTTCGCGTATCACCGCATGCGAGGCATCGCTGACCGCGATCCAGTCTTCTTGCGGAATGACCATTGCAGGGGCGGGAAAGGAAATGAGATATTTCGTCATGTTTGCGTTCTCCGATGTCGGCGGCTTAACTAGGGCGTCATAGCTACAATGAACTATAGATATTTATGTTTTATTGCCTAAGACTTTTTCATAGGCTTTTCGGGGCGCACCGTCATAAAATATTTCGCCGCAATAGACATAGTTGAGTTTCTTTACGATGTGCAGCATCGGTGCGTTATCGAAGTTGGTATCTATACGAATGCTGTCTACAGCTTTTTCAATGCATAGGGCTTCGACATGTTCAAACAGCCTAGTCGCGATTCCTTTTCCCTTTGCAGCACTAGCACGTGCAACGCGGTGAACTACCGCATAAGTTCCCGAGGTAAGCCACGCGCCCTCGATAACTAGGTAAGCGGGCTCAATGTCGAAAATGATGGCGGCATATGCAACGATGTCCTTGTCTTCAACGAGCACATACCCATGTCCAGCAGCGATGTCGGCGCGGATCGTTTCTTCGTTTGGATAGCCGTTCTGCCATTGTTTGCTACCGTCACGTCGTCTTTGCTCTATTGCATCTTGCACGATAGCCCAAGCAATGGGGAGCTCTGATTCTGTCGCAAGTCTTAGTGCTGAATTATTCAAAGGTTTATCCTTTCTTGTTTAGTATTTCAAGCGTATTAGATATTACGCAGAATTTTGTTAATACGATTATTGATAATGCCAGAGATCATCCACGAATTTTCGCCGCATGGGTCGATGAAGTGAATAATGACCGTGTTGTAATCCAGCTGCTTGCGCCCGATAGGTGAGTAGCAATCTAACCAACTGGTATAAGCGTACACACAAGTAGACAAAAAATAGCCTGTTGTCTAGAACAGGGTAGATGTGAGCTACACTTTAGTCATGCTCCATCTTTCGCATCGATGAATCTGGGTTTACTCCTTTTGCGTCCAAACTGTGTAAAGGTGAAAGAACGAAGTCAACATATTGCTGAGGAACCGACAACAATCTGCCAGACACTTGCAAAAAACTGAGCGACTAAATTCCCTCAAGCCGGCACTCCTAAAATCACAGCGGAAGCTTTAAACAAGCCCGTCACTTTTTGCCCTTTCTTCAAACCCATTTCTTCGCAACTTTCGTTAGTTATCACCGCAGATAACACTGCGCCGCCGGTGAGAGCGATGCTGATATCGGTGTTGACAGCGCCAGTTTGGATGCGCGTGATTTTACCGGTGAGGCGGTTGCGGGCGGAGAGTTTGGCTTCTTCGTTTGCGTCCATCAAGATCACCGATGAAGCGCTGACTAGCGCGAAGACTTCTGCGCCTATGCTGAGGGCTAGTTCTTCAGTGCTGTCGTGGGTGATGATGGCGATCAGGGTTTGTTTGCCTGCGATTTGGATTTCGATTTCATCGTTGACTGCACCCGTTTTGATATGGCTGACGATGCCGCGGTACTGGTTGCGTATGCTGGTTTTCATATTCATCTTTTTGATCAAGAGCATTTCGTCGGCCAAACCCGTGGAGAGTTGGTTGAGGCGTGCGATGTAGGCCAGGTGTTCGCGTTCTATGAGTTTAAAGTTGTCAACCAATTGTTGGCCACGCGAAGTGAGACGCGTACCGCCGCCACCCTTGCCGCCTGTTGCGCGTTCTAACAGCGGCTCGCCGGCGAGATTATTCATCTGCTCGATGGCGTCCCATGCGGCTTTGTAGCTCATGTGGATATTCTTGGCCGCTTGCGTGATTGAGCCGCATTCAGCCACGGCGGCGAGTAGGGCGATGCGTTGCGTGCCACCGAATTTTTCACCGTTCACTTGTAGCCAAACGTCCGCTTGCAGTTCGATGCTGGGCGCGCCTTCGCTTGTATTGGCGTCTACTTTTGCCCTTGAAGGTTTAGTTATGCTCATGATGCGCGATTTCTTCCCTGATGCAGATGTAATACTTCATCACCAAACTGTTCTACATCTTGCTCGTCGTGGCTGATCAACATCATTGGAATCGCAAGCATGCTTTGCAGTTGCGCTAACTCTTCGCGCATTCGTTGTTTGAGGCCGGTATCTAGCGCAGCGAAAGGCTCGTCTAAGAGCAGGGCTTTGGGCCGTGAGATTAGTGCGCGTGCTAGTGCTGTTCTTTGTTTTTGCCCACCTGAGAGTTGATGCGGATATTGCTGCGCCAAGCTAGTAAGTTCAAAGCGTTGCAGCCATAGTTCGACTTCGGCATTTTGAATTTTTTTCGACGGGTTACGCCATGATTTGTTGAGGCCAAAGGCGATGTTTTGTTGTACGTTGAGATGCGGGAACAAGGCATAGTCTTGCGCAACATAAGCGAAGGCGCGTTCTTGTGGTTTCACAAAGCAGGGCTGGGCGCTGTCGAATAGAGTTCGGCCACCAATGCGGATATGGCCGTGGTCTGGCGTCATGAGACCTGCGATGGCTTGTAGGCTGAGGCTCTTGCCCGAACCAGATTCGCCAAAGATGACGATGCGTTGCGCTTGGGTTTGCAAACGTACGTCGAGCACAAATTGGCCGTGACTGTGATGGTAGTTGTGGCCTAGGGTCTTGTGGAGATGTAGATCAAATTCCATATTATCTCTTCTTAGCGATGACCAAGATGTGCTATGCGGCCAGGTGCTAATTTGCCCGATGCCAGCAAGATCACGATACAAACGATAGACGCCATCAAAACCATGGTGTTAGCCAAGGCATCGTCTCCCGCTTGCACGGCTTCGTAAATCGCAATCGACAGCGTCTGCGTTTTACCGGGGATGCTGCCAGCGACCATGAGCGTTGCGCCAAATTCACCGAGTGCGCGAGCAAAGCCGAGCAAAACACCTGCCAAAATACCGCGCCACGCCAGTGGCAAAGTCACGCGGAAGAAGATGGCCGTTTCCGATAAGCCCATGGTGCGCGCCACTTCTTCGAGTTGGCTATCAACACCTTCAAAGGCAGCACGTGCTGGCTTGATGACCAATGGTAGTGCGACGATAGCGGCGGCGATAGTGGCGGCTTGCCAGGTAAAAATAAGATTGATGCCAAAGTGTTGGTATAGCCATGCACCAAACCAACTTTTTTTGCCGAGCAAAACTAATAAGTAGTAGCCCAGCACGGTCGGCGGCATCACCATCGGTAAAGTTAAGAGGGTGGCGAGGATATCTCGCCCCCAAAAACTTTGCCGCGCCATCCAAAAACCTAAACCTATGCCCAGCGCCAAATTAATCAAAGTTGCGAGGCCTGCGACTTTGAGTGAGAGGAAGAGGGCGGTCCAGGCGATGTCCATGTTGGTAGATAGTTTATTGAATGGAATTACGGTTTCTGAAAACCATATTTATTGAAAATAACTTGCGCAGCGGGCGAGGCGAGAAACTGCACGAAGCGTTTGGCCTCAACCTGATTGCTACTATCTTTGGTGACCGCGACTGGGTAGGTAATGACTTTGTCGACTTTGATCCGCGCTGCGACTTTGACTTTATCGAGCACGATCGCTGCGTCGGTTGCATACACAAAACCCGCTTCGACTTCATCGCGCGCCACGTAGTCGAGTGCTTGACGTACGTTTAAAGTATTGATCAGTTTGCCTTCAATGCTGGGCAAGACGCGCGCTGCTTGCAAGGCAGCTTGCGCATAACGACCGACGGGCACACTGGCTGGGTTGCCGATGGCAATGCGTTTAACGGCTGCTTGTCGCAAGTCTTCGAGGCGTTCAATTTTGATGGTAGCGTTAATTGGTTGAATCAACACCAAGCTATTGCGCACGAAGTCTTTTCTTTCTTTGACCAAGATAAGGTCTTGCTTCTCAGCGGCGTCCATGGTTTCTTGATCGGCTGTCGCCAATACATCGACCGGGGCGCCTTTAGCGAGTTGTTGCAGCAGGGTGCCAGAGGCAGCGAAATTGAGCTGAACCTTGGCGTCTGGGTATTGAGTTTGATAACTCTGAGCGATGTCTTTGAAGGCGTTGGTGAGGCTGGAGGCGGCAGAGACATTAAGATCGCCAGCGAAGGTGGAAGTCGATGTGCCGACAAATAGAGCCAGCATTAGAAAGTGGCGTAACGATGTTTTCAGCATGATTTGATCCGCTTGGCTCGGAAATGAGTGGACTTAAAAGCGTAATATACACTTGTATATTACGCTTTGCTATTGCAAGTGCTGAAAACTTGATTTGGGATAGCTTTTGTGGGGGATTTTCGCGCGGGTGTGGCAATCGGAACAGAAACCCATCCCCACTCTAGCCCTTCCCTTGGAGGGGAGGGAATTTACAGATGTCTGTGATGGGGCGGGAATCGCTTGTGACTCCTTCCCCTTTAAGGGGAAGCTTGGGATCGGTTTAGGTCGACAGGACGTTGACCTAAATAACTGATTGACTTAATGGTGCGGCGCTTCAGAATCTGGCGCAATCACCTCGAGCATCGGTGCTGGTGCCTTTAGAGCTTTGCCACTTTGACCTTCCGCAGGAATCTCGATCCAATCGAGCCGGCCTTTTTCGCACAACTGTGTGACTTTGAAATAAAGTTTTCCGACCGCATTGCTGAGTTTGACTTGTATCGAGAATTCATCATAGTAAGCATCGGGTAATTGACCTTCGCTCCAAACGACCTCCCTGACATCTTGAGTGATGGTCTTGCCGTGTGATTGGTAAGGCTTACTCAAAGCTAGGCTTTGTGTGTCAATCTTCCAGCCAGGTTTGAGCATAGGTTTTGCGCCTGTGGCCGCTTCTGGTAGGCTGATTTTGACGGTGTGGGTGGTGCTGCCTTCGCAGCCGTGACCGATTTTAAATGTTAACTTGTGATAGCTGCCGGCTTTCGCCTTGGCTTGTTCTAGCGTGACATGAGCCTGTGCTGCGTTTGCGCATGCGAATAAAAACAGAGGTAATAGAAGCTTTTTCATGTTACTGCCTGTATCAATTTGCTTGCTTGTTGGCTGGTGGAATTAGCTTGGCGTGCAGTGCTGGTTTGATCAACCGACTTTAATTCGATGGCCGGTGCTGGCGGCGTTCTCTTTATGGCTTGGTTCAAATAGAAAATATAACCATGCCAGATAGCCAAGGCGGTAATCGCCGCCACATTGAAACAACGTAATGCTTGAAAAAACATCGATAAATTGAACTTCATATTACCTCCGTATTGCGGGTGAATCTTCGACGAAATCGTGATTTACATTTTATGTGCAGCGGCGTTCATCGCCTTGCCCACTGCTTTGACTTCGATCGTTTGGGTCTTCTTGTCTTTGCCTTCGACCGTCAAGGTCAGCGGGATAACATCGCCTTCTTTCACTTGGACGGTCAAGCCTAAAAGCATCACGTGATAGCTGCCTGGTTTTAATTCCACGCTCTTACCAGCAGGCAGATCTAGGCTCATGATCTGACGCATTTTCATGACGTCCTTATCCATTTCCATGGTGTGAATTTCGACATTTTTGGCGGCAGGGGAGCTTGCGGAAATTATCTTTACATCTTGGGTTGCGGTTAGTTGCATGAAGGCGCCAGTGGCTTTTTGTTGCGGCACAGTGGTACGTACCCAAGGATCTTTAACTGCGACTTGGGAAAAGGCGGCTGCGCTGAGGCTCAAACTGAGTGCGGCGAAAAGTGGGGAGATGAATTGTTTCATGGTTTTTCCTTTTGGTTGGTGGAACTATTTGCAATCATAAGATACGAAAAAATGTTGGATGTGCGTCTAGCTTGCTTGTCTCATCAGCTGGCGGATATCGGCGGCAAATTGGTCTGCGTTATGTTCGTGTCGCATTGCTAATCTGATTTTGCCTTTGGTATCGAACAGATAGCTTAAAGTGGAGTGATCCATCGTATAGCTACTTCCGGTAGCGACTTTAGCATAGAAGACTTTAAACTCCTCGGCAACTTGTTTTGTCTGTTCGGCGTTGCCGCGCAGGCCGAGAAAACTGGGGTCAAAGTTTTGGGTATACGCGCGCATCAAGTCTGCTGTGTCGCGTTCTGGATCGATGCTGATAAAGATCACTTGTAACTGTTCACCGTCTTTACCGAGTTTTTGTTTAACTTCAGCTGCACGTGCCAGCGCCGTTGGACAGATATCAGGACATTGTGTAAAGCCAAAAAAAACCAATACATAACGCCCTTTAAACTCTGCGAGTTGTCGCTGTTTTCCATCGCTGTCATTTAGTTTGAAATCACGACAATAGTCTGCACCGGTAATGTCGATACTATTGAAATTGAGAGTATTCTTTTGGCAGGCCGTTAAGCTGAGCGCCAGCGCACTAAGCAGAAAGGCCCGACGATTTTGTGCTTGAGGTATGGTATGAGTCATGATTATTTGGGCTGAGTAGTCGATTTAATTTGCTTGAACATCAGCACAGCTTCAACACAAATGAAAATAAATAGGCTTACGCCCAACACAGGTAAGGCAAAGCCCAAGGCGATTAGCAATAGCCAGATCCACCAAGGAATCGCTAAAGCGTGCGTAGTGCTGACAGCTGGTGCAGATACACTACCTGCTTTGCGTCTCTGCAACCACATCGCATAGCCAGAGATGACGGCGAAGATGACTGATAGCCCGACAAGTATCAGCAAGACTTGATTCCACCAGCCAAATTCACCACGGTGGAAGGGAATACCGACCGCAGTGGCTTGCGCCAGGAGTGGTAAATTTCCCCAGCCAGATTGATACAACACAGCTCCCGTGTAGGCATCGAGTACCAGTTGGAAGCGTTTTTCAGGTTGGCTGCGATCATAATTTTCTATACGCCAAACGCCTTGTTCAGACTTTGGTGGTGTGAGCTGCATTTGCACTGATGGTGCCAGTTGACGTGCTTTGACGTAGACCACTTGTGCACTCAAGGCGGGTAGATTGGGCAGCAAAGAGGATTTTAATTCCTTAGGTGGCTTTGGTGAACTTTGTCCCAATGTACTTTGCATAGTACGGAAATTTTCACCCGCGTATTTGGACCAAGTAATGCCGGTGAGCATAATCACCAAAGTCACGATGCTGAGAATGAGGCTGATCATACTGTGCAGATAGCGCCAGTTGGCGCGACGGTTTTGGGTACTATTCCAACGCAAAATACTAGACCAGTTAGATTTGCCGCGAGGCCACCACAAATAGATGCCAGTCATGAGCATGATGATCATCCAGCTGGCACCCAGTTCTATGATCCAACGCCAGTTATCACCTTGTAGCATCGTGGAGTGTAATTTGCGTGCCCACTCCCTAAATCGACCATCTTCTGCAATGCTACCTTGCACTTTTAGCGTGCCGGGATTGATGTAAGCAATGAAGGGAGTCGTTTGGGTACTAGCCTCTGCGTGATGTTGGTGCTCAGCGGATGGGGCGACTGTCATGCTGTTTTTTTCAGCCTGTCCAGCCTGAACACTACGCTTTTTCTTGTCGCCAAATATGATTTGTGTTGTCTGCGTATCGGTATAGGCGGGAATAACAGCCCGTATAGGCTCACCAGGAAATTGCGCACGTGCCGCAGCGATTTGTTCATCCAAGCTTTTTGCAGGCGCAATCGCATCGACGGTATCAAGCTGTGCGTGACGCCAGGCTTCGACTTGTGGCGTGAACACATACAGTAATCCGCTAATCGCTGCGAACAGGACGATAGGCGCGGTGATTAGCCCTGCCCAAAAATGCAGTCGCCAAAATACGCGTTGTAAGAGAGCGCTACGGTTAGTTTGATTTTGCATAGATGCTTCAAATAGAAAACGCAACTGAGTCAAAGTAAGTAGCCTATCTGGGCACGATTAACGCTGCGCGGATAGGCATTTTTTTAGGGCTTACATCAATTGCTAGAGTGCGAAGTCCGCGCCCTAACTTTTGTTGTATGCCTTCATCCGATTAGTAATCAAACTTCAGTTCCGCCACTACACTACGTTGCGTGTAGGGATGGAAGGCCCAATATTTTTTGTTATTGAGATTGTTCACGCCAACAGCTGCTGTCCATTGCTTGTCGAGTTTATAGCGCACGCGCAGATCGGCGACGAGGAAGCTAGAAAACCCTAAGTAAGTGAAGGCATTTACGTCGCTATTATCGAGGGAGCCGTATTGACGACCGCTATAACGGATGCCCAAGGTCGTAGACAATTGCTCGGTCGCGCGATAGCTCGCTACAACATTGGCGCGCCATTTTGGAACGCGTGGCTGCCATTTTCCAACGCTGGCTTGGAACTTATCGTTTTTCACAATAATGGAGTCTGCGAATGTCACACTAGAGCTAATGTCCAAACCAGGTGTAAACACGTCGCTTGCTTGGTACGCGATTTCCAAACCATTGGTGCGGATCTTGTCGACGTTTTGAATATTCGTGATATTCGGTGTCACCAAAGTATTGGTTTGTGAGTACAAGGCATCGCTGGTATCTTCGTGGAAGAAGGTCGTGCGCAACAAGCCTTTTCCATTATCCAATGATTGCTCGGCACTCCATTCGCTAGTCCATGATTTCTCTGCTTTGAGATTAGGATCATTGTTGACGATGGTTTGCGTTGATACCGTTCCTTGATACAGCTCAGATACGGTCGGATTGCGCACGGCTCGGCCGATTGAGGCTTTCAAGGTCAAATCGTCAGTTGCGCGGAATGCGACCGCTGCTTTAGGTGAGAAGTAGTTCTCATCACGTTTGACGAATGGCAAAGTGGTGGTCGCATTTGAGAGCGCGCCATCATGTGCAGACCATCGTTCGAAGCGGCCACCGATGATGGTTTTCCATATTGAATTGATACGCCAAGCATCTTGCACGTAGAAGCTAGAAAGTTCGGAATTACCTTGGAATGCCGAGAAGCGAGTCGTCGCTGCGCCATTGATCCAATCAGTCGTGTTCGACACCAAAGTACGCAGTTTGTAGGCTTCACGTTGATAGCCAAATTCAGCTGTGTGTTCGGTGTTTGGACGCCAAATGCCTTTTAAGGCCAAAGTATTCCAACCTGTGCCGCTACCGTCAGTGATACGACCTGCGCCGCCAGTATCGGCCGCAGGAATGGCAACCGTTGGTGCGCGGGCGATGTCTTTTTGGTAGTCGTAGATACTGCCTGCGATTTCCCAATCAAATTCACCTTTGGTATTGCTCTTCACGCTCAAACCGTGCGTTACATGTTGCAAATCATTTTTGCTGTTTGCGATGTCGGTTGGACTAATGGTGAATTTACGGCCAGCGATATTGACGTCGCCGCTATAGACGGCAGCGCCGCTCGCATCGCGCAAGTAGCTGTCGGCCGTGCTATTCATGTCGTTACGCCATACGCCATAGGTGTAGCTCGCACGCACGGTCGGCGTGATTTCATAGGCTAATTTGATCTTGGCATGGTCTTGAATCGTGTGGTACTGGGCGGTTGCGCCGATCAGCCACCAATCTAAACCTTGTGGATTGCGACCAGCAAGTGCACCCGTGACTGGCTTGCCTGCCGTACTAACGGTGCCGGCTGAGAGTAATTTGTTGGTGAAAACCAGAGGATGACCCTCGCTATCCATACGATTGACATTGACCCACCAAGAAAATGCACCTTGCTTGTTGCCGAGGCTGGCACTTAATTGATGACCGCTGTAACGCTTATCGGTTGCAACCTCTTGAAAATTTTCTGTAAAGCCAGCGAGCTTGACATGGCCTTCAAATTTTTCTGGCATGCGCGTCACGTAGTCGACCACTGCACCAACAGAGTTACCCGCGTAAGCCGCAGAAAAAGGGCCGTACAACACGTCTACACGTTGAATTTCTTCTGGCGTCACCAAGCCCCAACGAGGGGTAAAACCAGCGCCATTGCCGAGTAAATTAGAGATTAAAATACCGTCCGCGTAGACCATAGACCGTGCGCTATTGCCTGTGCCAGATGCACGTGTCGCCAAGACAGCGTGGTTGTAATCGCCATCGTAACGCTTACGTACCAAAAGGCTAGGTAAGTATTTCAAAGCATCTTCAGCGTCAAGCGCGTTGATCGTCGTTTCAATTGCTTTTGCGTTGATACCTTCGATCGTGGTGGGGATCTCGGTTGGCAAAGTGGTTGGTTTTTCACCTTTAATGATGACGCGCTCAGCTTTGGCTTTTTGGACGTCTTGATCATTGTCTTTATCGTTCGCAAAGACAGGGAAGGCGGCGGACAAAGCGAGGACTAAAGCGGTGTGGCGGAGAATAGTAGGTGTAGAAGATTTCATTGTGTTCTCATTGCAATCGAGAGCCGAGCGTGTTTTTTTCGCTGCGATTTTCATCGGGCGGACCATACAGGTCGCGATGAAGTGGCTCTAGGTATCTTTAAAATGTTTGATCAAATCGACATTTGAAGAATTAAGGACGCGCATGCACACGTGCCAAAAACATGAATTTTTTATCGAAGTCGATGATCAGAGATAGAAGCAATACCGAAACGCAAGCCTTAGCTAAAAACTTAGGCAGCTCCGGTATCAGATTGCGTTGAGAGCGGGTGGCCCGCGCGGTGGAAGAGGTGCAGAAACAATGGCTGCTAAGCGTGCCGAGGGAATACTTTGCGTGGCATACGATAGCGTATGCACTGGCGGTACGACGTCAATTTGCGGCAAACTTGGTGTGATGGCGCTTGGCATACAGAAGGAACAATCCAAGGTATGCATGGTCGCCTTACCATCAACGATCTTGCCAGACTCTGTGACAAATTTGATGCCCGTGCTGGTACAGATCATCGAAACACCTTCGCCGTTGATCATCGGCGCAGCCGTAGCGATACCCAGCGTTAATCCGTACAGGAATAACACCGCGATGATCAGGCGACGCGATAATTGGAAGGGCGAGAAGGATTTCATAAGCGCGCATTTTAACACTTCAACGCACAAGGTGGAAAGACGAGCTTATTTGACCGAGGTTAAAATTACTCGCTTCTTTTAAGTTATGCTGCTCTTAGTTTATCCATCGTTAATGAATAAAGGAAATTCTTATGCCAGTGAATAAATATTTCGCCACGCTGATGATGTTTGGCTCAGTGTTAATGGCTACAACAGCAAATGCACAAAAAATAGGTAGTGTTGATACCGCATTTAAATTACTTGGGCCTGACCACAAAATTGTGGTGGAGGCTTATGACGATCCTAAAGTCAAAGGCGTTACTTGCTATGTTTCTCGTGCAAAAACGGGAGGAATTAAAGGCGGCTTGGGTTTGGCTGAAGATAAAGCAGAGGCATCGATTTCCTGTCGTCAGATTGGTGCCATCAGTTTTGACAAGCCATTAAAGCAGCAGGAAGAAGTCTTTATTCAAAGTCTTTCTATTTTGTTTAAGAAGTTACGCATTGTCAGAATGGTCGATGTAGAACGCAATACTTTGATTTATTTGACTTATTCGGATAAGTTAATTGACGGATCACCGCAAAATAGCGTTGCCGCGGTGCCTGTTGAGGCGCATACGCCCATTCCATTAAAATAATTTGTGAGTAACACTGATCGTGGCTATTTGCAAATTGACAGGGGCTAAAGCTCGGTTTATTTTAGCCTCTTGCAAACTAAGGACTTACTTGGAATTGATTTCCATTGGGAAATAATGTTTAATACGGGGCGTTCAGTTTTTCTGCCTGCTTTCCGTCTCTAATAGTATTTAAAAAGAATCTTTTATCATCACGATGAATCAAAGCGTCCAACCTTCGGTGTCTGACAAACAAGCTGTCGACAGTTTGTTAAAAACCATACGCATTCCGCCGCGTCCTAGTTTGTTGGTCGAGATGCAAAAAGAGTTGAATAAAACAGAGCCTAGCGCACAAGGCTTGGCAAAGATTATTGCAAAGGATGTGTCGCTGGCCGCATCTCTATTAAAGCTGACTAATTCATCCTTCTTTGGCCTGCGTCTCAAGGCGCAATCGGTCGACCACGCAGTCGGCTTGATTGGTATCACTCAAACTGGCCTGCTGATGACGGGCATTATTGCGCGTCAATCGGTGAACGCAAATGGTTTGTCGCTGGGCAAATTTTGGGATTTTTCGACCAAGCGGGCACAGGCTTTGAGTGCTATGGTGAAACGCTTTCCAGTTTGTTCGGCGGATGTTGCGCATACCTTTGGTTTATTTTGCGATATTGGTGTGCCGATTTTGATGGAACGATTTCCTGATTATGCTGAGACGTGGAAGAAGGCAAATAATGAATTTGAATTGCCTTTGACTCAAGTTGAAGATAGTCACCACATCACGAATCATGCTTCTATCGGTTCTTTGATGGCGCGTACCTGGGGTTTGCCGGAACAAGTATCGACCGCGATTTTATTGCATCATGATTACCGCACCTTAGAAGATACAGCAACCGAAGATAGTGTGCGTGGATTAATCGCTTTATCCACGTTGGCCGAATACGCGATTCAAAAGTACGAAGGACAAGAGAGTTCTGCCGAGTGGTCCAAGGCGAGTCAGCGCGTTTGCCAATATTTGGGTATAGGTCTGCATGATGCCGAGGATTGGTGCGAAGAATTGCAGGATATGTTTAATCAGTCACACTAATAACATCACAGCAGCTATCGACACTTATCGCGGTTTTCCGCCTAAAATTCGGGCCGGTAAGAAGACGATAGCGCGCAATAATTCAAACACCCCATCAAGTGCAATACCCAATATCCGAAATGGGAGTAACAATATCCATACTATCGGATAAAGCAGCAAAGCCAATAAGGCAAGCGGCCAGCACAATAAGAACACAATAACCCAAAGCAAAAAGCCTATCATGGCGAAATCTCCTTAAATCAATGACGGTGGCTAACTAGGCATCACTGTAGCTAGTCTAGGTATTTCAAATCAATCGTAAAGAGATAGAACGCATAATACTGGGTGCGAACGGTTTGCTTATCGTTGATCCCGACCCCGACTTTAAGCCAACTAAGGTCTGCTGTTTGCCAACCAGCTAATTAATTCATCCAAAATCGGGCGCGCCCGGCTGATGCCCGCTTCATCACTATTGATAATTCCCACCACGATCCAGTCATTTTGCTGCTGATCGCGCACGTAACCTGCAATTGCCACGACGTTCTTTAGCGTACCGGTTTTAATCCGGGCGCGTGCCTCTGCAACGCTGGATTTGAGGCGGTTACGCATACTGCCATCGATACCCACTATCGGTAAACTGGCTGCAAATTCTGGATACCAGTTGCTGTTAGCCGCGACTCTCAAAATACTTGCCAATTGATTCGCACTGATACGATCTGTGCGAGATAATCCTGAGCCATTTTCTATGGTTAAGCCGGTGTCGGGAATATTATTTTTGGACAGCCAGGCGCGTACCACAGCGTTCGCCGTTTGACTGGTATCCGCAAAATTTCTTGCTAGGGGCGATTCGGCGCCCATGGTCAAAAATAATATGCGTGACATGGCGTTGTCGGAAAATTTATTGATGATGCGTATGGTTTCCGCCAGGCTTTCAGATTCTCTTTGTACCAGCAAAGAGGCACTAGTGGGCGTGATGCCATCTTGTATTTGTCCTTGCCAGCTGCCACCCAGTTCGGTCCAGAGCGCGCGTATCACGCTGCCGATATATGCATTGCGCTCGACCACATTGAGGTATACCGTGGTTTGGCAGTTTTTGGGAAAAACACCGCTCAAGGTGATGTCGATTTGCGCTTGATTGTTGACACTGGTTTGCGGTGCTAACCAGCCATTTTTCCATTCATTGCAAGGCGCGTTACTGCGCGTCATTTGATTCTTTAAAGTGACACGGTCCATTGGTGTCAGTAACTTAGTATCTACTGCATTGCTATCCGAACTGATGGAAAACGCACTGATGTTGCTATGTATAAGTAGCGCGTCAGGAATCACGTTGTAATACGCATCAGGATTTTCATCGAATGGCGTGACGTTGAGTTCGGGACGCGTTGGTTGGAAATAGCTACGGTCGAGCACGATGTCGCCTTGAATATCGCGCAGGCCTTGTTGGCGTAAATTACGTAGTAGTAGGCTTAATTTATCCCAAGTGAGATTGGGGTCGCCACCGCCTTTTAAGTAGAGCTTGCCATTCAAGACATTTTGCTTAATCGGTACATCGACGTAGATTTGGGTTTTCCATCGAAAGTTAGGACCTAGTTCATCTAAGGCGATGAAGCTGGTCAGTAATTTCATCGTCGATGCCGGGCTGACCGCTTTGTCGCCTTGTAGATTCAAGACGTAGCCATTCTGACGACTAGGTGCAATCACGACGCTCAAAGATGATTTTGGGAGATTCGCTTTCTTTAATAAATTCTCGACACTGCTTGGCAAGACGTCTTGTGCCGCAATCGGTGCAGTGATAAGGATGCCTAGTATGAAAGAGAGGAGTAAGCGGGGTAGAAGCATGGATTTGACCTTGAATCAATAAAAAAGAGCAACGCCGACTAGTATGCCATGGCAGCCTAAATTCTCGTGATGCTTGTTGAACTTTTGAGATACGATGACGCTCTAAATATATCTGAGGTCTGCATTGACGTTTTTTATAGTCCGTTTTTCTTGTATTTCGATTTCTAACTCAATTACCCTATGAAACTTAAAACTCTAGCTTTGCTGTGCTCGATGTTGTATGTGACTAGCATTCAGGCGCAAAACGCCTTGCCTGCCTCGTCTCAACCCACTGTCTTCACCATGAGTTCAGGTACAGAACGTACTGCCGAGCAATTGGCTATGGTGTTTGAAAAAGCGGATTTGAGTTTGAAATTAGATCCCGAGACACGCAGCATCCAAGGCACCGCGCTCTTGGTGTTCTCTGCCAAATCTGAATTAAAACGTCTTGCTTTGGAATTGGATAAAAATTTGCCAGTTGAGGCAGTCAGTATCAATGGTGTGGTATTAGCCGCTGATGCGATTAGCAATGCCGAAGGGCGCCTGCTCTTAATTTTACCCAAGCCCTTGAAAACGGGTGAAAAGGCAGAAGTCAGTATCCGTTACCAGGGTGTACCACGAATCGCTAAACGCGCACCTTGGGATGGCGGTTTTGTTTGGACCAAGACGCCAACTGGCGAGCCATGGATAGCCTCGGCGGTGCAAGGTGAGGGGTGTGACTTGTTTTGGCCGTGCATTGATCACCCTATGGGAAAACCAAAATTAATGAACGTGCATATTACCGTGCCAGCGCCGTTGGTGGTGGCGGGTAACGGTGTCGCCCAAGGTATGGATGAAAAAGAGGGCTGGCGCACTTATCACTGGCAAACTAAGAATCCTAGTACCTATGGCATTGCTATCAATGTTGGCCCCTATGAATCGTTAGAGAGCGAATACCAGAGCCGGTTCGGTAATCGCATTCCTTTGCGCATGTGGTATCTGCCCGCCAATAAAGAAAAGGCACAAGGCTTGATGGCAGAATTTGCGCCAATGCTGGATTTCTTTGAAAGTAAATTCGGCCCTTATCCGTTTGGGGATGAAAAAATGGGCGTCGTGGAAACCCCGCATCTAGGTATGGAGCATCAAACCATTAATGCTTATGGCAACGACTACATCAAGTCAGCGCATGGCTATGACTGGCTTTTGCAACATGAATTTGCACACGAGTGGTTTGGAAATCAATTGACCAACGAAAACTGGGATGATTTCTGGTTACACGAAGGTTTCGGTTCGTATATGCAACCCTTGTATTTGCAATATCTGCGCGGCGAGCGTGACTATCAGGTTGCCTTGCACGAACAAAGAATTCGTATCGTGAATAAATTCCCTATGGTGACTGGTCACTCTATGAGTGAACATGACGTGTCTAACGGTCCTGGCAACGATGTGTATTTTAAAGGTTCAAATCTATTGCATACGCTGCGTGGTTTGATCGGTGATGAGGCCTTTTTTAAAGCAGTGCGCTTGTTGGTTTATGGTCGCAACGATCCAAAGCCGGGCAATTTTTCACCGCGTTACAGCACCAGTAAAGAGTTTATTCAGATCGTCAATCAAGTGACCAAGAAGGATTGGAATTGGTTCTTTAAGGGCTATCTGACTCACGCGCGCTTGCCAGAAGTATTGGAGCAACGTGAAGGTAATGTGCTGCATTTGAAATGGAAGTTGCCAGACGACAGCGAATTTCCATTGCCTTTGCAAGTACGGGTTAATGACAAGATCGTCAACCTGGCGATGACACATGGTGTGGGTAAAGTGAGCTTGCCGCCCAATGCGACTTACACCGTCGACCCGGGTGCTCGTGTACTTAAACACGAACCCCACTTAGAAGTATGGGCGGCGGATGCTGCAGCAAGGGCAAAGGCGCGAGCTAAAGCGAAGTAACCCAGAGTTTGTGACTTATACTTCTCCTATGGAAAACGGCGACTTAGTGTAATGCTACTCAGTTAAGCCTAATTCCACGTATCGTCATTCCCGCGAAGGCGGGAATCCAGCGACGTAAAAGCCTAAAGACACTGGATCCCTGCCTTCTCAGGGATGACGCCTCGATATTTTGAGCTTAGCTGAACAGCATTAGCGACGCAGTGGTTATTCATCGGCCTACTACCGTCGCAGTTTTTCTGCCTCTTATCAGCTCATATCGGTAAATTAACAATATTGGCTAAAGTTTAAGTTATACTCGCTTCCTTTTTTGGTCTTAGTTCCCTTACTTTATGATTTGAGTGAGTACTAACACCAAACACTTTTTATTTATGAATATAAGGAAGCTAGCTATGACTTTTCGTTCGCCTTTATTGACCGTCTCATCTTTGTTCGTCAGTGTTTTGCTGGCAAATACTGCCAGCGCGCAAAGCGTACAAAAGGGAGCGATTGAGAAGTGTGCTAAGAATTTTGGTACCTTGGCTGTGGTGGAGCCACAAAGTCATATGTTGGCATCTTTGTCTCAATATAAACTCGGTTCGCCGTCGACTATGTTGCGCATGATCGTTGAAGAGTCTGGCTGCTTTACTGTGGTTGAGCGCGGTGTGGCGATGCAAAATATTCGCCAAGAACGTGAATTAGCCTCCGCTGGTCAATTGCAGCAAGGCTCGAATGTCGGCGGTGGCCAATTACAAGCGGCGGATTTTGTGATGACACCGGCAGTGCAATTTGCCAGTGATACGGGCGGTGTCGGTGGTGCCGTAGGTGGTTTGTTAGGTCGATTCGGCGGTGGTTGGGGCGCGCTCGGCGGGCTCGCCGGCGGTGTTAAATTTAAAGAAGCAGAGACAACCTTATTGTTGGCCGATGTACGTTCTGGGATTCAAGTCGCGAGTGCCGAAGGTCAGGCCAGTAAAATGGATTTCAGTTTGGGTGGCTGGGGCTGGGGTGGCTTTGGCTGGGCCAGCGCGGGTGGTTACAGCAAAACACCCGAAGGTAAATTGATCGCAGCTAGTTTGCTCGATAACTACAATAAAATCGTGCAAAGCGTGCGTAACAAAGAGCAGTTAATCCAAGCGACATCACAAGCTTCTAAAAACAACGCGGCGAATTCGATACAGGCGACACCGCCTTCTCAAGTTGCAGCGCAGCAGTATGTTCCATCAGCGCCATCCGCTCCTGTCGCAGCCTCAGGCTTGGTTGGCGTCTATGCGGTTAAATTTACAGGTGATGATGAGGGCACCGTCAACGTCATGATCAATAAAAACGGCAATGTCACTGGTATGGGCAAATCGAGCAAACATAATTTTAATTTTAACGTATCAGGTACTGTCAGCCCAGACGGTGAACTCGCATTGGCAGGTTCAGGCAAAGCGGGCGGTGCGAAATTTATGGGCACGGTTGATTTGCAATCGGGTGCTGTGGTTGGGATGTGGCAGTGGGAAGGTAATCAGTCTGGCCAAGGTACGTTTAATGGACGCAAACAGTAAATAAGTGTGAATTGATCGAACGCATCAAATTCATCTAACAAAGTCAAAGAGAGCGGGAGAAATCCTAGCTCTCTTTTTTGTTTAAACTAATATTTAATAGAATATTCTTAAATATTTGTAAATAATGACTGACTGCTATTGATCTCTGATATAGCAATACGGCAGGCATCCTATCGAAATTTTTTTAGAAAGGCTTTAGAAAAAAAAGAAATCGACGATATTCGCCTCGCTTTACAGCAAGGACAAACTGTCGATAGAGAAAAATTCAAAGAAGCGATGAGTGCCCCGAGTGGCGCAAGTCGAATGGAAAGTCGACGAGGGCGGCCGGTTAAGGCGTCAAATGATGTCATTGAAAAATTGGATCAAACGGATTTTGGATTTTAATTTTTTTGGGAATTGAAAATGAAATTGAATGGCTTGAAGAACAATGTGATGCTGATCCTTTTGGTGTTTTCAAAACAAGGAGCATGTTATGCGTAAATTTTTAATTGGTTTCGGCATTCTTATTGCAGGCTATTTTCTTTATAACGCGGATGCCTATTATGGGCAATGGCAATTTAAGGAGATGTGTAAAAAAGAGGGTGGTCCACGCTTTTACGGAAAAATTGAAAAAAATGCTGGGTGGCTATTGACCGATACCAGCACAAGTGCGCCAGATGTGCCTTCTGATTTTGGTGATATTTCTTTTTTTAGATGGACAGATAAAGAGGGTAAAGAATTCGATATTTATGTTGATTGGGAATTGCGGAAGAAGATGCATCCACGTCCCTCTGAATATACTTTCTTACCTGCTGATAAATCAAAAGTTGTGCGTTACGAATATCGTTATAAAACAGAAAGAATGTTGCATGATGAACGATTTGTTCAAAGTCAAGAAGAAATCATTGATATAGCTACACAAAAAAAACAATTAGCGAGCTACACCATATTTAGTTATCAATGGACAAAACCAGAGCGAGTCATTTTAAGCGCGCCTACTTCAGTGACTTGCTGGCAGGGTGAAACAAATGAAACACAAATCACGCGTAATAATTTTTACAAAAACATCTACACGGCTTGGAGCAAATAATGACAATTACATCAATTAAAAATTTAAGCAAATTAGTGAAATTGAACGGCTTGAAAAATAATGTGATGCTGACCCCTTTGGTTCGAAAAATGCAGGGCTTTTCATTCCAGCCTACATGATAAGCTTGTTATGTTCAGCAATTTTTTCAGTGATCCAGACTCAGGATCGTTGATTCATAATTCATAAAAACTAGGACAACCATGCAAGAACAAAATCACACCACCCTACAAGGCAAATTCAATCCTTTAATCCGTCCCTATTTAGTCTTATACGGCGCCTTCTTTTTCGCCATCACCATCGTGCTCATTCCTTTGGCGATTATTTGGTTATGCGGTTTGGGTCAATGGTGGGCGCGTCATTATTTTGATAAACTCGAATGCGAACTAAGCAGCAACTCGCTGCGTTTTCGAAAAGGTATCCTTTTCCAAGTTGAAAAAACCATCCCGCTAGAAAACATACAAGACGTCACCTTTACCGAAGGTCCCTTATTGCGTATGTTTAATCTGAGTATTTTGAAATTCGAAACGGCCGGACAAAGCGCAGGTCAAGCGCATGATATGCGTTTAATCGGATTGATCGATGCGCATGAATTTCGCAATAAAATCCTCAGTAATCGCGAAGCCTTGAAGCTCCATACGCAGCACACAGCAATCGCGTCAGCACCAATGACACATGTAAATCAAGATCAGCAAATCCAATTACTTAAAGCCATACTAGAACGACTCGATACCTTGTGTGAGCTTCAAAAAAATCAAAACACAATTAAATAAGCATCTAACGACGTAGGTTGGCAAACCAAAGCGGTCAGCATCGCATTGTTTTCTCAACCTAAACCTCATATAGAAAGATGCCCCGTCGCCAACGCACTAAGTTAGCAGGAATACCGCAACATCTGGTACAAAGAGGCGTCAATCGAGAGCCGTGCTTTTTTGCCGATGAAGATGATCGGTGTTATCTGCATTGGCTATTTATGTCGGCTGTCGATTGGCAATGCGAAGTGTATGCCTATGTATTGATGACGAATCATGTTCACCTATTAGTGACACCAATGGCGAACGAAGGATAGTGGAAGCTGATGCAATCAGTCAGCAGACTTTACGTGCAATATGTGAATCGATTTTGAACGGCCTGAAAAGCAACGTGACGCGGACCCCTTTTGACCGTCTTTTGACCGGCCCCCTTTGACCGAGTCAAAAAAAGACATTTTTTTGAGAAAGTTTGCTCACTATCCTTAAAATTCTGCCTGCTGTTTAGAAAGAGATTGACACCATCATTCCCGCCTTAGATACTCAGTTTAGTTCCTATAAGAATGTTTATTGTGGTTTCGTGGTCGGGAGTTCTCTTTGGAATGCATTTTGGTGTGAAAAATATCCATCTCAAATTATTTTTGCCGTTTGCTATTGGCATATTGGTGTTGCTGCCGGCCTTACTTATTACTTGGTTTGGTTATAGCGCGGCTCAACAAGCTGCTATAGATGCCGCCAATAGCATTATGGTGCAAGCGAGCTTACGTGCCAGCGAAGCGGCAAATGCCGATTTAGCTGAGAGCAGTCGTTTAATGAATTACTTCTCCAGCTATGGCGACGCGGTTGGTGGGGAACCTGATCCGCGTAACTTTACCAGTGCTGATCGTTTTGAAGAAGTCGCTTGGGGCGCAATGCGAAGCACCCGACTCGTTAAATTTGTCGCCTACGCATCAGTTGATGGTGCCTATCGTGCGATCAATTTATACGATGATGACGCCTTACCTGAAGTGTTAACGCAAGATGCTGGCGATACAAAACGCAGGCATTACCGCAGCGCCCTTCCTCTCGATAGACGCATGATGATAGGAAGCGACAAGCTTGACTATCTGCCGAGTTCGCGTCCTTGGTATCAAACTGCAATGAAAGCAGCAGACCAGACAGGTACTGCGACTGATCTGCGTTCTTGGACCGATGTTTATCCTTCTTTCTCTCGCAAGCAGTTACATATAGCCCATTCTGTGGTGGTACGTAACACAAAGCGAGAGATCACAGGCGTATTGGCGCTCGAAGTCTCATTTAAATTGTTGAGTGAGCTTTTAAAGAGCCTACAACTCAGCCCAAATGCAATTGCCTTCATTATTGATCGTAATGGAAAATTGGTTGCCACTTCTAACGAAAAAGAGTTGACTGGTTCGCCCGATGTCCCTTTGTTTTCCGCGACCGAATCACGTTCGCCATTGGTGCGCGCTGCGATGCAAAATTTGCCGCTGCGAGGCAAGTTCACTACTCGTACGAATAGTCTTAATGTCGAAGGTTCACAAGAAAAGCAAAATGCCAACGCTGCCTGTTTGCAGTCGGGACGTTGTGAGAATTTTCAATTTGAGCTGGACGGGCAAACGATTCTGGCGCACACCTCATCCCTCAATCATTTACCGGAAGATGAACATAGTTCGAATTACTCCGTTTTAAATAAGATGGCGCGCGGTGAAAATTTTCCTGAATGGCGCTTGGTGATCGCAGCGCCTGTGGATGACTTTAGTTTTGTCATAAAAGAAAAGAGTCAGCGAACTGTGGCTTTAGCCGCCGTCTTTGCGTTGTTGGCGTCTACCTTCGGTATCTGGTTTGCACTGCGTCTAAATAGAATTATCGCGGCAATCGCACGGGCTGCAGTAAAGTTGGGGCATGGTGATCTGGAACATACTCCCATCCTTACCCGCTTTGTTGAGTTTCGTCAGATTAGCAATGAATTAGAGCACACAGCAGATGCATTACGCGCTTCACGCGATGCACTGATGGCACAGAATGCAGAATTAGAAGAGAGGGTTTTGGAACGCACAAAGGATTTGGCCTATCAGACGGAACAAGCTCTGATAGCGGTGAATGCTAAGGCGGCTTTTTTGGCGACCATGAGTCACGAAATACGAACGCCGATGAATGGGGTCATCGGCATGACCGATTTGTTGGCAGGCACTTCGCTTAACGTCGAGCAGCGCGATTACGTCAGTACGATCAGATCTTCAGGTGATGCTCTACTGACGATTATTAATGATATTTTGGATTTTTCTAAAATTGAATCAGGTAAGTTGATTTTAGAGCGGGAGCCTTTGTCTGTGCAGCAGTTAGTCGAAGAGAGTTTGGCCTTAGTTGCAGCCGCCGCAAATCGCAAGAACATCGAGCTTTTGTATGAAATTGATCCAGCGGTTCCCGCGATGATCATGGGTGATGTCACTCGTTTGCGACAAATTGTACTGAATCTCCTGAGTAACGCCGTCAAGTTTACCGATACGGGTGAAGTACATCTGCATGTGCAACAAGAAAATCCCATGCGCCCCGAAATTTTGTGTATCACTGTGCGTGATACCGGTATAGGCATTCCCGCAGATAGCATTGCTATGCTGTTTTCAGCATTTTCGCAAATCGATGCGGCAACAACGCGTAAATATGGCGGGACAGGTTTAGGATTGGCGATCAGTCGGCGCTTGGCGGAATTGATGCACGGCTCGATTAATGTCGAGAGCGAAGTAGGTCAAGGTAGTCGTTTTATTGTCCGCGTGAAAGCGCACCCAGCGGTCGCCTTCGGTTTGGACCTTCAATCCTTGAGTGCTGGACAAAACGCATCAGCTAACTTCCAAGCTTTACAGGGGAAACGCGCATTATTGGTAGATGATAATGTCACCTCATTGCGCATCATGCAGCAAAGATTAACGCGCTATGGAATGGACTGCACAGCGGTATCAAATTTATCCGTTTTGAACGATGTAGTGGCAGACCATCAGGAATTTGATTGTGCCTTAATCGATTTTGATATGCCAGAGATGAATGGTATTAGTGTTGCACAGCATTTACGTGCAAGAAGCATAAAGTCGAAATTGCCAGTGATTTTATTGAGCAACGTGGCGGACAGTCGGGAACAAGATGAGGCGCATTCGTGCCAGGTACATTTGATCAAACCGATTAAAGACAGTTTGTTACTAGATGCCCTAATCAGCGTTCTACATCCGGAAAGTGACAGCAAGAATACTCTTGAGCAAGACAAGCTTCAGACAAGGAATCGTCTGGTTGCCAGTCAACATGCGCAGCAATATCCTCTTCGCCTGTTGATTGTCGATGACAATGCAACTAACCGAAAAGTTGCCCGTATGATGTTGCAACATTTTGGTTATAACGCCGACAGCGCGAATGATGGACGTGAAGCCGTCGATCAAGTCGTTGCGGCAGATGCAGCACAAAACCCTTTTGACTTAATTTGGATGGATGTGCATATGCCGAATTTGGATGGGTTGGAATGCACCAAGATATTACGTGACTCCTCGATACAGCAACCCCATATCGTTGCCATGACAGCCGCCGCTATGCATGGTGATCGTGACATGTGCTTGCAAGCAGGCATGGATGATTACGTGAGCAAGCCGCTAGAAATTGCAGAACTTGAGCGTGCTTTTGTGACTTACTTTAAGCGGCGTGGTGTAGATTTTAATGCGTCATCGCTACCTCAATCGCCGGAGACAGTCTTGCTAAAGCAAACTCCGGCAGTCGATCAAACTATCGTGAGCGAGGCAATACAGTATTTTGATCCTGATAGGTTCATGGAATTTTGTGAAGGTAATCCTGCATATCGAGCTACCTTCTTGGAGTTGATCAAGAATATGATCAATAAGAGTCCTGCGCAGTATGCGGAAGCGCTACAAGCTTGGAAGGAGCAGCAAAATGAAGAGGCTGCCCGTGTTTTTCACACGATGCGCGGTTCTTTGGGCACGCTCGGTGCAATCGAATTCATAGAAATCTCACGCACGCTTGAGAGTGCGATCAAGCAAAATGAAACCGAGAAAGTGGATGTCTTATTCCTTAAAACCAAAGAAGTATTAGATCAGACTTTGGTAGAAGCACAGCAATGGTTGAATAGGCAAGATTCGGTATGATAGTGGCGTTGTAATCCTAGGCAAAGAGGGCTTTGTTAGCGCAATAAGCTAAATGTGATGAGTAGGAGGCAATGAAAGTTGTCTTTGATTTATTGAAAACTCAGTCTTTTCAGCACTTTTCAGCATAGAGCAAGGCTTTTCGCTATAATCTGCCCCTTCCTTCTCCCGCACGAATAACTCCCATTATGACCTTACGTACCAACGAAATCGAATTGTTGTCGCCTGCCAAAACAGTCGAGATCGGACGTGAGGCGATTTTGCATGGTGCCGATGCTGTGTATATCGGCGGCCCCTCATTCGGCGCGCGGCACAATGCTAGCAATGAAATCAGCGAAATCGCGAAACTGGTTGAATTTGCGCATCGTTATCATGCTAGGATTTTCGTCACGCTCAATACTATTTTGCATGACAGCGAATTAGAACCAGCACAGAAATTGATTTATCAATTTTACGAAGCGGGTGTTGATGCACTGATTGTGCAAGACATGGGGGTGATGGAATTGGATATTCCACCGATTCAAATTCATGCCAGTACCCAGTGCGATATCCGTACGCCTGGTAAAGCCCACTTTTTGGGTGCATCCGGTTTCTCACAATTGGTGTTAGCACGTGAACTCACTTTAGAACAAATTAAAGCAATCAAGGCGCAGACCAATACGCCTTTGGAATATTTTGTCCACGGTGCTTTGTGTGTGGCGTTTTCCGGTCAATGCTATATCTCACACGCGAAAGATGGGCGTAGTGCAAATCGCGGCGATTGTTCACAAGCCTGTCGTTTGCCCTATACACTCACCGATGGCGAAGGCCGCGTCGTCGCCTACGATAAGCATTTGTTGTCGATGAAAGACAATGATCAAAGCGCGAATCTGGAAGCCTTGCTCGATGCCGGTATTCAATCGTTGAAGATCGAAGGCCGCTATAAAGATATGGGCTATGTGAAAAACATCACAGCACATTATCGTTTGTTACTAGACGAAATTTTAGAACGCCGACCAGAGTATTATCGTGCTTCGAGCGGCCATACTCAGATAGCATTCACGCCGAATGTTGATAAGACCTTTCACCGCGGTCACACTGCGTACTTTGCCAATGGACGTTTAGATAATATCGGTGCGTTTGATTCTCCTAAGTTTGTTGGTCTGCACATTGGTTACGTGACTCGACTCGGACCCGATTGGTTTGAATTGGAAACCAATGAAGACTTAGCGAACGGCGATGGGCTCAATTACATGCACAAGCGCGAAGTGGTAGGCGTGCACGCGAATACCGTAGAGAAGAAATCGACTAACGAAAACGGCACCATCTGGCGCGTACATCCAAATGAAAAAATGGCAGAGTTCGCTAGTCTCAAAGTTGGCATGTCGGTGCATCGTAATCGCGATCAGCAATGGGAAATGGCATTAACCAAAAAATCTTCGGATCGCAAACTCGGTTTGTGGATGAACTTGTCCGAAGCTGAGAGTGGTTTAGTGTTGAATTTATCGGATGCTGATGGCGTGAACACCAGCACCATGCTTGAACTCACATTAGAGCCAGCACAACAAGCAGATAAAGCGGAAACGGGTTTGCGTGATAATCTGGGCAAACTTGGTAACACGATGTTCTATGCTGAACAGATAGATTTGAATCTGAGTCAGCCTTGGTTTGTACCGTCGTCACTTATTAACGCCTTGCGTCGTGATGCGGTTGCTAAGCATGAAGAGGCACGTGTACAACATTGGAAGCGCCCATTGCGCGAAGCAGCGCAAGAGCCTTTGGTGCCGTATCCAGAAACCACGCTTACTTACCTTGCCAACGTCTACAACCATAAAGCCAGCGCATTTTATAAAAAGCATGGCGTGCAATTGATCGCAGCTGCATACGAGTCGCATGAAGAAGCGGGCGAAGTGCCGCTGATGATCACCAAGCATTGCCTACGTTTCTCTTTCAATCTTTGCCCGAAACAGGCAAAAGGTGTGACAGGTGTGCAAGGTCAGGTCAAGGCGGAGCCGATGACTTTGGTCAACGGCGATGAAAAATTTACCTTACGATTCGATTGTAAACCATGCGAAATGCATGTCATGGGTAGTATGAAGCCCCATATTCTCAGATCTGCACCACCGAGCACAGTGACTAGTCCATTAGTGTTTCATAAATCCAGGCCACAATAAAAACTGTTACGGTACTTATATGAGCTGGGCTTTGCAGCCCAGCCTACTGTAACCTTAAAGTCATCTTTCAATTCCAACTAGGTAGTACGCTTCCAATAAGGTAAGACGATACGGCCTTTGTTTTTTGCGATTAGCAACAGGGCAATCGTTGTTGTGATGATCACTACCAGAGAGAAGGCGGAACCTTCAGCGCCAAAAGCACCGCCTGTGAGCCAGTCTGGGCCTGTCATTTTGCTGATGAACAATCCTTTGTGCACTTGTTGGCCAGATACCGCCACTGAAAAAATTCCGTCTTGAAAAAAGTTCCATGCGGCATGCATCGCTACGCAAAACCAAAGGCGACCTGTTACCATAAATGCCGCAGCTAATAAGAGACCAGCTGCAGTGATATTAGCAAAACCGAGTACGCTGATGTTGTCGTTTGCGAGATGTAAGGCACCAAATAAAATAGCAGAGGCAAGCAGTGCGAGCCAACTACCCAGGGATTGTTGAACTACTCGAAAGAATACACCACGCAACAAAATTTCTTCAACCATACCGATGGTGATGTGCACCATGAGCGGAATGAGAATCACTGACCACGGGGAGCTAGCTGTGATTTGAAATCCACCCATAAGAGCGATCAATGCCACTGTAGCGCTCAACATGAAACCGCCGATTGCAAAGCCCAGTCCAAATTCGCCCAAAAAACCTGATAGATTCAGTTCCGGTGTGCCACGTTTTTCCACATACCTTGCATACAGCAAATAACACATGTAACCAACACAGGCTCCGAGCAGTTGTACAATCTTTGACAGCATCTTGTCATTGATGAATTTGCTAGATACGACCTGTATCAATAAAAACGGCAAAAGAAAAGTAGCAATCCCTAAGATGATACGGGTCAATGGAAATTGTATGATTTTTTGTAGTAGAGGAGTGTTCACGGGCGAAGCAAACTGAGTCGTTGTCATGATGTGATCTTTGCTATGGTAAGGGTTTGTGCAGCCGGGTCGATTAAAAATGAACTACTCGAGCTTGGGCTGGAATAAAGTAACGGAGCGAACTTTAACCATAAGCTCTTACCCGAACCAGCTGATTCCGACCAAGTGCAGAATCAGCGGCATGAGCTGTAACGATAAACTGAATGAGCTTGTGATTCTAAGATGGAAGATAGCCTAGCGAGGAGTACGCTAAGGAGGCTTTGAATTGCAGCACGCAAATTCGGTGCTGCAATCATATTGAGTGTGTCGTGCTGGATCTCTGAGTAGTCTAGCGCTTATTTGCTAAAAGCCTTACGTGATCCATCTTCAAAAACCTCGTCGTCGGCAATGAGTTTTCCGCTGTCATCCCAGCGTTTTTGCCGGAATACTTTTCCATTTTTGTCGTGATGTTCTTCGTAGCTGATTTTTCCATCATCGAAGAAATTTTTGTGAATACCGATAGGGCGATTATTGTAGCTGCCTAGCTGTTGGTATTTGGCTTGTGAAGTCAGAGTACCTTTATCATTGAATGATTTCACTTCTTTGAAATAGTCTTTACCTTCTATTGTAAACGCTTGGAGTTGACGCATTTGTCCGTTCTGATAGAACTGTGCCTCCGACGTCATAAAATTTCTGCGTTTGCCTTCTATCTCTAGTGTGGTAAATTTTTGTTCTTGCTTCATGCTACCGCTTTCGTAAAACACGCTTTTCCGCACGAAGGCACGGTTTTTTTCTGCGGTGCTAAGTACGGTTTCATATTGCTTATTGCCATTCTCGAAAAAGCCGGTTTCTGTCATTTCACTGGCTTTTAATTCCATCGTGTTTCTGACTTTTCCTGTATTGGTGTCGAAGCTAGTGGCTTGCTGAACTACCCCGGCCAGTATGGTTTCTGTGGCGCGTTTTTGACCTTCTTCGGTGTAATAGGTATTGGTGACAGCTTTACCCTTAAAACCACATAAGCTCGCGTCGTCTGCATGCGGGGCCAACGAGGGTTTGCTACCGCAACTTACACTATTTAGTGCCGATTTCTTTGTGAAGTGCACTGATGCCGGAGATTTGCCTTCGGCTATCCATTCAACTTTTTTCAAAGTGCCATCCGGGTACCATTCACGTTGTAGACCCTGAAGCTGCCCCATCACTTCGGTTTCTTCCTGTATCAACTGCTTATTCGGTGCATATTTGCGTGTAGTGCCATTTCGCGGGCCATTTTTCGTATCGGTGTATTCGAGTGCGAGCACACCATTTTGGTAGAGGCGATATAAGCCATAAACTTCTCCAGCCTTGATTTCACGTTCACGGCTCATTAGGCCGGTCTCACGATCTTTGCAAATGATGATGCCGGTCTTGCCTGCAGTGGTCGAGCCATTCGATGTGCTGACCGACTCACCGTTCAAGGTGCAGTCTTCGATTTGGTAGGCAAAACTAGCAGAGCACATTGATAAGGCAGTGCAGGTCAGCAGGAGTTTGATCATCAGCTTCATAGCAGTAAATCTCGTAGAAGGTAGTTAGCGAAGAATATGGTGTGTGATTCGAGTATTGTAACTGAAGTAAAAATGCCGGCAGTCTTTTAGGCTGCCGGCATTGTTTTACTGAGTTACGCTAGTGCAAAGCTAGATCTTACAGATTGTCCTGCAGAAACTTCCATTTGGCTTTTTGCAGTGACCAATTCTGCCACACGTCTGCCACGCCATGACCTTGACCTGGATAGAGTTGCAAGCTGTATTCTTTATTCGCTTTTGCCAGAGCGTCGATGAACATGATGGTGTTTTGTGGATGTACATTGTCATCCATCGTACCGTGCATGATCATGATTTTTCCGCTCAGATCTTTGGCTGCTTTCAAGCTAGAACCTTTGTCATAGCCTTCTGCATTTTCTTGCGGCAGGCCCATGTAGCGTTCAGTATAAATACTGTCATAGAAACGCCAATCGGTTACTGGCGCGCCAACGAAGCCGACTTTCCAAGCTTTGCTATGTGTCATCGCGTAGGAAGTGAAGTAGCCGCCATAGCTCCAGCCATTTAAAGCGATTCTGTCCATGTCAGCAAAGCCTTGCTGACGCAACCATTCCAAACCATCTAACTGATCTTGTAATTCAAGTTGACCCAGCTTCTTATGGATAGGCCAAGCGCTAGAAACCCCTTTATTACTGGCGCTTTGATTATCCATAATCCAGACGACATAACCTTGTTGCGCCAGGAAGTGGTAATACAAATTGGCGCTCCACTGATCACGTACTTGTGGCGCCATAGGGCCAGCGTACAAGTGTTGATAGACTGGATATTTTTTTGTGGCGTCAAAATTCGGCGGCAAGAACAAGACGCTTTCCATTAGGAAGCCATTGCGTGATTTGACTTGTTGGTGCTTCATCGTCGCTAATTGTAAGGCGTTGACTTTAGCAGGTACACCTGCATCATCGACCAATTTTACTTGTACACCAGCATCGGTGAATAGCGCTTGTTTCGGCGTCTGGGTCATGCTGCTCCAGCTGTCGACATAGTGCGTGAAGGTTTTATTCCAACGCACCATGTGCGTGCCTTTTTCTTCGGTCAGACGTTTGAAATTACTACCATCCAGATTCACGCTATAAGCATCATTGCCGATAGGATTGCGCTCATTGGCGGCGAATAGCACGCGACCTTTAGCTTTATCTATGCCGTGTACGGCACGTACATCCCAGTCACCTTGCGTGACTGCTTTGACCAACTGAAAGTTTTTGTCGTAATGATATAAATGATGATGACCGGTACGGCTCGATTCCCAAATGAAGCTGCCATCTTTCAAGAAATGTGGCAAAGGCAGACGTTCAGTCCATGCCGGACTAGTTTCTTTTACTACCGCTTTGCTATTGAGTTTTGCGTCGTAGATGCGCAAGTCTAACCAAGTTTGAACTCTATCCTGCCAAGAGGCCATGAGTCTGCCATCAGGTGTCCAGTCGACCTGAACGATCAGCGTTTCTTTGCCTGCGTACGGGTCTTGTGTCCAGCTGATCTTGCCATTCAGATCGACCACGCCGAGCTTTGTAATAGGGTTAGAATCGCCGGCTTTAGGATAACGGGTGCGATCGGTTTTCACTGGCTGGGCATGATCGCCACTTAAGGTGTAGACCGGTACTTTGGTTTCATCAAAACTTAAGAACGCCAATTTTTTAGAATCAGGTGCCCAGCGAAATGCACGAAAATCGCCGCGACCATAGACTTCTTCTTGATATACCCAATCTAAACGGCCATTAAATACGGTTTCACTGCCACCTGTGGTTAGGCGCTTTTCTTTGGCTGTCGCAACATCCGTCGCGTACATGTCATTACCTTTTAGATAGGCGACCGTTTTGGCATCGGGTGAAAGCAAAGCTTCGTCTTCTTTGACGTCTGGTGTATTTGTTAAAGCACGCGCTTTATTTGCATTGAGATCAAGCAACCAGATATCGTTTTTGTAGGTAAAAATATAGCTCTTAGTTTCTGGTTTGATACGAGCACTTAATTGATCTGCCAATTTTGCTAATTCTTTTTCATCAATCTTGGCTGTTTTTAAGATAGCGAGAATATTACCGTCGGCTGGTAATGCTGTTTTTTCCCAAGTTGATGGGTTGATCACGAAAAGTTCCGCCGTGCCTTTGTTCACTTTGGATTCGATTAAACGATTTTGGTTGTCCCAAGATAAGCGCGTCAACGGCGCCGCATTAAAATTTTGCTTTAATTCTGGGTGATACAGCATTTCTAAAGTCAATTTGCCATCGCCAGCGTAGACTGTACCGCTAGTCGCGAAACTTGCGACTAGGGCTAGGCCTATTGCGTTCAAGGGAATAGTGCGTTTCATACCTGATCCTCCAAATGATTTTTCTTGATAGTTGGATAATGCAAAATAAAATTTTTTAGGGTCAAAAAGCTGACTGTTTAAGATGCTTAATTTGCTCTTTAGTTCAATTTTTTCAATGACTTAATAACGAGAGGCAAAAGTTTTTCTTGCAATGCTGCTTGCTTGCTTTCTTGCAGATTGAGGTACATCGCTGACAAAAATGCGGTCAGATTATGTTTGCGCGCCAGGCTCGCTTGAGTCGTTTTCTTTAAGTCAAGTGAAGTCGTCAATAAGCCATTAAACCAGGTATCCCATTCTTCGGGCGTGAGCGCCGAGCGCAATCCTAAATAAAACACTGGCGTCATCAAGCGCTCACCTTCACCATATTGATAGAAGTGTTGATCGTTACGAATCTGTTGTGCCAGCGCCTCTAGCATTGCGCTGTGTTGAGATTTACTCAGGGCAGGATTCAGGGATAGTTGCATCATCCAGTCAGCAGCATGTGCTACGCCGTGCCGCCAGCCTTGTTTTTCATCGTAGCCACGATAGTCTTGAATATCGCGTAAATAATGCGCGGCAACGCTTACCATTTCTTGTCTTTGTGCCTCGTTCATAAATGCTTTGCGTCGGTCAACCCGCGCTACTTCAGCTAACACTAGTGCCGCAAAAGGTTGCTGAAATCCGAGATCATTTTGCCTGAGCGGGGCAGAGATTTGTGCCTGAAGTTGTTGCCGAATGGTTTGTATGGTTTCGGTTGTCAGCAGTTCGCTGCGCATCCAAAACGATAGCGCCTCGAACGCAATCTCATCGCGCAATTGTGGGTCAGGACTTGCTAAGCAATCGAGTAGGTTTAGTGCGCTTTGCTGCCGTTGTTGTGCATCCGCGATTTGCCATTTGCTCTCTTTTAATACCAGTAAATTTTCTTGCGTCTTGCCGTCGGGCGGGCAAGACGCAAAAGCAACAGCGCTGTAGCTGAGCAATATACTCGTGACTGCGAATCGGTAAAAGGATTTCATGGTATCGCCTTCCATAAAAAGTACTGAATTTTACTGAACTTGTTAGAGTTTATTGAATGAACGGTTTAATCGCCTGCATAGTTCTATCGGTCGCGCCTTGATGCTGCAAGAAAAATGCATGCGCTTGTGCTCCCATTTGCTGGCGTGTCGCCACGTCATCGAGCAAAGTTTGAGCACGCTGCATCAGGTCTTCGGCATTACTGGCGCGTTGCGCACAGTTGGCGGCAATCGCTTGTTCGGTGATTTCTGAAAAATTAAAAGTATGGGGGCCAGTCAAGACTGGGCGACTCATGGCGAAGGCTTCGATCAGATTGTGACCACCTAACGGTACTAAACTACCGCCAACAAAAGCCAGATCGCTGGCCGCATAGTACATATACATCTCGCCCATGCTATCGCCCAAAAATACTTGAGTATCACTCGGAATTGGCAAAGCATCCTGATCCAAATCTAATGAGGAACGACGTACAAAACGTAGCTGATGTTGGGTGAGTAAAGCTGCTACCTGGTCGAAGCGCTGCGGGTGGCGTGGTGTGATAATAAGCAGAGCACGAGGTAAATTTAGTTTATTGAAGGCTTCGACGATTAGGACTTCTTCGCCCTCACGGGTGCTGGCACAAATGAAAACAGGGCGATCGGCAAAATAAGTGCGCAATTTAGCGCCACGCTCAGCCATCAAAGGGGGGGGGGTTACATCAAATTTCATATTGCCAGTCACACATAAATCTCGCACTCCAAGCGCACGCAAACGCTCCGCATCGGGGCCTGATTGTGCAGCAACGTAACTGATAGCCTGCGCTGCTGGCAACATAAGTTTGGAGAGACGTTGCGCCTTCTTTAGTGAACGCTCAGATAAGCGAGCATTCACTAAAGTCACTGGAATTGCCGCCGCTTTGCATTGTGCAATCAGATTTGGCCAGACTTCTGTTTCGATCAAAACACAAATTGTGGGTGAAAAGTGGCGCAAAAATCGACGTACCATCCAATTAATATCGTAAGGTAGAAATGCTTGCGTCAAACGGTCCGCCACATTGCTAAACAAAGCCTGGCCCGTACTGCGACCTATCGGTGTCATGTGGGTCAGCACGATATGACGTTCAGGATAGGCTGCTAACAGTGCTCTGATGATAGGTTCAGCGGCGCGGGTTTCTCCGGCGGAGACGGCATGTACCCAGATGGTTTTTTGTTTTTTATTGTTTGAGTACCACCCAAGGCGTTCGCTTATATGTTGGCGATAGCCCGGTTCCTGTTGACCGCGTAGCCAAAGACGCAAGATGACAAAGGGAAGAGCAAGTGACCATGCTAGAGAATAGATAAGGCGCATTAATTATTTTATACAGAAGCAATTGGCTACTGCTTAATTGATGAAATAGGTGCTGAATATACCTTAAATTTTGTGACGGTTGATTGATTTGGCTAGCTTTTGCCAAGTTTTCATTGCTGCGAAATGCTACTGCCACTTAAAAAAAGGAGTTGGCGCCTTTGAAATGCTTGCAGTTACAGAATCTCAGCACCCTATCTCAAAAAAAAGCGCCTGTCATTACTGATAGGCGCTTTGTCTTAGCTCAAAGCCTACTCACTTCGCGGTAATGGTAATCGGTACCGTTGCAGTTGCGGTTAAGCCTGCTGCATCGGTTACCACTATTTTTATACTGTAAGTGCCTGTCACTGGGGATGCCCAGTTTGTCGTTATGGTCATGCCGCTCATCATCATTGACATGCCAAGTGGTACACCAGACATCGATACGGAAATGAAGCTGGTTCCGGGGTCGGTGATGACGATGCTTCCGCTGAGTGGCTTACCAGCTACGCCAAGCATCGCGGGCGCATTGATGACCGGACCGACGGTTGCAATCACAACAGTGTAAGTTCCTTGCCCACTCAGACCTGTTTTACTATCTTTGGCGGTGACAAACACGTTGTAAGTACCCATAACAGGTGTTGCCCAAGTAACGATGCCGCTGGCGGCTATGCTCATCCCGGTGGGCGCACCTGTCATGCTATAACTAACAGTATTTGATGCGCTCACTTGCGGCGTGAAGTTGAGTGACACACCCACTTTGCCATTGATCGTCGCACTGGTAACTGAAGGTGCAGGTGGATTGATAATATTGATGGTGTAAATGCCTTGACCTGTTAATCCTGTTTTAGTGTCTTTCACCAACACGGTAACGCTGTATTTGCCTAGTATGGGAGCAGACCAGCTAATGACGCCACCGGTGTTGATAGACATACCAGAAGGAGCGCCGGTTAAAGTGTAGCTAAGTGGATTAGATGCACTCGTTGTCACGGTGAAGGAAAGGGCTTTCCCGATCTCACTATTAATCGTTGTAGCCGCGACTGTCGGAGCCGGCGGATTGACAATCGTCACTGTATAGACTGCTTGTGCTGCCAGACTGGTTTTACTGTCTTTAGCCGTGATCGTGATGCTGTATTTTCCTAACACTGGTGTGGCCCAGTTAGCCTGGCCTGACGAACTGATCGTCATGCCACTTGGTGCGCCACTCATCGTATAGGTGAGGGGATTCGCAGCACTGGCCGATGCTGTAAAGTTGAGCGCTTTTCCAACCTCGCCATTAATGCTAGCTGTACTGATCACAGGTGGTGGCGGTGCAGTGATTTTGATGCTGATCAGCGCCTGAGCGCTCAAATTGGTCGTGGTGTCTTTTGCTGTGACTGTAACGGAATAGCTGCCAACCACAGGTACATTCCAGCTCAAAATCCCAGCTGCACTGATACTCATACCAGCGGGCGCGCCAGTTAGTGTGTAACTCAAAGGATTGTTCGAGCTGGCACTCACGGTATAAGTTAATGGTGTACCTGTTTCTCCGCTAATAGTTGCGGCATTGATGCTAGGAGGTACTGGAGCGACACTAGTATTGCTCAGTAAATTTAGGAGGCTTGTTACATTTGGTGTACCAAGACCTGTGAGGTGGTCATAGCCGGCTTTCGCTGTGCACGTAGCGCAACTACCATCGCTGCCTTTTGTTATGTCTAAGAAGGCACTACTGTAATTTCCAGAGACTGCTGCGATTTGGCTGTATAACAAAGCATGCGGCGAACCTAGCAATGGTTTTGCGGCCAACAAACGGTTTGCGTTGGCGATAGCCATCAAGCCCGCCCACTGCGGCGTTGATAAGCTGGTGCCACCAGCACTAATCCAACTCACAGCGCTGCTTCCTGCCGGAATAGATGCGACAAATTGACCGGTCGACGGATCAGCGTTAAACGCAACGTCGGCGACAGTGCGCCGCGCTGCCGTGCCCATGCCTGGCACACTACTGGTTTGATATTTAGGTGTCGCAACGTAGGCACTGACGCCTCCCCCAGTTTGGCTCCATGCGATCTCGCTACGGGTGCCGCTACCATTATAAGTTAAGGACGTGCCCCCAACAGCTAGCACATTGAAAGAAACAGAAGGCCATTCAACCGCAGCACCAGCATCACCTGTCGCTGCTAAGTAAGTCATCCCTGTTCCTGCAAACACATTATCGTAAGTACTGCTCCAACTTCCTTCGTTTACGCCAAAGCTCATGGAGACGATTCCTGGTCCCATACTGTTCGCCAACTTCACCGCATTGGTCAGGCTGGTGACGCTGGCATCGGGCGCTTCAATCACAACGATACGCGCCAGTGGTGCAATTGCGTGCGCCCATTGCACGTCAAGCGCAATTTCGGTAGCCCAGCCAGCGTCATATGCGGGTGCGGCAGTTGTCATAACACCCGCCGTATTTGAGTAGACGATCGATAAATCACACGCGCTTGCACTTGGAGCAGGCAACGGCAAGCTGGTGTTGACGGCAATAGACTTCGTGGTGCAGGTTGGTAGCCCAAATTTTTGATTAAAAGCGCTTAATTCTGTTGCGATGTTGGGATTATGCATCGCGTCGACGATATAAATAGTTTGTTTAGCACCTAAGCTAGCAGCCTGCGCTGTACTGTAAGTGCCTGACGGTATGGTGGGTAGACCATAAGCAGCGCGCACCTGGGCTGGCGTGTAAGTCGCTACAGCGGCGCTAATAGCTGGCGGCGGAGTTAAACCGGCGGCTGCAGTTGCCGCATAGCTTTCACGTTGAATCTGAATACGTTTTTGAATATCCCCAATAGTGACCGCACGTTCTGCTAAGGGAAGGGTAGCCGCATTGATGTTTTGTTGATGTGCGGCGCGATGTGCCGAAGCTTGAGTATTGCCGACATCTGCATCATTCGGACTATCAAGCACCACAGGCGCCAAATGAAAAGATGGCTTAACGTAGAGCGTCGCGAGATTCTCTGGAGGGAGCTCGCTATGAAATTCTATATTTGCTGTCGCAATCTCCGCTGGCGGTGGAATTTGAGCGGTTTTGCTCGTTAAATCGGTATTGCCGCCACTGCAGCCAGATAAGCTTGTGAGGCCAACTACCAAGACACAAAATATCAAGCCTAAGCTGCTGCTTAGACTAACGGTCATTGCGCTGGAGATTGTAAGGGGAGCTCTGTAATCGAATTGTTCGCGATATTTTCGAGATATAGCGTGCTTACGATCGGAGCTATAGGTGCTTAGGTTGTAATTTGACTTCATTTTGCGTCTCTCAGGTTAAGAGAGAGCTACGCTTGAACAATGGAAATGCATGCAAACAATGAACCACAACGGTTGCATTACTTCCACTGGCAACCCCGCTGCCATTGCGTCTATGCGCTTTAGGCCGGTGGCTTTGCGTCCTCGTCTTTCAACGAGTTTGCCCTCTGTACAGAAAAATAAGTTGAAACTTATTGCTGACAAGTTTACTGAAAGCAATTATTTGTTCAAGCCGATTTCGCTTTTACATTGCTCAGCAATTGCAAACGAATGTGTATTCCGCTGTCTAAAACACCATTTCCCTATCTAAATTGTCATTAAGTTGATGTTTAAGTATCGCCTACCCACAGCGTTTTCGCGCTTTATTTTGATTCATCTTTCTGCGACGAATCCTTATTTCTTTTTGTTGAAGAGATGGTGGGGTTTTCTTGATTCTTAATCGTGTTCGCCAAAAAATAAATTCAATTACTTTACCTTTAAATAGTTTAGGTTTAAAGTATTCCCTCGTCGCGGTGTAAAAGCCTAAGAGCACTCAAAAAAAACGAAAACAGCACCCAATCATCGTATGGAGACTGACTGATGTCTAAGCACTTTCTACAATCTGCACATGTTGATACTTTCGCTTTCGAACATTTGCCGCCGCCAGAGCAGTGGCCAGAGTTGTTGTTTGACTTGCCTGAATTGCAGTATCCGGAACGTCTCAATTGCGCAAATGCTTTTTTAGAAGAGATTGCTGCGCAAGGCTTTGCTGACAAAGTGGCGATACGTAGCGCCAGCGCTACATGGACTTACGCTGAGTTATGCACGAAAGTGAATCAGATAGCGCAGGTCCTGGTTGACGACATGTGTCTCGTACCAGGTAATCGTGTGCTATTGCGTGGTGCAAATAATCCCATGATGGCCGCATGCATTTTGGCCGTGTGGAAAATCGGCGGTGTGGCGGTGCCGACCATGCCTTTGCTGCGCGCCAAAGAGTTAAGCGTCATTATTGAGAAAGCACAAATCTCTGCAGCATTGTGTTCAGCTGCTCTGCAAGAAGAGTTGGAAGCCGCGCAGAAATTGAGTCCGGTGCTACAACAGTTTAAGATTTTTAATAGTGATTCTGCAGGTTCGGTCGAACAATTGATGGCGTCCAAATCGAGTACCTTCATCGCAGTCGATACCCATGCCGAAGATGTTTGTTTGATCAGCTTCACTTCAGGTACCACCGGTAAGCCGAAAGGCACCATGCACTTTCACCGTGATGTGCTAGCGATTTGCGATTGCTTCCCACGTTCGATTTTGCAATCGCAAGTGAGTGACACCTTTATCGGTACGCCGCCTTTGGCATTTACTTTTGGCTTAGGTGGACTCTTGCTTTTTCCTTTACGCATTGGTGCAACTGCCGTGCTGCTGGAAAAGCTCACGCCAGAAAGCTTACTTAAAGCGATCGACGAGTATCAAGCGACTGTCTGTTTCACAGCGCCGACTTTCTACCGTCAGATGCTGCCCATGGTGCCGAATTTTTCACTGAAATCTTTACAAAAGACAGTGTCTGCAGGCGAGACTTTGCCCGCAGCGACGCGCGAGGCTTGGCAAGTAGCAACCGGTTTAATCATGATCGATGGCATTGGCGCGACCGAGATGTTGCATATCTTTATTTCGGCTGCGGGTGAGCAAGCGCGTTCAGGAGCGACAGGTAAAGCGGTTCCCGGTTATCACGCTTGTGTCCTCGACGAAAACGGTAATCCAGCGCCTGTTGGAATAACCGGCAGGTTGGCCGTTAAAGGGCCGACAGGCTGCCGCTATCTGGCTGACGACCGACAAAGAAATTATGTCTTGAATGGTTGGAACCTGACCGGTGACGCTTATGAAATGGATGCTGAAGGCTATTTTCATTATCGTGCTCGTACTGATGACATGATCATTACCGCTGGCTATAACGTAGCGGGTCCAGAAGTCGAAGAGATCGTCCTCAAGCATCCCGAAGTCGCTGAATGCGCGGTGGTCGGCTTACCCGACGAAGAACGCGGTCAAATCGTCAAAGCTTTTGTGGTCTTGCGCGATGCGAGCAAAGCAAGCGATGCCTTGGTCAGCGATATTCAACAATTCGTCAAAGCGAATGTCGCACCCTATAAATATCCCCGCTGTATAGAATTCAAAGACGCTTTGCCTCGTACAGAAACTGGCAAAGTCCAACGATTTAAATTGAAGACGAATGTGAATACGTAAAAATGAACATACTTTGCATAGGCGGTGGCCCCGCTGGTTTGTATTTTGCGTTGCTGATGAAAAAGCAAAATCCAACGCATCGTATCGTGGTGGTCGAACGGAATCGTCCTTACGATACTTTCGGTTGGGGCGTGGTATTTTCCGATCAAACCTTGGGTAATTTGGTGAAGGCGGACGAACAGACTGCCAGAACCATATTGCAAGCCTTTAATCATTGGGATGATATCGATGTTCATTTCAAAGGCCAGGTCGTTACCTCGGGCGGACATGGTTTTTGCGGTATCGGCCGCAAACGCTTACTGAATATCTTGCAAGAACGCTGCGAGCAGCTCGGCGTGGAGTTGGTATTTGAAACCGATGTTCAAGATGATCAAGTTTTAGCGCAAACTTATGGTGCTGATTTGGTGATCGCCAGTGATGGTCTAAATAGCCGGATTCGTACGCGTTATGAAACGACTTACCAACCCGATATCGATACCCGCAAATGTCGCTTTGTCTGGCTCGGCACCAAGAAACTTTTCTCCGCATTTACTTTCGCGTTTGAAGAAACCGAGCATGGCTGGTTTCAGGCGCACGCTTATCAATACGATGGTGATACCGCAACCTTCATCGTCGAGACCCCAGAAGAGGTGTGGTTGAGGGCTGGCCTTGATCAAATGGATCAGGCGCAGGCGATCGCATTTTGCGAAAAATTATTCGCCAAGTATTTGGATGGCAATGCCTTGATGAGCAATGCCAGTCATCTACGTGGCTCGGCGAGCTGGATCAAATTTCCGCGCATTATTTGTAAGCAGTGGGTGCATCAGAATCACATCAACGGAAAAAACATACCCGTCGTCCTAATGGGTGACGCTGCCCATACCGCGCATTTTTCTATAGGCTCAGGTACCAAACTAGCACTTGAAGACGCGATCGAACTCGCCAATTGCTTCGCGCAACATGGTGCGTCTGGTATGCAAGCGGTGATGGATGCCTACCAAGACTTGCGTGCGATTGAAGTATTGAAGATACAAAGCGCAGCACGTAATTCCATGGAATGGTTTGAGAACGTGAATCGCTACACCGCGATGCAAGCGCCACAGTTTGCTTATTCAATGTTGACGCGCAGCCAGCGTTTGTCACATGAAAACCTGCGTTTGCGTGATGCTGCATATGTGCGTAGTTTTGAAGTCTGGATTGCTGAGCAAGCCTTCACTAAAGCTGGTATCGCCATGCCCAAAACTAAACAGACTATTCCACCCATGTTCACGCCGTTCAAAGTGCGCGACGTAGTCCTAAAAAATCGCATCGTGGTGTCGCCTATGGCGCAGTATTCCGCCGTCGACGGTGTGGCTGGTGATTTTCATTTAGTGCATCTCGGTAGCCGTGCAATGGGTGGTGCAGGTTTGGTATTTGCTGAAATGACTTGTGTCTCGGCTGAGGGCAGAATTACACCTGCTTGTCCCGGACTATATGCACCAGAACATACGCAAGCATGGAAACGTATCGTTGACTTCGTACACGCCAACAGCGATGCTAAGATTGCTGTGCAGCTCGGTCATGCGGGGGCCAAAGGTTCCACCAAACGCGCTTGGGATGGTATTGATCAGCCTTTGGATTCCGATAATTGGCCTTTGATCTCGGCTTCAGAGCAACAATATTTACACGGCGTTTCACAAGTTGCTAAAGCAGCGACCAAAGAGCAAATGACGCATGTCTTGAATGAATTCGTCGCATCGACTATTGCGGCTGATCAGGCAGGCTTTGATTGGATGGAATTACATTGCGCGCACGGTTATTTCTTATCTAGCTTTATTTCTCCATTAACGAATCAGCGTAGCGACGAGTACGGTGGCAGCTTGGAAAACCGCTGTCGTTATCCTTTAGAAGTATTTGTCGCGATGCGTGCGGTTTGGCCAGCGCATAAGCCGATGTCAGTGCGGATCTCGGCGCATGATTGGGTAGCAGGCGGTATTACGCCTGACGATGCCGTGGCGATTGCTAAACTGTTTAAACAGGCCGGTGCAGATATGATCGATTGCTCATCGGGTCAGGTCAGCAAGCAAGAAAAACCGGTGTATGGACGTATGTTCCAAACACCCTTCTCAGATCGTATCCGCAATGAAGTACAGATTCCGACAATTGCAGTCGGTGCGATTTTTGAAGCCGATCATGTGAACAGCATCATTGCCGCTGGCCGCGCTGATTTATGCGCTATCGCAAGACCGCATTTGGCTGACCCCGCCTGGACTTTGCATGAAGCTGCCAAGTTAGGATTTACCGACATCAGCTGGCCACAACAATACATCGCAGGTAAGTTGCAATTAGAACGCAATTTGGATCGTGAACGTCAAGTCGCTGCAGCGAGTCGCGGCATGAGCCCGCAAGAAATCGCCGCAAAATTATTGGAAGGCTGATATGAATTTTTTTCATCCCGCATTAGTCGGCAAGCATGCTTTGGTTACAGGGGGCGCGACAGGCATAGGTCTTGCCATCGCGCAGGCATTGCTAGCGCAAGGTGTCAAAGTGACCATCACCGGACGCACTGAAGCGAACTTGCAGAAAGCAACGCAGCGGTTGAATGATGCTGGATTGATACAAGCGCTTGTCATGGATGTTAGCGATAGTGCTTCAGTCAGCGCTGGTTTTACGCAAGCTGTTGAGCAATTTGGTACGGTCGATATCTTGATTAATAACGCAGGACAGGCAAGCTCCACACCATTTTTAAAAACAACGGAAACGCAATGGCAGCAAATGCTGTCCGTCAATCTGACCGGCACCTTCCTTTGCACACAACAAGCTTTACCTGCGATGCTAGCGCAATCCTGGGGACGCATCGTGAATGTGGCGAGTACCGCAGGACTCAAAGGCTATGCTTATGTCGCGGCTTATTCAGCGGCGAAACATGGTGTGATTGGTTTAACCAAGTCAATCGCTTTAGAAGTTGCACAAAAAGGTGTCACCGTGAACGCCGTTTGTCCCGGCTACACTGAGACTGATATCGTGCGTGAGGCGATCGCCAATATCATGACAAAGACGGGGCGCAGCGAAGAGCAAGCGCGTGCAGAACTCGCGGCAGGCAATCCACAAAAACGACTGATTCATCCCGAAGAAGTCGCCGATGCTGTGTTGTGGCTCTGTTCGCCCGCGAGTTCGTCGCAAAATGGCCAATCAATTGCGGTTGCTGGTGGTGAGGTGATGTGATGAGTGAGCGAGACGCTACTGCTGATCCTATTGATCTGGAAACCCGTTTGACCAAAGACCATCACCTATCTTTAAAATTATGGCTGCGCATGCTGTCGACCACGGTCATGATAGAAAATGAAATTCGCAATCGCTTGCGTGCAGAATTTGATACTACCCTGCCGCGCTTTGATCTAATGGCGCAACTAGAACGTCATCCCGATGGTTTGCGTATGGGCGAATTGTCCAAGCGTATGATGGTCACAGGTGGCAATATCACCGGCATTACCGACCAGTTAGAGCAAGAAGACTTGGTCATGCGTGTGAGCGATAAACAAGATAGACGTGCATACAGCGTGAAACTCACGCCAGCAGGACGGAGGGCATTTAAGACCATGGCGAGCGTGCATGAAGCCTGGGTGGCGGAGTTGTTTGCTGGTTTGGATGCAGAACAAAAAAGTCAAATGATTAGTTTGTTGTCGAGCGTCAAGTCGGACTTGAGCGCAGGTGACAAGCAAACCGGAAAAGAATGAGAACAATATGAACTATCTTAATGGAAACGCCAGCGACTTACCTGGTAATCATCAAATGCTAGCGAATTATCTGGCCACGCACTTTGCCTATCAGGTCAAGGATAAAGTCGCGACCATTACGCTAAATCGCCCCGAACGTAAGAATCCATTGACCTTTGATTCCTATGCCGAATTGCGTGATCTGTTTCGCACTATGTGCTACACCGACGATATCAAAGCGATCGTGATCACAGGCGCAGGCGAGAATTTTTGCTCGGGTGGCGACGTGCACGAAATCATAGGACCATTAACGCAACTCGATATGCCAGGCTTACTTCGTTTTACGCAAATGACGGGTGATTTGGTGAAAGCCATGCGCGCCTGCCCACAACCGATCATCGCTGCTGTTGATGGCATCTGTGCTGGCGCAGGTGCGATTATCGCGATGGCGTCGGATATTCGGATAGGAACGAGCCGCAGCAAAACGGCGTTCCTGTTTACCCGCGTTGGACTAGCGGGCTGCGACATGGGCGCTTGCGCCATTTTGCCGCGCATCATAGGCCAAGGTCGCGCTTCCGATTTGCTATACAGCGGACGCAGTATGTCAGGCGAAGAGGGCGGGCGTTGGGGATTTTTTAATCAATTGACTGAGCCAGATCAAGTGATCAGTGCAGCACAAAACTACGCAAGCAATCTCGCGAATGGTCCAACTTTCGCCCACGCGATGACCAAGAAAATGCTGCACGAAGAATGGGATATGAGCGTCGATCAAGCGATTGATGCTGAAGCTAAAGCGCAGGCAATTTGTATGATGACCAATGATTTTCATCGGGCTTATCATGCGTTTGTGAACAAAGAGAAGCCGAAGTTTGAGGGCAATTAAGGATAAATCCAATTGCTGGGCGCATTGCGGCGTTACAAATCCTCGCAACACAGACGTATTGCTGTGGTTTGCGCCTGTGCTGCATCCCTGGAATTGAATTTCTCTGCGTAGCTTGGTAATGAGTTCTAATTACCCTCTCCCGCAAGCGGGAGAGGGTAGGGTGAGGGTAGTTCAGATTACAGAAATGCTTATTCAAATTCATTCTCAATATTTGAAATGTACAAACGAAATTGAATTTAAATTACCCGACGCCCCTCATCCCCGACCCTTCTCCCGCTTGCGGGAGAAGGGAGATTAGCGTCTTGAAATAGAATCAATTAGAAATTGATGAGGAATTGATTAGTAAGCATTTCTTTATCGCACAAATAACAGGAAACACATGTCAAACACCTCTCACCTAAACTGGCCCTTCTTCAACGAGGAACATCGCCAATTACAAACTCAATTGGATCATTGGGCTAGCGAGAATATTCATCAAACGCACGGCAATGATGTCGATCAAGAATGTCGCGACCTGGTCAAACAATTGGGTGAAGCAGGTTGGTTGAAACATGCGATTGGCGGCAAAGCCTACGGAGCGAGTCAAGACGTGATCGACACGCGCGCAATCTGCATCTTGCGTGAAACTTTAGCGCGTTATTCAGGTTTAGCCGATTTTGCTTTTGCTATGCAAGGTCTGGGCACTGGGGCGATTAGTTTATTCGGTAGCGAACAACAAAAGACCACTTATTTAGAAAAAGTCGGGCAAGGTAAATTGATTTCGGCATTTGCATTATCGGAACCCAACGCCGGTTCCGATGTCGCTGCCATGCAATGTGCTGCCACTTTAGTAAAAGATGCTCAGGGCGATTATTACGAACTCGAAGGTGAAAAAACTTGGATCTCGAATGGCGGTATCGCTGATTTTTACGTGGTGTTTGCCCGCACTGGTGAAGCAGCAGGCGCACGTGGTATCTCAGCATTCATTGTTGACGCTGACATTGATGGATTTGAAATCGCTGATCGCATAGACGTGATAGCACCCCATCCTTTAGCGCGTTTGAAATTCAATCAATGTCGTATCCCTGTTAGTCAGCGTATCGGTGAAGCAGGGCAAGGCTTCAAAGTGGCGATGGCGACGCTCGATGTATTCCGTACCTCGGTGGCGGCAGCAGCTTTGGGTTTTGCTCGTCGCGCTTTAGATGAGGCAATGGCACGTGCCACTAGTCGAAAAATGTTTGGGCAAACTCTCGCTGATTTTCAACTAACTCAAGCCAAGTTGGCACAAATGGCCACCACGATTGATAGCGCGGCTTTACTTGTGTACCGCGCGGCGTGGCAACGCGATCAAGGACAGCGCGTCACCAAAGAAGCGGCGATGGCGAAAATGGTCGCGACCGAAGGTGCGCAACAAGTGATCGATGCGGCCGTGCAGATGTTTGGCGGCATGGGGGTGATGAGTGAAGTGCCGGTAGAAAGACTCTATCGCGAAGTCCGCGCCCTGCGGATTTACGAAGGTGCAACTGAAGTACAGCAACTGATCATCGCGCGTGAAATGTTAAAGGACTATAAGGATGCCAATCCATGAGCTTAGTCTTTAGCACACCGATCAACATTCGTTTTGCACATTGTGATCCTGCGGGTATCGTGTTTTATCCACGTTATTTTGAATTGATCAATGGTGTGGTGGAAGACTGGTGTGCGCAAGCTTTGGGTATGAGTTTTCATGAAATGCACATGGTTCAAGGTATTGGTTTGCCTACCGTGCATATAGAAACCGATTTCGTGAAAACCAGTGTGATGGGCGATGAATTGATCGCTGAACTACGTGTGACAAAATTAGGCAGAGCTTCTGCTACGGTAGAAATCCTGATGTTAGGACAGGAGCAAGATTTGCGACTAAAGGCCCAACTCGTTTTAGTGATGGCACAGGTCAAAGCGCGCAAAGCTATCGCATTACCTGTCGCATTGCGTGAACAAATGCAGAAGTATCTGACGGCATAATCCCGACAGCTCTGCGCGAATCATATTGAAAGGAAATACTATGGATTTTTTACAACCACCAGGCTGGGTTAGACCACGCGGCTATTCAAATGGCGTCGCCGCCACAGGACGCACGATTTGTGTCGGCGGCATGATAGGGTGGGATGGGCAAGAGCAGTTTCATTGCGATGACATCGCCGGACAAACGCGACAGGCATTGCAAAATATTGTAGAGGTCTTAGCCGAAGGTGGCGCGAAACCTGAACACATCGTGCGCATGACTTGGTATGTGATCGACAAGAAAGAATATGTGGCAGCGTATAAAGAAATCGGTGTCGCGTATCGCGATGTCATTGGCAAACATTTCCCGGCGATGGCGGCGGTTCAGGTGGCGGGCTTGATCGAAGACCGAGCCCGTGTGGAAATTGAAGTGACGGCTATCGTGCCCGATGAAATTTAAGACTAGCGATTAGCCACAACTTTTAGGATGGAAATCAAAGAGTTTCGAATCAATGACAATTGTGGCTGATCGAACGGAAACTAGACTAAAGTAGACGCCACGTCGCGTATCACCTCTAACAAATAATCAATTGAAGCCTCAGTTTTGCGATGATTGATGATGCAGGCACGCAGGACAAATTCGCCGTTCAGACGTGTGCCTGTGATGAATACGCGTCCGTCTGCTTCCAGTGCCGGAATCAGTCTCTGATTGACATCGATAATCTTCTCAGTACTTAAGTCTTGACCGACATAGCGGAAGCAAGCGATCGCTAAGTCGCTCTTCGATTTCAATTCAAAATCAGATGCTGCTTTGACTTGTTTCTCCAGGTAACGTGTTAAGTCCAAATCTTTTTGCATCATCGCTTGAATTTTTGCAAATCCATAAGCTTTCAAGGACATCCATACTTTGAAAGCTTTGGCGTTGCGTGATAGTTGGAAGTAATGTTCGTTAAATTCTAAACGGTCGCTTTTTGCTTCTAATGAGGTGTCTAGGTAATCCGCCTGTTTGAAATAGGATTCACGCAGAACATCCCAGTTGCGGACTAGAGTGCAGCCGATTTCAAACGGTTGGTACAACCATTTATGAAAATCGAGTGCCACTGAATCTGCTAATTCCATTCCCGCATATTTGTCTTTCAACTCAGGGAGAGACGACACTAAGCCACCGTAAGCACCATCGACATGCAGCCACATACTATGTTGCTTTGCGATTCTTGATAAGGCAGTTAAATCATCAATGGCGCCTGTATTGACAGTGCCGGCATTTCCCACGATACAGAATGGGGTAAAGCCTGCCGCGATGTCAGCGTTTATCTGTTGTTCTAATGCGGCGAGATCGATTTTAAACTCACTATCAGTCGCGATCTTGCGCAAATTATTCGTACCAATACCAAGTAAAGAAACACTTTTGTCTGTGCTGCTATGAGTCTCTTTGCTGCAATAAACAGTAAACGGCTTCATGCCAAACAAGCCATTTTTGTTTACATTGTATTTGCGGAAAAATATATTGCGAGCGACGGTCAATCCGGTCAAAGTAGCCGCTGAGCCGCCACTGACCATGACGCCGCCCGCTTCGGGTGTATAGCCGACCATGTCCGACGTCCATGCGACGACGCGTTTTTCTATTTCGGTCATGGCATGTCCTAGATGCCATTTGGTCGCATTTTGATTAATAGTTGACGCCAAAAAATCGGCGATGGTAGAAATCTGATTGCCACCTGCCATTACATAGGCATACATATTCGGGCCAAGATTGCCGGTGGCGGTGTCGAGCACGCGTTCTTTGACTACCTGCAGTAAATCGAGTGCATCGCTACCAGCTAATGGCAAAGGCTCATCAAACCAGGACGCTACTTCTTTCTGTTCAAACGCATGAAAGCCTTTTTGCTCGGCGAGTCGGGCATATTGATCTATTACCAGATCCGTAGTTTTTTGCAGAATAGATTGCAGTTCTTGCGCACTGTAATCGAGTGTGTTGACTAGTGTGTCGTCGGGCGTCTTGTCTATTGTCTTGTTCATTGCATTTTCCTGGAGCTAATTTTTGAGGGAATTTTTGGTCGATTTTTTTGTGGATTTTCTGTCGTACTTTCTTAGGCGATTTTCCCAAATTTTTGTCGCCTCAATAACCCACTCGGCGAATGCTCGAATTGCCGGATTTTCCGCGCAATCATAGCGATACATCAGATAGAAATTAAGTGGGGAAATACAAACATGATTGGATGCTAGAACTAGCTCACCTCTTTCTAAACTTTCCCATGCAACGGAGAGTCTCGATATGCCTATACCCAAACCACGTTTAGCCGCATCTAATAATATAGCTGCGTCATTAAATTCCAAACCATCGACCTCCAATTGCGTGGCTAAGTCTTGCGAACTCGTCCATGCTGACCAATCCATGTTGGTGTGTCGTAATAGTTGTGAGGCTGGCCATTTAGCCGGATTTTTGCCAAGTTTTTTAACCAATTCCGCTGTGCCAACCACGACAAATCGATCGGTGAATAATAAATGTGATTGAAGCGTAGGATCGGGGCGACTGGTAAAGCGAATAGCGACCGTGGCCAATTGCGGTGGCAAACTCGTCAGCGCGTAATCAGCTTGTATGCTGGTACGAATGTCGGGATGCGCTAGCCTGAACTCTTCCAGTTGCGGCAATAAGAGCGTCAGTGCAGCGGATGCCAGTGTATTGATTTGCAGTGTTTTTTGCTCTACTTCCGCATTCGAATACACCGCTGCATGCAATGCATTGAGCGGTGCATTGAGACGACCGAGCAAGTCTTGGCCTTCTTTGGTCAATTCGACTCTTGGCCCATGTCGAGAAAATAAACACAAACCGGACCAATCTTCCAATTGCTTGATCTGTCGACTGACAACGCTCTGCGTCAATTTTAACTCTTGCGCCGCCAGATTAAATTTGCCATGGCGTGCGGCCGCTTCAAATACTTGTAACGCGAATAGCGGTGGCAGGCGTTTGCGCATGGATGAATTTCCTTACTTATTCATAGTCTGATGTTGTTTTGAATTTTTTCTGCTTCTTAGTTGCATAGCGACTTCGTTATCTCCTTGGGCTAAGGTGCGTCAAACGATGCGCCCATTAAAATGAGATGAAACGCTTGTAAACGTCAGGGCAAGTCTGCTATGTACATAACTATAGTTGATTCAGAAATCAGCTAATGATCATAAGCGATTTTCCAAAACATTGAGCCAAAGACTGATTGTTATTTATGCATACTCAATTTGCGATAAGCGCATTGATGAAAACACTATTAATCAGATGCTGTTTTTAACGCCGTTTTTTGATATTGCTCCAGTAGCTAAATTCTTCAGCATGAACATCAATATCCAACTCCTGCACCCGTGTTTGCAAATGGTCTTGGGCATCACGAACTGCCTGGTTGTAAATACTTGGACCGATTTCTTCCAAGATAAAGTCAAGTAGATTGTTGCCAGGAAGATTACCTAAAGTTTCTTCCATATTGATATCGAAGTAGCGCTGTAAAGATTCGACCGCTTGTTTGCGGATTTCGGTTTTAAGTTGAATGCTCATGGTCACTTGAGAATGTAAGTATGAGGTGAAGTGTAACCGATAGTTTTTGAATGCTGGTTGATGTTTATCCAATTAGTCAGCGTTTTTGAACTGAATTTCTGTCTTCGAAATAATTTATTTGAGTCATGATTTAATTTGTCTTTTTTGCAAAGTTACTGTACTTTGTTCGCTATTCTTTCCTCTCTTGATATTCTTATGCGATCAATTCATTTTTCTGAATTTTTACTAGTCTCGGCATTGTCTTTGACGCCAGCATTAGTATTGGCTCTGCCTGATACGGCACAAACAAAGGTTCAGGCATCGACTTACGCCGCTAACAAACTGATCCCCTATTCACCCAACTTGCTGAAGGGGCAGTTAGCCAATGGCTTGACTTACTACGTGCAAAAAAATAGCAAACCAGAGCAAAAAGTTGAACTACGTTTGGTGATTAAGGCCGGTTCCGTGTTGGAGGATGCAGATCAGCAAGGCTTGGCACATTTTACAGAACACATGGCATTTAATGGTAGCAAGCACTTTAAGAAAAATGAATTGGTGTCCTTCTTAGAGTCAATAGGTGTCAAGTTCGGTGCGGATTTGAATGCTTACACCAGTTTTGATGAAACCGTCTATATTTTGCCGATTCCCACCGATAAACCTGAAAATTTGGAAAAGGGTTTTTTAGTGTTGTCGGATTGGGCGAGTGGTCTGAGTTTTGATCCCGCCGAAATTGACAAAGAACGTGGGGTTGTATTGGAAGAGGCGCGTTTAGGTAAGGGCGCTGGCGATCGTATTCGCAAGCAAATTTTGCCCAAAGTGCTGCACGGCTCACAATATGCCGAGCGTCTACCGATCGGTAAAGAAGAAGTGATTAAAAACTTTCCCTACTCTGCGCTGCAACGATTTTACAAAGACTGGTACCGCCCTGATCTGATGGCGGTAGTCGTCGTGGGCGATGTTGATCCCAAACAAGTAAAGACCTTAATTGAAAAGAACTTTGCCAACTTGAAGAATCCTGCCAAACCGCGTGCCCGCACACAGGCGAGTATCCCTTTAAAAAACATCGGTGAAGCGGTGATTGCGACTGATACGGAAATGAATATTTCGTCCGTCAGCATTTCGCAAGCACGTTATCTGAATAAGAACGATGGAAAATTTGGTAGCTATCGCCAGCGTCGGATTCAAAACTTTTTTAATTCCATGCTGGCAGAGCGTTTGCGTGAGTTGACGCAGGTCGCTAATCCGCCATTCTTGGTTGGCAGTAGCGGGATCAGTTCGATTATTGGCGACTATCAGGAAGTCAATTCCTCCGCCGCGATAGGTAAAGCGGGTGTGCAGGCCGCGATCGACGCTCTGATGGAAGAGAATAAGCGGGTCGCCCAATTTGGATTTAGCGCAGCGGAATTGGATCGTGTTAAATTGAACTCTCTGCGCAACCTTGAGCACTCCTACAAAGAAAGGGACAAAACGCAGTCCTCTGCATTGGCGGAAGAGTTTATTCGTAACTTTCTACAAGGCGAATCCTTACCCGGCATAGAAGCTGAATACATATTTCATAAAGAGATCGTCGACGGCATACAGTTAGATGAGATCAATCATTTTGCGAAGTCGATACTCACAACCAATGCGCCAAAATTGATTGTGTATCAAGGTAGCACCAAACCAGATCACGCCATCCCTGATACCGCACAATTGCAGGCAATGGTTAAGTCAGCGGAGCAAAAAGCGGTCAGTGCCAGGATTGAAAAAGTGTTGGCAAAATCCCTGTTTGATCAGACCCCGACGCCAGGCACGATCGTCAAAGAAAGTCAGAATACCTTATTAGGGACGACGGAATTGACTTTGAGTAATGGCGTAAAAGTCGTCTTGAAATCTACCGACTTTAAGAGCGATCAAATTTTGTTGAGCGCAACCCGCGCTGGTGGCACCGCTTTGATTGACGATGCCGATTATTTGCAAAGCCGTTATGCGACTACGGTGGTTGGTTCTATGGGCGTTAAAGATTTTTCACCAACCGACATCAGCAAAATACTGGCGGGCAAAATTGCCAATGTCTCTACCACGTTTGGTGAGAACAGCGAAGGTGTGAGTGGAACATCCAATAAAGAAGATCTTGAATCTATGCTGCAGGTTTTACACCTGGTACTTACGCAGCCTCGCAAAGATCCCGCTTTGTTTCAGTCTTTTGTCGGCAAACAGACGGATGCTTTGAAAAATCAAATGGCAACACCAGCGGCTATATTCCAAGAACAATTTATTCAAGCAAGCTTCCCAGCACACCCACGTATTCCTGTATTGGCGAAGCCTGAACACATCGCTCAATTAGATTTAGATCGCATGATGCAAATCTACCGCGCCAGATTTTCCAGTGCTAAAGAATTCACTTTCTTCATCGTCGGTAGTTTTGATATTGAAAAAGTGAAGCCATTATTACTGACATATTTAGCCAGTTTGCCGACACCTGAAATCGAAATTGGCATTAAAGACAGAGGCTTACGTCCGAATAAAGGCATCATTAAAAAAGACATTTATGTGGGCAAAGAACAGCAAAGTATGGTGACCTTGCAATTGCATGGCGAACGCGCAATGAGCTTAGAAGAACGCTTGCGATTCTCCGCCATGGTTGAGGTTTTGCAATTGCGATTGACTGCCAAGATGCGCGAAGAATTGGGCGCTGTATATAGTCCGAGAGTCACTGGTTCATTAAAGCGCATACCGTATCAAGCTTATTCCTTGGTGTTGGCTCTACCCAGCGGGCCTGAAAACGTGGATAAATTATTGTCTAGTAGCTTTGCGCTCATGGAGCAAATGAAGGCTGCACCAGCGACGGAAGAGGAACTCAATAAAGTCAAAGAAAACTGGTTAAAAAATCGTAAGGAAAGTATTAAAACCAATGGTTTTTGGTTGTCGATGATGAGTAGTGCATTGCAAAATAATGACGATCCTGCGGAAATATTTAGTTTTGATGAACGGGTCAAAGCATTGAGTACAAAAGACATACAAGATGCGGCAAAAAGCTATTTGGATACCAAGGATTTTATACAGATAGTAATGTATCCAGAAGCGAATAGGGACGCCAAAAGCGACATCAATAAAGCGGCAAACACCGGTACGGGAAAATGAAAGTGTGATCTGGTGATGCAAACTTATGTAACTGAGCAAAAGGCGAGATGGTGCGTTAAGGTTTAATTCAGCGCTGGCCTGGGCGACCAACTAGGCTTTTCCATCTCTGCTTTTGGCTTGGACGCAGCTCCCGATTGGAATGTGAGCTGGCCCAAGTGGTTTTATAGTTTCTTGGTGAGACTTACTTCATTTTAATGAATCATTCCAACTGAAAGGAATGATTCATTGAGCTTAATTTTGAGGCTAAGTTACTGTACAAATACTTTGTATTCCCAAGGTTTTAAGTCAAATTTTACCTTGTCGCCTTGAGGTGCCTTTGCGCCACTAATTGCGTCGCGCAGTTTCCCATTCGCGAGTGCCGCTTGAATTTCGGCGCTGTGTGGTTTGTCGGAAAGATTGAATACAGCGACTACTTTATTCCCCGATTTTTCGCGTGTGAAAGCAAACACATGTTCATCATTGCCTGTGTTCAGGCGCTGCATTTCGCCGCCTTCTACGCCATTCCATAAAGCTTTATTGGTCTTCTTTAATTGGAATAACTTGGTGTACAAAGCTTTGAATGGATGGGTTTTCCATTCGATAGGATCGCGATCGAAGAAATTTAGCGCCTTGTTGTTACCTGCTTCCTGACCGCTATACATCAAAGGCATACCTTTCATGATATTCGACAGTACTAAGAAGGCTTCAACGCCATCACCGAGGCGTACAAATTCAGTGCCTTCCCAGCTATTCAAATCGTGATTCGTGATGTGTAGCATGCGATAGGAATTTGGATGATAGTGTTTTTCCTCACCATTCAGATACGCATCGAGATCTTTAACGCTTTTCTTTTGCTTTGCAATGTCATTGAATAAATCTTTGAATTGCCAGCCATACGTCATATCAAAAGCTTTTTCTTGCAATTCAAATTCATGCGCTTCTGCCAGCATGAAAACCTTTTTGGTTTTGTCTAATTCTTTGCGCGCATCGTTCCAGAAATCAGTTGGGACCATGGCCGCGACATCGCATCGGAAACCGTCAATATTGTATTCAGTCAGCCAAAAACGCATAGCATCGATCATCTCTTTGCGCACTTGCTGATTGCTATAGTCGAGTGAAATTACGTCGGCCCAATCGGGTACGGGTGGCACGAACTTGCCGTCTTTGTCTTTCTTGTAGTATTCAGGATGTTGCGTGGTCCAGGCATGATCCCAAGAAGTATGATTGGCGACCCAGTCTATGATCACGTACATACCTTGCGCATGTATCGCTTTTACCAGGTTCTTAAAGTCCGCTGGCGTACCAAATTCTGGGTTAACGCCTCTATAGTCACGCACTGCATAGTAACTACCGAGCTCACCTTTACGATTTTTTTCACCGATAGGGTTGATGGGCATAACCCAGATCACCTTGACGCCCATTTTCTTTAACTCAGGTAGATACGCCTGAAATTTTTTGAAGCTACCTTCTTTGGAATGCTGGCGAATATTGGCTTCATATATCGTCGCATTTTTTGTCCAGGCTGGGTGTACGACTTCCGACTTGATTTGTGCTGATGCCGGTAAGCTGGCGATGATGCCGGTGCCAATTAAGATTGAAAAGAGTAAATGTTTCATGACATAACCTTCTGTGTTTCGGGGGGGATTTTACAAAAATTATTTATAGCTAATGTGTTTGGATTAGCTTATTTCAGATCTAAGATCAAAGCGGTTTTTGCATTGACCTTGAGCTTTTCCTTGAGTGAAATAACTTCTCCACTCATTACTTCGCGCGCCATTTTGCTGTCTTTGATGATTTCTTGAAAACGCTGCAGATCGAGTTCCACGCTCTGTTCATTGCGATTAATGACCACCATGACTTTGCGTTCGTCTTTCGCATTGTCGAGCAGGCGAAAATACACATAACAATTATTCTCAGGGATGAAGTGAATTAACTTGCCTTGATGAATTGCGGCTTCGGTTCTCCGCCAATTAAATAATTTGCGGACAAAGCCCTGCATATCTTTTTGCGCGGCACTTAGTTTTTCAGCAGTGAATGCATTGATCTTGTCGCCAGCCCAGCCACCTGGAAAATCACCACGAACTTTGCCATCATCCCGTTGTTTTGGACTGGTCATCAGGATTTCAGCGCCATAAAACATCTGAGGAATACCGCGTAGCGTCGCTAGCATGACCATAGCTAATTTGTTGAGTGCGACATCTTGATTGAGGGCAGAAAAAATACGCGGCGTATCGTGATTGCCTTCAAAAATCGTCAGATTATCTGGGTGCGGGTAAATGAAGTCGTTTGCTATCGCGTCATACATCGTCATCATGTTTGCGGGCTTGCCATCTTCTCCAACTAAGCTGGTGTGCAATGCCTGATATACAGAAAAATCCATCATGCTCGGCATACTGGAGCGATACCCGTCATGGTTCTGTTTTTTCTCTCCTTTGCGCTGCCCACTGCGCTGCCAATAGGCGACGATGTTAGGATTCATGCTCCATTCTTCACCGACGATATTCAAGTGAGGATATTCGTCGGTGATACGTTGCGACCAACGCGCTAAAAAATCTTTGTCAGAATAGGAGTAAGTATCGACCCGCAATCCAGACAGATCGGCATATTCTATCCACCACAAAGTATTTTGAATTAAGTAGTTCGCCAAGAAAGGATTGCGTTGATTCATGTCTGGCATGGTTTTGACAAACCAACCATCGGTGAACTTCTGTCTGTCACTTTGAGATGCATGGATATCTTGCAGAGTGCTGCGTATGTGATTGGTCTCGGTATATTTTTTCGGAAAATTTAACCAGTCGCTGCTGGGTAAATCCTTCATCCACCAATGATTTGACCCTATATGATTTAAGACAATATCTTGGATCATGCCCACGCCTTTTTGTTTGGCGGATACCACCAGTTCTTTGTAGCTGGCGTTGCTGCCGAAGCGTGGATCTATCTTGTAGAAATCGGTTGCCGCATAGCCATGATAAGAATTCACTGGCATGGCGTTTTCCATTAATGGCGTTGGCCACAACATGGTAAAGCCCATGTTGGCAACGTAGTCCAAATGTTGTTGCATACCCTGGATGTCACCACCATGACGTCCACCTGCAATATCACGCGCTAGTTTGTCGCTGTAGTCGGGATGGCTATCATTGCTGCGATCACCATTGGCAAAGCGATCCGGTACCACCAAATAAATCGCATCAGCAGGGGTAAAACTCGCTCTTAAAGCTGAATCGGGACGACGATTTTCTAGAGCAAATTTTTGTGTCAGGACAGTCTTTTCGCCACGCTTAAATACGATGTTGATTGTACCTGCTGAACTATTTTCTGCAATGCGCAGATCGATAAACAAGTAATTGGGATTGTCACTGCGCTGTATCTGGCGAATGCTGACACCGGGATAGTCGATGTGTGGTGTTAGTTCGCTGATGTTTTTTCCATGCACCATCAATTGCAGGTCGGGATGTTTCATCCCTATCCACCATGACGAGGGTTCTAGGTGTTGAATGTCATGCGTGCTGTTTTGTGGCGGGGCAGAAGTGCCTTCGAAACTATAGGCCAGACTTGGTATTCCGGCAATCAATACACTTGCGCAAAAAAAAACAGCGCCGCCCGACAAACTACTGAGTGGGGTTAGTAATTTGTGAAGTCTTGGGGAGAATAGGCGGCGCTGCATAGAATTTACGCTTCGCTGTGTGTAACAGGTGCTTCGCTTTGTTCGATCGCAAAGGCCGCACCGTTCAGAGCGGCCAACGTATCAGTAATTAGAGCTGTAGGGATTTGCTGCAAATAGGGTTGCAGACGACCTTTGGCTTCAAATTTTTCGCGGAAACGTGAGTTGAAGAAGAAATCGCCAAAGCGCGGTACGATACCGCCGCCAATGTAGACACCGCTGCGTGCGCCGACTGTTAGCGCAATAGAACCGCAGAAACTGCCGAGTAATGCGCAGAATGTATCTAAAGTTTGACGGCAAGCGGCATCCTGATTTTGCAAACCTCGCTCTACAATTACTTCGGTGCTGAGTGCTTCCGTAGCGGTACCTAAAATGTGCGCCACAGCGCGGTATAGCACCGGTAAGCCTATGCCAGACAACAGTCGCTCGGCAGAGACATGGGGAAATTCTTGACGTACCCGGCTGAGAACTTCAGATTCAAAATCATCTGTTGCCGCCAAGCTGGCGTGACCGCCCTCACCAGGGATGGCAATCCAGCCGTGGCGAGTTTCGATCACTGAGCCAACCCCCAGTCCCGTTCCAGGTCCAACCACTGCGAGCGTGCCATGATGCTCAGGCAACTTATCGTGGGCGCGAATCTGGCTTGCTTGTAAACGGGGTAGGGAGAGTGCTAAGGCTTCAAAATCATTAATCACGAGGAAGCGCTCAAGTTGTAAAGATGCCTGAACATGTGCGCGAGAAAATCCCCAATGACTGTTAGTGAAGTTAATCTGATCCTGACCTGCTGCCGTGGCCACTGCAAAAGCAGCACAGCGCGGTGGCTGGTAGGTCGTGCCTAGCTGTTCTTTCAGGCGCGCCAGATAATTTTCGCTGGCTGCAATTGGCGTTTCAAATTTATTGACTGCTAGCGTGTGTACATGAGTGATCGCCTGATCTGCGCCAGCAACCCAGCCAAAGCGTGCATTGCTGCCGCCTATGTCTGCGACCAGCCATGGGTAGGGCGCTGTCGCTGTCGTTATTGAGCTAGAGGAGGTGGTGTTGGTCATCAGAGCGAAGTCCTGTAGTGCAAATCATACAAAAACGGCTAAACAGAGCTGGTGATTTGTAATCACACGGTGTTGCAGCACTTTTGCATAACTCATGGTAATTAAGATAGTTAGGATTTTGTGTGACTATTATTGAGTCAATGTAGCAAAACTACATAAATATGGCAACGCATTTGTTATTAAGTTTCAGGATTTTTCTTGATTTGTGGTTTTCCAGAATAAACTATTGATAAAAAGCTTATTGAAATTTTTTTCTTTGGTTTTTAGATGATTCGGAAGCCTGTAAAGTGAATTCTTAACGAAGGAAAGCAAGTGAAATACGGGACATCCAGGCAGCTATTTAGAAACCTTGCTAGCGGTTCGCATCTGCTCGAATTGTCGAGATAGAGCAAAGATGGTGAATAAAGGTCGCGTCCTACGCACTCTCGATCTTAAAGTTATTGATTGTCAGCGAACCAAGCGGATGATGCGCATGTCGCAAGCTACGCTACTTAGCTGAATTTATCGGCATGGCTTGTTGTTATAGGCGCTGCGGAGCGTTCTGATAGGGTCATTTATGAGCGTAAAGCATACTAATCAAATGGCGATGGTTATAAACTTTACTACATTATTTTTTGTAGTCTAGTTACAAATCTTGCTTTCTCTACGGCATTAACGACATAATCCCTTAATTAGTTTGAGCCGATTTGTAGTCAAACACTTGATATATCATAGGCTCGTCTAGTCAGACTACAATGCAAGTTTGCAATTTTAATGCTACCTTGCAACTATACTGATTCGCTTGTTTAAGTTGTTGCAGAGAAGTAGGGGCGAAAAGCATCGCAAAATATCGTATCGCATCGCTTTGAATCGCATCGGATACGCACTATCAATTTGGAAACCTATGGAAACCCAATCAATATCACGCTCCGGAAATACCAGCGCACAATATGCAACGCCACACCTGCTGGCGGACATAGGCGGCACTTATGCACGCTTTGCTTTGGAAATGGGGCGCGGTGATTTTCAGTATGTCACGTCTTTACTGTGTGCTGATTATTCCGATTTTTACGCGGCGATGTGCGCATATCTGGCAACCTTGCCGGGTTTTCAAATTGAGCACGCTGCGGTCGCGATCGCGAATCCTGTTGATGGTGATATGGTCAGCATGACTAACTATCACTGGCGTTTTTCTATTGAAGAAGTGCGTCAAAAGCTGGGTTTTGACACGCTCTTGATCGTCAATGACTTTACTGCACTGGCAATGGCTTTACCGCGGTTGGGACCGAACGACGTACAACAAATTGGTGGCGGTAGTCCACGCAAGCAAAGTGTTATCGGCTTATTAGGGCCGGGTAGTGGTCTAGGTACATCAGGTTTGATTCCTGCGGGGGATGGTTGGATTTCCTTAGGTTCGGAAGGTGGTCACACTAGTTTTGCACCACGCGATGAACGCGAGATCGTTATCTTGCGCTATGTTTGGAAACACTTTGAGCACGTGTCTTTTGAACGTTTGGTGTCTGGTCCTGGCTTGGAGCTAATTTATCGCGCCTTAGTAGAGCATGGCCAGGGCTTAATGCGTGAATTGAGCGCACCCGAAATCACGCAAATGGCACTGGATCAAACTGATACCTATTGCATACAAGCGCTCGATGTATTTTGCTCATTGCTCGGTACAGCGGCAGCTAATCTGGCAGTGACGTTGGGGGCAATGGGTGGCATCTACATCGGTGGCGGTATCGTGCCACGTTTGGGTGAGTATTTTGAAAAATCCAGTTTCCGTGCACGCTTCGAACAAAAAGGGCGCTTCAGTCGCTATGTCGCGGCAATTCCGACATTTGTGATCACGGCTGAGCAAGCCACCTTTATTGGTGCCTCGGCCATCTTAGATGCGCAACTAAGAACTTTGAATACCGACCCAGGCTCAGCGATCTTGGGACAGATACGCCGTATTCGTGCCGATTTATCGCCTGCCGAGCTACGTGTCGCCGAGCATGTCTTGGCGCATGCCCGTGCCGTAGTCAACGATCCTATTGCCGAAATCGCCCGCGCCGCTGATGTCAGTCAACCGACTGTGATTCGTTTCTGCCGTTCTTTAGGTTGTGAAGGTTTGTCTGACTTTAAATTACGACTAGCATCGGGCTTAACTGGTACCGTGCCGGTCACGCATATTCAGGTGACCGATGATGATTCAGCTCTGGAGCTGGGCGCTAAAGTCTTGGGTAATACCGCCTCTGCCATTTTGCAGGTACGCAGTCAACTCAATCGCGACATGATAGAGCGGGCGATTGCCTTAATTAATCGAGCCAATCGGATTGAGTTTTATGCGATTGGCCATTACGGTGTCGTTGCGCAAGATGCTCAATTTAAATTTTTGCGTTTGGGTATTCCTAGTATTGCGCACACCGATTCACGCCTGCAGTTGTTGTCGGCGAGTGTCTTGAGCGATCAAGACGTGGTCGTGATCAGTAGTAGCAGTGGTCGATTGCCAGAGTTATTAGAAGTTGCCGAAAAAGCCCGCGAACGAGGCGCCAAGATCATCGCAATTGCTGCTAGTCATTCACCATTGATACGCAAAGCAGATGTCGCCTTGATTGTAGATCACGTAGAAGATGTCACAACGCATTTGCCTATGGTGAGCCGGATTTTGCATTTATTGGTCATTGATATGTTGGCCGTAGGCGTTGCAATGGGGCGTAATCTTGGCGGCACGTCACTAATGCGCGGTGAGGCAGACGAGCGTCTGGACGAAGCTAAAGTTGAAAGTCCAGCCGTCAATGCGAAAAAAAGCGGCGCACGTAATCAGGCACCGGGCGTCAGCCTAGCATCGCCATTGGCAAAACTGACTTCGCATAGCCGTTAATAACCAATAGTTGCTGGTACATAGCTAATGGCACATAGTTTATAACAAGGTGGCAAGTGTGATGTAGGTTTGGCACGCTTGGCCCCTTGTCGGCCGCTTTTCGCACCTTTACGTTCTCTTTTCTTCCAAATCGCACCATAAAACTTAGCTGGTGCGCGCTTTTCAACGCTTAAATCCTCGCTTTTTGCACTTCGTCGCATCGCGCTAGTACTTGACGTTTGGTTTCGATAAAGTACACCCATCGACACACCAAACAACACGGAAATCGATAAAAAACCAAGTTTCATTTAATCGTGAATATGTTAATAAATTTAGGAGAAATACCATGAAAACAATTACCGCCACAGCCATCGTTTCTGCAGCCTCTGCTTGCGTAACTTCATTGATTTTTGTAGGCGTCGTGAATATGGCTACGACGACCACTGTTGAAGCATCCGTAGCGCCAATCCAAACAGTCACTATCAGCGCAAAACGTATGAGTGATGCTGAAAAACAAGCTTACGATTGGGAATTAGCGCAGTCCACAGTGACTCAAGTGATTGAAATTCGCGCTAAACGTTTGACTGCAGCAGAAAAAGCGCAGATGAATGCTGAATAAGTCAGTGAAGGTTTTCTGACTTATTCAGATTGATGAACCCAGGTCTTAATGTTTATTCTCTGAAGCTCATTTAGTTTTAAGTGTTCCAAGCTAGTCGCAATATTTCATAATGGTTTAGCCCGATCGGCGGTTAAACCCGGTGCCGATGAGCACTGTTCAAGATTCAACATTCTTTACTGAATCCATTTTTTCTCTCAACTCACTTTTTTGATTTCTGCTGTCAGAAGTTGAAATTCCATTCTCATTTTTTCACATCATTGTAGCTATCTGTTGATCAATTTTTCTGTCACTCCGTCCTCAAGTTGTTCCTCATTGACGCCTTAGGAAGTCGGCTTATTCTTCAACGAAGGTACAAGAAAACGATAGTCAACTTGCGTAAGTTGCGCCTTGCGCATCGTGTCTGAATTCTCTTAAAGCTCATTTTTCAGCACTTGATTGCCGCCATTTCGCATTTCGTCGCATACGCATAGCACTTGACTCCAGGCTTCGTTAAAGTACACACATCGAAACACAAATCGATAAAAAAATTAATCAGCTAAACAGCGAGTTTAATTACCCATTAAATGAAACTTTAGCGCAAAATTTAGGAGAACTACCATGAAAACAATTACCGCCACAGCCATCGTATCTGCAGCATCTGCTTGCTTAAGTTCATTAATTTTCGTAGGCATAGTGAACGTCGCGACGACTTCTAATGTGGACGCTTCAGTAGCGCCAATTCAAACCGTGACAGTCAGCGCAAAACGCATGTCCGAAGCAGAAAAACTCGCTTATGATCAAGAGACATCGATGATGCAAACGGTCGTGATCAGTGCTAAACGTTTAACGCCAGCTCAAAAAGCAGCGATGACCGCTGAATAAAAGTCGATAGTATTGAATCGCAACCGACTTCTGTTCAGACCGAGTATCCATGAACACATGGCGTTGAATGAAAAAAGAGTTCGAGTGCCGACTCTTGGCGTAGCAAAAAGTACTAAAACAAATCCGCCTTCGTTATATCCCGCGCGGTAATGAAGATAAATCAGCAAAGTAAAATCTCTTCAGGCACTCATTTCTTCTTTGTATCTGCATCCGCTCAAGCCTCAACCCGCAGATTGTGATCGAAGCTTACGAGAGCGCTTATCGAAACGTTTGTACTTCATAAGCCAATCAACTATCTTTGAGCGAATTTTCAATTGTTCACGCTGGCACTTTTTTCAATCCAAAAAATCTTCTTGCATTGATTTTTAGTGCAGACTGATAGCAGATGCTGCGCTAATGAATTCGACTAATTGCGCAGCAGGCATCGGCCTGGAAAACAAGTAGCCCTGCCCAAAGTCACAACCCATTTGCTTTAATAGCTGGTGTTGCTCTTCAGTTTCTACACCTTCAGCGATGACTTGTATGCCTAACTTATGCGCCATCACGATGATCGCTTCGCAGAGTGCATATTCTGATGAATGTAGGGACAGATTCTGGGTAAATGATTGATCAATTTTAAGATAATCGACGTCGAACTTTTTTAAGTAAGATAGCGATGAATAACCAGTGCCAAAATCGTCAATCGCTACCTGAATTTTCGCGTCACGGCATTGTAAGAGACTCTGTGTGACACGGATATCATTGTTAATCAAGATGCCCTCGGTAATCTCAATCACGATGTTGTCGCCATCAATGCCCGATTTCAGGATTTGATCCAGCCATTGATGCTGATCACCTCGTTCAACTAAAAACTGTACCGGGGACTTATTGACACTGATTTGAAATTTTCGGTTTGATAATGCCTGACAAATCTTTACCTGCTCAATGGCTTGCGAAAATACCCAATTACCGATTTGATGTATGGTGCCTGTGTCTTCCGCGATAGGAATAAAGCTGGCCGGCGAAATAAATCCTAGCTCAGGATGCTGCCAGCGTATCAGTGCCTCGGCTTTATAGGTCTGGCCATTGCTAAGATCGATAATTGGCTGATAGTAAACCAGGAATTGGTTTTGTTTTAGTGCGTGCCTTAAGTCGTTTGCAAGGCGCATTCTATAGGTCGCATCTTCTTGCATGGATTTAGTGAAGAAACGAAAGCATTGACGGCCATTATCTTTGGCCGAATACATCGCTTGATCTGCGTGCTGAGTGAGTTCTATCACTGTCTGGGCATCATTCGGATACAGAGCAATACCGATGCTGGCGGAAACGTAAGACTCGACCCCAGAGATAGTAAAAGGCTCAGACAATTGGATAATTATTTTTTCGGCGAGCTTACCAACGTCGACCGTGTCGTGCACATCAGCTAGTATGACGGTGAATTCATCGCCACCTATCCTTGCTACGGTGTCATAGGCACGTACCGAGGACTTGATGCGTGTCGCTGCCTGAATTAGCAGCTGGTCTCCGACATGGTGTCCGAGGGTGTCATTGACTTCTTTGAATCTATCTAGATCAATAAAGAGTAGGGCGATAGTTTCATGCTCGCGTTGTGCTTTCTTGATATTTTCTTCAACACGGTCATAAAACAAGCGGCGATTTGGAAGCTTAGTCAGTGAATCATAATTCGCTTCCGTCCAAATTTTTTCTTCCGCATTTTTCATCGCAGAAATATCGGTATGCGTGCCCACCATCCTAAGTGATAGTCCTGCTTCATTGACACTCACCACCATTCCACGCCCAAAAATCCACTTATACACGCCATCCGCACAACGCATCCTGTATTCCGCCGAGAATTGACTGGTTTGTCCACTTCTATGTTTTTTCATCTCAGCGAGTAAATTGGCGCGATCTTCTGGATGAACAAGAGATATAAGCTGATTATAGTTTTCCTCAAAGCTATGCTCGGGATAACCTAACATACCCAAAAAAGCTTTTGAAAACTGCCCTTTCTTCGTGATGAGATTGATATCCCACACACCATCGCCGGCGCCTTCTAAGGCAAATTGCCAGCGCAATTCGGCTTCTTTTCGTTCCGTAATATCATTAAAGTTGACGACGATTTGGCGCAATTGATGATGCTCATCATCTTCTAGAAATGCGCTCACCTGTACCCAGCGTAATTCGTGGGCATTTGGGCGGCGAATTCCCAGTACCATTTCACTGAAGGATGTTTTAGTGCTCAACGCACGCTGAACTGGATATTGATCCGGACGCATTTTAATGCCTCGTTCATCAACAAAGTACCAGTTGTCATCAATCGCCACTTTGCCCAGTAATTCGTCTTGAGTTAATCCAAGCAATTCGGATGCTCTAGAATTACTAAAAAGAATGCTGGTATCAGGCGCATGCACGACAATCGCCGTGTGTAATCTTTCTAATAGGGCTCGGTGTTTTTCGTCAGAGTCTGTCAGTAGCTGATGTTTGTATGAAAGTTGTTCAGCATTATGCTTTAACGTGAGAATCGCATCGTCATATTGTCGCCAAGCATAGTCAATTTTCCGTGTCAAATATAGAAGAGTAATGGCGAATACGGCTAGGATCAGACTAACAACGGCGACTTGTTTTTGCCAGGCTTTAAGTGCGACATCGTTAGCCAAACCTATATTTGCAATAAAGCCATACTTGTCACTACGTTGATACGAGTAAATACGCTTGATGGCATCAGTGCTGGAGGTATCACTGGTATAGGTGCCTCGATTTGGATTTGTTTTTAGGGTATTTTTGAATGGAATTGAAATTGAAGTACTGCCAATTGGAATGGTGTTGTTACGATCAAATGTTGTGCGTGCAATCAGAGCCAGCGCCTCATCTCGTATAGCAATTGAACCACCTTCGCCTATGTGAATCTTATTAAAGATATCTTCAATTTCGTCGGTATAGACAGAGCCGTACGCTATGCCAGCGAAAGTGCCGTCTGTCCGGTTGATACGGCGGGAGAAAGACCAAACCCATTTTTGCGCTATTTTTGCAAATACAGGTTGACCGACAATCAGTTGAGCTTGAGGGTCGTTGACTAAAAGTTGAAAAAAAGTGCGGTCATTCAGGTTGGTCGGCTTATTTTGATTTTCGACGCCATAAACTACATTGCCCTTATCGTCGGTGATACGCATAAAAGCGAGATGCGGGACACGTTTTGCCTGACGCAGTAACAGTTGGTTGATATTGTCTGCGTCTATGTTGCGGTCGGCTTGTTGTCTGCTTACTTCATCCACGACCGATTGCAGGGCAACATCAATGGTGTCGATCATGCCATCAAAAGTTTGCACTAAAGAACTGGCAAGATTTTCAGACGAGCGTTGAATTTGTTCTTGCGCCTCTTGCCGTAAATACAGCAGAGTAAGGAAGGCGCTGGTGATAGAGAATAGAATGACGAAACCGACGCCACCATACAAAAGTGCGCGTTTATTGCTGAGAGTCAGTTGGCCTAATCGATTAGCTATTCTCATTTTGATTGGCTGGTATGAGATTAAGGAATAGTTGCGGAAGTTCGTAAGGTAAATTAAAACGAGATACTGCTTTTGATTCAACAACACCATGCCTCGCGCTCAATCTTCAGCGAATTCCACAAAAATATCCAGCTAATTTCATTGCTTTAGGTAGATTAAACGACAATTTTGTAAAGCATTATTCGAGTCAGGTAATTATTGAGAACCAGAAAACAAAAAAGCCCTGTTATTGCTAACAGGGCTTTGTGTTCTGGTGGTGATAGGTGGATTTGAACCACCGACCCCAGCATTATGAGTGCTGTGCTCTAACCAACTGAGCTATATCACCAAGAAGCCCAAGATTATGCCAGTGGATGTGCAGTGCGTCAAGAATTAATGTGAATTTGCTTGGTTGCGCTTGAAAAAGTCATTAACGTCGTTTAAATGACTTTAATTGTCTTTGAGCATTTTAAGCGAGTGCGCTAAAACTTGTTCGCTGACATTGTCCTGGATGCAATCGACGATCAGCCTTTCGGGAATAGAGCGACACCAGGTTAGCTGGCGTTTGGCGAGTTGGCGCGTGGCGATGATGCCGCGTTCGCGCATTTCTTGGTGGTCGATGCTGCCGTCTAAATAATCCCACGCTTGGCGGTAGCCTACGCAACGTATTGATGGTAAGTCGGCGCTGAGTTCGGATCTGAGCTTGAGTTGGCGTACTTCGTCAATGAAGCCTTGCTCCAACATGATGTCGAAGCGTTTGGCGATGCGTTCGTGTAAAAAGCTGCGGTCGCTGGGCTCAAGTGAGATCGAAAGCAATTCAAAAGGGGTTGCGGCGCGTGTTTGTTGGGCGATTAGAGTGGACATCGCTTGCCCAGTGATCATGTAGATTTCTAATGCGCGTTGTATGCGTTGGCTGTCGTTGGGCTTTAAGCGTGCTGCAGTGATTGGATCGAGCTCTGTTAAGCGTGCATGCAAGCCGGCTGCGCCGATTGTCGCCATGTCGGCATCGAGCTGTGCCCTGATTACTGTGTCGGCGGGTGGTAGGTCGTCAATGCCGTTCATTAAAGCTTTGTAGTACATCATGGTGCCGCCGACTAAAATCGGTAGCCTGCCACGTGCGCGTATCTCTTTCACCAAGCGTCCGCTGTCGCTCAAGAATTGCGCGACGGAATAGGATTCGCTAGGATCGATAATATCAATTAAGTGATGCGGCGCGGCAGCGAGTTCTTCGGCATTTGGTTTTGCTGTCCCAATGTTCATGTCGCGATAGACCAAAGCCGAATCAACTGAAATGATTTCGGCAGGGACTTCACGCGCGATCGCCAGCGCTGCTGCGGTTTTACCGGAAGCAGTGGGACCCATGATGGCGATGATTTTTTGTTGTTGCATAGTTTTAGAAAAGATTCTGGAGATTTAGTGGTGTCAGAAAATAGCTTAGTCGGGATGCAGCGCTAGGCGCACGACGGAGCAATACGTCGGTATTGCGAGTAAGGGCAACAACGCGATGCGCCCGAATATGCTATTTGCTGGCATCACTATTGACCACGCATAAACATTCTATCTAGATCATTCAATCCCATTTGTACCCAAGTCGGTCGACCATGATTACATTGATCGGCTCGCTCAGTTTGTTCCATCTGGCGTAGCAGGGCGTTCATCTCGACTATTGTTAAACTGCGGTTGGCACGCACTGCAGTATGGCACGCGAGGGTACCCAGTAATTCGTTACGTCGGTCGATCAGTACGCGTGAGCCACCAAATTCTCTGACTTCGCGTAAGACGTCGCGGGCTAAAGATTGGGCGTCGGCATTTTTTAATAAGGCTGGCACAGCGCGTACCGCCAAAGTAGTAGGGGAAATCGCGGCGATATCAAAACCGAGTGACTTCAAGATGTCTTGGTTTTCTTCTGCTGTGGCGACTTCAATACCATCTGCGTGGAAGGTCATGGGAATCAGCAAGGCTTGCACTGGCATGGCATTTTCATCGAGCGCATTCTTGAGTTGCTCATACAAAATGCGTTCGTGTGCTGCATGCATATCGACTAGGACTAAGCCCTTGCTGTTTTGTGCCAGCACATAAATGCCGTGCAGCTGGGCGAGGGCAAAGCCGAGTGGATGATCGTCGTTCGGCAAATTAGATTCGCCTGTTTGAGTTGTCTTGCCACCAAAAAAAGCGCCATAGCTTTCTGCGGATTGGGCAACGCCAGCACCCTGCGCACGTTGTTGCATGAAGCTGTAATCGTAGCCGCCGCTGTTACCGCCGCTATTGCCTCCATAGGCACTTTGATTCAAATTGCTGTCATTGATGGCGAAAGCAGGGGATGCAAATTGCGCTGAAAAGCTGGTTTGCTCGCCGCCTATCCAAGGCATGCGTCCGTTATTGCTTTGGGGTTCGCCTAAGCCTGCCGTTGCCGGTGCAGGTACCGTACCGAACGCCGTCGCCGAGGTTTGTGCTAACGCACGATTCACCGCATGGAATACAAATTGATGCACAGCGCGGCTATCTCGGAAGCGCACCTCGATTTTTGAAGGATGGACATTGACGTCAACTAAAGCCGGATCGAGATCTAAAGCGATCACGTAGGACGGATAACGATCACCATGCAAGACATCTTGATAGGCGGCACGCACGGCATGCGTCAGTAATTTGTCACGTACGAAGCGACCGTTTACATAAAAATACTGAGCGTCAGCGCGGCCTTTGGAGGCCGTTGGTAAACCGATAAAGCCATGCAGACGCAAAGGTCCGGCACTTTCATCAATGGCTAAGCGGGCGTTGGCAAAACCATCGCCTAAAATCGTCGCGCTACGTTTGTCGATAGCACTGATATTCCAGTGATCGACGGTTTTACCGTTATGCGATAAAGAAAACGAGACGTCAGGGCGAGCTAGGGCGATGCGGCGTACGACTTCAGCGCAATGACCAAATTCGGTTTGTTCTGATTTCAAAAACTTACGGCGCGCTGGCGTGTTGTAATATAAATCCTGCACATCTACTGTGGTGCCTTGCGCGCCGGATGCGGGCGTGATCTTGTCGCTCTCGATTTGCCAGGCATGGGGTGCTTCGGCGGTGCGGGTGGTCAGCGTCAGAATCGCTACCGACGAAATCGATGCCAAAGCTTCACCCCGAAAGCCTAGCGTAGCGACATTTTCTAGTTCTTCTAATGAGGTGATTTTGGATGTCGCATGGCGTTGTACCGCGAGCGGTAATTGATCAGCGGGGATGCCACGCCCATTGTCGATGATGGCAATGCGTTTCACACCGCCTTCTTCAAGGCGCACGGTGATGTTGGTTGCACCCGCATCTAATGCATTTTCTAGTAACTCTTTTACTACGGCGGAGGGGCGCTCCACCACTTCGCCTGCGGCAATTTGAGAGATCAGATGATCAGGTAATGCCTGAATCGGGCGAGGGGATAAGTTGGTCGTCGTCATATGACCATTATAACTGGGTTCGCTTAGTGTATGATGTCGCCGCTGGCGGCCGACTAGTTACAATTAGTTACCTCTTGCGACTTTAGTAGGATTTTAGTATAAGCACGTGATGAACCGACAAACCAAGTTTGCCCTCACAGAAAGTTGAGCATTATGGATTTTATGCAGTTTTTGGATATGGTATTGCATGTCGATAAGATGGGACAATTAATCGATCAATACGGTACTTTGATTTATGTCGTGCTATTTGCCATCATCTTTTGCGAAACTGCATTTGTTATTTTCCCATTCTTACCCGGTGATTCGCTGCTCTTTATCGCAGGGACTTTCTGTGCTGCCGGCGCGATGGACCCATGGTTTCTGATTGCGATTCTGTTATTTGCTTCTATCTCTGGCAACTCGATTAATTATTGGATAGGAAGCACCATAGGCCACAAAGTGATGGCGGGTAACTCGCGTTGGATTGATAAAGGTGCGCTAGAGAAGACGCATGCTTTCTATGAAAAACACGGTGGTAAAACCATCGTCTTAGCGCGTTTTACACCAATCGTCCGTACCTTTGCGCCATTCGTGGCGGGTTTCTCGGAAATGAGTCATCGTAGTTTTCAGTTTTACAATGTCCTTGGCGCGATCTTATGGATCGTATCCTTGATTTTGGCGGGTTACTATTTCGGTCATATTCCTTTGATTAAGAATAATCTCTCCATCATTGTGATGGTCGGTGTTGGCGCCGCGATTGTGCCGATTATTCTCGGCTTGATGTGGAAATTTGGACGTAAGCTTTTCGTTAAAAAATCGTCTTAAATTATCCTTCATTTTCATTTAGCCTCTCATCTCCATGCAAGCCTCTGGCAACGATAATCAAATTATTTGGTTACAAGCAGAGGCGCCTGCAAAACCTCACATTGGGCAAGCTTGTAATGGCTGCGGCGTTTGTTGTGCCGCGGAGCCTTGCCCCGTTGCGCGAGTCTTTTTGCGCCAAATGCGTGGCACTTGCCGCGCATTGGAGTGGCACGCCGATGTTAGCCAATATCGTTGCGGCATGCTGCTGCGCCCAGCGCATTACCTCTTTTTACTTCCGCGTTTTCTTGAAACACGCTTTCGATCTTTAATACGGCGCTGGATCGCGGCGGGTGTCGCTTGCGATTCAGATGCCTACATAGACTGACAGGCTGCTAGTACCTCATGCGCATAAAGAATATTTGCATGAGATTTTGCTACTAAATGCTTGTATTGCATAAGTAAAGCGTTTTAAAAGATTGGAAACGCAGGCCTGAGTTCTATAGAATGCTTTGATCTTTTGTTGAAGCACACATCAAAGCTTCCGCAATCAGCGAACAACATGTAAGGACACCCCTCAGTGATAGAAATCGCTCAGTTAGAAAAAGACTACCAAGTACAAGGGCGCCAAATCAGTGCGCTACGTAATATCAATCTTGACATCGCCCAAGGCGAAGTGTTTGGCATCATTGGCCGTTCTGGCGCAGGTAAAAGTACTTTGTTACGTGCTCTGAATTTGCTAGAACGACCAACTCGCGGCAAAGTCGTGTTTGAAGGCGAAGACATCACACAATTTAATACCCAGCAGTTGCAGGAATTGCGTCAGCGTATAGGCATGGTATTTCAACATTTCAATCTATTGAATGCAAAGACTGTCGCGCAAAATATTGAATTTCCACTCAAACTGACTGGTAAATACACAGCGCAGCAACGTGCAGCCCGGGTGGCAGAGTTATTGGATTTGGTCGGCTTGCAAGAACATGCTACTAAGTATCCAGCTCAATTGTCGGGTGGACAAAAACAACGTGTCGGCATTGCACGTGCCCTGGCCAATTATCCGCATTTACTCTTGTGCGATGAAGCGACTTCAGCCCTTGATCCTGAAACTACCCAAGCGATTTTGCGTTTGCTGCTCGACATCAATCAAAAGCTAGGTTTGACCATCGTTTTGATCACGCACGAAATGCAAGTGATACGCAGCATCTGTGATCGTGTCGCCGTGATCGACGGTGGTGAAATTGTAGAAACTGGCAATGTGGTCGAGGTTTTTTTGCATCCAAGGCACGCCGTGACTCAAAGCTTGGTTGCCGAAAATCAGGCTTTGGATTTGAGTTTGCTGAAAGAATTATCGCAACGCGGGCAAGGCAGTTCGCTGAGTTATTTGCTGCGTTTGACTTACGTTGGCTCAGCTACGCATGAACCTATCTTAAGCCGCATCGCGTCGCAAACCAAAGCTGAGATCACGATCTTGCAAGGCGTGATCGCGAGAATCAAAAATACACCTTATGGGCAATTAATTGTAGAGCTGCTAGGTGAAGAGAATGAAATTGATGTGGTCTTGAAATTATTGAGGCAGGCCGGCATTCGTGTGGATGTGCTAAATCATTTGCTCACGAATTTACCTACCCAGCCATCAACCCAAGCACAGGAGAACTAATATGGATTTTTCAATGATAGATTGGGATGATATTTTACAAGCGACCTTGGATACTTTGACCATGACCGGTGTCTCCTTGGTGTTTACGATCTTGCTTGGTTTACCTTTGGGTGTGCTGTTGTTTTTGACCGGTAAAAAACAATTATTACAACAAGGTGCACTGTACGCTTTGCTGTCCTTTGTCGTGAATATGCTTCGCTCTGTACCTTTTATTATTTTGCTTATCGTCTTGATTCCGCTGACCTTATTTTTGGTTGGGACGTCACTGGGAGTAGCAGGTACGATTCCGCCTTTGGTGATTGGCACTACGCCGTTTTTTGCGCGTTTGGTCGAGAATGTCTTGCGTGAAGTCGATAAAGGCATCATCGAAGCTTGTCAGGCGATGGGCGCGAAGACTTATCAAATCATTTTGCATGTCTTATTGCCGGAAGCTTTACCGGGATTATTGGCAGCGACGACGGTGACAACGATAGCACTGGTGTCTTATTCGGCGATGTCAGGTGTGATTGGTGGTGGCGGCTTAGGTGATCTGGCGCTTCGCTTTGGTTATCAACGGTTTCAGACCGAAGTTATGATTGTGACGGTGGCAATCTTAGTGATTCTGGTTCAACTGTTTCAGTGGTTAGGTGACGTTCTGGTGGCGCGCTTTAGTCGTAAATAAACGCCTACTTAAATCGTAATTAATTCTATAAAAAATCAATTGAGATCTTATGTTTAAACTTATTTTCAAAGCTATACGAATCAATTTTAGTCAGAATAAACGTCAGCTTTTGTCCGTAGCCGGAGCCGGCATTTTGTTGTTGAGTGGCGTCGCTTATGCACAAGACAGCATTACGATTGCGGCAAATCCGGTTCCCCATGCGGAGATCTTGGAATTTGTGAAACCGCAATTGGCCAAACAAGGTGTGACCTTGAAAATCAAAGTATTCACTGACTATATACAACCGGCTGTACAAGTGAATGAAAAACATCTGGATGGCAATTACTACCTGACGCAACCGTATTTGAATGAATTTAAGAAAAGTCACAAGAATGACTTGCAAGTGCCTCTAGTTAAAGTGCATGTGGAGCCGTTCGCTGGTTATTCGATAAAATACAAAAAGCTCAGCGATTTACCGAATGGTGCAACGATTGCGATTCCTAACGATCCGGCTAATTCTGGACGCGCGCTCATATTATTGGCGAAGCAGGGCTTATTGAAGCTCAAAGACATCAATAACATTTCAGCGACGAAGAAGGATATCGTCGAGAATCCTAAGAATTTGAAATTTAAAGAATTAGAAGCGGCGACTTTGTCACGAATCTTGGGGCAGGTTGATCTGGCTTTGATTAATACCAACTATGCGATAGAGGCGAAATTGAATCCTTTAAAAGATTCTTTGTTTATCGAAGATGCGAATTCGCCTTATGCCAATCTTTTGGTTGCACGTGAGGACAATAAAAATAGTCCTGCGTTTAAAAAACTCGCCGCAGCCTTGAACTCGCCTGAAGTGAAGAAGTTCATACAAGAGCGTTATAAAGGTGCGGTGGTGCCTGCGTTTTGAGAATAATTATTCGATGAAGTTGTAGGTCGGGTGAAACCCGCGCCGCCAGTCATTTAAAAACTTGCTTTTCTCCTTCCCCTTCAAGGGGAAGGTCGGGATGGGGATGGGTTTTAATCTAGTAACGATATTTCTCACTCAAATTAAACCCATCCCCACCCTAACCCGCCCCTTGAAGGGGCGGGGATCTAATATCTATGATGCTTAAGGATTTTTTTGATTAAGGCTAGCGCTTATGGGATTTCACCGCCCTACGACATTCTAAGCAATCTTGCCACGCGCCATCGGTGGGTTCTTGGCAAAATACTTTTTAATCCCTTTCACAATCGCCTCCGCTAATTCATCCTGATAACCGTCATCCGTCAGGCGCGCTTCTTCTTCTGGATTAGAAATGAAGGCGGATTCGATCAAGATGCTAGGGATATCCGGTGCTTTTAGTACAGCAAAGCCAGCTTGTTCGACGGACGGTTTGTGTAGGCGATTGACGCCGGCAATTTCTTTAAGAACGACTTTCCCCAGTTTCATACTATCGTTGATCTGGGCTGTGGTAGACAGGTCTAGTAAGACACCTGCCAGATGACGGTCTTGCGATTTGATATTGATACCGCCAATTAAATCCGCGTCGTTTTCTTTCTTGGCCAACCAACGCGCAGCAGTGGAGGTCGCGCCTTTTTCAGATAAAACAAAGACCGAGGAACCCCGTGCGGTCGGCTCTATAAAAGCATCAGCATGAATCGAGACGAATAGATCAGCTTGTACGCCACGGGCTTTGCTGACGCGGGTGTTCAGTGGTACAAAATAGTCGCCATCGCGGGTGAGCATGACGCGCATATTCGGGACTTGTTCTAGTTTCGCTTTGAGACGTTTGGCAATCGCCAAGACCACATCTTTTTCACGACTACCAGCGCGACCTAAAGCACCGGGATCTTCGCCACCATGACCAGGGTCAAGAGCGATGGTGATCATGCGTATTTGTGAATTGGCAGGACTTGTTTCTTTGATGTCCTTGCTGTCTTTGACCTCTTTTGTGTCTTTGTGATCCTTGACTTCTTTAGCTTCTGCGACCAACGGCTTTTCTGCTTTGGGAATAGTCGCGTTAGACGTTGCTGTAGCTGGCGCATCTTCTTTGTGCCATTCGCCTTTTTCTATCAGCGCAGTAATCGGATCAACAGGGTTGGCCGGATACAAGTCAAAGACTAAGCGATGCTGATAATCGCCAACAGGTTTGAGTGTAAATACTTGTGGATTGATCTCTGCCTTGAGATCAAACACCAAGCGCACGACGTTCGGACGATTTTGTCCTACTCGCACCTGTTTGATGTAGGGATCGTTCGTTTGTATCTTGGCGACCAGCTCTTTGAGTGTGGCGTTGAGGATTAAACCTTCAATTTCAACCACCAGACGATTCGGATCTTTGACTAGAAAATGCGTGGCTTTTAGTTCGACATCATTCTCTAGAGTGACGCGGGTATAGTCAGCGGCAGGCCAGACGCGCACGGCCAAAATCTGCATCGCGTGCGCAGACATCGGGGCAAACACTGAGAGCAATAAAGTGCTACCTGCCTTTAAAAACGTACGGCGGCTTTTGCCAGACGTAGGCGTCGTATTCGTTGGGCACAGAGACTGTTTAGTTAGCTTGGACATCAGAGATTGGGTGCAAAGTGTAACTGGGTCAGGCATGCATTTCCTTTTTCGGAGTTCGCTTGCAATTTTACCTCACGGCCAACATCAAGAATATCAATAAACACCTCGAGATCGGCGCTCGGCAATAATCCTTCGGCTTTTTCCGGCCATTCTATGATGCAGATGGTTTCAGCATTAAATTCGTCACGAAAACCTGCTTCGATAAATTCATCAGCACTGATCATACGATATAAGTCAAAATGCATAAACTTAGTCGTACTGCCTTGCACTTGAATTTGGTAAGGTTCTGCCAAGGTGTAAGTCGGACTTTTAACATTACCCTGATGTCCGGCTGAATGTAGGATTGCGCGGGTCAGGGCGGTTTTGCCGGCTCCCAGATCACCGTGTAAAAAAATGACCAAGCCAGGTTGTAAACAAAGCGCCAGACTTTTACCCAAGGCCTGCGTGGCAGCTTCATCGTGCAGGCTTGTTTTATAATGTTGCATTGGTGATGACCTCGATCAATCTAGGTTTTACTAGTTTGAATTTTATGGCTATGAACGATTTGCTAGTTAGTGCGATATTTAGCGCGAACCTTACCATAATCCACCGATATATTGCAAAAAGCCTAAAGCACTCAGTTATTCTCTTTTTTGTCTGCTGCTTTTTTAATAAAGAAATTTTATGACCATTCCCATCCATGATTATGCCCAGCTTGCTTTGGAAATAAAGCAACTCGGCCAGCAAATCGGCTTTGCTGACGTCAGAATTAGTGACGTGGATTTATCGCGTGTGGCACCTGCCTATCAAGAATGGATAGACGCCGGTTTTCATGGCGAGATGGCGTATATGGCTACGCATGGCAGCAAGCGCTATCAGCCTGATGAATTGGTTCCGGGAACGATTAGGGTGATTACAGCACGCATGGACTATTTGCCGCGTGATACGCCTGAGAATTGGCGTGAACGTGAAAAGGCATATGCGGCTGACGCGGCAGTTATTTCAATTTATGCCCGCGGTCGTGACTATCACAAGGTATTGCGTCAACGTTTGCAGCAACTAGCAGAGGCGATCGCTGAGCGCGTGGGGGAATTTGGGTATCGTGTATTCACCGATTCAGCACCCGTGATGGAAGTCGCGTTAGCCGAAAAAGCTGGCTTGGGATGGCGCGGCAAACATACTTTATTATTAACCCGTGAAGCTGGGTCCTTGTTCTTTTTGGGGGAAATATTGGTCGATATTCCTTTGCCTGTGGATCCGCCTACCAGTGACCATTGTGGCCAGTGCAGTTCATGCATTGATGTTTGTCCAACTCAGGCGATCGTTGCGCCGTACAAGCTCGACGCGCGTCGCTGTATTTCCTATTTGACGATAGAGTTGCATGGCAGTATTCCCGTTGAATTGCGCTCCTTGATTGGCAATCGCGTCTATGGTTGTGACGATTGTCAGTTGTATTGTCCTTGGAATAAATTTGCTCAAGTCGCGCAAGTCGAGGACTTTGACGTGCGACATGGTTTGGATTCACGCAGCATGCTGGAACTCTTTGCCTGGAATGAGACTGAGTTTTTACGCAAGATGGAAGGCAGCCCGATCCGGCGTATTGGTCACGAAAAATGGTTGCGTAATTTGGCGGTGGGATTGGGAAATGCGGCAGCATCCATGAAATCCGACGATGCGATTGTGAACGCTTTACAAGCTCGTTTAGAGCATCCCTCAGCCTTGGTACGCGAGCATGTTGAATGGGCTTTAGCGCAACATGCGGTGTAAATTTATTTCAATAATCCTGCGAGTTCAACCGCGGACTTAATTTGCATTTTATCGAAGATATTGGCGCGATGAACTTCCACGGTGCGCATGCTGATGCCCAATTCATCGGCGATATTTTTGTTCATCTTGCCAAGTAAGATGAGCTCCAATACTTCGCGCTCTCTTTGCGATAAGGTGTTTAGACGGGTTTGCACGACGAAGGCCGCACCCGCTTGCAAGGACATTTGTAGGGCTTCTTGCACGCGATCCATTAAGGCATTGTCATTGAAGGGCTTTTCAAAAAAATCAAAAGCACCGCGTTTGAGACTATCCACTGCCATAGGTACGTCACCATGCCCGGTTAGAAAAATAACCGGCAAACGTTGAGTCAATTGACGAGCGCTGAGAATATCAAACAAAGCAGTACCACTGAGTTCCGCCATACGCACGTCGAGTAGTAGGCAGTCTCCTTCTTGGGCGAAATGCCAGCCAGACTCCAAATGCGTTAGGAATGCCTCACCGCTAGCGTAGGTTTTGGCGGCGATATTGCGTGACTTGGCTAACCAAAGCAGAGCATCTCGCAAAACTTCTTCATCGTCGACGATGTGTAGCATAGTGTCTCCCGCTCTCGCTAAAGTATTAAAGTCTATTTCTTGGTATGACTGATATCGCAGGGAATCGTAAATTCAAAAACCGTCCCTCCTGCTGGATTCGCCCGATATTTTAAACTACCGCCATGAAACTCTATTGCGGTCCTGCAAATACTTAAACCCATGCCCATGCCGTCTGCTTTGGTTGAGAAGAAGGGTGAGAATAGTTTTTCAGCGACCTCGGGGGCGATACCGTGACCTTGATCCATTACTTGAATTAAGACCAATTGTGGATATTTTGGATTATTGCCCTTGCTTAAATGAGCATGGATCTGCAATTGGCGCTGCGGGTAGGTGACCTCTTGCATGGCTTCGATCGCATTGCGTGTCAGATTGAGCAGCACTTGTTCGATCAAAACTTTATCGGCGAACACGTCTGGTAAGTCTGGGTCAATTTGATAATGCACGTGGATATGGGCATTGTGCGCCTGCAGCTCGATCAAGGGCATGACGCTTTGTAGCAGGGTATTGATGCTCAATAGCGCACGGCTGGCTTCGCGCTTCTTGACGAACTCATGCACGCTGCGTATCACTTGGGCTGCACGTTGCGCCTGTTGTTTAGCTTTTTCTAAGACTTCGCTTAAAGACTGTCTCACGGATTTTGGAATCGTGTTTGGCGAAGTTTGTGTTGATTGCGTTGATTGGGTTGATTGTGATGTTGAGAGCGCGTCGCCTTCTTCTTGCTGCAAAATATTCAAAGCACCCGTGGTGTAGCTAGAAATAGCCGCCAAGGGTTGATTTAATTCATGCGCCAGCATAGACGCCATTTCGCCCATGGTCGCCAGTCTGGCATTCGCATGGAGTTTTTCTTCCTGTTGTCGAGTCAATTCTTGCGCGCGTTTTAGCTCAGACACGTCGAGGATAGAGCTCATCCAACCAGTTTGTTGGCCATGTTCATCCACTAGTGGTGATTCATAGATCAAGACAGGAAAACGTTCGCCATTGGCGCGTTGATAAATAATTTCGAAACCTTCTGGTTGTACCGTACCAGTCAAGATTTGCGCAAAGCGGTTTTCATACTCAGCTCGTTCTTCTGGCGCCCAATATGGCATAGGCGGCAATTTACCGACTAAGTCTTCGGCTGGAAAACCTATCATTTTGCAAAAAGAAGGATTGACATAGGTGAGCCGTCCTTCCATATCGCGTGCTCTTAGACCCGTGATGAGTGAATTTTCCATAGCGGCACGAAACGCCGCTTCTTTGCGTAAGGCGCCTTCAGCTTGCATGCGACGATGAATATCGCGCCATAAAGCTATCAGACTCCAAACTAAGCCTAGTGATAGTAAAACGACAGAGAGTACTAGCAGATTGGCCAACAGCTTAGGTGCACTCTTGGTGCTATTGGTGTGTAAGGTCAGTGTGAGTTGCGGTAGTTCCAAGGCCCGATTATGCGTATAAATATTTTTCCCAGGGCCGCCCGCCGCGCGTTTTGCTAAAACTTTCTCTTCGCTATCTAACAGCGTGATGGCATGTTCTTGTGCAAACCACCAAGGCACGGCTTCATTTAATAAGGTTTGCAAGCGATAACTGACCGTCATGCTCGCCAGATAAACTTGGTCGCGGAAAAGCGGAAAGCGGCATAGCACAATACCCGCATTTTGGGGTTGCTTCACGCATGAGGGTTTTTGAATTTTCTGCGTAAATAAGGCGCTGGCTAAGTTAGCTTGCCGGATCAATTCACGGTTCTCTGCTTGTGCCGAGCCGGCTGCGTTATCGAGCGTATTGTCGCTATTTGCTGCGATTAATTTGTTCTGGCTGTCCCACAACATTAAATCTTGAATTTCGTGATTATTATTGGTGTACAAGCGCATGCGCTCTATCAGCGCCTGATGGTTGATTTTGTTTTGAACAAAATCTTCACTCAATGCCATCAGACTTTCTTCATTGCGTTTTAGCTGAAATTGGATCGCCTGTTCTACCCACAGAGTATCAGCGATCAATTGCTCTTGTCGCTCATTGGCCTCCATCCGTTGCGCTTGCCACGGGAGCCAGATTAACACCGCTAGGAATAGCAGTACCAGCAATATGGGCAGCATCCAAGGCAGTGCGACAGGGAAGGTGCGGGTAGGGGCAGGTTTGGTGGTCATGGCAAAAGTGTAGCTGAAGTGCTGAATCTAAAGTGCTCGGTCATTATTTTGTGTAATTGAGGCGACATTGTGGTTAACCACAGTTGTGTATTTAAGACTTAGAGGCTAATAATGTTTGTACAATTTTAAAAAAAGGAGACTAGAATGAAATCACATCCAATTCAACTATCCACGCTCAAATCGAAGCGCCGCAGTTTGCTGACTGCCCTTGCCGCAATATCGACTGCTACTTTAGCTTTTGGCATGAGTGGCAATGCGCTGGCACAAAATCCTATCATTATCAAATTTAGCCACGTGGTTGCGAACGACACGCCTAAAGGCAAGGCAGCAGAGCGCTTTAAAGAGTTAGCTGAAAAAGCGACCAAAGGCAGAGTCAAAGTAGAGCTTTATCCTAATAGTACGCTTTACAAAGATAAAGAAGAGCTGGAGGCATTGCAGCTTGGTGCGGTGCAAATGCTGGCACCATCCTTGGCTAAATTTGGCCCACTCGGGGTGAAAGAATTTGAAGTCTTCGATCTGCCTTATATTTTTCAAAACCGTGACGTTCTGCATCGTGTCACGGAAGGTCCCGTTGGCGCTAGTCTCCTGGCAAAATTAGAGCCTAAGGGAATCACTGGACTGGCATTTTGGGACAATGGTTTTAAAGTCATGTCATCAAATATTCCTATGCATGTGCCAAGCGATTTGAAGGGTAAGAAATTACGTATTCAATCTTCCAAAGTATTAGATGCTCAGATGCGAGCAATGGGGGCAAATCCACAAGTAATGGCGTTCTCCGAGGTCTATCAGGCATTGCAGACGGGCGTGGTGGACGGAACAGAAAATCCGCCGTCCAACCTCTACACACAGAAAATGCACGAAGTACAAAAACATGTAACAGTCACGAATCATGGCTACCTAGGCTACGCCGTCATCGTGAATAAGAAATTCTGGGATGGTCTGCCCGCCGATATTCGTGCTGAATTAAATACAGCGATGAAATCTGCTACGCAATACGCGAACGCAATAGCACAGATTGAAAATGACAACGCCTTAGAAGCGGTAAAGAAATCAGGCAAAACCACGGTCTACAATTTGACCGATAAAGAACGTGCTGAATGGACGAAAGTATTGGTGCCAGTGCAGCGCGAAATGGAAGGTCGTATCGGTAAGGACTTGATACAAAGCGTCAACAAAGAAGCACAGGCTTTGGGTTTTAAATAAAGTCATTCTCTCTCGCGCTTCAACGATCAATCTGAATGCAGTAAATCTGAAACTACATTCAGATTGATCTTCTCCGCAAAACACATCTTCATTTTTTCTTACAGGGAGCTAGCATGAAATTGCTTGATCACTTGGAAGAGTATTTGATCGCCTTCTTGATGGCTATGGCGACGATCATTACTTTTGTTGCGGTACTGCATCGCTACTTATCGGGCTTTGATATCCCGGTGGTACAGGATGCCCTAATTAAATTGAACACCAGTTGGGCCCAAGAATTAACGATTTACTTATTCGTCTGGATGGCAAAATTTGGCGCCGCTTACGGCGTTCGCTCTGGTATTCATGTCGGCGTAGATGTGTTGGTAAATCGCTTGAGTGAAAAAAACAAGAAGTTGTTTGTTTTGATTAGTTTGGGGGCGGGCGCTTTATTCACCGGCATTATTGGGACTCTGGGGGCGAATTTTGTTTATGGCATGGCGCAGACTGATCAAACCTCCGCAGATATGGAGATACCCATGTGGTGGGTGTATCTGGCGATTCCGCTGGGCTCGTATTTAATGTCTTTTCGGTTTTTGCAAGTGGCGTGGAATTTCATTAAAACGGGTGAGTTGCCCAAGCATGATCACGCCCACGTCGAAGGCCTGGAAGATGAGGTGAAAGCATGAACGCACTCATAATTTTTACCCTGTTACTCCTGTTGATGATGACGGGGATGCCGATCTCAATTGCGCTCGGTCTAACCGTATTGACCTTCTTATTTACCATGACCTCGGTACCGATTGAGTCAGTGGCCTTAAAGCTGTTCACCGGTATCGAGAAGTTTGAAATCATGGCGATTCCTTTCTTTATTCTGGCAGGGAATTTTCTAACCCATGGCGGGGTTGCACGCCGCATGATTAATTTTGCGGTGTCGATGGTCGGGCATTGGCATGGCGGCTTGGCATTGGCGGGCGTATTGGCGTGTGCCTTGTTTGCGGCAGTCTCTGGTTCTTCGCCCGCGACTGTGGTGGCGATAGGTTCGATTATTCTGCCAGCGATGGTCAAGCAGGGCTATCCCAAGGGATTTGGGGCTGGTGTGATCACGACATCCGGTGCTTTGGGTATTTTGATTCCACCTTCCATCGTGATGGTGATGTATTCGGTCTCGACAAATACGTCGGTCGGTAAATTGTTTATGGCAGGTGTGATTCCAGGTTTGCTCTTGGCGTTCTTCTTGGGATTGACGACTTGGTATTTAGCACGCAAGCATAACTATCCGCGCATGAAAAAAGCCACCTGGACTGAGCGTCTTGTCGCATTTAGGAAAAGCGCGTGGGGCTTGTCATTGATCGTGATTGTTATGGGCGGGATCTATTCCGGTATGTTCACTCCGACAGAAGCGGCGGCAGTGGCAGCGGTCTACGCTTTTATCATCGCGGTATTTGTCTACAAAGACATGAGTCTGAAAATGGTACCCAAGGTGTTGATAGACTCAGCCGCAATGTCTGCGATGCTGTTGTACATCATTACTAATGCTGTTTTGTTTTCATTCTTGATGACGAGTGAAAGTATTCCGCAAGTGATGGCAGGTTGGATACTTGATAGCGGTTTCGGCATGATTAGTTTCTTGCTGGTGGTAAATATACTTTTGCTGCTGGCGGGTAATGTGACGGAGCCATCCTCTATCGTATTAATCATGGCACCGATTTTGTATCCAGTTGCGATGAAGTTAGGTATCGATCCAGTCCATTTTGGGATCATTATGGTGGTGAATATGGAAGTCGGTATGTGTCATCCACCAGTGGGCTTAAATCTTTACGTGGCATCAGGTATCACCAAAATGGGTATTACTGAACTAACCGTTGCGGTTTTGCCTTGGCTATTCACGATGTTAGGATTCTTGCTGTTGGTGACTTATGTTCCTATCATATCGACTTGGTTGCCGGATTTAATCTATAACTAAACGGGAGTAGATAGCAAAAATTCAGATTCGAAAAATGTCGCGACTTGTAAAGAGACGCGGCATTTTTTTCGGTACTTTAAAGTAGGGCAAGTTTAAAATTTCTCAGGAGAATGACTCTTATTTCCTTGTGGAAATTGATGGCGCTATTCGGCTAGACTATTGAACAGATTCACCTAAAGCATCTAAAAAAGCGCGTTTGGGGCTAACACATTTTTTTTGAATTTTGCGATCTTTCTCTGCTGCAGAAGCACAAATGCAACAAAGCTTTTTATATATTGATATGTCGAGTTTCTTGTCATAAAAGCCGTGCTATATTTCGTACACCTTAAATTTTTGCTGATGTAATGTTGAGCAGATTTTAAAAAGTCCAAAATACGGAAGTGCAATAATAGCGCTCTTCAGAGTGCAGTTGAAAAGGGGGGGAGATTCGCGTTTCAAGATAAGCTGAGTCGTGTTCAATGAGACTAAACAGCCCGAACGTGAAAAATTTTAGAAGGCGCATCCATTGGGTGCGCCTTTTTTCTTGCACGGATACAATCACGTAAATCATTTTAAATGGACATGTGATGGCAACCCCAGAATCAAAACTAGAGTCTGCAATCTTTGCTGCTATCGTGCCAGTGCCGTTTGGTTATGTTGGTGTGCGGACTGAGCGAAATTCGGAGCAAGACGGTGAATCAACACAAATTAGCGAATTGGTTTATTTACCACCGCGTTTCCAAGAAAAAGCGCCTATTGATGCTGCGGCCGAATTGGCTGCACAGCAAATCGAACACTATTTCACTGATCCTGATTTTCCGTTTCGCTTGCCCTTAAAAGCAATAGGGACGCCATTCCAACAAAAAGTTTGGCAAGCGATTTCTAGCATTCCTCGTGGTGAGGTCAGAACCTATGGGCAAATTGCCAAGTACATACAATCAGCACCACGTGCGGTAGGGCAGGCTTGCGGCGCCAATTGGTTCCCTTTAGTCATCCCCTGTCATCGTGTTACTGCATCCGTTGGTTTGGGTGGCTTTGCGCATCACGATGATGAGACTGGTTTTCATTTGGGCATTAAGCGTTATTTATTACGCTTGGAACGTGTGCCAGAGTATAGTAAGTTGGAATCTACCCAACAGCAGGAGTCTATGTGGTAAAGGCAGCATCAAAGAAGACAGTCAAGCGCTCGGATGGCTCAGGCGTGAATGCAAAAAGAAAGGCCAACGCTCCGACAACGTCATTAATAGAGTTACCGGCACAAGTCCAGGCGCAGATAGATCAGTTCTGCGATAGTTTGTGGTTGGAGGATGGCTTAGCTAAAAACTCGCTAGACGCCTATCGGCGCGATTTACGCTTGTTTGCCGAGTGGCTGCACAGTACGACTCAAAAGCATCTACTGCAAGTGAGCGAGGTCGATATCTTTTCTTATGTGGCGGCTAAGCATAGCAGTTCAAAAGCCACCTCGGCTAACCGCCGTATGACGGTGCTGAAGCGCTATTACCAACAAGCCTTTCGTCAAAATCAGATTGCGGTCAATCCTTGTACCAAACTCAAATCTGCAAAGCAGGCCGATCGCCTCCCTAAAACACTGAGCGAAAAACAAGTCGAGTCCTTGTTGCAAGCTCCCGATGATCAAACTCCTTTGGGTTTGCGTGACCGCACCATGTTAGAGCTGCTCTATGCCTGTGGCTTGCGCGTGACGGAATTGGTCTCACTCAAATCCTTTGAAGTCAGCCTGAATGATGGCGTCTTGAGGGTAACAGGCAAGGGCAGTAAAACACGTTTAGTACCCTTCGGCGAAGTCGCTCGCATGTGGCTGCAACGCTACTTAAATGAAGGCAGGCCAGCGATTTTGAACGGGCAGATAGATGATGCTTTATTCGTCACCGCTCGCGGTGGCGCAATGACAAGGCAAATGTTTTGGGTCGTCATTAAAAAATGTGCGGCCACCGCAGGCATTACTTCACCACTGTCACCGCATACTTTACGGCATGCCTTTGCCACTCATCTTTTAAATCACGGCGCAGATTTGCGCGTGGTGCAATTGTTGCTGGGACATGCAGATATCTCAACCACTCAAATCTACACCCACGTGGCGCGTGAACGTTTGAAACAATTGCATGCGCAGCATCACCCGCGCGGGTAAATATAGTCTTACAATTGATTATTTTTGAGAATCAGAGAGATTACCTTGGCAAAAAAAGAACACGTATCAGAGACCCCAGCGACGCAATTGCTGCGTAAGAGAGAGGCTGTATTTACTGAGCATCCTTACGCTTATGAAGAGCATGGCGGCACCGCCGTGTCGGCGCGTGAGTTGGGCGTGGAAGAACATTCGGTCGTAAAGACTTTGATTATGCAAGACGAACATGCGAAACCTTTGGTGGTGTTGATGCACGGTGATAAAACGGTTTCGACCAAGAACCTGGCGCGGCAGATAGGCTGTAAATCAGTAGAACCGTGCAAGCCTGAAGTCGCGCAGCGGCATTCGGGTTATATGATAGGTGGGACTTCCCCGTTTGGAACTAAAAAAGCTATGCCTGTCTACGTAGAATCGAGTGTGTTGGAATTAGAGAAGATTTATTTGAACGGTGGTCGGCGCGGGTATTTGATCGGCATTGCACCAGCGCTACTGTTGGATATTTTGATGGCGAAAGCAGTACATTGTGCTTTATAGTAGCGTGCTTTAGTTCCTGTCAATTTCAAGTGCTGCAGATGCTTTATTGCTGGGAAATAAAAAAATAATTTTAAAAATAAATGAAAAAGGACGGATGAGGATGGATGCTTTGATTGCTGTTGGTGCAGTTTTGGCCGCGTATTTAATTGGTTCGGTGTCGTTTGCTGTGGTCGTGAGCCGTTTGTTCGGTTTGTCAGACCCGCGTACCTATGGCTCTAAAAATCCGGGTGCGACAAATGTTTTGCGTAGTGGGAATAAAGCGGCTGCAGCTTTTACTTTACTGGGTGATGGTTTTAAAGGTTGGCTGGCGGTATGGTTAGCGTTGTTTTTTCAAGATAAGTTTCAACTGGGTACTGGCACGATAGCCGCAATTATTTTGGCGGTATTTCTTGGGCATCTTTGGCCCGTGTTTTTTAAATTTGTCGGGGGGAAAGGCGTTGCGACTGCCTTGGGTATTTTGTTGGCGGTCAATGTTTGGTTAGGTTTGGGCACATTTGTGACCTGGTTGGTGATTGCTTATGCTTTCCGCTATTCTTCTTTAGCGGCGCTGATTGCTTCTTTGTTTGCGCCGTTTTATTACGCACTTTTGTTTGGTGCTGATTTGAATTTGTTAGCGATTGCGATTATGAGTGGCTTACTGATTTATCGTCACGGTCAAAATATAGCCAATTTGATGAGTGGTAAAGAGAGTCGTATTGGTAGTAAGAAAAAATAGTTTAGCTTGCTTGCTGAAATAGACAAAAGCCTCGTATCATTTTTTGATACGAGGCTTTTTTGTTTGCAGCATCCTATTTTTTTTTGAACGATTACGCTGCTATCAATTCATTCAAAGGCCAGCGTGGTCGCACATTGAAACTATAATTTTTCGTTGCCAAATCAGGATTATTTTTTAAGCGCATTGCGCCAGCGAAAGCGATCATCGCGCCATTATCCGTGCAAAATTCTAACTCAGGGTAATACACTTGAAAACGCTTCTTAGGATTGGACGAGTTTGCTGCGGCATTGAGCGCAGTTCGTAGTTGTTGATTTGCACCGACGCCGCCGGCGATCACCAAGCGTTTTAATCCAGTCTGCTTCATCGCGGTCAGGCATTTTGCGACCAGAACATCAATAATTGCATCGACAAAGCCTCGTGCAACATTGGCTTTATCATTCCCATTTAATGCGTCTGGATATTTTTTGACGGCGGTCAATACCGCGGTTTTTAAACCGGAAAAGCTGAAATTCAAATCTTTGGAATGCAGCATAGGGCGTGGGAATTGGTGTATCGCCGGGTCGCCTTGCATAGCAAGCTTGGAAATCGCGGGACCGCCAGGATAATCAAGCCCTAATAATTTTGCTGATTTATCGAATGCTTCACCTGCCGCATCATCTAGTGTTTCGCCTAATAATTCATAACGACCTACGCCATCAACCCGCATTAATTGTGTATGTCCACCAGAGACCAGCAAAGCGATGAAAGGGAACTCAGGTGGTTGACTTGCCAATAGTGGCGAGAGTAAATGACCTTCCAGATGGTGTATGCCTATGATGGGTTTGTCCAGAGCTAAACCTAAGCCGCAGGCAACGGAGGCGCCAACTAAGAGCGCGCCAGCTAAACCCGGACCTTGGGTATAGGCGATCGCATCAATCGCGGTTTTATCGATCTGAGCTTTGCCTAGTGCTTCACTCAGCAGTGGTAGTGCACGCCGTACATGATCGCGCGATGCCAACTCGGGTACTACGCCACCATATTCTTGATGCATGGCTATTTGAGAGTGCAGGGCATGCGAAAGCAAACCGCGCTCAGTATCATAAAGCGCGACGCCGGTTTCATCACAAGAGGATTCGATTCCTAAAACGATCATATATAATTTTCTAAATGAAGCTTTAAATTATAGCTAGTCATATTGCAAAACGGCTCAAGGCTAAGCCCTTGCAGAAGGCGTCATTATAAGCGATTGCAAAATAGTGAAGCGTTCAGACTTGCTTGGAAGTTTCCAGCCACTTCTGTAATGCAGGGCCATATAGAGGTTTGCTAGCGAAATAGCCTTGCATGGCATCGCAACCTAGGTCAATCAAAGTGTCGCGCTCAGCCTGCGTTTCTATGCCTTCTGCGATCACATGTAAATTTAGGCCATGTCCCATTTCTATAATGGTTTTGACCAGACGCTGGGTGGACGATAACTGATCAATATTGATCACGAAGCTGCGATCGATTTTTAGTTCTGTGACAGGTAATTGTTGCAAGTAAGCGAGTGATGAATGACCCGTACCAAAGTCATCAATAGACAGACCAATGCCGGTATCGCGCAGGGAGCGTAACAAGGGAATGGCGCTGCCGGGATCCTCCATAATGCCACTCTCTGTAAGTTCCAGTTTCAAGCGGCTTGGATGAATTTGATGTTGTTGTAAAAGTTTGCTGACTCTGTCAGGGAAATGTTGATCACGCAAATCGTTAGTACTGACATTGACTGCGATACTGAGCTGAGGATAAGTCTCCTGCCAGCTTGCCAAAGTTTGCACGGCTTGATTAAGCATCCACTCCGTGACATGACTGATATAGCCAGTACGTTCAGCAAATGGGACAAATTCTATCGGTGAGATGAAACCACGCTGTGGATGTTGCCAGCGCACTAGTGCTTCAAAGCCATAGCAGTGCATATCGCTTAATCGTACTTTTGGCTGTAGCCACATTTGTAACTCATGATTAAGCAAGGCCGAGCGCAAATCGGATAACAGACTGAGATGACTTAAGCGCGAGGCTTCTTGAGCGTCGGAGTACCAAGCGCTGATTTGCGTATTGGCTTTTGCCGCATATAAAGCAATTTCAGCATTACGTATCAAACTGTTGAGATTGGGTGTTTCAGCATTGGATAAGGCGATACCGTACACCATGTTGACATCGACGCTATGGCTGGTGCAAATAATAGGTGTGCTTAAGTGATGATTAAAATGGCTGATGAGTTGAACGACTAATTCGGTAATAGTTTGCGTTCCTGTGGTCGAACAAAGTAAGGCAAACTGTCCACCCGAAAATTTTGCCAGATAACTGCTACCATCGGGGTAGTCACGCAGCGCCGCCTGCAGACGAGCGCTGGTTTCGACGATGACGCTATCACCGACGCCAAAGCCTAAAGTTTCGTTGACGATTTTTAGACGCGCCACATCCATTAAAATCATGGCTTTGTTGGAGAGATCACTCTGCGAAAAATCTTTTAAGAGTAGCGTGCGGTTCGGTAAGTGGCTTAGTTGATCGTAGTACGCGAGCTGTTCGATTTCGGCTTCGCGGGTGGCAATCGCATCGGACATGGTGTTGAGGGCAATTCCTACTTGCGCAATTTCGGTGGCGCGGGTCAGTGGTACTTTACTGTCGTAATTTCCCGTTGCGATTTGTAGGGCGCTTTTCTCAAGATCATTGAGTGGACGCACGACGCTGCTTTGGGTGATAAATGCCAGTCCTAAGCCACACAATACAGCGATGACCGAAATAGCAATCACTTGCAATTTGAGCTGTTCAAGATCTCTTTTTTCTTCTTCTTGACGCTGCATGATGTTGCGTTTTTCCAAATCCAACAAAGCGGCGCTTTCAGTTAAAAAGGCCTGCCGCGCGGGAGCGACTTGTTCTTCAAATACCCGCTTGGCACCATCAGGATTATCGAGTTCAATTTCATCAAACAAATTCAGATAGGACTGCCGAAATTCTTGATGGGTACTGGCAACGCGTTCTAGACAGGCTAGTTCAACGTCGTCTTTGGATTCATTGGTTAAGGCTTGGATTAATTCATCAATGTGTGTTTTCTTGGCATCGACCGCATCATATGCAGGCTTGCGCTTATCTTGTGTGGAGCTGAAAATCAAGACCAACGCGCTGGTGGAGCCTTCGATATCTAAGGCCAAATTTTGAACTTGTAACAGTTTTTGCAAATCCTCTCTAGCGAATTGTTGACTACGCTGAGTGACGTGCTGCACCTGAGCCACGGTTTTAATGACAACCAGAATGAAAAGGCAAAGAATCAAGAGATAACTGAGTGCTAAACGATAGCTGATTCTGCGAGGTAGTATCCGTTCGATAGCAATGTGATACGCGTCGTTCATAAATCCTCTAAGTGGGGTGGGGCAGCCAGCTAAGTTAGAAATGGCAGATAGTCCACTCAGTATCTTAGCCCTTTTTAAGCCAATTTAGCTAAATATGCTGCCAACGGAAAGTGAAACCTAGTCTTTTTACATCGAACGTTGTAAGTATTGCTGCTTCGGCTATCGGTAGTGCAATAAAGTTGCAAAGACATCTGAGTTTGAACTAAGTTTGGATGAAGATTGACTTTATTCTCCGGCTATCAGCTAAAATGAAATTCTTCAATTCATTACTGTCGGGAGTCGTCTATGTTTTTAGATCATGCCAAAATCTCTGCTACTCATAGTGAAACCGAGCCAGATCGTATAGAGCGATTAAATCGTGTCTATGGATACGCCATCGCCTTGGCGGATGCGGATGGTAATACTCAATGCATTACAAAACTGGCAAAAATTCATGATCACAAAGGCACACTCATGGTGATCTGGCATGCAGCGCCCACTGAATTTGAACGCATCTACTTTGTGAAAGCATGGAAGAGCAAAATTGGTGATGAATCGACTTCTGTCGAACATGCATTGATGTTGTTAGATGCGGATCCAGAAACTGAGGAAGAATAGAGCAGTACTCTATAAGTTTGACTTCTGACGCTATAGATGGCTGGACGTTATATGCGCTCTATAAAAATGGCTGCATCCTTTTGATGGGATGCAGCCATTTTTTGTGGCCGCTTCAGTTTAATTTCAAAACCAATGAAAACTAAGTTAACTTCAAGTCTTCAAGTAACTCTGCAACACCCGTCCATCCAATTTCTATACCTATGCATAAAAGGATAAACGCGGATAAACGCATTAACACCGTAGCACCAACATCTCCCAAGAAACTTTCCAAGTTTCGAGCAAAGCGGTAGGATAAATAAATTGCAAAGGTGGTCAATAAAACGCCTATCGTTGCCGCCAGACCCGTGATCAACCAATCCACTGGCTTAGCGGGTAACTGCGCACCTAAAGTGATTGAAGTGGCAATGGCACCTGGTCCCACGGTAAGTGGAAAGCTAAACGGGAAAAAACTGTGCTTCCGTAATTCTTCTTTGGTCCATTTGTCGGCAGACGCGGCGACTGAGGTTCTTAATTTGTCCTGCCCTTGATCGTTCAATAATTTCCAACCTGCCATACCCACCACGATGCCACCGGCGACACGGACTATTGGTAAAGAAATTCCGAAAAAGTCGAGTACATAAGAGCCAACAAAGACGGCACCCATGAGTAAGAAAAAACAATTGAACGCGATACGCTTTGCCAGTCGGTTTGCCATGACTTGATCCATGGGACCCGTCATTGACAAGAAGATAGGGGCTACTGCAATCGGATTGAGTATCGGTAATAAAGTCACCGGTACCACGACGAGGGCTTTGATGAACACGGTTAGTGCAATACTCATTTTGCCTCCTGTAATAATTAATTCTTGTGATTATGCAATATTTGAGCGGCTACGTCACAAACTAAATAGATGGGCTTTAGCTTTGCCTATGATTTATCTTGATTCTCAATAATTTACGGCTATGTGACAAATTCCAACGATGTCATAAAACAGACACGCAACTGTCACAATCTTGAAGTATTCCCTCTTTATTCTGCTCGCTAAATGCACATAAATTGAATAAAGGAGAACCCGCATGAGAGTGTTGACCCTACCTAGCGATGCCAATCCCAGTTTTTCTAAACTAAGTTTAAGCCTTGCGAGTAGCAAGAAAGAAGTGAAGGAAGTGCAGCGCTTACGCTACAAAGTGTTTATCGAAGCCATGGGTTTATCCGCCTTAGCCAATCCCGATTGTTTGGACAAAGATGAATTCGACGACCATTGCGATCATTTGATTGTGCGTGATACGAAAACCTTGAAAGTGGTTGGGACCTATCGAATTCTTGGGCCGAATGCTGCGCGCCATATGGGGCGCTATTATTCTGAAGGTGAATTTGATCTATCTCGCTTGCAGAATATCCGTGGCAGCATCGCTGAAGCGGGTCGCGCTTGTATTCACCCGGATTATCGTAGTGGCGCTGTGATTATGTTGTTGTGGGCGGGATTAGCCGCTTATATGCGTCGTGAGCGTTGCGAGTATTTGATTGGTTGCGCCAGTATTAGCTTGGCTGATGGTGGGCATAATGCAGCGGCGATTTATCGCAATTTTACGGATAGTGATTTTGCGCCGCTGGATTACCGAGTGACACCACATTTACCTTTCCCATTAGAGAATATGGATGAAGGACATGAGGCGCGTATTCCGCCTTTGCTGCGGGGGTATTTACGCGCCGGTGCCTGGATTTGTGGTGAGCCGGCCTGGGATCCTGATTTTCATAGCGCAGATCTGTTCGTTATGTTGCCACTCGCGAATTTGGATAATCGCTACGCCAAACATTATGGTACCGAGGGAGCGCCTTAATGAAACCAGCAGATCAATTTCTAGAAAATAAATCGCCAGCGCGTCTTAAAGCACCTAAAAAAGATGTACGACGTTTTCGAACTATCTGGATTTCTGATCTGCATCTTGGTACTTCAGGTTGCCAGGCAAAACGCTTGTTGGAATTCTTGAAAGCTACTGATTCTGAGACCCTATATTTGGTCGGCGATATTATCGATGGTTGGCAACTCAAGCGTCGCTGGTATTGGGATCAGACACACAACAATGTGATTCAAACCGTGTTAAAAAAAGCGAAGAAGGGTACCAATGTGATCTTCGTTCCGGGCAATCACGATGAAGCAGCGCGTCAATTTATCGAACTTGATTTTGGTGGCATAAAAGTCCGTGATGAACTGATCCATACCACCGCCGATGGTAAACGCATGCTGGTATTACACGGTGATCGGTTTGACGGTGTAATCGCTTGCGCCAAGTGGCTGGCCTACTTGGGTGATAGCATGTACACCGTCATCCTGAAATTTAATCAAATATTTAATCACTGGCGTGCCCGCGCCGGTTTGCCGTATTGGTCGCTATCGCAATACCTCAAATCAAAGGTAAAGAACGCCGTTAGTTATATCACTAAGTTTGAAGATGCATTAGCGGATGAGGCGCGTAAGCGCGGCTTGGATGGTGTGATTTGTGGCCATATTCATAAACCAGAAATTCGTCAGATTGATGGGATTACTTATTGCAACGATGGCGATTGGGTAGAGAGCTTATCGGCCTTGGTTGAGGAAGCCGATGGTGAGTTGCGCCTGATTACCTGGCATGATGTCGTGCAGCAGCATGATCGTCATGAATTGACTACATCCCTTGCGTTATCAGCTTGAGTCACAACTGAAATAAACGCTTAAATACATAAGGAAGTCAATTAAGGTTTAGTCACCAAATCAGGTGACATGATTGCTTTTAAATACGTGTGCAAGCCTTCACCGTCGCGCTCTTTCTGCGTGATCCACCAGACATTTCCTTTTCGTACTGCGCACTCACTTTGTAAAGGAGTGATGAGCTTGGCGGCGACTTCGCCCAAGCTGGGCTGGTGCCCAATTAATAGCACTGATTCACGTGAATATGGCCAGTTGGCGGCATTGAGAAGATCGTCAGCACTGGCAGAAGTGTCGATTTCTGGCGCAATTCTAAATTTTCTATTTAGTTTGGCTAAGGCCGCCATGGTCTCGCGCGTGCGTATCGCTGGGCTGACTAAAATTCTGCAATTGTCAGGTAAAACGCTATCTAGCCAAGATGCCATTTTTTGCGCTTGTTTCTGGCCTTTGGGCGTCAAGCGACGCAGCGCATCGGCCAGTTCTTCGCTGCCGGGTTCAGCTTCCGCATGACGCCATAAAATTAGATCCATATTAGTTGTAAATTCGGTTGTCTATCTAGTTGTCAGCTTCCGGCGACCCTAAAGTTTGCATGAGGAATTGTTGCGCACTAAATGGTTTTTGTTTACCGCGTGCTTTTTTGCGTTCGTAATTACCATCGGAATCTAAGGTCCAAGCGTTCATATTGTCTTTGAGATAGGGATCGAGTCCTTCGCTAATAACGCGCTTCTTCAAATGCTTCTCTAAAACAGGGAAGGCTACTTCAATGCGGCGGAATAGATTACGACTCATCCAGTCTGCGCTGGCGAGATATACATCATGTTCTAAATCATTGCGGAAATAGTAGATGCGAGAATGCTCTAAGAAACGACCAATGATAGAGCGGACTTTAATATTCTCAGACAGACCAGGCACACCAGGGCGCAAAGTACAAGCACCACGCACGATCAAGTCAATTTTTACGCCATCCGCAGAAGCCGCATACAAAGCACGTATCACTGATTCGTCGACTAAGGCATTCATCTTGGCGATGATGCGACCTGGGCGACCTTCACGTGCGATGCGTGCTTCATTACGAATAGCTTTGATGATCTTGGGCTGGAGTGAAAACGGTGCTAGCCACAAATGGTCTAATTTTTTAGGTTTGGTTAAACCAGTCAGGTGAATGAAGACTTCGTTTACTTCCGCGGCTTTTTTGGGGTGGGCAGTGAGCAAACCAAAATCGGTATAAAAGCGGGTGGTTGATGGATGATAATTACCCGTACCTAAGTGGGCGTAGTGTCGTAAACGACCGCCTTCTTCGCGCCGTATCACAAGTGCCAGCTTGGCATGGGTCTTCAGGCCAACGACACCATAAACTACTTGAGCGCCAGCTCTTTGCAGGCGATCAGCCCAGTTGATATTTGCTTCTTCATCAAAGCGTGCCATCAGTTCAACCACTACAGTCACTTCTTTACCCATTCGCGCTGCGGTGATCAAGGACTCCATTAAGTCGGAATTCATTCCGGTACGATAAATCGTTTGTTTAATTGCCAGCACGTTAGGATCTAAAGAGGCTGTGCGGATAAAGTCGATGACCGTTTGGAAGGGCTGAAAAGGATGATGCAGCAAGACGTCTTGCTTATTTAAGACGTCAAAAATATTCTTTTGCGCCAGTTTGCTATCTGCTTTTGCAGTAAATACAGGGAAGCGCAGATTGACTTGATTAACATGATCAATCAGTTCGGATAAGCGCACCATATTCACAGGACCATCGACCGCATATAGTCGATCTTTGGTCAGTGAGAATTGCTCTAACAAAAATTGCGACAAAGACTCAGGGCAATTTTTTGCGACTTCTAGACGTACCGCCATACCAAACTGGCGACCTTGTAATTCACCTTGCAAGGCTTGGCGTAAGTTCTTGACCTCGTCTTCATCGACCCATAAGTCGCTGTCACGTGTGACCCTAAACTGTGAGTAAGCCAAAACTTCTCTATCGTTAAACAAATCACCAATATGCGCGTGAATAACTGAAGACAGTAGACAATACGCTTGTCCTTTTTCTGTCAACTCGTCGGGAATCTTTATCACACGAGGTAATACGCGCGGTGCTTTTACGATCGCAATCGCGGTACCTCGACCAAAAGCGTCTTTGCCTGCTAATGAGACAATGAAATTAAGACTCTTGTTTACAACTTGAGGAAATGGATGGGCGGGATCTAGACCGATAGGGGTTAACAATGGCCTTACTTCGCGGTCAAAATAGGATTTGACCCAAGCTCTTTGATCTTCTGTTCTATCGCTATGTCTTAATAGATGTATGCCTTTACGTGACAAGGCAGGCAAGATATCTTGATTTAACACCTGATACTGGCGCAATTCTAGTTCATGACACTCTTTGTCGATGCGATCCATCATGCTGGAAAATGCAGGATGTTGGGCCAATTGACCATCTATCGTGTTTTGCGCTAAAAGGCTTGCAACGCGGACTTCAAAGAATTCATCAAGATTGCTGCCGACAATACACAAATACTTTAAACGCTCTAATAAAGGGATACTTTTATCCTCAGCCTGTGCCAAAACACGCCAATTAAATGCGATTTGTGACATCTCTCTGTCTAAGTAAATCGCTGAACGCGGCAAACCCCAAGCCGCCATTAACGCTGATTCACTGTCATTGCTTGGCTTAGTGTTCATAGTCGTCGACGCTTGAGCTGTTGTTGCAGCATCACTTGCGTTGGCGATAGTGTTGACTATTTTATCATTTGTGACATCATGATTCATCATTGGTTTCGTATCTCTGTGGTAAATCTGCAGTATTTCTTTAAATGGCAAAGGTACATAAGCCCTTCATGACAGGTGTTTCAAGGATTGTAGTAAGCTATTATGACAAGTTTATGACAGGAAAAACATGTAATTTGAAATATTTCATGGGTCCGTAAATCTCGTCACATTCCTGTCATATTTGCCTTGTACAGTTCGCACCATGTTGTTTTAGGTCAGCGATCGGTTCGGTCGAAAAGATTAGCCTGCTGGCGGCGACATAATGGATTGTTTCCCAATTAAAACGAGGTAAATATGCAATTTAATCGTATTGTTAAATCTTTAGTTATTGCAGCAGGTGCTGCAATGGCCTTTTCATCTGTGCATGCTGCTGAAGTGACAGGCGCTGGCGCGACTTTTCCTTATCCTATCTATGCCAAGTGGGCGGATGCTTATAAAAAGGCAACGGGAAACACCATTAACTATCAATCCATCGGTTCAGGTGGTGGTATCAAACAAATAAAAGCTAAGACAGTGGATTTTGGCGCGACTGACGCTCCTTTAAAGGGCGAAGAGTTGGAAGCGGATGGCTTGATGCAATTTCCAGCAGTAATCGGTGGTGTCGTTCCAGTGGTTAACTTGGATGGCGTAACACCTGGTCAGTTAAAAATGACGGGCGAAGTACTGGCGAAGATTTACATGGGCACTATTACTAAATGGAATGCTGCAGAAATTACAGCACTTAATCCAGGCGTGAAATTGCCAGCTGAAGACATCACTGTCGTGCATCGTTCAGATGGTTCAGGTACGACATTTATCTGGACTGACTATTTGTCTAAAGTTAGTGCTGAATTCAAATCGACGGTGAGCTCTGGCACTGCAGTTAAATGGCCAGTTGGCTTGGGCGGTAAAGGTAATGAAGGTATTGCAGCCAACGTGCAGCGTATCAAAGGTTCAATTGGTTACGTTGAATACGCATACGTAAAGCGTAACAAAATGATCCATACACAAATCAAGAATCGTGATGGTAACTTTGTTCAACCAGATGACCTCAATTTCAAAGCTGCAGCTTCAGGTGCAGAATGGGCAAAAACACCAGGCATGGGTGTGGTATTGACGAATCAAACTGGTAAAGATGCATGGCCTATCAGCGGCGCTACTTTTATCTTGTTGCATAAAGTGCCCGCTAATCCAGCGAATACACAAGAGGTGGTGAAGTTCTTTGAATGGGCGTTTGCAAATGGTGCTGCGATGGCAACAGAGTTGGAATATGTACCTTTGCCAGCAGACGTGACCAAGTTGATTCACGCAAGCTGGAAAGCAAACTTAAAAGATGCTTCAGGTAAAGCGCTGTACTAATTAGATTTTGAGAGCTTTATTGGCGCATTAGTGAGTATGTAAAGCGATACATAAAGCACTCTCAAAGTGATTGTTAAAGCCAAAAGAACATCTCAACATTTATGTTGAGATGTTCGACCATAAAACGAACAAAAAAAATGTCTACTCCAGCGATGAACTCTTCATTACCTTTGACCGGGGATGAACACAAGGAAGTCAGTCAAGTGATGACACATACGCCAACCATTCAAACGACGCAGCATAGTTCATCTATGCGCAAACAGAAGCTACAAGACTTCTTATTTCATAAACTAACCTTCAGCTTTGCACTGATGGTGTTGCTGGTGTTAGTCGGTATCGTTATTTCTCTATTTTACGGCGCAATGCCAGCCATGAAGGAATTCGGCTTCGCCTTTATTACCACGATAGAGTGGGACCCAATCAACGACAAATACGGCGGCATGATAGCCATCGTCGGTACCTTAGTTACTTCAGGCATTGCTTTGCTAATCGCGTTTCCAATTAGCTTTGGTATTGCCTTGTTCTTGACAGAAATCTGCCCAAATTGGCTTAAGCGTCCGTTGGGAACCGCTGTTGAATTGTTGGCAGGTGTTCCTAGTATTATTTATGGTATGTGGGGTTTGTTCGTATTCGCGCCTATCTTCAGTAGCTACGGGCAACCTTTCCTCGCAAACACGTTAGGTAAACTGCCAGTAATTGGTGTTTTGTTTTCCGGTTCCATGATCGGTATCGGTGTATTAACTGCTGGAATTATTCTCGGCATTATGATTATTCCGTTCATCGCATCAGTGATGCGCGATGTGTTCGAGATCGTGCCACCTGTTTTAAAAGAATCAGCTTATGGTTTAGGTTGCACTCGTTGGGAAGTCGTCCGCAAAATCGTTTTGCCTTATACCAAAGCTGGTGTGGTCGGCGGTGTGATGTTGGGGTTGGGGCGCGCTTTGGGAGAGACTATGGCGATCACGTTTGTGATCGGTAATGCACATAAGCTTCATTGGTCCTTGTTTTCCGGTGGTAATAGTATCGCGTCTACACTCGCGAATGAATTCGCTGAAGCTGAAACTGAGCTGCATATTGCCTCATTGTTCCTATTAGGTTTGATCTTATTTGTCATTACCTTTACGGTATTGGCATCCGCCAAATTGTTGTTGCTTGGCATGAAAAGAAAAGAAGGTGTGAAATGACACAGGCTGCCGTCAATTCGGTCTACAAGTCGCGTCTGCGCAAACATAAAATCGGTATTTTCTTCTCCACTGCCGCGATGGCACTGGGCGTGTTTTTCTTGATGTGGATCTTACTCACATTGGTTATCAAAGGTTTTGGGTCTTTGAGTTTTGCCGCCATCGTAGAGGCGACGCCTGCACCAGGGGAAGAGGGGGGCGGTTTGGCCAATCCTTTGTTAGGTAGTTTGATGATGGTCGGGTTTGCGACTTTAATCAGCACGCCCATCGGTATTTTGGCTGGAATTTATTTGGCTGAATATGGCGAAAAAAATTGGTTCAGTGATGTGACTCGCTTTGTCACTGACATCATGTTGTCTGCGCCATCGGTGGTCATCGGTTTGTTTGTCTATGCGGTTTATGTTGCACAGATCAAGCATTTCTCAGGTTGGGCTGGCACGATGGCGATTTCGCTGATTGCTATTCCGGTGGTAGTGCGTACGACGGATAATATGTTGGCCTTGGTTCCAACCAGTTTGAGAGAAGCCGCTTTTGCACTCGGTGCCCCACGCTGGAAGGTAGCACTGTTTATCCGTGTCAAAGCTGTGAAGGCAGGTATTTTGACGGGTATTCTATTAGCAGTCGCGCGTATTTCTGGTGAAACAGCACCGCTACTTTTCACCGCCTTGAACAACCAATTTATCAATACCGACATGAATAAGCCAATGGCGAATTTACCGGTAGTGATTTACCAGTTTGCCATGAGCCCTTACGACAATTGGCGTGGCCTGGCATGGACTGGTGCCTTGTTGGTCACCTTTAGTGTGTTGACATTAAACATTTTGTCACGCACCGTATTCGCACAGAAAATCCATAAATAATTTTAGAGCAGATGAACATGATTCCTACGACTAAACCAGCCGCTGTAGAAGCAAAAGCCTGTATCGAAACGAAAGATCTCAATTTTTTCTATGGATCTAACCGTAGCTTACAGAATGTGAATTTGAAGGTCTACGATAAAAAAGTTACTGCATTTATTGGACCTTCTGGATGTGGTAAATCGACTTTGTTGCGTACCTTTAACCGTATGTATGATTTGTATCCTGGTCAAAAAGCGGAAGGCGAAATCATTTACAACGGTCAGAATATTTTGGCGCCAGGCCAAGACATTAATATGTTGCGTGCCAAGGTTGGTATGGTGTTTCAAAAACCAACACCTTTCCCTATGTCCGTTTATGACAATATTGCGTTCGGTGTTCGCTTGTATGAAAATCTTTCCAAAGGTGAGATGGATGAACGTGTGGAATGGTCGTTGAAGAAGGCGGCACTTTGGAACGAAGTGAAAGATAAGCTCAGTAGTAGTGGTTTAAGTTTGTCGGGTGGACAGCAACAACGCTTATGTATCGCTCGCGGTGTTTCAGTGAAGCCAGAAGTCTTGTTATTGGATGAACCAACTTCGGCGCTTGATCCGATTTCGACAGTCAAAATTGAAGAATTGATCAATGAGTTGAAAGAAGATTACACCATCGCTATTGTTACTCACAATATGCAACAGGCGGCTCGTTGTTCTGACTTTACTGCATATATGTATCTGGGTGAATTGGTGGAGTTTGGTGAGACCGATAATATCTTTATGAACCCAGTGCGCAAAGAGACTCAAGACTATATTACCGGTCGATTTGGTTAATTGTATTGGATCTTAAACCTTGGTCTGTCGACGCAAAGTTGACATAGATTATCTATACGAATTCAGGAGTAAGTAATGACAGGCGAACATTCATCATCGCAGTATAACCATGACTTAGAAGCAATCCGTTCTCAGGTGTTAACGATGGGCGGTCTGGTTGAGACCCATTTTCAAGATGCCATGACATGCTATCGTACCGGCAATGAAGCCCATGCAGCTACGGTTGTGAAATCCGATGAGGAAGTAAATCGCATGGAAGTGATGCTGGACGATATGTGTAGTCATTTGATCGTCAAACGTCAACCGACAGCTAACGATTTGCGTACTGTAATGGCGACTGGTAAGGTCATCACGGATCTTGAACGCATAGGTGACGAGTCAACTAAGATTGCACGCATCGCCCAAAACATGTTAAGTAAGAATCGTAGTAATCCTATGTTTAGTGGCTACGGAACAGTGCGTGCGTTAGCGAGTAATGTAGAGCAGATGTTGCATCAATCTTTAGATGCATTTGCTCGTCTGGACGATGCGAAAGCAGTACAGTTGATTGCCTTTGACGAGGCTATCGACAATGATTTTCGCTCTATTATGCGCAATCTCATTACCTTCATGATGGAAGATCCAAGCACGATTTCGACCGCTTTAGATGCCTTATGGGTAGCAAAAGCGATAGAACGTATCGGTGACCATGCAAAGAATATTGCGGAATATACGATCTATATCGTTGAGGGACGCGACATCCGTCACTCTGACTATGTGGCGAAGGAACTGAAAAATATCAATCATGAATAATCGTAGAGAAATAAAAAAATAATGTCAGCTGATAAAACAACGATATTGATAGTCGAAGATGAGCCTGCCATTAGTGAATTAGTCAGTTTTACTTTGCGTGCTGCGGGCTGGAATACCGTGGCAGTTGGTAATACAGCGCAAGCTTGGGAATTTTTGCAGAACCGCACCCCGCAACTGATTTTATTGGATTGGATGTTGCCCGATCAGAGTGGTCTGCGACTTTTGTCGAGAATTCGCTCTGACCGAAATTTTAATGAAATGCCAGTGATCATGTTGACCGCCAAAAGTATGGAGGAAGACAAAATCTCTGGCTTGGATCACGGTGCAGATGATTACATCACGAAACCATTTTCACCGCGTGAACTGACTGCGCGTATCAAGGCGATGCTGCGCCGTAAGAGTCCCGAGCATGCGCAAACCAGTTTAGCAATCGGCAAAGTTCACCTCGATCCAGTCAGTTGCACAGTGCGTATCGATGATAAGAAAATTGATATTGGTCATGCAGAATATAAGTTGTTGAAATTCTTTATGGCACATCCTGAGCGCGTCTTTTCACGTAGCCAATTGCTAGATAAAGTGTGGGGCGATCATGTCGTGATTGAGGAGCGCACAGTCGATGTCCATGTTTTGCGTTTGCGTAAAGTCTTAAAAGAAGCAGAAGGTTTGATCAAAACCATACGCAGCGTTGGCTACATGCTCTCGGAAAAGTAGTATTTGCGTGATTAAAAGAAAGTAGAAAAGAACTCGAAGGGAAATAGAAAATTTTCTATATTCACTTCGACTTCTTAATTTATCGTCTATAGTATCTTCATTGCTAGCCTCTTCAATATCTGACCCTTCCCTATTTACTCAAACTCAAGTTGACAATGCACCCACATTTGGTTTTTTGGATTTCTGCCGCACTACGCATCGCAATTGTGCTTGGCGCTGCAACGACTTGCGGCTATTTCTTTGGCCTCACGACAGGGCTGGTAATGGCTTTGCTTGGAATGGTGACGCTGATCGTGGTGCAATTGCAGTATTTGCTGAATTTGTCTGATTGGTTAGATAATCCGAATAGTGCGCGTCTACCCGATGGCTGGGGTGCTTGGACTGAAATTTTTTCTCGGCTGTATAAATTACGTCGTGGTGATGAAAAAAACCAAACTGAATTAGCAGAATGGCTGGCACGCTTTCGTCAGGCCATGACATTGTTGCCGGATGGTGTGGTGATTATGGATGATGTGATGTTCTTGGAATGGTGTAATCCGATTGCAGAGCGTGATCTGGGTTTGGATCTGAAACGCGATAAGGGGATGCGCGTGACAAATCTGGTACGTGCACCTGAGTTTATCGACTACATTATTTTGGGGCGTTATGACACGCCATTGGTGCTATCAGTACGCGAAAGAAAACTGATCGTCCATGTGATTCCGTTTGAAAACAGACGCCAAATTTTGGTCACGCATGATATTACAGAATCGGAACGTATCGATATGATGCGCCGTGATTTTATTGCGAATGCGTCTCACGAATTGCGAACACCTTTAACTGTGATTAATGGTTTTTTAGAGATCGCCTCTATGCAACCTGATTTAGAAGTATCGATTCGTTCTTCGCATGTTAAATTAATGGTCGAGCAGGGCGAACGTATGCAGCGTTTGGTCGAAGATATGTTGACTCTGAGTCGTTTGGAATCGACAGAGTTTCAGGTGCGTTCAGAGCGCATCGACATGGGGCTTATGTTGCGCCATATTTTGCAAGAGGCGCAAGCTTTATCTTCGGGAAAACATCATATTACTTTGGAGTTTGATGGCCCTGATATCTCGGGTAGCAGCGATGAGATTCGTAGCGCTATCAGCAATTTGGTCACCAATGCTGTGCGGTATACACCAGAGCACGGCGAGATAAAAATGATCTGGAAGAATGTAACACTGGGACCAAAATTAATCGTGCAGGACAATGGGATAGGAATCAATCAAGAGCATATTTCGCGGTTGACTGAACGTTTCTATCGAGTCGATAAAAGTCGTTCACGTGAGACGCAAGGGACCGGGCTCGGGCTCGCTATTGTCAAACACGTGTTGCTACGTCATGACGCACAGTTGTTAATCGAATCGAGCTTAGGAGTGGGGAGTAAATTCTGCGTACAGTTTCCTAAATCGGTGATTGCTAGTACTACTACCTAACAGAATTTTTTTTACCCTCAGATAAGTAGACGGGTAAAAACACAAATCGTATGGATGTGACGTGCTTACTTGGGGATACCTGATAGCTGTCACGAATGTGTCCTTCAAATGTCTATAAAGTTTTTACTTTTCTTCTTAATTTACACCTAAACTTCAGCAAAATTGCATTCTGCGCTGATTTGCCAGTTTTTACTTACAGAATTGATTGAAGTCAGTAACTAGCCCTTATACAATCATGGGCAAGGAGAATGGCTATGTATCGAGTAATGTTGGTAGAAGATGATGAGCGCTTAGCAGCGTTGGTGACAGAATATTTGCAAGCCTATGAATTTTCTGTCGATCTGGTGATACGCGGTGATCTGGCATTGGCGCATTTCAAGGCGACTTCGCCTGACATGGTGGTGTTAGATTTAATGCTGCCGGGGATGGACGGGATGGTCGTGTCGCGGCAAATTCGCGAAGTCAGCAAAGTCCCTATTTTAATTTTAACTGCGCGTGAAGATTCCTACGACGAAGTATCAGCCTTAGAACAGGGGGCTGATGATTTTGTGAGCAAGCCAGTACAACCACGTATCCTGTTAGCTCGCCTACGCGCCCTAGTACGACGCATTCCCGATCGAAATGCGGCAAGCAGTGATGTGGACCAAGATGCCTTGCAGTTTGGTGCTTTACATATCTCTCGTAGTGATCGGGTCGTATTGTGGAAGCAGCAGGTTGTTGACTTATCGAATACGGAATTTAAGTTGTTGATGGTCCTGGTTGAGGCACCGGGCAAGGTGTTATCGCGTGATGATATCTTGAAAAAAATGCGTGGTATTGAATTCGACGGTTTAGACCGTAGTATCGATAATCTGATCTCGCGTTTGCGTCGACGTTTTGATGATCAAAATTCCGAGAAAATCAAAACGGTGTGGGGTGAGGGGTATTTGTTTTCGCCGTCCGCTTGGGAGGCCTAAGGTACCACAAGTCTTGGGTGTGCTGTCATCTAGGACTATTCAATTAAGGCGATCATGCCTAGCGGACTGGTTCGGGTGAAAAGTTGGCCTTTTTCTGGATGCTGGGCAAATAGGAAGTTGAGCGCTTTGACATTATTGATGCCGTCTGCCCACAATGAACTATTGTCGCTCAAGCTAAGAATCTGCGAGTTGCTGTTGGCGATTTTTAACTCAACCTGTGCGGCGTAGTCTTTCTTTGCAAATCCCAAGCGAATACCAATACATTTCTTCGTTTTTGTAGACGCAGGGTCTATATAGGTCTGATATGCAAGGGCCTGTTCACAGGCCGCACGCAATTCATTGAGCTCGTAAATGCCATCGGCGCGCAAGCTGAGGCTAGTACGGAAGTAAAAACTTGCTTGTCCAGATTTTTGATTCAATACCAATTCTGCATTTTCATCGTATGCCGCTTTTAATAAGGGTAGCGCAGTGCGCCCTAGCGGATCTAGTGGTAAATTCAGATGTATCGTCTTTCCTAAAATATGCAGGCCATAATTTTCCAAAGAACTATTTTTGTCTCTGGGAACAACTTGCAACTGAAATTGAATCAAGTTCTTCGCTTTGCCAAATTTTTCAAACCATAACATCGACTTATACGCATCACGGTAACTGGTCCACTCTACGTCCCGCGCACGTTGGGGCTGCTCATTAGTTTGAGCAACTGCTGCGAACGGGCTAAGCAGAAGATATGCGAGCAAGCTAGTTACTAAGCCGGTTAGTGCATAGGGAAATGCACTAAGTAGGGCATGAGCAGAAGCAGCAAGTGATGAGAACAGACGATTCACGATTCGGGTGTTTCAGTAAATTTCTATAGGTTTATGTGGGAGCGAAAATCAAAACCGGTAAGCTAATGCGCTTGATACTGTGAAATTGGTGCGTCGCTCAACTAGTGGGCTGTCACTGGCACTGCCGACTAACTGCCCCAGTTGTATTTTTGAAGTAAGTAACCAAGAAGAACTTAAATTCCAATTCCAATTTGCATCAAGATGTACATCTTTGACTCCCGCTTTAGCTTGAAAACGACGAATTAGAGTGCGTCGTGATTCAGCATCACTGACGCCAAAATAACTCTGTGCGTACGTTTGATTTATGACGTTTAGGCCAATACCTAGTGTTACGCGGTGGTGTGCTGGTAGATCTGAAAAACTGTAACGCAGGTCACTACTTAGCCGCAAACCGTTTTTATCATTGCCTGCGCCAAACACGATGACGTTGGTCTGCCGCAGGTTCTCAGTCAGGGGGTAGTGGTAAAAAGCGCCCACCAAAAGTCGCGCTTGGATATTATCTAATCCGATTAATTTATTACTTGTTTTCGCTAAGTCGTACTCTGGCCCAGTAAAATTGCCTTGTAGAATTCCTGGTGGATTTATGCCATTGGATAAGCCGGAAGGAGTGCGACTTGGTTCTAACATAACAAGTGGGCCAAAATCGTGTTGCGGCTGTTGAGATAAATGCCAACCCGCACTCATGCCTGAAATAAAAGCCCCATTGCTCCATTGCACCTGCATGACCGGCACGATAGCTCGTTTATATTTCGTTGCACCTTCATAGCTTGGGCGGAATACGGCACCCAGACCCAGATACATATCATGGCTGCCATCTGGCATCAGATTTTGAGTCGGTGTCTGCGCCTGCCCCACATTGCTCAACGCTAGGCTCACTAGGATAAAGGTAAACAGTTTCTTCATTATTGATTCTCTCGATTGCTTAAATGTCGCTTGCTTGTCATGCGTTGCGCAGTTCGCCATTTTACAATCGAGGAATAGTTAAGAGTTCGCAGAGATAAAAAAACTACAGATAAACGGAAATACTTTGAAATTCGAGTGTTTCGTCGCTACGTGGAATTTCTATTAATAAGTAAGGCGCCGTAATATTCGCAGTGCATATCGTGGTCGGACCTGGATTGCGATCACGACGCGTAAGCTGAATTTTGCCCGCTGCGCGCCATAGGGTGGCAGCTTCGATCGCATAGCAACCCGATGAGCGCTGTCCCATGAATAAACCAACGATCATATTTTTACTAAAGTCCACGTTTGGAATATTGGCGTTGCTCTTATTGTGTTCCTGCCATAATCCCATCCAGCTTGCTTGGTCCTTGACGACGACATTACGGTTGCTGGTTACGCCAGAATTAAGGCCTTGGTCTACTACTTTATAGTTTATCCGCGCTGCACTAATATTGTTAAATTCGACTGGTAAGTCGATTTTAGCCAGTTCAATCATATTCATTGGCGTACTAGCGGTTTTGCTTTCGGGATCGCAACTGGTAATGGCGATTCTTTCTTCTTCAAAATAATCTGCGGTCAATTTTTGACCGTTAGAGCTAACTTTGAGAATTTGGGTAATGCTGCAATTATTTGAGGTCTTAAAAAAAGTGCCCAATACCATGCGTGATTGAAAATCGTTGCCTGAAAACATCGTAGGTGTTTTAACACCTGACAGTTCCCAAAATTTGTTCCAAGCTGGCAGGTCTTTAATCACAATATTTGTGGGAGCAACGCCACGGTAGAACGGTGCCATTAATGCACTCAGTGGAATTGCGCCGCTGGCACCGCCGGGAACCATTATTTGTTGTACTTGATGCTGACTACCTAAACCGAGATCGGCTTTATCAAGATTGCCCAACATGGTTTTGAATAAACTTTCGTTGTTTGTGTCGCTGCAAGTTAAACGCGGCCCGGCGATACTGTCGGCGTTGCTGCATAAAAGAGTTTGCGGTGTCGCACCATACAAGGTTTGGCTATAGGCTGCGTCGGCACAGCTGCCAGCTTTGTCCCACAAGACTTGTTTTTGATCGATCACAAACAGGCGGTTCTTGATATTGGCACAACTAGCATCTTTCGCTAAGTTGATAAAGTCGCTTGTTACGATCTGTATTGGTTTTTTAACGATTTCTTTTTCTAGTTTGTTGTCGCCACCTCCGCAGGCACTGAGTATGACGGTGCTAATTAATAGGGCGGCGGTAAGGCTATTCGTTAAATTTGGTCTCATTTTATCTTTCTTTCGTTTGACGCATTGCTGGTCGTTCTTTTAAATTAGGTACATGTTTGAAAGATGCCCGTGAGTACATGAGCAGATGCTGAATCTTAGTGAATTACTTGCTTTGATTCCTCCTGAAAGTGACGCGAATTTGTCGTCAATTTGTATAGAACTTGAAATTATTGTGCGAATGTTTATTAGAAATTATTTTTTTAGTGATTCATTTTTGTTTCGGACTCCAACTATCTTATAAAATAGGCAGCGAGGAGAATTTAATGCAGCCTGCTTATCCGTATTTACTTCAATCTAGATCACCAGTGCAATTTGCTTGGACTGGTCGGTGATTTCGATATGAATCACCTTTTTCTGCGATTTCTCGGCCCTGTACTACTTTCTATTGCGGTCGCGACTGCATTGGTCTATGCAGTCGTGACCTGGACTTTTGGTGATCCTATTGAGCAGAGCGCTTTACGTCAGGCGGCACCACAGATTTTTTTGATTGAGCAATACATAGACAAAGCGGCCAGCGACGAATGGCTCTCGCGTCTGAACAAAGTGCGAGAAGTATCACAAGTAAAGTTCGAACTGATTCCTTTAAACCAAGCCTTAAGCAAACTTACTCAGCGTCAGAGTCAGCAGCTCTCAGCTGGCAAGATCGTTATGGATGCGGCGAATAGTGCACTTTATCGGCGGGTGGATTTAAACGGTGAGCGTTATATTGGTAGTGAAGATGATGTCTTGCTGGTACAGGAATTACCGATCGACTACTGGTTCAATATTAAATTGGAAGTCGTTCGTTACATCATCGTTGCTTTTGTTTTGTTAATTCCTATAGGTTTTTGGTCGCGTGCGCATTGGCGCGATATTCAAGCTCTGGCAAAAGTGACGGAAGACTTTGGTGCCGGCCAATTGACCGCACGTGCTAGAACACCGGCGGGCGCCAGTATCTATCCCTTGGCACAGCAAATTAACCAGATGGCGAATCGGATCGAGACCTTGCTTAGCTCCCAACAGCAATTATTGCATTCGGTTTCGCATGAGTTGCGTACTCCCATTGCCCGCCTGGAGTTTGCTATGGAGATTCTGCAAGACAGCTTGGTCTTGTCGGATGCGGATTGTAAGCAGAACCAAAGAATCATCGCTATGCAAGGTGATTTGAGTGAGTTAAACAGTCTCGTTTCTGAGTTACTAAATATGGCAAAACTCGATGCTCAAGGGCAGTTGCAAAAAGGTGTGGTACGAGTTGATGAGCTTGTTCAAAACTGCTTGCAGCATTTACCGCCTAAGCCCGAGGGACTTGATTTACAGGTGGATATTCAAAATCAAGATAAGCTGCATTTTGCAGATCAACGTTTGCTGTCTCGTGCGATACAAAATCTTTTAAAAAACGCATACAAGTACGCGGACCAAAAAATTGTCTTGCGTATGAAAATGCAGGGTGAGTACTGGTTAATTAGTGTGGAAGATGACGGGGCGGGAATTCCCGAATCAGAGCGGGAAAAAATCTTTGAAGCTTTTTACCGTTTGGATCGTAGCCGTGATCGTGCCACGGGCGGTTTTGGTTTAGGTTTATCTATCGTCCGACAAATCGTCGTAATGCACGGTGGCGGTATCAACATTGGTGAATCTGAATTGGGCGGTGCCAAGTTTGAAATTAGTTTGCCGATGGCAGTTTGATTTTATTTGCGGAGTTTTGTGAATACGCATCGGGGTACGATATTACCCAGATGCGTGTTCAGATGTTATTCTCATTCGTCTATTTTTGCAGTGGCAAAGTGTGTTGCTTTAACCAGTTCAATGCATCGCCTTGAACACGAGGTGCTAAGCGTTGTAAAACCATTTGGTGGTAATCATTAAGCCAAGCCAACTCATCGTCTCGCATGATACTCAGGTCGACACAGCGTGTATCAATCGGGCATAGCGTTAAGGTTTCAAATTTCAAATAATCGCCAAATTCCGTACTTTCCGCTGGCACGCACAACAATAAGTTTTCGATACGAACGCCCCATTTACCCGGACGATAAATGCCGGGTTCGTTCGAGGTAATCATGCCGATTTCCATCACCATATCGCTATTCGGGATCGCCCCCGAAATAGATTGTGGGCCTTCATGTACATTCAGAAAGTAACCAACACCATGGCCGGTACCGTGACCGTAGTTAATACCTTCGGCCCAGATCGGTGCGCGGGCAATCGCATCTAATACGGTGGAGTAAGTACCGTATGGGAACTTCATTCTGGATAAGGCAACCATGCCTTTTAGGACTAAGGTGAAGTCGCGTTTTTGTTCTGGAGACGCGGTGCCGACAGGCACGACGCGTGTGATATCGGTGGTGCCGTTTAAGTATTGGCCGCCGGAGTCGATCAATAGCAGGCCATTGCCTAGAATGTCCGCATGAGATTCAAGATTGGCGCGATAGTGTGGCATTGCGCCATTCCCATTGAACCCTGCGATCGTGCCGAAACTCGGTGAGACATAATGAGGCTGACGTGCGCGCGCAGCACAAATATTTTCATCTATCGTCAATTCCGTGATCGCTTCTTTGTTCTGTACTTGCTCATACCAAGCGAAAAATTCACATAAAGCCGCGCCATCTTGTTCCATCGCTTCACGCACATATTGCGCTTCTTCTGGCGTTTTACGCGATTTGGCATAGACCGAAGGATTTAGTGCCTCGATGACTTTGATGGAAGATGCAATCGCTTGTTGAAAACCAAAAGTAATACGGCGTGGATCGATTAAAAGAGTGTCAGAAGTCTCTAAGGTCTGCAAGGCCTGTTTCGCATTTTCATAAGGCTGGAGAGAAACGCCGTCTTGCGCCAAACGAGCAGCGAGCTCCTGCGACACTTTAGCAAGAGGTAAAAATATGATCGCCTTGTCTATGCCGATTAAGGCATGCGAAACGAAAACAGGGTTATAGTTGACATCGGCGCCACGCAGATTAAAGATCCAGGCGATATCATCAACCGTAGACACAAAATGCCAATTTGCGCCTTTGAGTCGCATTTGTTCGCGGATCGCCGTCAGTTTTTGACCGCGGCTGACGCTGGCAAATGGCAATGCATGTTCATAGACTGCTGCGTTTGGTAAATCTGGTCTGTCAGTCCAGACGACATCGAGTAAATCAAAGTCAGTTTTGAGCGTGATGTGCTTGGTCGATAGGCTAGCTTGAAGTGCGCGTGCACTGGCCAGGCTTAGGATGTTTCCATCAACACCGAGCACTGCTTGCTCAGGTAGTTGTTGGGCCAGCCATTCTATGTGTGCGGAGGCTGCTGCCGACTGAATTTTCATCATCGTAATACCACTACCAGCGAGTTCAATTTCAGCCTGAGACCAATAACGGCTATCAACCCAGAGACCGGCGAAATCTTGAGTGACGATTAAAGTCGCGACAGAACCAGTAAAACCAGAAAATATTTCACGTCCTTGCCATCTCGCAGGTAGGTATTCTGATAAATGTGGATCGGCAGATGGAATTAAATAAGCGGTATAGCCATGTGTCGTCATCGCGCTGCGTAATTGAATCAGGCGCTGTGGAATAGTAAAAGGCATTTTGTGTGTCTCTTAAATTGATTAAGACGTCAATGGATTGTTCTTTGGTTGCACAAAAATTAAGTCAAGCAGATGTGAGGGCGTCAGCGTAGAAAACGGCGCATCACATGCGGTGGCTGCTCATTAGGATTGGCGTGAACGTATTCCAACTCTGGTGCCAATTCAAATTCATAGGCAGCATACAGATCTACCAGTCGTGGTTGATCGGTGCGCACACCCAAACGCAACTCTTCTACGCCCGAGGTTTGTGCGTGATGAATCACTGCTTCGAGTAAATGTTGTGATAGCGCCTCGCCGCGAAATGCTGGCAAGATACCCATGCGCCGCATTTCCCAGGTTGCGCCATCGTCATCGATGGGTAACCATCTTACCGAGCCTGCAGGTTCGTCGTTGACCAATAATACAAAGCCACCGCCTTGTAGCAGCTCGTGTTCTACTTTTTCGCTCGATTCTTGGTGTCCTGAAGAAGTCGCTGCGACTTTGCCCGCCCAGCAGTTACGTGTCAGATGCGCCAACAATGGCGCATCTTCTATATTGGCTTCACGAATAACGACGTCCATGTTTGTGGTGTTTATTTCGCTAGATTAACGTACGCGCATACCGGGCTCCGCACCAGGCCACGCTTCCAAAATGTAGAGACCCGGATTCGTTTTTTCATCGGCCGCTGATGCCGCTAAGACCATGCCTTCAGACAAGCCAAATTTCATTTTACGTGGTGCCAAATTAGCGACCATGACGGTGAATTTGCCGATTAATTGTTCCGGTTGATAAGCTGATTTGATGCCTGAAAACACGTTACGTGTTTTGCCTTCGCCGACGTCTAAAGTTAAACGCAGCAGTTTGTCTGAACCTTCAACGTGCTCACAATTTACGATCTTGGCGATACGCAAATCAATCTTGGCGAAATCATCGATTTTGATTTCATCGGCCAGCGGTTCGATTGCCTTAGTTGCTGCGATTGAATCTTCCGCACCTGCTGTGACTGTAGCTGCTACTGGCGCATCAAACAATTGATCAAATATCTTAGGATCAACACGCTGCATCAGATGTACATAAGGATTGATCTTGTGTTGATCAGGAATCGGTGTTGCGACGCTGGCCCAATTTAAAGGCGCGACATTCAATTGCGCTTCAACTTGACTTGCTAATTGCGGTAAAACGGGTTTTAAGAATATCGTCAAAATCCGGAAAGCTTCTAACAAACGGCTACAAACTTCTTGTAACTTGGCGTCATTCTCAGCTTGCTTTGCCAGTTCCCACGGTTTATTCGCGTCGACATAGGCATTAATAATATCGGCTTGTTCCATGATGGCACGTAAGGCTTTTCCGAATTCGCGCGCTTCATACAAGGCCTGAACGTCGCCTGAGACTTTACGTAGGTTTTGGATGAAAGCATCATCCTCGGTCGCCCACGCGGTGCTTACCACACCATCAAAACGCTTAGTAATAAATCCTGCCGCGCGACTCGCGATATTGATGTATTTACCGATCAAATCAGAATTCACACGCGCCACGAAATCATCGGGATTCATATCCAAGTCTTCGACTTTGGCGTTGAGCTTTGCGGCGAAGTAGTAACGCAGCCATTCTGGGTTCATGCCAATTTCCAAATAGCGCAGTGGGGAAATACCCGTTCCGCGCGACTTCGACATTTTTTCGCCAGAAACGGTGACGAAGCCATGTGCATAAACATTGTCTGGCGTTTTGTAGCCAGAAAACTTTAGCATCGCTGGCCAGAATAGCGTATGGAAGTAGGTAATGTCTTTGCCGATGAAATGAATTTGCTCGGTTTTTGGATCGGCCATAAAGGCATCAAAATCTTTGCCCGTTTTATTGAAATAATTTTTCAGAGAAGCCAGATAGCCGACAGGCGCATCGAGCCAAACGTAGAAATACTTACCCGGTTGATCAGGAATTTCGATGCCGAAATAGGGCGCATCGCGGCTGATATCCCAATCGCCCAAGCCGCCTTCACCTTCTAACCATTCTTTGCATTTATTTGCGACCTCGGATTGCAAACGATTATCTTGCAAAGCCCAGCCACGCAAGAAATCAACGCATTTTTCATCAGACAGCTTGAAGAAAAAGTGTTCTGAGGATTTCATGACGGGTATCGCGCCGGTCAATACCGAGTAGGGATTTTTCAACTCAGTCGGTGCGTACACGGCAGAGCATACCTCGCAAGAGTCACCATATTGATCTTTAGCGCCACACTTAGGACATTCACCTTTGATATAGCGATCAGGTAAAAACATGTTTTTGACCGGATCGTAAAATTGTTCGATGGTCTTGCTGGTAATAAAACCTGCTGCTTTTAACTTGCGATAGATATCTTGTGATAATTCGTGATTTTCTGGCCCATCAGTAGAGTGCCAGTTATCGAATTCAATATGAAAACCGTCCAGGTATTGCTTACGACCAGCCGCGATCTGTCCCACAAATTCTTGCGGTGTTATGCCTGCTTTTTCTGCGGCAATCATAATCGGCGCACCATGCGCATCGTCAGCCCCTACAAAATGCACATCATTGCCAGACATTCGCTGATGACGTACCCAGATATCGGCCTGGATGTACTCCATGATGTGACCGAGGTGGAAAGGCGCGTTAGCGTAAGGAAGGGCGGTGGTGACGAACAACTGGCGGGTCATAATGAATGATTACTTTAATGAAGAGGGGCGGTTAATAGGTAAAACGCATATTTTAACAGCGAACTCGGTCTAAAGCTTGGAAATCAGCTCGGCACCTCCCTCTCAATTTAAGGAAATCAGGGGCATTCATTTCATTATTTGGTGAATAAGATTTGATCTTAGAGGGTAGTAAAAAACCAGTAGTCAGCAGGGCTATCTTCAGCTAGCGTCAGAAATTACGTTAGACTGATGAAAATTGAATGGAGAGTCACATGTCAGCAGCACATCAAACGAATAGCGAACAAATTGAAAAAATTATTGAGAAAATTCGGTCTGTCTTAGCAACAGTCATTGATCCCAATACACAAAAAGATTTTATTTCTACTAAATCAGTTAAGAATATTCAGGTCAATGGTGCGGTCGCCAGTATGGATATCGAACTGGCTTATCCTGCGAAAAGCCAATTGGGCCTGATCGCCGACTTGGTAAAGAATGCTCTGCAAGGGCAGTCGGGCTTGGAATCGACGGAGTATCAGGTAAACGTCACAAGCAAAATCGTGGCGCACGCAGTACAGCGTGGCATCAAAATTATGCCGAATGTAAAAAACATCATCGCCGTCGCTTCCGGCAAAGGTGGTGTAGGAAAATCGACTACTGCGGTGAATTTGGCTTTGGCCTTAGCGGCTGAAGGTGCCTCAGTCGGTTTGTTAGATGCGGATATCTACGGACCGTCTCAGCCTATGATGATGGGCATTTCGGCGCGCCCAGAAACTTTGGACGGAAAGACCATGGAGCCTTTGCAAAACTATGGCGTACAAGTGTCTTCGATAGGATTTATGATCGATCCCGATTCGCCGATGGTATGGCGCGGCCCTATGGTGACTCAGGCTTTGCAGCAATTGCTGGAGCAAACCAATTGGCGCGATCTTGATTATCTGATTGTCGATATGCCGCCTGGCACTGGTGATATCCAGTTAACTTTGTCGCAAAAAGTGCCAGTGACTGGGGCTGTTATCGTTACTACACCCCAAGATATCGCCTTGCTTGACGCGCGCAAGGGTTTGAAAATGTTTGAAAAAGTCGGCATTCCTATCTTGGGTATAGTCGAAAACATGAGTACCCATATTTGCTCGAATTGTGGCCATGCGGAAGCCATTTTTGGCGCGGGTGGTGGAGAAAAAATGTGTGCGGAATATGGGGTTGATTTCTTGGGTGGACTGCCATTGACGATGGCAATTCGTGAGCAGGCCGATTCGGGTAAGCCGACTGTCGTCGCCGATCCTGATGGGCAAATCGCTCAAATTTATAAACAGATTGCGCGCAAAGTGGCGATTAAAGTCGCCGATAAAGCGAAAGACATGAGTAGTAAATTTCCTACCATCACTGTGCAGAATACCTAGCCTTATTCACCTTTATATTCTTCTATATATTCGCCGATGTCTGTGACACAAAGTAAAGATCTCCACTACATGCGTCTGGCGTTGGAACTAGCTTCCCGCGCCACGATATTGACTTCGCCTAATCCCAAAGTGGGGTGTGTGATTGTCAAAGATGAGCTTGTTTTGGGGCAGGGCTGGACACAAGCTGTCGGGCAAGCGCACGCTGAAGTGATGGCTTTGCGCGATGCCGCCAGCTTAGGTCATGACGTGCGTGGTGCGACGGCTTATGTGACCCTTGAGCCTTGCAGTCATTATGGGCGGACTCCACCATGTGCCAATGCCTTGATCGAAGCTGGATTGGCACGTGTAGTTGCTGCAGTCGAAGATGCAAATCCACAAGTGGCAGGTCGTGGATTTTCTATTCTGAAAGAAGCGGGGATCGCAGTTTCACACGGTTTGCTGGCAAAAGAAGCGCGCGAAATGAATCTGGGTTTCTTTAAACGCATGGAAGTTGGCAAGCCCTGGGTGCGCCTGAAGATGGCGGCCAGTTTGGATGGTTATACCGCCTTGCCGAATGGGCAGAGCCAATGGATTACTGGCAGTGAGGCGAGGGCAGATGGCCACCGCTGGCGTGCCAAGTCTGACGCAATTTTGACGGGCATTGGCACGGTATTGGCCGATGATCCGCAAATGAATGTGCGTTTACCTGAGCAAGAAATTTTGCGTCAGCCACGCAAATTTGTGCTTGATTCTCAATTGAGAACACCCGTTTCTGCCAAATTGTTTCAGGGTGCTTCTGCAAGCGTTGTCCACGTGAAGCGCAATCCGGATGCTGAAGAAGCTTTGCGACAAGCGGGCGCAAACTTATTGCATTTGCCAGGTGAAAATAGTTCGGAAACACAAGTTGATCTGCTTGCACTGATGTCGGTTATGGGGGAGCTGCAAATTAATGAACTGCATGTGGAAGCGGGTGCAAAACTCAGTGGCGCCTTGATTGCAGCTAATTGCGTTGACGAAATACTGTTGTATCTGGCGCCAAAATTACTGGGTTCTGGTGTTGGAATGTTTGCATTGCCAGAGCTGCAGCATCTGAATCAAGCACGAGAATTGAATGTGCATGAAGTCTTGCAACTGAGCGACAACACGATCAGGGTGCTAGCGCGCTTTGTTTAGTGTGTTTGTTGCACGAGCGAATTGATGAATGGAAGATCGATCGGCGCGAATACAAAAAAGCCTCATTGATTTCTCAGCGAGGCTTTTTATCTTGGTCGGAGTACAAGGATTCGAACCTTGGACCCCCTGGTCCCAAACCAGGTGCGCTACCGGGCTGCGCTACACTCCGAAAACTGCTTACTTAATTCAAAAAGACAAATTTAAATTAGGTGAATATTTTGTGAAACTAAAAAGGATCGCCGAGACTGTTGAGTTTCGACGATCCTTAGAATTTGGTCGGAGTACAAGGATTCGAACCTTGGACCCCCTGGTCCCAAACCAGGTGCGCTACCGGGCTGCGCTACACTCCGAGAAGCGAGATAATACGACCTGTAGCCAATCTTGTCAACCGCCTTGGTTTGACTTTAATCTAGATAAATACGGTTTTACAAATTTTGTTCGCTATGGAACTTTCGTTTTCCGCCTGTAAAGGGATCGATAAATGCGATAGATTTTGCTAGTAATTGCAGTGGTTTGCTAAAATCGTCAGATCCACTTGGCATGCTGTTGGGGTAAAAGTTATCGTTGATAATTGCAGCACCGAGGCTGGCCATGTGAACACGCAGCTGGTGTTTTTTTCCTGTACTTGGGAGCAATTGATAGAGATTGAGTTCATGTCGTCTCTCCAAAATCTCGATATCCGTTTCTGCATTGACGGTGCCAGCGACTTCTTGCATCAGAAAAAAACGATCGCTCTCGACCATGCGGCTGGCTTTGTGCAGGGGAAACCTCAGCTCCGGTAAATGCGGTGCGACGGCGTGATAAATTTTATCGATTTGGCGTTGCTGAAATAGTTGCTGATAAGCGCCTCGACTATTGGCTTGCTGCGAAAACAAAATAACGCCGGCGGTATCCCTATCCAGCCTATGTAAAGGGCTAAGGTTTTCATTCCCAGTTTTTTGCTTGAGCCTGACCAATAAGGTTTCTCGCAAATAGTCACCGCCTGGCGTGACAGCTAAAAAATGGGGTTTGTCGGCGACGAGTAAATGTTCATCTTGAAATAAAATTTTTTCATGAAAGGGGAGCGCTTTTTCGTCGTCGATTTCACGATAATAGTAGATGCACATGCCGCGCTTTACTGGGCTATTGGGTTGCAATATCGCCCCATCCGCAGCGCGTACCTCATGCTTTGCAAAACGTTGTAGCCAGCGCGCCGCATCGATATCGGGAAAGTGTTGACAGAGAAAAGCCAAGGCGTCGTCCCAATGACCTTCCGGTAGCCAAACATAGCTTGGGCTGATACCTTGACGCGTTGGCAGTGGTGGCTTCAATGGAGCTTGCACGTTGACTTCAATGAGTGGTGAAAGGCGTTCATACTAGCATTGCACGGACTTTTTTTATTCAGTGCAAAGATTTTTAACCGTGTGAAATTGCTGATAAATGGGTGCACTAGCGCTAACCAGATTGGCTTAAGTATCATCAAACACGCTTAGGCGGTAAAATAGCATCTTTGACTTTTTGCGTTCATTTCCTGTGTTGATATTAAACATACGGAAATTCGCCAGCACTGATGACAGCTTCTCATTTACCTTCCTCTACAACCGCAGTGCGTACCCGTTTTGCGCCTAGCCCGACTGGTTATTTGCACGTTGGAGGCGCACGCACCGCCTTGTTTAGCTGGGCTTTTGCCCGTCATTTTGGAGGCACTTTTGTGTTACGCATTGAAGATACCGATCTTGAGCGCTCGACACCTGAAGCCGTACAGGCGATTCTGGATGGTATGAATTGGTTGGGCCTGCAGCACGATGAAGGTCCTTTCTATCAAATGAAACGCATGGACCGTTATCGTGAAGTCTTGGCGAAAATGTTGGCGGAGGGCTCTGCATATCATTGTTACTGTTCGACGGATGAAGTGGAAGCCATGCGAGAACGTCAACGTGCTGCGGGCGAGAAGCCGCGTTATGACGGCACTTGGCGTCCAGAGGCAGGCAAGACTTTGCCTGCCATTCCTTCAGATCGTAATCCGGTCATTCGTTTTAAGAATCCATTGGATGGCGTAGTGAGTTGGATCGACGTAGTCAAAGGCGAAATTACGATTGCCAATCGTGAGCTAGACGATTTGGTGATTGCGCGACCAGATGGCACGCCAACCTATAATTTCTGCGTTGCAGTTGATGATAGCGATATGCAGATCACCCATGTGATTCGCGGTGATGATCACGTTAATAATACCCCGCGCCAGATCAATATCCTGAATGCACTCGGTGCGCCTTTGCCGTTCTACGGACATGTTCCTATGATTTTGGGAACTGATGGTCAAAAATTATCTAAGCGTCGCGATGCAGTTAGCGTGATGGATTACTTGGACAAAGGATTTTTGCCTGAAGCCTTATTGAATTACTTGGCGCGTCTAGGTTGGAGCCATGGTGATGAAGAAGTATTTAGTATGGAGCAAATGATTAGTTGGTTTGATTTGACCCACTTGTCTAGCTCTGCTGCGCAGTTTAATCCGGAGAAATTGGCTTGGTTAAATAATCACTATATTAAGGCGGCAGATAATCAGCGTTTAGCCGATTTGATTCGCGCTGATATGGAAAAACTAGATGCACAGTTCAACGGTGCCCCCGCATTGACGGCCGTTATCGCGCTTTTGAAAGAGCGCACCAACACCACAGTGGAGTTGGCGCAGGCAGCAATGCTGTTCTATCGTCAACCAGCGCCGGATGCAGCTTTGGTCGCGCAACACATCACTGTAGCGATTCAACCCGCTCTACAAGAATTCACACAAGCGTGTGCAGACGTTGAATGGAATAAAGCCGCTATTTCGGTCTTGATGAAAGAGACTTTGGCAAAGCATGGTTTGAAAATGCCGCAATTGGCAATGCCTTTGCGTTTGCTATTAACGGGGCAATTGCAAACACCGTCTATCGACGCTGTGATTGAATTATTTGGCCGTGAAGTGGTGATGGCACGGCTGGCAAAAGTTTGATTAATCCGGGACAAAGCCTGTGTTGAACAAACGTAGTGCCCAGCATTAAGCTTTACAAGCAAACACTAAACTTGCTATACTCCCGTTTCTGTTTTGTGCGGGGGTATAGCTCAGTTGGTAGAGCGCTTGCATGGCATGCAAGAGGTCAGCGGTTCGATTCCGCTTACCTCCACCACGATCAAGGTAGCAGCTCAAATCAGCAAAGTATTTTTAAGATGTTTTAGAAAAATGCTTGCCAGAATGAAGAAATTGAGTATATAATCTTGGTCTTACTTGATCGCAAACGTGAATAGCGAAGCGAACAAATCGAGTAAAAAATAAGAGGTAAAGTAGCAAAAAGGTCAGTAACAAGGACAGATTTTATGTCCCCATCGTCTAGAGGCCTAGGACATCACCCTTTCACGGTGAGTACAGGGGTTCGAATCCCCTTGGGGACGCCAGGTTAAAGCCGCTAAGTTTAAAGACTTAGCGGCTTTTTTGTTTTTCGGATGCAAAGCGAGCACTGCTCGCGCGGGGGGGGATTTGAAACCGTGGCACTCAAGGATGCGTGAGTCTTTAAAATCTGCTTTTTGAAACTGATTCCCCAAATTCCTGGGAAAAACATGGGTGCCGACCGAGTGGCATGCTTAGAGAGTCATCCCGCAATCTCTTCGAACTCGCATGCGGAATAGTATTTCAGTGAAGTTTCTGGCTATACCCATAAAATTCCCTGACAAGATCCGGCATCATTGAAAATGCATCAGCGTCGGTGATTTTCGTGAAGGATCAATTGGTGATGGGTGACCTTATATTAAACTTTGGCATCCATTAGCAGATTTTCGATTTCTTTCGCGACGCGAAGATAACGGATGACCGTTTCTTTTGTAAATGCCTTCACATGCTCGTCTACACCAGTCGCTTTAATCGTCCATAGCCCATCAGCGGTTCTTTCAACTTTACCACTTTCTTCTAGCTGGTTGAGCTTGCGTCGGATGGTTTCTCGTGGAATACCTGTAATTTGCGCCATGTCAGAGAGCCGAACTGGGCGAAATTCATAGGCATGGTTAGCTTCAGTAGTGTCTCTGAAATCGAAATTTTTCCCCGGGGCCATTAAATGGAGAACATTCAGGTTAGCAAGTATTCCCCATATGTGGACCGATTCCAAATCCATATCTAATTCACGTGTGATTCTACACATGTGTTCGAGAATGAATCGGTTGACAGTGAATGAAACCTTTCCAAATGCGCTTTCAAAGCGTTCATCGAATTGATTCATGGGGTCCTTAAATTTAAATTTTTCTGTTTGAAACGCATGCAGTCATGTTAAACATTCGCGAAGCTGCAAACAGTGTGATCTAGCAGTATCGGGCATAGCTCTGATTTGCTGAGCATTAATGCCGGCCAGAAACATATCATATTTTTCGTGTCACATTTACAGATTTTGCGCAATATTTGGACTTGCCCATTTTGGGCGAGAGTTGCTTGATTTAAGAATTTTTAACTTTTAAGATCAAAATCGCCTTTGAAACTTCGGCAACTCAGATGGAATTTTTTTTATAAAAAAAGCAATGTCCAACCTCAAATTAAACTGGAGTTTTTATGCGCTTTCAAGCATTTCGAAAATGGATTGCTTTCGTGTTTTTAATGACAGGATTTTCAACGATCTGTTGGTCTGTCGAAACACCGAAATCACTCAATGGTGTCAAAGTTGTTAGTGCTACAGAAGTAAAAAAAATGCTGGAAAGTGGCGTGCTTGTAGTTGATACTCGGGTGCCCGTCGAATTTGCGGAGAAGTCAATAAAGGGGGCTAAAAATATTCCTTATAAAGAGCTAAGCGCGAAGGATGTCGTATTTGACGCTAGTAAAGATAGCTTTGACTTAAGCAAGTTACCATCGGATAAGTCTGCAACTATTGTTTTGTTTTGTAATGCTGGTGAATGTTGGAAGAGCTATAAGGCATCGGTTGTCGCATTGAAAGCAGGGTATACAAAATTATGTTGGTTCCGTGGCGGATTTCCCGAGTGGGTTGCAGCAGGGTTCCCAGTTCAATAGTAAAAATAATTCCGAACACGGAGCGACACGATGCTGAAAAATTTATCTCTTCGTGGCCGGTTAGCAATTTTGGCCATTTGCGGTTCAATTGGAATTATTTTGGTGGCTTCGATGGGTATCTTGTCCAATCGAGTTAATCAAGCTGCTTTATCTGATTTATTTGAAAATGATACTGAGTCGTTAGTCCGGTTGCAGCGAGTTGAAAACCTCCTGCTAGAAGTACGTTTTCGGGCAGCTGGTACTTTGTTAGATCAGCTTCCCATACCAGGCTCCCTCAATCATTTGAATGAGTCGAGAGTATCCTTAAATGCGCTTTGGAAATTGATCCAATCCACTGGAGATAAGACTTTTGATCGTCCAGAAGAAGCGCGAATTTATGCTGAACTCAAAAGTAACTGGAGTTTAGTCGAGGACACTCTCAAGAAATTAGAAGAGGGGTATAGGTCTAAAGACAAAGTCATGATCACAACGGTGCTAGAGGAGCATTGGCCAGTCATGCTAAAGGCGGTCGTGAAGCCTTTGCAGAGCTTGATACCGTTGACAAAGAATGGAGGTGAAAAATCTTTTCGTTCTGCGGAGGCAGCAAGCAAACTTTGGCTCCAATACGGTGTTGCGGGTGGTGTAGTTAGTTTGTTGGTCTTGTTAATCGTTGCTTATCTAACTTCAGATGCAATCATCGGTCCAGTGCTCCAATTGGAAGCAGCCGTTGCTGATATTTCGCGGGGTGATTTATCCCAAGAAATTATGTCTGACAGTAACGACGAAATGGGGCGCATGCTGAAGGGATTGGAGGGAATGCGCAAGAGCCTCTCTAAAGTAGTCAATGAAGTCCGGCAAGGCTCTTACTTGATTTCTAATGCATCTTCCGAAATTGCCTACGGAAATGGTGATCTTTCGGCAAGAACGGAAAGTCAAGCAAGCGCACTTCAGCAAACTTCAGCCTCGATGGAGGAATTAGGTTCGCAAGTCCGACATAACGCTGAAAACGCTCGCCAGGCAAATACATTGGCGTTAAAGGCCTCAAGCGTTGCAGTAGAGGGCGGGGATGTTGTTGATCAGGTCGTCGAAATGATGGAGGGGATCAATGAGTCTTCGAAAAGAATCAGTGACATTATCAGCGTAATGGATGGGATTGCTTTTCAAACCAATATACTAGCGTTAAATGCAGCGGTTGAAGCGGCAAGAGCGGGTGATCAGGGATTGGGTTTCGCCGTGGTCGCTAGTGAGGTTCGCAGTTTGGCTGGGCGAAGTGCAGACGCAGCAAAAGAAATCAAGGCATTGATTACTGCTAGCGTAGACCGCGTTGAACAAGGCACTAAACTCGTCGATAAAGCCGGAGCGACGATGCACGATGTGGTTAATAGTATTCGCAGCGTGACCGACATTATGGGAGAAATTAGCGCCGCTAGTGTTGAGCAAAGTACTGGCGTCAGCCAGGTTGGTGATGCGGTAGCGGTGATGGATCAAACTACCCAGCAAAATGCCGCTCTAGTCGAGCAGATGGCAGCCGCGACCGCGACATTAAAAGCCCAAGCGGATGATCTCGTTCGTGTTGTTGACACCTTTAAGCTCGAAGGTTTAAATTTGACATATTTTTAAATCTACATGATGGTGCGATAAGCGCGTCAAAAACTTCTGGGGCTGCATATGGATATTGATTATCGAAGCGCAGAAGTCTTTGCGCAAGCGAATGGATTGATACAGATTTTTCTCGCGGCATTACTTTGGAGAAATCGACGTTTGCAGAATGAGCCAGGTCTTGGTTGGTTTGCTTATGCAATGGCCGCTGCAGGTGTTCTTAATTCTTTCGCACCTTCGCTTATCACACCAGTCGTAGCTGGAGGCCCAAAACCTTCCATTGCTTTACTTGCCCAAGTCATTCTTGGCGTAGGCTGTCTTGCCGCACTTTTTACTGGTATCTGGGTGTATTGTACGCGCCTCCTTATCAAGCCGGTTTGGATCTTTATTCAAGTTTTTTTTGGACTCCCACTTGTCTATGGTCTGTTATCATCTGTCGGCTTGCCATCGGGAGGGGAGGCGGTCACCTTCGCCATGATGGCATGGTGTTCCGTAGTGACTTGGAAAGCTGAGAAATTTTATCCCACAACCGGGCATCACCAACTGGCTGGTGTCCTAGCGATGTATCCGATTATTCTAATAATCGCTCAAAGTTCTGGCGTGAGTTTGAATCATACAAGGTACATATCCTCTGGTCCATTCACTTTAATTGGACTTGTTTTGCTCTTTGTTGCCTTGAATCGATTACGCCTATTGCGTGAAACTGCTCTCGAGGATCTTCGTCTTGCCAATTTAAATTTGGAGGAGCAAGTGAGGAAACGTACCGCGGAACTTGCGTTAAAAAATGAAGACCTACAAATTAGCCTTAAACAAGTCGCTGCTGGCGAGATCCAGGCAAGACAAAGTCAACAACGCCTCCAAGAGATACTAGATGCGAGCGGCGAGGGAATCTGGGAGTGGCAAGTTCAAACAGGAGAAATGTCGAATAATCGTCGGTGGTGTGAAATGATGGGTATTAGCGACGTAAGTACTTCTCGGACCATTGAAATATTCAATCAATTGCTTCCCGAAAAAGGGCGAGAACGTATTGAGCAAGCCATTAATCGCAGTCTTCATGGCTTGGAACATTTTCAGCTGGAACATCAAATGGTACGGACTGATGGAGCTGTAATCTGGGTCCTTGATAAAGGCGATGTTGTTGAGCGAGATGAAGCGGGTAAGCCTGTTCGTATGGTGGGTACCGTATCCGATATTACTTCCGATAAGCAGGCACACGAAGAGCTAGTAAGAACGCATGAGGAGTTGCGTCAAACCAAAGATCAGATGGTGCAGTCTGAAAAAATGGCATCGCTGGGTGCATTAGTAGCGGGTGTCTCACATGAATTGAACACACCACTTGGTAACGCGGTGACAGCGACGAGTACCCTGCAAGATGAGCGGCGGGTTTTCGCGAAGAAAATGGAAAAGGGGATAACTCGGTCTGAGTTAAATCTATTTCTTCAAATGGTGGGAGAGTCTGGCGATCTGATTGAGCGAAATCTGTTGAAGGCGAATGAGTTAATTTATAGCTTCAAACAAGTGGCTATCGACCAATCGACTTTTAATCGACGTAAGTTTGATCTCAAGGAACTTGTAAACGAAATCGTTTTAACCATGAGTCCTTCTTTTAAGAGAACCCCCTTTGTTATAACTACTGATGTGCCTGTGGGAATCTCGATGGATAGTTTTCCAGGCTCTTTGGGGCAGGTTCTGATGAATCTCTTGAGTAACGCATTGGTTCACGGATTTGATGGTTTGACGAACGGACATGTTTTTATTACGGCAAAAATAGAACATGCTGATTTTGTGTCTCTTTCTGTCCGTGATGATGGACGGGGTATCCCCAAGAACATTCAACAGAAGATATACGATCCTTTCTTTACGACACGTCTAGGGAAAGGTGGATCTGGTCTTGGTCTGAATATTGTATTTAATGTTGTTACTGGCCTTTTAGGTGGCACGATTTCGCTAGAAAGTGAGCTTGATGAGGGCGCGCATTTTCAGATAAATTTACCTATCACTGCACCCGATAGAAATGTCAGCGATGAAAATAAGGAAGATTGACGATGAGTATCGATGAGAAATTCCCGTTTTTGGAAGAGCCAAATTCTTCGATTATTCCAGATGAGGGACGATGGCGAGTTTTGGTTGTCGATGATGACGAGGATGTGCACCAAACTTCGATATTGGCCCTAAAAGATTTAATTATTGAAGACCGCCTTATTGAATTTGTGCATGCCTATTCAGCTGCAGAAGCGCGTTCCTATCTCACACAGAATACCGATGTGGCGGTGGTACTTCTTGATGTGGTGATGGAAACGGAAGATGCAGGATTGCAGCTCGTAAAATACATTCGCGAGGTGCTTAAAAACAGATCGGTTCGAATTATCTTGAGGACAGGTCAGCCTGGCTATGCGCCAGAGATTGAGACAATCCGCGAGTTCGATATCAATGACTATAAGACAAAGGCCGAGTTGACACGAGCACGGTTATTCACAAGCATGACTGCCGCAATTCGTTCGTACTGGCAAATTTATCAATTAGAGGCAAGTCGAAATGGCTTGGAACAAATAGTCAAAGCTAGCGGCGAGTTCAGTCGACCACAAGGCTTGCAACTTTTGGCTCAAGGAATACTGTCACAACTTTGCGCTTTATTAGGAGTGGGGCATGAAGGACTCGTTTGTGCTGCCAAGATTGGGGAAGGACATGAGGTTTTGGTCGTGGCGGCGGCTGGAACTTACGCACCTTGGATCGGCAAGCCGCTTGAATTTTTTCCTGATAACGAAGTTAGAAAAGAATTAGTCGAAGTTCTATCTAGACGTGAACATCAGATTGGCCCCTTTACGTGCTTGTATTTTTCATCGCATGATGAAAACGCAATTGCGGCGTTTGTTCGCGTTGATAAGCCAATTAGAGATATGGATCGCAATCTCTTGGAGGTGTTTTGCTCAAACATTTCGATTGCTTTTGATAATGCGGGACTTTACCAAAAAATCAGTGCATTGGCTTACGTTGATGCGTTGCTCAATTTACCGAATCGAAACGGACTTCTTCATCTTATTAGCAACACCAATTGCGATAATTACTGTTTGGCGTTGGTCGATGTGGATGGTTTTTCGGATCTCAACAGTGTACTGGATCAACATTTTGGAGATTCGGTTCTGATTGCAATAGCAACCAGATTGCGCGAATCCTTTCCTTCAAATGTGGAAGTGGCCCGTGTAGGAAGTGATGTGTTTGGTTTATTGGGGCCGAGGGAGCAAGTGACGCCCAATCATATTGCACAAATCTTTAAAGAGCCTTTCAATGTGGGTGATGAACATGTCCGATTGTCGGCAACGTCGGGTATGGTATATCTGGAACATAAAAACACGACGGGAGCGCAGTTGTTGCGGGATGCTGCAACCGCTCTGAAGCAAGGCAAGGCTTTCGCCCGAGGGAAAACACTTTTCTTCGAGGAAAAGTATGCTAACGAAGCCAATGAACGCATGTTTTTGTTGAGCAGACTTCGACATGCACTATCTGCTGAGCGACTCTTTGTGGTGTACCAACCATTCTTCGATTTAAATAGTGGAAAAATCGTTGGGGCAGAAGCCCTATTAAGATGGCGAAATGAGGAAGGTGAATTCGTTCCGCCGGATCGTTTCATTCCGATTGCGGAGCAATCTGGGCTAATTGTACCCATAGGCGATTGGGTACTTTCAACCGCATTGGCCTTTACTCGTCGTCTTTTAACGCTAAGCGGTGAGCACTTTAGAATCGCGATCAATATTTCGCAAATCCAGTTCAGGGAACCCAATTTTGTGGACGATCTCGTCGCGACAATTGAACGCCATGGCCTGAACCCCAAGAATGTCGAAATCGAATTAACAGAATCCGTTGCCGTTGATGATATTCAGCAGATTACACAAAAGTTACTAGCAATTAGGTCGAAGGAAATCTCAATTGCGATTGATGATTTCGGTACAGGTTTTTCTTCGTTAAATGTGATGCGCCGACTCCCAGTGAATCGCCTCAAAATTGACCGTGCATTTGTGAGTGGAGACGCATGCCAAGGCGAAGACTATGGTATCGCGGAGATGGTCCACAGTCTCGCATCGCATTTGGGTCTGCACACAATTGCCGAGGGCATAGAAACTATAGAACAGCATGAAAAAATGAAGGCGATTGGAATCCGCGAGGGGCAAGGTTACTTGTTCTCTAAGCCGCTTCCTGAAGGAGAATTTGAATCATTCTTTCTCAAGACAATGCGGGCCTAACGAAATCAATATAAGGCAAACGATGTCGATGCAATTTGGATAGTTCTTCGATGTGCTGGACATCGCCCAAAATGGGTGAACTGGTCTTGTGGAGGATAAAGTGGTCTGTTAAGTTTATGTGTCGTGCTGAGAGTATTAACTTAATTATTTGAAGTGCGATTTTGGCCTTAGTGCAATGTCTAGCGCGGTTTCCATTTAATCTGTTTTTCATTCACTCGGCATGGATTGGTGTAGATGACTTCCACATTTTCGAACCTCACGACAAAACGCGCGGCGGTCATCCTTGCCACTATCATAGTAGTTTTTGCTTGTTGGTTGAATGTTCGACTTTACCCGAATACGGCAAACTCACTGGTATTAGAAAATGCACACTGGACACTCGCTTTTATTGTGGGTGCATGGATCGCTTGGCGAGGCTATCGCGAGTCACCTAAAAATCTAACCACTCCGAAGTTCTATCAATTTATCAGCCTTTTGTGCCTAGCGATCGGGCAACTGATCTGGAACGTTCAGACCTATCTTAATTGGACACCTTTTCCTGGGCCTTCTGATCTTTTCTTCTTTCCTTCAACATTCATTTTATTGATTTCGTTTCTCATGCTAGTGCCTCGAGAAAAGAGGGTACAGATATCAATCGATATCGCTGGATTTGCACTGGGAGCGGCGGTGCTGACGCTGACTCTTTATTTGCCAGAAGCAGAGAGTAGTAATCCATTTCAGTTGTTTGTGCTTAGCAGTTATCCGATTGGATTGTTGAGTGCTTCCGCCTGTTTTGTTGTACTTCAACTGCATGGACGTCAGAGATGGAATCTGAGTTCTTCCTACCTAGCACTCAGTATTTGTGCATTGGGGTTCACTTGGATGTCGTGGAACTTGGGGCAGTTAAAAGGTGATTCACAGTCCGGTAGCTATACCAATTTGTCTTTCTCGTTGACGACTTTAGTGGTTGGTTGGACGAGTTACCTTTGGAAATTGAATACGGATAACTCTTTGGTGTTTGACCGATTTTGTGAGGGAGTATTGCGGCAGCTACCATTAATTATGGTCGCTTTGACTACGGCGACTTTAGGGTTGTTAGTCTTTGATGGGAGGGTGATCGGAACGACGCGCCTTTTATTGGTTTTTGGTGCGTTTATGGTGCTTGTATTTGCGGTTTATCGACAAACAAAGTTACTCGCAGAGCGGGATTTGTTGATTGAGGTGGAGCGTGCCTTGTTTGAGGGGCAAAAAAAATTCCAGCACCTTGCGCATCATGATCCGTTGACCGGTTTGCCGAATCTCACATTGCTACGAGATAGGGTTAGCCAAGCAATTGAACTTGCAAATCGAAACCAAACGAAAATAGCGCTGATGTTTATTGATCTTGATCATTTTAAGGAGATCAATGACACATTAGGACATGAGGCTGGCGATATTTTACTGCGAACAATTGCTGAACAATTTCAAAATCTTCTCAGAACCACAGATACCGTCAGTCGCCAAGGTGGCGATGAGTTTTCGATTGTGTTAAGTGATGTGGTTGATGTTTCACAAGTGACGAATGTAGCCGAAAAGTTGTTGTATATTTCTCGGCAGCACACCACTATTCTCGGTCACGAAATCCCTACATCGTTCTCAACAGGCATTGCGCTTTACCCTGACGACGCCAGAGATTTTCCTGAACTGATGCGTTGTGCAGACACCGCTATGTATAAAGCAAAAGCTGCAGGTGGGCATTCATACGTCTTTTATGATGCGAAAATGAATGATGAGGCGAGCTCTCGCATGCGGATACGAATGTATCTCTCGCGCGCGATTGAAAGGTCCGAGTTGAGCTTAAATTGGCAGGTGCAAATTGACTTAAGTAGCGGTGAGGTGACGGGGGCTGAAGCACTTGTGCGTTGGGATAGTCTTGAATTGGGAAGAGTTCCGCCTAGCACCTTTATCTCGATTGCAGAGGACAGCGGACTGATCGTACCGATTGGCGAATGGATTCTGAATGAAGCATGTCAACAAGCATCGAAGTGGCTAAGAGAAGGACTGTTTGTGCCGTCGATTTCGGTGAACGTATCAATGGTGCAGTTCATTAGAGGAAACATCGAACAACAGATTGCGGATGCGTTGTATAACTCAGATCTTGATCCCTCTTTTCTAAAACTGGAGATTACCGAGTCCGTTCTGATGCATGACCCAGCGCGGGTGCTTCAAATTGTGGATCGTATTTTAAAGCTTGGAGTTCGACTTTCGATAGATGACTTTGGCACTGGATATTCGAGTTTAGCTTACGTTCAGCGCTTGAAGGTCGATTCGATAAAAATTGACCAATCCTTTGTTCGAGAAATCCCCGGCAATTCGAGTTCTTGTGCAATCGCTAAAGCGGTCATTGACATGGCTAAAGCGATGGATATGACGGTTGTCGCTGAAGGCGTGGAGACGGAAATGCAACGCGATTTTCTTAGAGAAAATGGTTGCGAAATTGGTCAAGGATACTTTTTCTCAAAGCCACAGCCGGAATGTGAATTTCAAAATCTCTTGCGCTCTAGAGCTAGGTTTTCTTCATGCTACGCTATCGTTCAGTGACTTTTTTCAAAGGCTTAGTTGTTTTCTTTGGCGTTTCCTTAATTCTTGACGTTTCTATTAAATTGGGCACGGCAAGCAGATTCTGCTAAGGATTTTTGCGCACGGTTTAAGTTTTAATTGAAGTCGATCTGGCGAATGACGATATAGACGAGAAGAGGGAAATAGAGCGGAGATGCCGTTGATAGTCAGGAATGCTTTATCTTAATGCCTGCATTTACCTGGACTGTTTGCTTTTGATTTGACACAAGTGCTTAAGGTAGAAATCGGATTGAGCTGGAGCAAAAAGTAAAAGACATCTGTTAATTTTTCTTGGTCAAATGAATTAACTATGCAATAAGATTGGCCATTAAAAAGGAAAAAGTCTGTTTGGTTTTTTCTCGATGTTGGAGTACATTGACGCCGTACAAAGTCAATGTGCCTCACATCCCAAGTCTTTGATTTTTAATGAAAGTAATGTGTCTTCGATGTTTCCCCTTGGCGACACCATATTAAAGCTGCTAAGTTTAAAGACTTAGCGGCTTTTTTGTTTTTCGGATACAAGGCAAGCACTGCTCGCGCGGGGGTGTGTATGTTAGTCCCAAATTTGAATCAGCCACCCATCCCTTACGACCTCGGAAAATCAGCCGCGCGTGCAATTTTTTCCACACCGAGAAACTCTATGCGAAGTTTGTCGAGTTTAGTCAAAGCGGCATCAATGGCGTCATTCCCAAGCAAAAGGTGATGGGGCGGATTTTCTGATGCTATTGCTTCAACGATTGCTTTTGCGGCGCGAACGGGGTCGCCTGTTTGCTTTCCTGAAATGTCACGGAGTTGTCTGCGCGCTGCACCTGCCGTGGCTGAGTAGTCATCAATGTGGTTCTTGCTTTCGTTAGCCGAGCGGCCAGCCCAATCAGTGCGAAATCCGCTAGGTTCAACCAGCATTACCTTGATTCCCAACGGTTCGACTTCCTGCCAAAGGGCTTCTGAAAGGCCTTCTACAGCAAATTTCGTTGCATTGTAATAAGCAAGTGCTGGGAACGCACATAGCCCTGCGATAGAGGAAAAGTTAATAATGAAACTTTTTCGTCTCGCTCGCATCCCGGGTAAAACCACATGTATCATGCGGCTCAGCCCGAAGACATTGACATCGAACATTTTGCGAACCTCGGCCTCCTCACTTTCTTCCATGGCAGCAAAATAACCAATGCCAGCGTTATTGACCAAGACGTCAATGTGACCATATTTTTCTTTGGCTGCATCAACGGCTGCCTCAGCCTGCGCTGCATCTGTCACATCCAGCTTGAGCACTAGGGCATCGCCTATCGCTCCAAGATCTTTGATTTCATCGGGATTGCGCGCAGTGACAACCGCGCGGTAGCCTGATTCAAGTACGTGTTTGGCGAGCTCCCGTCCAAAGCCAGTGGAACAACCAGTGATGAACCAAACTAGTTTTTCGGAAGAAGTATCGTTGTTTCGAGAGTTCATTATTAGAATTTCCTTAAAGCGATGAGATTTGTTGTCTAATTCGACTTGTGCTGAAATGACAGCTGGCATTCGCACCGCCTGCTACCTGTATGCATGTGGCTTCGTCAAAACGTAGGCCTTGCAGTAGATGCCTTGTTTTTTTGGGGTTACTCAGTTTGGTGCTACCTGATCTGTGATTCGCACCAATTTCTTGTTTACGAATTCTTGTATCCCCAAGTTGCCTAATTCGCGCCCGTAACCGGAATACTTGATCCCGCCAAAGGGAAGTTCAGCATCTGCCCAATCGATGTTATTGATGAACATCATGCCGGTATCAACCTGACTCGCAACCCGTCTTCCTCGCGCGATGTCTTTGGTGAATACCGATCCGCCCAAGCCAAAGTCGGAATCGTTTGCCAGTGCAATGGCGGCGGCTTCGTCTTTTACCCGGTAAAAGCAAACCACGGGTCCAAAGAATTCATCGCGAAAAGCCGGGTTATCAGCTTGGATGTCGGTAAGGATGGTGATCTCCATGAAGTAACCCGCGTGCTTAAGACGTTTGCCACCCATCACGAGCCTTGCCCCGTGTTTAACAGCAATGTCGACCTGTTTGATCAATTGGAGTAAAGCTGCTTCGGTAGACAACGGCGCGTGCGTGGTAGCTTGATCCAAAGGATCGCCTGGTTTTAATGCGGACAAAGCAGACGAGAATTTTTCTAGAAATTCGTCGGCAATTGAGTCGAGCACAATAAAGCGTTTTGCCGCACAACAGGTTTGACCGCCGTTATACATCCGTCCCCATACTGCCCAAGGAATGGTTTTTTCGATGTCAGCATCTTCAAGCACGATAAATGCATCACTACCACCTAGTTCCATCGATGTTTTTTTGAGATTTAGTCCAGCTCTGGCTGCGACGCTTCTTCCCGCCGCAACGCTACCCGTCAATGCGACACCTTTAATACGTGGATCGTCGATCACTTCCTCTGACTGTTCATGGGTGATCAACAAATTTGTATAGGCGCCAACGGGAGCACCAGCATCGATCCAGAGTTTTTCAAAAGCAATCGCACATTGAGGTACACAAGCTGCATGTTTCACCACCACGACATTACCTGCCATTAATTGTGGACCTGCGACACGTGCAAGCTGGTAATAAGGGAAATTCCATGGTTCAACGCAAAAAAGCACACCCAAGGGACTGCATTCCATGTGTGCTTTACCGACTTTCGGATTTAATGTCACCGATTGTAGAAAGCGCTCGGCGTGATCCGCGTAATAGGCCAAGATATCAGCGCTGAAATTTACTTCACCACGTGCTTCGTCGATACGCTTCCCCATCTCCAGCGTAGCAAGTTTGGCGAAATCGTCAACGTTTGCATGCATCAGTTTCGCTGCCCGATTAACGATCGAAGCACGTTCTTGGTAGCTAGTATGCTTCCATGTCTGAAAACAAGATTCAGCAGTGGCGAGTGAATTTTCAAGTTGTGACTTATCAATGTATTCAAATGTCTTGATGGTTTTTCCGTTGTTCGGATTGATGCTTTGATAGGGCATGATGCAAACGCTTTCTGAATAATTTGTAAAAGTTGTGCCCAGTCAGGATTGCTGGGATTTTTATTTACAAGTCAAATCTAGTCGTTCGATAATAAGCTTCGATGCGGTCGCCTTCAGTTCGGTGACACGCATATACAAATATTGAGTATGAAAAAATAGCCGCAACTTAAGGCGACGATTAGAGAAAGCGCTTGCTTTGAAGCTAAAACAAAGGCCTTTCGTGCTTACACATCAGTGCGACTCTGAATTGATGATTTATAAGTTCAAAAAATGACTGAAATAGATATCCAGGCCAGCACTGGAGAAAAAAGTGCTCATAAGGAGTTAAAAAGTTGTCGCAGACAGTATTTTGAAGAGTACGAGAAAGCTCGGTGTTTTGTCGTGGAATGTGGCTCTGAAGATTTGTTTGCTCGCTCTTTGGAGCAAAGACTGATCCAACGCATGCTGCCTTGCTAACTAGTGATAATTTTTCAAGGAAAAATAAATCGACTCATCCAACGCATTCATCAAATCAGTGATCTTGTAGGGTTTCGTCACATAGCGGAAAAATCCCGCTCGAATACCTTTTTCGATCTGGTGTGGAAAAGCGTCTGATGACAGGGCAATGACTGGGATATGTGTAGTTTCTGCATCTGCACGTAAAATTTCTAATATTTCATAACCACTCATCCCGGGTAAGTTGATATCCATCAGAATAACTTGCGGCTGATACGCTCGGGCCATCGCAATGCCCATGCGGCCGTTAGTAGCCTTCAGAAGTTGTAAATCAACGCGTCGCGTCAACAAGTTTTCGACCAAAGTCATATTCGCCGGATGATCTTCGACATAAAGCACCTTGTGGCAAGCAGCGTGGATCAACATAGATTCTTGCTTGAAAATATGTGTATTAGACAAATCAAATGCCTCTCAAAATTAACGGGTGATGAAAGTTAAATGTGTCCAAAAAAATCAAGCTGTGAAACGTATGAATAGTCCATACGTTTCTTCGAACTGGAAACCAGAAAGATTGACGCTCTCGCTACGGGGAAAAACTGACCTTTGCTTTCTTCGTGCTTGAAGGAAATATCATCTATTCACCTTGTAGTAGAGCTATTTCCTTGGACTTTATAGTGGCGTTTTCTCCGCGGTCCTACATTGATGTAAATCAAATGGCCAACCATTGGTATGCAGTTGGTTAGTAGAAGTTGTGTACTGAGGGTAAGTAAAGAACATTTGGATATTTCCTAAGCATCTTTTTTTGTTTATTTTGGTTTGCGATTAGTTTTGCAGATGAAGAGTTCGCCTTTGCCAAATATGACATCGCAGTAAACATGGAAAGCCGACGCAAAGACTCACTTAAGTTTAAGCAAGTACACGCAAACAATCATCTAGCGTGAATATGTAAATCCGTTACTTTTGCTTTTATTTAGGCTCATTCTGATTGACCGATAAGACCTTGGTTTAAGTAGCGCGGTTGGATAATTTTCAATGCGCAAACTGCGCACAATACCGGCACGGCAAAAAAAACTATTGATATGCGTGCAAGGCGATGATATTTGCCGTTAATGGAACAGGAACTCTGAATCACGAACGTATAGTCAATGTTTGATACCGGCTCCATGCGGGAACGATATCTTCCTTTGTGCGCAAGTGTACAGACTTGGGGCAGGCTAATACCGTAGTTTGTTCGGCATGCAAAACATAAATGTCCTAGCCGCAGTGAGCGCAGAGACACAGCGAGGCTCCCCCATATTTATTGCCAAAGGACTTGCTAAAACCTATCTGATGGGCGAGGTCACGGTCACGGCGTTGCTGGATGTTGACCTGACAATCTACAAGGGCGAGTTCATTGTCTTGTTGGGCCCGTCTGGAAGCGGTAAATCGACTTTATTGAATATCCTGGGGGGGGCTGGATAGGCCTAGTCGTGGTACAGCACTTTTTGAAGAGCAGGATTTAACCGCCGCCACCGAGAAAGAGCTCACCACCTACCGGCGTGAGCATGTCGGCTTTGTGTTTCAGTTTTACAATCTCATTCCCAGTCTGACCGTGCTGGAAAATGTCGAGCTGGTCACTGATATTGCCAGCAACCCTATGGCTGCACTGGAAGCCCTGAAACTGGTTGGCTTGGCAGAGCGAGTTGATCATTTTCCTTCGCAGTTATCTGGCGGCGAACAACAGCGAGTAGCAATTGCGCGTGCTATCGTCAAGCGCCCTGATGTGTTGTTGTGTGATGAGCCGACTGGAGCGCTGGACTATGTCACTGGCAAGCTCGTACTGGAAGTGATTGCCAACATCAATCGCGATATCGGGACCACCACGGTCGTCATCACCCATAACGCCGCCATTGCTGGAATGGCCGATCGCGTGCTTTTTTTGGGAGAGGGGCGTATTCAACGCATAGAAGTCAACGCCAGTAAGCTGCAACCGTCGCAACTAACATGGTAAAACCACCATGAATACGCTGAACAAAAAACTGCTGCGCGGCATGACTCTGATGTGGAGCCAAGCATTGACAATAGCACTGGTGGTGGCTAGTGCTGTTGCCGGCTTTATTACTAGCTTCAGCGCATACGACGCACTGTCGTGGTCGCGAGATTTGTATTACGCAGATTCACGCTTTGCTGATGTGTTTGCTACCCTCAAGCGAGCACCCTTGACGCTGGAAAGGCAATTGCAGGATATTGCCGGGGCGGCGCACGTTGAAACATCGCAAGCGCAGGTGGTGCCTGTCACGATCCCAAATGTGGTGGATCCGATTGTAGGCTTGTTGCTCGGCATGGATGCAGCATTGCCGCAGCGGCTCAACAAAGTCAATCTGCGCGTTGGGCGCATGATTGCCGCACGCCACTCAGGCCCAATCGAAGCGTTGGTCTCGGAAGGCTTTGCGGTGGCACGCAAACTTGCACCTGGAGATCGCGTCAATGCGCTGATTAATGGCAAGCGTGAAGAACTGCTCGTCGTCGGCATCGCTCTTTCTCCCGAATACATTTTTGCTGGTCTGGGCGGTTCCCCCGATCAGCGCGGCTTTGGCGTGTTTTGGGTCGATAGACGCTCTCTTGCGGCGGCCTATAATATGGAAGGTGCCTTCAATCAGGTGGCTGTGAGGCTGAGCCCCGGTGCAAGCGAAGGTGCGGTAATTGATCAGTTGGACCGTCTCTTGAAGCGCTGCGGCGGTACCACAGCACATGGTCGTGATTTGCAGATGTCCAATGCCATGCTTAGTTCGGAAATTTCTCAGCAACGGGTGATGGGCACTGTGTTGCCGACGATCTTTCTTGGTGTCGCTGCCTTTTTGCTTAACGTCGTGCTGGGACGACAAATTGCCACCCAGCGCGGGCAAATTGCGGCACTCAAGGCCTTGGGCTATGACAACCTCGCTATAGGTTGGCATTACTTGAAGCTTGTGTTGATTATTGTGGCCGTGGGCTTGGTGCTGGGGCTGGCCTTGGGCACCATCATGGGCAGGCTGTTTGTCGGCATGTATGAGGATAGTTTTCGTTTTCCTGACATGCGTTTTCGTTTGCGGCCCGATCTGGTGCTAGTGGCGGTAGGTGTGGCTCTGGTGGCAGCGGTTTTGGCCACACTTAACGCCATTCATGCCGTTGTAATTCTGGCTCCTGCCGAGGCCATGCGAGCACCATCTCCCGGGATTTTTAAACCCATGCTGATAGAACGCTGGGGCTGGCAAAAGTGGCTTTCACCAGCGCTGCGCATGGTTTTGCGCAGCATGACCCGGCGCCCTTTACGTACCAGCCTGACGGTGTTTGGCGTTGCCATGGCGATGGCCATCGTGGTGACGGGTTTGTTCATGCGCGATTCGGTGGCAGTGTTGATGGAAACCCAGTTTCATCAAGTATTGCGTGGCGATGTGGTGGTGTCACTGCTGGAGGCGACGCCTGCTAATGTCTTGTATGCAGCAGGCAGATTGCCGCATGTCAGTGCGGTGGAGGGGACTCGCAGCGTGTCGGTGCGACTGACGCACGATAATCACAACTGGCACGGCTTGATCATGGGCAAGCCTTTGCATCCACAGTTGCAGCGCATTGTGAATCTCCAAAATCAATTCTTTAGCACCCCTCGCGACGGCTTGCTCTTGACGGACCGCCTCGCTAGCAAGCTGCACCTGCAAGTGGGCGATATGGTAAGGGTAGAGGTCCAAGAGGGGGAGCGGGCTGTACTGGAATTGCCGATCACCGGTACAGTTCAAGAAATGCTAGGGATGAATGCCTACATGGAACGGAGTAGTCTCAACAGGCTGTTGCGTGAGGGGGATTTGGTCAACAGTTTTACACTCGCGGTTGAGCCCGGCTTTGAGTCAGTTCTGCTCGAACGACTCCGAGGTTTTCCAAGGATTGGCGTGGTCATCAGCAAATCAACCATGGCAAAAAATATTGAGGAAGTTACCGTCGGCAACCTTTTGATGGTGAGTTCGGTATTGACCGCCTTTGCCATCGTGATTGCGGTGGGCGTGGTGTATAACAATGCGCGTATTGCCCTAGCTGAGCGCGCTTGGGAGCTAGCCAGTTTGCGCGTGCTAGGTTTTACCCGGACCGAAGTCTCGGCCATTTTATTAGGTGAGCTGGCGATAGAGATTGTGTTGGCCATGCCAGTGGGTATGCTGCTGGGTTACCGGTTAGCAGCAGGCATTGTCAGTGGAATACAAACAGACGACTTTTATTTTCCTTTTGTGATCGCGCCAGCCACTTACGCTTTTTCTGCCATTTGCGTGAGCTTGGCAGGGCTTATCAGTGCCTTTATCGTGCGTCAGCGTGTCGATGGACTGGACATGGTCAGTGTGCTCAAAACACGTGAGTAATTGGCTGATCCGACACTACCCCGATCTCTGCCGACTGTGCATCAAACTAACTTGGATACAACATGACCGATAGCCCACCCCCAGTAAACGCAGCAGAGCCGGCATCAACTACTGACACTATATCGCCGCCGTCAGCAGTGCCGCCCTCGGGGGCGAACAAACCAAAATCCAAACTAAAACGCAATCTGCTCATTGCTGCTGGGAGCTTGTTGCTCATTGTGCTGCTGGTGTGGGCATTCAAACCCAAGCCGCTGAGTGTGGAAGTGGCCAAGGTGACTCAAGGGCGCTTTGAACGTGCGGTTCAGGAGTATGGCAAAACTCGCGTGCGTAACCGTTACATCATCTCTAGTCCACTGACCGGTCGGGTAGGGCGAGTACTACTCAAACAGGGCGATAGCGTCATTCAGGGTGACACCGTAGCAATACTGTGGCCTTTGGCACCAGTGCTGCTTGATGAACGCAGTCGTGCTGAGCAAAACGCCCGCGTTGCCAGCGTCGCGGCATTGCTGGCGCGCGCCCAAGCCAATGTAGTGCGAGCTATTGCGGCCAAAGAGCAAGCCCAAGCAGATCTAAGTCGCAGCGAGGCTTTGGCACGACAAGGCTTTGTATCACCGAACCAAAATGAAAGTGGTCGACTTAATTTGCGGCTGCGCATTCAGGAACAGGAAACTGCAAGGCAGGAAGAAAACGCTGCACGCCATGACTTGGAGCAGTCCCGCGCTGCGCTCAAACAGTTTGCGCAAGCGCCTTTGGGCGGCGCACAGCCTAGTTTTGCCATTAAGGCTCCGGTCAGCGGCAAGGTACTTAAGATCTTGCAACAAAGCGAAGCCACTGTAGCTGCAGGTACCGGTCTGCTTGAACTGGGAGACCCGAGCAAACTGGAAGTGGTAGTAGACCTGTTGACTGAAGATGCAACCCAAGTGCGTCCCAATGCTCCAGTACAGCTGTTGAACTGGGGCGGTGCAGGAGCAATCAACGGTCAGGTCCGCTGGGTAGAACCGGCCGCCTTTACCAAGGTGTCAGCCCTTGGCGTGGAAGAACAACGCGTGTATGTGCTCATCGACATTATCAGCCCCGTCTCGCAATGGCAGATGTTGGGTGATGCCTTCAAACTTGATGTGCGGGTGCTGGTGCAAGTGGTGGACAATGCCATCATGGTTCCGGTCAGCGCCTTATTTCCTATAGGTTCGCGCTCGAGCGTTTTTGTGCTTGAAAAAGACCATGCCATTCTGAAGGAAGTCAGTGTTGAAGCCCGCAATGGCGTCAGCGCTTGGGTTAAAGACGGGCTGACGGTCGGTACTCAGGTGATTGTGTACCCTGACAGCAAACTCAAGAATGCGGAAAAGATAAGGGTAAGGTAGCTATGTGTTGAAAGAGAATATGGGCTATGGCACAGACAAGTCGCAGACCGACCACCAGTACCAAGAATTGAAAGAGGATTGACGCTGAAGGATAAAAATCCGCAGAAAACCTAAAATCAAGGCAAAGCTAGGGCTTACTGGGCATTGCCTCCAGCGGTGCTCAGCAATGCCAAAACATAGCACGGTCGTTTTCTTGCCAATGGTAGATATAAAACTTTGCAAGCGCATGCGTAAGTCGTTGGCAAGCGGTCATCAAGTTATAAAACCTATTTACTATGATGTGTCAGAGTCACTTTGGTTGATAACAGTGCAGCAGTAACAGGCGGCGGAGCGGCGAAGTTCGAGCAGCGTTTTCAATGGAATCGTAGGCTCTATTTTCTGTTTTTTTTCATTACTTGAATAGGTATTCAAGAAGAAAGTAACTTTCCGGTCACATTAATTTGTTAACCTAAGGCGCTCGCATTTTATGGTTCGCAAGCAACTAAACCTATTGAAGATACTTAGAGAATGATTATGACTCATGATGTAGAAAACCGAAAATTCGAAAGATCTTCATTCTTTCTGGTACAGATTGAGCGAGATTTCTTGCCAATTTGGGTTTTTCAACCTCACGATGACAGTGCTGGGTTACTAGGCGTGCTGGTAGATGCAAGTGAAGGTGGGCTCCAGATACTCTTACAAAAAAATATTTTGGTTGTAGGGCAACAATTCGAAATGTTCATAATCAACCAAATTGGCGGGGATGACTTGCCTCTCCCGCCGGCTCATATTCAATTAGTTTGGAGCGAAGATATTGCCAACACTTATACCAAGTGCGGATTCACTTTCCAGTCATACAGTAGAGGCGAAATTCATCAGCTTCATGCGCAAGCCCATAGCGGCGAACACAAATTTTTGCGCTGCGTTTTACGAGAAGTTGAGCAAGTAACGTTAAGTATCGAGCAAGATTAAATCTAATTTTCTCGAGAGATATCTCTCAATCTGATCAGAAAAATCTACCTTTTGATTCGTTTTGGTTTTAGGCTCTAAGTCGAATTGAAAACATACTTGATTTATCCACATTATTCGACGTGCATTAAATCGATAATGTTATACCTTATACATTCCAAATTAGCGCATTCGTATAAATTGGTTGAAACCAGAAATATACTGATTCAATTGTTTGTTTTTTTAGTCACTTTCAACTCCGATTTCACATAGGTATTTATTCTGGTAATGAGTGGATATAGACCTCGCGTTCTTTTCAATATCCTTTTTCGCAAGGCTAGCTGGTAGTGGTGCATGTTAAAATCAACCACTCTATTAGTCACGCCATTAATGAGAAATAGAACGAATCATGATGCAAAATAAATTGACATCATTGTTTTCAAAATGGGGAACCGGGCTTTTGCTCTTGAAAAAGAGCTACCCTGCAATCCTAGTATGGCCGGCTATCTGTGTAGTGATCATAATTTCTATATGGATGTACACAAGCGCTCAACTTGCTCAAGAAAAAAAACAAGCTCATGAGGATGCTTTAAAAGACGCCGCCGCGCTCTCAAGGTCGTACGCCCAGTTTCTGAATAGATCTATTGAACAAATTGATCAAATTAGTATGCATGTCAAATACGATTGGGAGAATTCAGACAAGAAGTTTAGTTTGGAAAAGCTCAGAGCACAGGGAATGTTCACGGCCTCACAATTTGCAGTACTTGCTATTATCAACTCGAGTGGTAAGCCGATAACGTCCACAGTTCAGATCGACAACTGGCGAGACACAACGCTACAAACGCAGTTCAATTTTCATAAAAATAATATTTCCAGTGAACTGCAAATAAGTCTTCCGCCTATCGTCAATACTTCTGGCAATCCTGTGATTCATTTCACGCGTCGACTCGACAATATGGACGATTCATTCGCCGGCATGGTGGTGATTTCTATCTCGCCTAGTTACTTCTCCTCGTTTTACGATTTTCAGAGCTTAGGATTAAACGGTTTTCTTGCGATTATCGGCGACAATGGGAAAATAGGTGCTTCTCGTATCGGCGATAAAATTCCGTTTGGCCTGACACAAGCTGTGAAACGAGAACTGGAACTCAAATCGCTGGAAGGAACAAGACTATTTGAAAACGGCGAAATTTTTATCGATGAGGAATCCCGTTTCTTAGGCTGGCAGAAATTGGAATCTTATCCTTTTCTTGCTGTCGTCGGTCTTTCGGTGACCGAACAGATGGCCTCACACTTTGCCATCTTTGATCGTTACAGTAGCTCCGCAATTGAGGCGACAATTTTCGTACTTCTGTTTGGAATCATTGCAACGATTATGGCAACCCGCCTTGCTTGGAGAAACCATGAAGCGCGCGTAGTGAGCGATACCTATCGACTAGCCACTGAAGGAACTGACGAAGGTTTTTATATTTTGAATGGAATAATGGATAGAAAAGGAAACTTCGTCGATTATCAAATTGCAGACTGTAACGTTCGAGGAGCAAACTTTTTTGGACTAGGCCGAGAAGACCTTATCGGTATGAAAATATCGAGATTACAAGGTGAAAGCTACTTTAGTTCGCTCATGGAAATCTATTCAAAAGCAATGGCGACCGGGTTTTACGAAGATGAATCTAAGCTCCCTGAGAACAGCCCACTCAATATGGTCTGGGCTCGACGTCGACTTGCCCGGTCAGGTTTAGGCTTAGCCGTTACCATCAAGGATATCAGTGCAAAGAAGGAAGCGGAAGAACAGTTATCGGCACTGGCGAATCAAGATAGTCTGACAGGCTTAAACAATCGAAACTGGTTTTTGACTTACCTGCCAAAAGCGATAGAACGAGCCAAGCTCGAGCAATGTCGGTTGGCTCTGCTATTTATCGATTTGGATGGTTTTAAAAATGTCAATGACACACAGGGACATGCTGCCGGGGATCAGCTCCTCAAATCGGTGGCATCGAAACTACAGTCGGTTTTGCGCCCAACTGATAATGTTGTGAGATTAGGTGGTGACGAATTTGTAGTGCTTTTAGAGCCAGTGGTGGGCGAGAATAAGCCAGCCAAAGTTGCCGAGAGAATCACTGAAGCCTTCCGCCAACCCTTATGGTTAGGGGGGCAGAAGCATCTTATCGGTGCTTCTATCGGCATTAGCCTTTATCCGGACGATGGCGCCGATACTGAGACTTTATTAAAAAATGCAGACATCGCTATGTACTCGGTCAAAGCATCGGGGAAAGGACATTTCAATTTCTATAAACCAGAATTGTATGCCAAGATAAAGAGCCGATTTGAATTAGAACAATCGCTGGTTCAGGCGCTCGAACTTGATCAATTTGTTTTGCATTACCAACCAAGGGTTAATACTAATTCAGGTCGATTCACAAGTATGGAAGCCTTACTTCGCTGGATACACCCGAGCAAAGGCATAATTCCACCTTCTGAATTTATTCCTATTGCCGAGGACACGGGGCTCATCTTAAAACTCGGGGAAATGGTGATGGAAAAGGCGTGCCGGCAAATCAGTGAATGGAGATCTTTAGGACTACGACCAATTCCAGTTTCAATTAATGTGTCTGCTAAGCAGTTCCACGCGGGGGGATTGCAAAAAAAACTAATTCAATATTTAGAGAAATACGATATTCCTCCGAGTTTGATTGAAGTAGAAATCACAGAATCGGCCATGATGGGCGAAGACGGTACTATTATGGCAGAGCTGGCTGAAATTCGGTCTCTCGGTATTCAGTTGCTGGTTGATGATTTCGGCACTGGCTATTCGTCCCTTTCGCAATTACAGCGTTTGGACATGGATGTATTAAAGATTGATCGCGTTTTCACTAACGAACTGACCAATTCCAAAGAAGGCGGTATTTTCTTTAAAGCGATTGTCTCTATGGCCCATGCGTTGAATATGACCGTAGTTGCAGAAGGTGTTGAAACGCAGGAACAGCTTGATATTCTTCGCGAGTTACTTTGCGATGAAGTTCAAGGCTTTTTCGTTTCGCGTCCAGTTGCGCCTGACTTGATACCTGCATTAATCCACAAAGAGTTTCTTTTTTTATAGAATGCCGCGACGATATGAGCCGCTAGAATTTGGCCGACTCAGAACATCGTCTGGCTTGCCAGCACAGCCGACGACAGATGTAGACAGGCGCTGAACATAGTGAAACGCAAAATCGATTTTCAGCAGAGACCAAAGGGTCAACAACTCGGACTAACCTTTGTGAACTAAAGCTCGGTTTGACTTGATAGCTGATACTGCAAGGATCCTATTTTCGACGAATTATCGCAAATTCCTGTTCAATACGAAGAGAGAGTTTATTTGTTTTTCCCCGAAACAGTCATTACAAGTCTCAAACCTGCTCGAACTTTCGTCGTCGTGAAATGAAGCATCTTCATTGAAATGGATGTGCTGAGTTTGTTTATTTGATGCAGTTGAGGCGAAAATAAGGTGTCAGCTTACAAAAGAGAGAATTTCAGGGACACTCTCCTTTTTTAATTTATTCCAAGTAAAAATTTCATCAATTGGCTTTGGTTTTCCGATGTAATAACCCTGTGCAAAGTCTACGCCGAGGTCTTCCAATAGTTTTAAAATGTCGGCATTTTCGACAAACTCAGCTATGGTTATTTTCCCGGTTAAATGCGCAATTTCATTGATACTTCGCACCATCGCACAATCCACTGCGTCAGTCACCATATCTTTCACAAACTGTCCATCTATCTTCAGATAGTCGACCGAAAGATGTTTGAGGTACGCCATTGACGACATGCCGCTACCAAAATCATCGAGAGAAATTCGCGCACCGCGTTGATGTAATATCGCGATAAGTTCTGTTGCAATGTCCAAGTGCCCGATAGCGGCCGTCTCCGTAATTTCAAACGAAATTTTGTGTACGGGAATCTGTTCGCGATCAAGTATCTCAATTAAGAATTGATGAAAATCTTTATCGCCGATGGATTTGCCAGACAAATTGATAGCGATGGTATGTATATTGTCCAGCTTATCTGTATTTATTTTTATCCACTTAAAAACAGAATTAACAACCCAACGATCAACTTGCTGTGCTAATCCAAAGCGTTCAGCGGAAGGAATAAAAACGCCGGGCGACACTAAGGTGCCATTCGTCTCACGTAAGCGTAACAAGACTTCGAAATGTAGTCCTTGTTCAATACGAGCGCCCAATGCCATGATTGGCTGTGCAAAAAGCTCAAAACGATTTTCATCAATCGCTTGTTGCAAACGCGTTGCCCATTGCATCTGATTGTGTTGCGCCATGATTGTTCGATCTAAATCCACATACATATGAACTCGACCGCGGCCTTCATCTTTCGCCGCGAAGCAGGCGCCGTCGGCAGCCTGTTGCGCTGCCTGCGCATTCTCCCACCTTGCATCCAAAGGCACGACTCCAATGCTGGCGCCGATACGAAAAAAATTACCCCCGTGCTGAAAACGAATTTGTGCCACCTTTTCGCAAATTTGTTGAGTGATGCGTTGTGCTGCATTTAAATCACATCCTTCAAGCAAAAGCGCAAATTCGTCTCCACCTAAGCGGGCGACTAAGTCTTTGGCACGAACAGATTTAAGAAGTAAGGCCGAGACTTCTTTCAATAATGCGTCACCCGCTGAGTGGCCGCAACTGTCGTTGACAATCTTGAATTGATCCAGATCGATACAGCATAAAGCATGCGAAACGCCTGTGGAAATTGAAGATTCGAACATCTCAAACAGTACGCGTTCAAACTCCGCTCGATTTGCGAGCCCAGTCAAATGATCATGACTCGCCCGACGTTCAACTTCTTGCCTAAGGATTCTCTGACCAGTCACATCGCGAAAAACCATAACAACGCCGGTAATGACATTGTCAGTCGTAAAAATCGGTGCAGCAGAATCTTCCACCGCATATTCTTTGCCATCTTTGCTGATCAACACGGTGTCCCGCGCTAAACCAACGATTGCACGTTCATCCAAACAGTGCGCGATGGGGTTTTTTGCGACTAGCCTGGTATGCTGATTAACGATGTTAAAAACCGTCGTGATAGGCCTGCCTACCGCATCGCTTAATGACCAGCCAGTTAGCTGTTCTGCTATTGGATTAAGGTATTCGACTTCTTCGCGTTCATTGGTGGTTATGACGGCATCGCCGATAGAACTTAGCGTCACTCGTGTGCGCTCAAATTCATTCGATAGTGCAAGTTCTAATGCTTTTCGCTCTGTAATATCTTTGATATAGCCATGCCAAAGTGTGCTGCCATCGGCACGTGATTCTGGTGTTGCGTTGCCTTCGAGCCAGCGGGTACCGCGTTTTGGCAAAATCACGCGATATTGTAGATGCCAACCAGTAAGATTTCTCGCCGAAGCAGCAATCGTTTGATTCAACGCATCAAGATCATCTGGATGAATGCGCTTGAATACCAAGGTCGCATCTTTTTGTAGTTGGAGTGGGCTAAGCTCGTAAACGTTGCGCACCCCTTCACTTGCGTAGGGAAAACGTGAGCTGCCATCGGAACAAAGGAGAAATTGATAAATAGCGCCAGGTAATTGTTCCGTGGCTTTTTTTACTCGAAACAATTCATCTTCGAGACGCAGACGTTCGTTCATGCGAATAACTACGCATTCAGTAATTGCCTGACCATCAATTTCTCGTCGCACAGCATTTAAAATGACAGGAATTGTTTTGCCATTTGCTGCAGCGAGAAAAATTGCGATCTCTTCAACGTGCCCATGAATATGCAACATAGTCATCACTTGCATATGGAACATTAGTCGATTGGCAGACGTCAGCAAATCATCCAAACTTTTTCCATTGAGCTCGGCCAATGAAACCCCCAGCATGGTCGCCAAAGTTTGATTGGCTGCCACGAGCTTCAGGTCGCTGTCAAAGACAAACAATCCGCAAGGTGCTTCCTGAACATTAAATTTTGAAATATTCATTGCATGAGTCATTCTTCGACTAGCTAGAAAGGTAATTCTTCATTAGCTTAATCGTTTCGTCAGGGTGACTCATGTGAGGGCAGTGCCCGGTCGCTTTCATTTGTTGCAAAGTGCTATTTCGCAAATGTTGATGCAAGTATTCACCGACGGCTTGTGGCGCAACAGAGTCTTCCTGGCATTGAAGCAGCAAGCATGGTTTATCAAAATCGACTAAATCAGATCGATTGTCGGCCAAGAAAGTGGCTTCGGCGAAACGCTTGGCGATCGGTGGATCCATCGCACAAAAGCTCTCCTCCAGTTCTTGCGCCAACTCTGGTTGATCAGGATTTTTTGCCACAACACCAGCGAGATAACTCGCCCAGCCTGGTTGATTGCGGGAGATCATATCAAGTAGGCCTTCTATGTCTGCTCGCTCAAAGCCACCGACATAATCAGGTGCCTCGTTCAAATAGCGCGGCGAGGGACAAATCATGATTAATTTAGATATCCGGTCAGGTATTTTATTGGCTGCCAACAAGCAAATCATGCTGCTGACAGAATGGCCCACCAATACCGCATCATGTAAATCAAGCGCTTCGCAGACATCAACCACATCGCTAGCATAGCCTGCCAAACTTGAGTAACGCTCCATGTCGTATGCGTCAAGGTCAGACTTGCCTGCGCCTACATAGTCAAATACGACCACCTTATAGTCTTTCTCAAAGGATGGAATAAGCTTGCGCCACATCACTTGATCGCAGCCATAGCCATGCGCGAAAACGATCGTTTGGGAGCCTGTTCCGCTGATTTTGACGTTGTTTCTAGAAATGATATTCATCTTGCACCCTATATATCTGCCACATTAAACCAGTCACTTTTTTGTCCGAGGTATTGAATTGTTTGAAGCAAAAACATTATCTAGCCATTATGCAACATTCTGCTCTGAGTAAGGCAAAAACTGCATGCTGCGTCCATCTGTATAGCATTCAAGCGGTTACGCAGTTTTGATATTAAGTACATTTGTTTTTCCTTGTATTAACAATCGACCATGTAATCGATGAACGCTCTGATCTTTAATGGCAAATGTTTACCTGGTTGATACACCGCATAAACGGCACCTGAGTAGGGCTCAGTCAGTTCCCAGTCTGAGAGAATCTGTAATGCTGAACCTGCTTTGATGGCTTCGATTGCTGTGAATTCGGGAACCAAACCTATGCCAGCATCGGCCAATACGCTTGCTAAAATTGCGCTGCTGTTATTTATCGTGATGCGACTACTGACTTTCACTTTTTCAATTTGGCCATGATCTTTGTGTTGAAGTGTCCATTGCTCGCGAAATCTGGCGTATCCGAGATAGATACATTGATGGCTAGTGAGTTCATTCGGATTTCTTGGCGTGCCATGTTGTTTAAGATACTGCGTTGATGCAACCAAAATATAACGCATTGGACATAGTGGCCGTGCGGCTAAGCCGGGCGCCAATTCGCGCGCGATACGTATCGCCAGATCAATGCCTTCATCAATTAAATCGACGTTTCTGTCTATTAAAGTGAGTTCTATATCGACTTCCGGATATTTTTTGAGAAAACCGGGAAGCTTCGGTGCTAACCATACCTGTCCAAACACGACAGGCGCGGTGATTCGAATGACGCCATTGGGTCTGGTGCTATAGCTCCCCGCAAGCGCATGGATGTCGCGTGCAGTACTTAGCATACGAACGCAGGCTTCATGGACTTGTTGCCCCAATTCCGTTAGCGCAATAGATCGCGTAGTGCGTTGCAATAGTCTAGCACCCATGTGTTTTTCTAGGCGAGAGACATGGCGACTAACGGCCGAAGTAGTTAAGTCCAAATGCCGTGCCGCGGCAGAGAAGCCACCACTATCGACCACTTGCGCAAAGATTGCCATTTCTTTCAACATTTCCATAAAATCTTTCGAATCGATTATTGTTGATTTAGGTGCAATAATTCTTTGTTTTTTTGACTCATTGTGTTTATTTTAGTCTTAATTGATACTTCGTTCCATGCAAATCAAACCAAAATTGCGATTAATGTCTGCGAGGAAGATGGCGGCACTCTTGGAGGGCATTTTGATGCGAGTAAGCTATACCGGGAGCTTCTTAAAACCCGTTATCTCTAAAAATTTAGTAAGGAGTGGAAAATGAATTCGGAAAAAATGCAGCAAGGGTTAAATTCAGAGGCAATAGCGAATGGAAAAATTCAGATCGCACAACGCCAACTTGGAACACAAGGGCTTAGTGTTTCTGCCTTAGGTCTGGGCTGCATGGGGATGAGTGATGATGCCTATGGCCATGCGGATGAAAGTGAAGCGATTGCAACCATCCATAAGGCCATCGAACTAGGCGTCAATTTCTTTGACACAGCAGAGCAATATGGGCCCTATGAAAATGAACGCCTGTTGGCTCGCGCATTGAAAAACAAACGAGACCAGGTCGTACTGGCAACAAAATTTGGTTTTCGTATTGAGGACGGTGTAACGACTGGCGTAAATAGTCACCCAAAGTACATCCGGAGTGCGGTGGAAGGTTCCTTGCGTCGTTTAGAAACGGATTATATTGATTTGTTATATCAGCACAGAGTCGATCCTTTGGTGCCTATCGAAGACGTGGTTGGTGTGATGGCTGAATTGGTACAAGAAGGTAAAGTGCGTTTCCTAGGTTTGTCTGAAGCAGGAGTTTCGAATATTCGCAAAGCACATGCCGTTCATCCCATAAGTGCATTACAAAGTGAATATTCCTTATGGGAGCGTAATCTGGAGCAGGATGTATTGCCCGTATTGCGTGAACTTGGGATAGGATTAGTGCCGTTTGGCCCCTTGGGGCGTGGTTTTCTAACTGGCAGTGCGAAACGTGCGGAGGATTACCCTGAGTCAGACTTTCGTCATCTTGATCCGCGTTTGCAAGGAGCGAACTTTGATTTGAATATGCAAGCGGCCACCTTGGTGAAGCAGATAGCAAAAGAACGCAATTCGACACCGGGGCAAATCGCACTTGCTTGGGTACTGCATCAAGGTAAGGATATCGTACCGATTCCAGGCACCAAGCGCCGCACCTATCTTGAGCAGAATATGCAGGCTCTGAGCGTGTCTCTCGATGCAAACGAAATTCAGCAGTTGAATTTGGCTTTGTCACAGGTGGCAGGTAAGCGATACAACGATCAAAGAATGGCGATGGTAGATCGATAGTTGAATTTTCAGATGTGAGGACATAACGTCAAAGTCGTGCGGATATTCCCGGCGCTAAGTCGATAGCAAAGACTTATTTGTAGACTGTGGCTGGGAGTATAAAAAAGATGAAATTTTTCTTAAGAAAAACGGTCATTTGGACGGGGTATGCGGTTCAGATAGCTGCGTTCTATTCGTTCATGGTTTGGGTTCAGTTGAGTGATCCAGATTGTGTTCTTGAGACAATCAGCCTCGTTTCTCAGATTCGATTCTGTGACCCTAGATACAGTCCTGAGTTCGATCCACCTAGTTTGATTTTTCTTGTGATGATTTTGGCTGTATTTATGCTTGGGAGAATAATGGTCTATTGGGGCAAGACTCAACAAATAATGGATTAACATCAATCAAGTAATGCAAGGTCAGAATCCTAACGAGTTGTATTTTTTATCGGCAGTATTTTTTTGTAATTTTCGAAGGTCTTCTAACTGCTGGTAGAGCGCATGCGTCTTATTAAAAAAAGCGTGTTTTGCTTCTGGTTTTGGGTCTCCATGAAAAGATTGATACGGATATTTTGAGTGGCACTCTGAACGGGCTTTCATTTGCTCTAATTCGTTTGTACTAATCTCAATTTTTAGCTGCAATATGAGTTGTTCCCAAATTACTTTCGGTAATTCTTGATAGTTGATGAGCTGGAGCTGGTCAAGATCGCGCTGTTTAATCGCGGTAGAGTAAAACTGGTCAAGTACTCGCAAACCATAGCCGTCAAAGTCGCCAGGTGATAAATCTTTCTGATCTACTTTCAAGTTTCCCATGTCAACAAAGTTAGGAATCATTTGCGGCCCACGTTGGCGCTGATGTGAGGCGAGTACCTGTTCTGGATCTCGATATAAAAAAAGCATAGGCGTTTGCGGAAATGCTTGTCGAATAAAATCAAATCGTCCTAAATGCCAGCTATCCAATTTGATGAGGAAATGTCTTTCCGTAGCAAAGCGCCGCTGTCCTAAAGTGCCAATTAATTGTTGAAAGAGGCGGATGTTTTTCTCGGTAAGTTCGTTAAACTGACGAAAGAACGAGTCAATTACTGGCGGTTCGGATAGCACAATGCAATGTTGCAAAGTACTAAGTATTTGTGTCAGTAAAGTCGAACCACAGCGTGAGACATGAAATACAAACGCGCTCGGTTCGACGGAGTCAGTAAATTGAGCAAGTGTTGAAATAGGTGTCCTGCAAACGCGACGTTGATCTGGAGTTTGGTCATTCAATGTATTTTGAAAAAAAGAAGCATGAAATCTTTGTGCCCCCATGTCGCGCCAAAATATGTCCGAAGTTTTATCGCAGATGCTTACTGGATACCAGTTTTTTAGAGACGGGAGTTGCTGTGCATCTATCCATTCACCTCGAGCGAAAGAGCGTTCTTCCACTGCAAATCCATGTTGTGATTGCATAAAATAACTGAAGTGAAAATAATAAAAATTTTAACATTTTATCGGGTAAGACCTGTAATTTTTTCGTGAGTTCAGATAGCGCTATGAGCTATTTGGAGAGCGCACTTGGAGTGATTAAAATGCAACGGCCAAAAAATATTTTAAAAGATGCTTGCATAAACCACTGATTTTTTATACAGTGCCGACATGCAGTGATTTGAGCAGCTTTTAAAAAGTTGCCTCATATCCGAATTAATTTCAATGTCATTGGCATTTACTTTATTTGGCAATTACTTTAGTACTCACTTGGAAGAGATCATGGACGATAGAAAATCTGATAACGGCACCGATAAAAGTAAGGCATTGGCTGCTGCGCTTGCACAAATTGAAAAGCAATTCGGTAAAGGCTCCATCATGCGTCTGGCAGATGGCGCAACGGTAGAAGAAGTGCAGGTCGTATCCACGGGTTCTTTAGGATTGGACATTGCACTCGGCGTTGGTGGCTTGCCACGTGGCCGTGTTATTGAGATTTATGGTCCCGAGTCTTCAGGTAAGACAACCATGACCTTACAAGTGATTGCTGAAATGCAAAAACTAGGTGGTACTTGTGCGTTTATAGATGCCGAACATGCATTGGATGTCGGCTATGCGCAAAAATTGGGTGTTAACTTAAATGATCTATTGATTTCTCAGCCAGATACAGGTGAACAAGCACTAGAAATCACCGATGCCTTGGTACGTTCTGGTAGTGTTGATTTGATTGTTATTGACTCTGTAGCCGCTTTAACACCAAAAGCTGAAATTGAAGGTGATATGGGCGATTCTTTACCTGGTCTGCAGGCTCGTTTAATGTCGCAAGCACTACGTAAATTGACAGGCAGTATTAATCGTACCAACACCACAGTTATTTTCATTAATCAGATTCGTATGAAAATTGGCGTTATGTTTGGTAGTCCTGAAACCACAACAGGTGGCAATGCCCTCAAATTTTACGCTTCCGTCCGCTTGGATATTCGTCGCACCGGTTCAATTAAAGCGGGTGATGAAGTCATCGGTAACGAGACTAAAGTTAAAGTCGTCAAAAATAAAGTTGCACCACCATTTAAAGAAGCTCATTTTGATATTCTTTATGGAGCAGGTACATCTCGTGAGGGGGAAATCTTGGACCTAGGTGCGGATTGCAAGATTGTTGAGAAATCAGGTTCTTGGTATAGCTATAACGGTGAAAAAATTGGACAAGGGAAGGATAATGCGCGTAACTTCCTGATTGAACGTCCTGCTTTGGCACATGAGATAGAAAACAAGGTACGGGCGCAGCTAGGTGTGCCTCTCTTGCCGGCCTTGGCTGTAGAATGATTTTTTGTTGGATAGTGCTTCGATCCGACGTTGCGTTAAATAGATCACGGTAGTCTTAAGTCGACCTGCTTGGCAACAAGCGGTCGACTTTTTTTATGAGTTCAATACCTCCCTTCAATTTGTAGAGCCTATGATTAAACCAAAACTAAGTTTAAAGGGACGAGCTCTTCGTTATCTTTCTATGCGCGAGCACAGTCGACACGAGTTAGCGCGAAAATTGCTTGCTTACGTGCAAGAAGGTGATGATTTGGAAGCGCTCTTGAATTTTTTGGAAGACTCAAAATTCTTATCTGATCAGCGGTTTTCTGAAGCACTGGTGAATAAGCGTCAGGCAAGGTTTGGCAATCGAAAAATTATGGCTGAGTTACAGAGTCACAACTTACCCAAAGAAGACTTGGAAGATTTGAAGGATGTACTTCGAGATTCTGAAGAAAAGCGTGCGATTGATGTTTTACATAGAAAATTCTTGAATCCACCAATCGATCATCGCGAAAAAACGAAACAAATGCAATTCTTAGCACAGCGTGGATTTTCTAGTGGCGCGATTAGCACTGCGATACGTGCATCGCGTCTTTCAGCGGAAGATTTTGAGGGTTAATTTAAAGAAGATAATTCAATTGATTTTTATTTGTGACAACATTTTTCCTTCAAGTCCTCTATAAATCGACCATACAGGGATCTAGAGTCTGATCTCAAAATTCAATTTATGATTCGAATCGCAGAAATTGGTCTAACCAAAAAATGGAATTAGTCGTTGAGCTGTGCTAGAATCCACAGGTTTTTTGCAATGCCGCAAGAGCGGCTGTTACCGTAGAAGCTACGATAACGCACGCAATTGTGGCTTTTTATGTTCGAATTGCCGCCAGTAGGCATGATGCCCTTAACAATACTAATTACTTTTATTACTCAGATCTCTGAGTGTGAACATGCCATCCAAGCTGCAATGCGAGCTTTGGTAGTGCGTGTGTGTAATTGTCTGCATCGTGTTTTGGCTAGCACTCAGCTGGTACAAGCAGATCTTTTTACTGATATTTCAAACGTACGCTAACAAAACGTAACGCCAAAATTGTGGTTGTTGCGTTTTTTTGCATGGGCTTTAGTTTTTTTGTCAGCACTGAGAGTTTGTGGTTTCGCTTTATGAGTTGCTCTCGAGCTCAGCATTAATTTGTTTTGTTTTGTTCCTGTTTTGTTTTACTTTTTAACCAATACCTCAGTGTCTGAAGGGAAGTCGTATGAAAATCCATGAGTATCAGGGTAAAGAAATCCTCCGTAAATACGGAGTGACCGTACCGCGCGGTATCCCATGCATGTCCGTTGAAGAAGCAGTCAAGGCTGCAGAAACTTTAGGCGGCCCAGTATGGGTAGTCAAAGCACAAATTCACGCCGGTGGCCGTGGTAAAGGTGGTGGCGTTAAAGTTGCTAAATCCATCGAGCAAGTACGCGAATACGCTGATGCGATCATGGGTATGCAGCTGATTACGCACCAAACTAGTCCAGAAGGTCAAAAAGTACGCCGCTTGTTGATCGAAGAGGGCGCGGACATTAAGAAAGAACTGTACGTAAGTATGGTGACTGACCGTATTAGCCAACGAGTCGTATTAATGGCGTCTTCTGAAGGCGGTATGGACATTGAGGAAGTGGCTGAGTCACATCCAGAATTGATCCACTCTATCGCAATCGATCCGACAGCGGGTCTGCAAGACGCAGAAGCGGATGACATTTCCCGCAAAATCGGTGTACCAGAAGGTTCTATCGAAGACGCACGCGTTCAGTTAAAAGGCTTGTACAAAGCTTTCATGGAAACAGATTGCTCTTTGGCTGAAATCAATCCTTTGATCTTGACAGGCTCAGGCAAAGTGATCGCTTTGGATGCTAAGTTCAACTTCGACGCGAACTCATTGTTCCGTCAACCAGAAATCGTGGCTTATCGCGATTTGGATGAAGAAGATCCAGCTGAAATCGAAGCGTCGAAATTTGATCTCGCATACATCTCTCTTGACGGTAACATTGGTTGCTTGGTGAATGGTGCTGGTTTGGCGATGGCAACCATGGATACGATCAAATTGTTTGGTGGCGAACCAGCAAACTTCTTGGACGTAGGCGGTGGCGCGACTGCAGAAAAAGTGACCGAAGCCTTCAAGATCATGTTGAAGAATCCAGGTTTGAAAGCAATCTTGGTCAACATTTTTGGAGGCATTATGCGCTGCGACGTGATCGCAGAAGGCGTTATTACTGCATCCAAAGCTGTGTCCTTGCAAGTACCTCTGGTGGTACGCATGAAAGGTACAAACGAAGAAATCGGCAAGCAAATGTTGGCTGACTCAGGTTTGCCTATCATCGCTGCAGACACGATGGAAGAAGCGGCGCAGAAGGTTGTTGCCGCTGCTGCCGGTCAAGCTTAATTTTCGCAAGGAATCACTATGTCCATCCTGATTAATAAAGACACTAAAGTCATCACCCAAGGTATCACTGGCAAAACTGGCCAGTTCCATACACGTATGTGCCGCGATTACGCGAACGGTCAAAACTGTTTCGTTGCTGGCGTCAACCCTAAGAAAGCGGGCGAAGATTTCGAAGGCATTCCAATTTTCGCGAATGTCTCTGAAGCTAAAGCAGCAACAGGTGCAACGGTTTCTGTGATCTACGTTCCACCAGCGGGTGCAGCAGCTGCGATCTGGGAAGCGGTTGAAGCGGATCTAGATTTGGCGATCTGTATCACCGAAGGTATTCCTGTTCGTGACATGATGATGTTGAAAGACCGCATGGCAAAAGCTGGTAGCAAAACAAAATTGCTTGGCCCTAACTGCCCAGGTTTGATCACACCAGACGAAATCAAGATCGGTATTATGCCTGGTCACATTCATCGTAAAGGTCGTATTGGCGTGGTTTCCCGCTCTGGTACATTGACTTACGAAGCGGTTGGTCAATTGACTGCACTCGGCTTAGGTCAATCTTCTGCGGTTGGTATTGGAGGCGATCCAATCAATGGCTTGAAACATATCGACGTGATGAAGATGTTCAACGATGATCCAGACACTGACGCTGTGATTATGATCGGTGAAATCGGTGGTCCAGATGAAGCGAATGCTTCTTACTGGGTACGCGATAACATGAAGAAACCAGTAGTTGGTTTCATCGCTGGTGTGACTGCGCCTCCAGGCAAACGTATGGGCCACGCTGGTGCCTTGATTTCTGGTGGTGCCGATACTGCGCAAGCCAAATTGGATATCATGGAAGAATGCGGTATCAAAGCAACTAAAAACCCGTCAGAAATGGCGCGTTTGTTGAAAGCGATGCTGTAATTTTTTAAATGATTTGTAATAAATTAAAGAGGGAGCTTCGGCTCCTTTTTTAATTCCCGCGTGCTAGAGGTGAAGTGTGTTTATGTTGCCGTTGCGCTATTGAAACATAATTTTCTTATTGGAACGTCAAAATTTCCAGCAATAATGTTAAGCTAAAGTAGTTTCTGAAATTTTGCTTGTGGCACATATTAGTGTTTCACCAAAATGTCGGGCTCCTAGTTTTTTGTTGATTGATTTTTCGATTGTTTCTGATCGACACTACAAGAAGTTCTTTATCCATGTTTGTACAAACAGTTTTGGAATTTGCCAGTCATACCGATATAGGATTGGTGCGTAGTCACAATGAAGATGCTATCGAGATCAATGCAGAGATCGGTTTAGCGATCTTGGCTGACGGTATGGGCGGTTATAACGCGGGAGAAGTGGCTAGCAAATTGAGTGTCGACCTAGTACGCGAACAAATACTACAAAAACAAGCCGCAAGTTGGATGCCTAGATTGCCTTGGCAAACTTCAACCCCCGCTAAATGGATAAGTGAGGCCATCACATTCGCGAATCAGGAAGTGATAGAGCAGGCAAACAAGAACCCTGATAATTTTGGAATGGGTACGACTATCGTTGTTGCTCTTAGTTATTTCGATCGTTTGTTAATTGGACATGTAGGTGATTCACGCGCTTATCGTTTTCGAGATAACTTCATCGAACAAATCACACGCGACCATTCAGTTTTGCAAGCTCAAATAGATGCGGGTTTAATTTCCATTGCCGACGCACATCTTTCGCCAATTAAGAACCTAATCACACGCGCTGTCGGTTCTCATGAGGAAATCGATGTAGAAGTCCATGAGCATCAGATGAAAGAGGGCGATATTTATCTGCTTTGTTCAGATGGCTTGTCTGATATGTTGGATCAAATTCATATTCAAAGTGTGCTACGTGAGCAAGCGAATGATTTAGATACCTGCTGTAAAACTTTAGTTTATCTGGCGAATCGTCAAGGCGGGTCAGATAATATTTCTGTTGTTTTAATACGAGTCAAAGAATTGCACGAAAGACGCTTTATGGAGTATATTTTTGCTAGCTAAAAGACAATAAGAATAAATGTGAATTTTCCATGTGATACGGTTAATAGTCGAAAATTTGAAGAGCTGCTTCATACAATAGCTGTTTTTTATAAAATTCGAATCTCCTTGAAAAATATTTGGTTTTGGTGGGATTGATATGGCGAAAGTTGTGGTGATGTTTAATGGGCAAGCTCAAAAAGAGCAGGGCATAGATCGCGCGCGTTTGAACATTGGCCGCAGGCCAGGAAATGATCTAGTGCTTGATCACTTGGCAGTGAGTGGTCGTCATGCAGCCATCGATACGACCTCAGAAGGGTCTTTTGTTTTGGACTTGGGAAGTACCAACGGGACGTCGGTGAATGGCCAGCCCATCAAGAAGCATCTTTTGCAAAACGGCGATGTCATCGAGCTCGGTAAGTATCAACTAAAATTTGTTGTCGAGAATGACGATGATCAAATTTCTACAGATGAAACTTTAAAAATAGGCAAAATCAAGGTATTAACGGGTGCAAATGCAACTAAGGAGATGATACTTTCTAAGCCTGTGACTCTCTTGGGTAGTCCAGGGATTTTAGTTGTGTCGATTACTCGTGAGGGGAACCGCTTCAAAATCGCATTTGTTGAAGGTAAGGTATTTCCAAAAATCAATTCTGAGACAATTGATGCTCGCCCTCGCTTATTAGTAGATGGTGACGAAATTGATTTGTCAGGTACAAAAATGTCATTTTGCATTTATTGAAAAACATTTCCTATCTGATTTCTGTTGATTCCAAGCGTGCGAATGCCTAACACGCTTGCCGGGTTGGCATCCTCTAAGACACCTAAAGGACTGTTTGTTCGAATTACCCGGGTGTTAAATGACTGTGGTAGTGGTTCAGATAATTTACCAAGGTAAGTGCGACTACTAACTATATTGGTTTGAGCGTCTCTTCAGAAAGTGTGCTTACTTGTCTAAGTGCAGCAAGCTTGTCAAACGGGATCGCATTGGCCTTAATATAAGTCTCTTACTATCCATCTTCATCAGATGCGTACATGACATAGTTGATGACCACAGCCGTTGACGTCGTTTGAGATGCGGCACTTGGGCTTAACGTGCTGCTTGTTGCGCATAAATCGCCATTCGCTGAATTCCACAAATATTTTAAGGCTATTAATTGAGAGGATATCGTGTTTCCCCATAGGAACACGGTTCAGCTTAATTCAAAAAACCTATTATTCAAAGTCGTTTGAATTGAAACATGGCACGCTAATTGCGTGCTGGAGTTGAGTGATCACCGAATGATAAATTTTGGCGTCAACAAGATTTCATTTCAAAATAGGGCTAAAAATGAAAACAATTAAGATGTTTCAAAAGGCGCAGCAAGGTTTTACCTTGATTGAGTTGATGATTGTTGTAGCAATTATTGGTATTTTGGCAGCTGTTGCAATTCCTCAATATGCTAATTACACCTCACGTTCACGTGCGGCATCATCCTTGTCAGAATTAGCGCCATATCGGACAGCCGTTGGCTTGTGTGCGCAAGAAAAAGGTTCATTGGCGGGGTGTGGCAGCGGGGCTGGTGGTGTTCCAACGGCTGCTACATCAACTAGTAATACCGCTCTTGCTATTGCTGCGGGCGTCATTACTTTTACAAGTGCTGCGACTGATACTGCGGGTGTCGCATTAACTGGCGCTTATACGCCAACTGCACCAGCTACTTCTGATGCGCGTATGCCTTGGTCTATGACTGGTACAATTTGCAACATTACACGCGGTCTTAAAGGCACTGCAGGTTGCCCATAAATTGTCATTTGCGCAAAAAATTTTGGTTTCTATTCTGCTAAACGATTGAATGGCGTGGTCTCTAGGTAAACACGTTGTTAGGTTAATTCAAAAAATTGACTATTTGAATCTGTTTGAATTGAAGTGTGGTAGGGTGGTTGCTTCGGTTTATGCTGTTATGCAAAATGATGAATTTGGTATCAATAAAACTTTACTTTAAAACAGGTATTAAAATGAAGGCAGTTCAGATGTTTCAAAAGGCGCAGCAAGGTTTTACATTGATCGAACTGATGATTGTCGTGGCGATTATTGGTATTTTGGCGGCAGTTGCTATCCCTCAGTATGGCAACTACACATCGCGCTCACGTGCAGCAACATCATTGGCAGAGTTGTCACCGTTCCGCACGGCAATTGGCTTGTGCGCGCAGGAAACTGGTGCTTTGTCTGCTTGTGGTAGTGGTACAAATGGTGTTCCAACAGCTACTACGTCGACTAGCAATACTGCTCTTGCCATCTCAGCAGCCGGCGTTATTACTTTCACGAGTGCGGCGACTTCGTCCACTGGGGTAGCATTAACTGGTGCTTATACGCCAACTGCACCCGCAACGTCTGATGCGCGTATGCCTTGGTCTATGACTGGTACAATTTGTAATGTAACACGGGGTCTTAAAGGCACGGCAGGTTGTCCATAGCGAATGATTTGCCTTCCACGATTAAGTTTATCGGGTTGACAAAAAATGGCAAATTTTATTGAAACTGACAAAAAGTGTCGGTTTTCTGTGCGATATCGGGGTAATTGTTTAATTCGAGTTGTGGCATAGTAATTGCATTGGAAGTAGTTGCAGCGATTAGGTAGTAAATATAGGTATTAAAAGCGTTCTTAACTAACTGGAGTATGAAAATGAAATCAACTAAGATGTTTCAAAAAGCGCAGCAAGGTTTTACATTGATCGAATTGATGATCGTTGTTGCGATTATTGGTATTTTGGCGGCTGTTGCAATTCCTCAATATGGTAACTATACATCACGTTCACGTGCTGCAACTTCGTTGGCAGAGTTGTCACCGTTCCGTACAGCAATTGGCTTGTGTGCGCAAGAAACAGGTGCTTTGTCTGCTTGTGGTAGTGGTACAAATGGTGTTCCAACAGCTACTACGTCGACTAGCAATACTGCTCTTGCGATCTCAGCAGCGGGCGTGATTACTTTCACTAGTGCTGCGACTGATGCTGCTGGTACAGCATTAACTGGTGCTTATACGCCAACAGCACCAGCAACTTCTGATGCGCGCATGCCTTGGACTATGACTGGTACAATTTGCAATGTGACTCGCGGCCTCAAAGGTACTGCTGGTTGCCCATAATTGTATGAGTTTTACTGGCTAGGCATTCGTGCCAAGTTGAAGTAGTATGAAAATAAGGGCGCGTGAGCGCCCTTATTTCGTTTTGTTATATCGGTAATTTTTATTTATTTTATTTTTATTTAGATAATTTATATGAAAACACGATTAAAAGCCGCGGGCATTCATTTTTTATTAAGTCTTTTGATTGTTTCTGCTGTACTCTGTTTTTTTGCGTTTGTATGGTATTCAGCACCACTATTTGTGCTGCAAGATTTACATAAAGTGGTTATAACTTTGGTTGCTGTAGATATTGTTTTGGGCCCTTTGTTAACACTGATTGTTTTTAATCCTCAAAAGAAATCAATAAAATTTGATTTACTTGTTATTGGAATCATTCAAATTTCTGCACTTTCATACGGAATCTACACCAGCTATATTTCTCGTCCCATTTACGTGGTTTTTTGCGACGGCAGATTTAATAGTGTCACCGCAAACGAATACGCCTATTTAAATTTAAAGAAAATACCGCCAGATAATCCCTACTTGAAGCTTTCGGTAACAGGTCCATTGTGGCTGGGGGCGGTTAAGCCCGATAAGCTTAGCAAAGCTGATGAAATGGATTTGGATTTTGCGACGGTTTTGGGCGATGGATTGCGAGTTATGCCTCAGTATTACGTCCCATATGAAAAAGTTAAGTCCGACGTAATAAAAGCCAGTAAGCCAGCGAGCTCACTTGATTTGTCTGAGGAAAAGCTTATTGAACGCTTAAAGACCTCGAAAAAGCTTGAAAAAGGAGAGCCAAGTCTTGAGCAAGTGCGCTCCCTTAAACGATGGTTGTTAAAATTAAATCTTCCCTTAGAAAAAATTGGTTTAGTAACCATCAAGGGGCGTGAGAATTATGCAATAATTGCCGTTGATCTTGGTACTGCCCAAGTCATTGACTCTGTATCTATAGATCCTTGGTGGTATCAGTAAAGCTTGCACTTTAAAATGAATGGATTAAGTATTTGGAAAGAACACAAATACTTAGTCCATTTTTTACGGACAAAATTTGACTGGAGAAAACTTGTATAGGTATATTCTTCAGTTCCAAATACTAAATACATAGGGAATATTATGGGTTTGAATTGGTTCAATACGTCTGAGGAAGAAGCGTTCGCACAAACGCTAGCGGATATGGTTATTGCAGGGTTCCCAGGAAACGAGCGAAAGAATGCAAAAAAGAGCTTGTTGGCACGTGCTAAATTAATTGACAATATATTTTCAAAAGCAAGTGAGTATCAAAAAGAGAAAAAACCTAATTTTTATAAGAAAGCAAAGTTAGGTAACGTCTTTAGGTGGAAGCTTTTGGAGAATGATTTTGATGCCGAATTTGTCGACGATATTACCCATCAAATTTTGGTTTCCATGAAATAGATATTCTTCTCAAGATCTTGTAAATCACCCTATTTTTTTTCAAGGCATCGCTATGTTTGGCTTACTAAAAAGAGCACTAACCTCCCACCAAAATCCACCTCAAATTAAGAGGGTACTCAATGTTGGCGGTAATTCAAAAGAGATTCCGATTCCAAGCGAGTTTGATGGTTGGGATCATGTTTTATTAGATATTGACCCAAAGGGGTATCCTGATGTGGTTTGTGACGCGCGATTATTAACCACACTTGCTCCAGACGAATATGACAGTGTTTATTGCTCACATAATTTAGAGCACTATTATGCTCATGATGTGACTAAGGTTCTAAATGGTTTTTTGCATGTGTTGAAAAGTGATGGTTTTGCGTGTATCCGCGTCCCTGACATGGCAGAAGTCATGAAGAGATTTGTCAATGAGGGCCTGGACATTGAAGATGTTCTTTATCAGTCTCCTAGTGGCCCCATTACCATTAAAGACGTGATGTATGGTTATGGAATAGAAATTGAAAGAAGTGGTAATGAGTTTTATGCGCATAAAACCGGTTTTACTGAAAAATCACTAAAGGCTGTTTTACATCGAACTGGGTTTACACACGTCTTTATTGGCACGAGTCATTTAGAAGTCACTGCATTTGCGTTTAAAAATAAACCGACGGAAGAAAACTGTGCTTTGTTAAATTTATCGTTTGATAATTCTTAATTCAAAGTCTTTTATTCACTGATACTTACTGCATTTTTATTGCTGTTACATGAGATTTGAGATTGATGGTATGAGAAATTGGTTAAAGCGGGTTTTAGCTGGTAAGAGCAATATCACAGGTTCAAATCAAGAGTCGATATCAACAAGTAGTGTCGTATCTACCGTATTGGCTGACGCAGAAAATCTCAATAAAGCTGGAGATGATTTTTTTGAAAAGGCAGACTATGTCAATGCTGAAAATTATTATCGGCAAGCCTTGTCTCTTGATCCAAATTATTTTGACGCATACATCAATTTAGGTCTGTCGCTTGACGAACAAAAACGATATCAAGAGTCAGAAGTTTGCTTTAAGGACGCCATTGTCTGTAAACCAAATTCTGCATTGGCCAGATTCAATTTAGGTGTGTCATTAAAAAATCAACGACAGTTAGTCGAGTCATCTGAGGTGTTACGTCAAGCCATAGAGATATGGCCGATTTTTTTTCAGTGCCACAATGTACTGGGGGAAGTACTTCTTGCCCAAAATAAGTTAGATGAGGCAATAAGCTCTTTTAAAGAATCAATTCGCCACGCGCCTGAATATTCGCCTGCACATAGAAATTTAGGGGAAGTTTTTATTTTGCTTGGCAAACTTGAAGAAGCTGAATCTTGTTTTGTTCATGCAATAAGCTTGATGCCCACTTATGCTGAGGCCTATTTTAGTCTGGCGTCTTTGCAATCTTCGGCTAGACGCTTTGTAGAATCTGAAAAGAACTATCGACGTGCGATCGAACTGCGTAAAGATTTTTCCCTTGCCTACTGTAATCTTGCGCATGTTTTAGTCTGCGTAAGCCGTAATCATGAAGCCAAATTACATCTGAAAAAGGCGATTGAAATCGATCCTCTCTTGGTCGCTGCATATTGCAATCTCGGCATTATCTATAATGAGGAACAAAATTTTAAGGACAGTGACGAGTGCTACCAAAAAGCATTAATGATTGATCCAAACTCGGCTCACGCGCATTCCTGTTTAGGCGTGTTATTGATGCGAAAAGGGAAATTTGAACAGGCGATCGAAAGTTATAGGCGTGGTATAGAGCTTGCCCCAGATGACTTGGTTTCATATAGTAATCTGTTAATGACGCTTTCCTTTTACGGGAAATGCACGAAAAAACAATATCAAGATGAGCTGCAATTATTTGCACAGCAAGCCTTGAAAATCGCCAAGCCATATAGTAATTGGGTGGTTGCAACGGTGGATAAATCCAAACCTAAGATGAAGATAGGGTTTGTCTCCGGAGATTTTCAAATTCATCCTGTTGGCTTTTTTTTGGAAAGCGTTATATCCCAAATTGATTTAGAAAAATTTGAGTTATATGCCTACAGTAATCGACCACATGAAGACCGTCTGACGGCCAGAATTAAGAGATCCTTTAAAAAATGGACACAGAGCGTTTACTTGACGGATGAAGCCCTCGCTCAAAAAATTCAACAAGATGGTATCCATATACTCATCGATTTAGCTGGGCATACTGCTCACAACAGGTTGCCGGTTTTTGCATGGAAGCCTGCCCCGATTCAAATCAGTTGGTTGGGGTATTTTGCCAGTACGGGCGTACCCGGAATGGATTATGTTATTTCAGACCCTGTCGCGGTTCCCCCTGAGCACCATGATCAATTTACCGAGGCGATTTGGTATGTTCCCAATACAAGACTTTGCTTTACTGCTCCTGAAAATGCAGAAAAAATAAACGTGTCGGCCTTACCAGCATTGAAGAATGGCTTTATTACCGTTGGCTGTTTTCAAGGTATGGCAAAACTTACTGATGAAGTATTGGCCTTATGGGGTAAGGTATTTCAGCAACTACCCACTGCAAAATTAAGACTACAAAATAAATACATGGCGCTTGCTAGTGCCAAGGAAGAAATGCTGGCACGACTAGCTTTAGTGGGTATTGATGCTCATAGAGTCGAGTTGGTCGGGGCGGTAGATAGAGAACAGTATTTATTAGATCACGCAAAAGTCGACATGATTTTGGATACCTTTCCTTATACCGGCGGCACTACAACCTGCGAAGCCTTATGGATGGGCGTACCGACGTTGACACTCAATGGTTCAACGATGATTTCCAGACAAGGGACGAGTATGTTGACTTGCGCGGGACTAACAGATTGGGTTGCAGAGGATGAAGATGACTATTTAAAGAAAGCGTTAGGTTTTGCAAGCGATCTTCATCATTTGAGCACTTTGCGAGGTGGATTGAGAGAGCAAGTGTTGGCATCCCCTTTATTTGATGCAAAGCTGTTTGCCCGCAATCTAGAAATTGCACTGACCGAAATGTGGTTTTCGAAAAATCGTGAATAATTTCGTATTATTCAAAAAACTTCCTGAATAGTAAATCTATGCAAAATTGGATCAAGCGTCTTTTAAGATCAAAATTGGAAAATGCATCAATTCAAAACCAAATGGGTGATGAATTTTACGAAAAACTAGACTATGCCAATGCTGAAATTCACTATCGTAAAGCACTTGCAATTAAGCCAGATTATTTCGATGCATTGATCAATTTGGGTTTGTCTCTTGACGAGCAAAAACGATACCAAGAATCAGAGGTATGTTTCAAACAAGCGATTGCTTGCAAGCCAAATTCTGCATTAGCAAGATTTAACTTGGGCATCTCGTTGAAAAATCAATATTTCTTAACGGAAGCCGAAGACATGCTGCGTCAAGCGATTGACATTTGGCCTGTTTTTTTTCAATGTCACAATGTACTAGGAGAGATACTTTTATCTCAAAACAGAGTTGATGAGGCAATTGTATGCTTTGAAGAATCCATTCGTTTATCTCCAGAATACTCGCCAGCACACAAAAATTTGGGTGACTGTTTGATGCATTCTAGAAGATTTGATGAGGCGAAATTATGTTTTCTACGTTGCATCGAACTAACGCCTCATTATGCGGAAGCATTTTTTAGGTTGGGTTTTTTATATCTTTCCATTAATGATTTGTCAAACGCTGAAGAAGTTTACAGATATGGAATAAAATTGAAATCTGATTTTGCGCCAGCGTATTGCAATCTAGGTCTCATCTTAATGAAGCTACGGAAGTATGGTGAAGTTGAATACAATTTAAAAAAAGCAATCGCGTTGGATTCACTTTTTGTAGCTGCATATACAAATTTAGGCCTTTTTTATAATGAGGAAAAACGCTTTATTGAGGCAAGGGATTGTTTTTTAAATGTTATCGCTATTGATCCTAATTTCGCAAACGCCTATTCCGGATTGGGTGTTTCTTTAATGGATACTGGAAAAATAGATGAGGCAATTGAAAAATATAGAAAGGCGCTCTCGCTTGATTCAAGTAATCTCGTTGTTCATAGTAATTTATTGATGGCAGTCTCATCCCATAATGAAATTGGGCTGAATCATTATCAATATCAATCTGATCTAAAAGTGTTCGCGGAGGAAACGCATAAAGTCGCAAAGCCTTATACCAGTTGGGACCTTATAACGCAGCACAAGGATACTGGTAAATTAAGGATAGGGTTTGTTTCAGGAGACTTTCATATCCATCCGGTGGGATTTTTTCTTGAAAGCGTCATTGCACAGTTAAATTTAGATAAATTTGAATTATTTGCATATGCTAACCGTGATTACGACGACGCTTTGACGCACAGAATTAGACCTTATTTTAAAGAGTGGCGTCAAATTACTCGATTGGCAGATGACGCGGTTGCGCAAAGAATTTATCAAGATGGTATCCATATCCTCATCGATTTATCCGGACATACAGCGGACAACAGGTTGCCGGTTTTTGCATGGAAGCCTGCCCCGATTCAAGTCAGTTGGTTGGGGTATTTTGCCAGTACGGGCGTACCCGGAATGGATTATGTTATTTCAGACCCTGTCGCGGTTCCACCTGAGCATCATGATCAATTTACCGAGGCGATTTGGTATGTTCCCAATACTCGACTTTGCTTTACTGCTCCTGAAAATGCAGAAAAAATAAACGTGTCGGCCTTACCAGCATTGAAGAATGGCTTTATTACCGTTGGCTGTTTTCAAGGTATGGCAAAACTTACTGATGAAGTATTGGCCTTATGGGGTAAGGTATTTCAGCAACTACCCACTGCAAAATTAAGACTACAAAATAAATACATGGCGCTTGCTAGTGCCAAGGAAGAAATGCTGGCACGACTAGCTTTAGTGGGTATTGATGCTGATAGAGTCGAGTTGGTCGGGGCGGTAGATAGGGAACAGTATTTATTAGATCACGCAAAAGTCGACATGATTTTGGATACCTTTCCTTATACCGGCGGTACTACAACCTGCGAAGCCTTATGGATGGGCGTACCGACGTTAACACTCAATGGTTCGACGATGATTTCTAGGCAAGGGGCAAGTATGCTTACTTGTGCAGGATTAGCAGATTGGGTTGCAGAGGATGAAGATGACTATTTAAAGAAAGCTTTTGGTTTTGCAAGCGATCTTCATCATTTGAGCGCTTTGCGAAGTGGGTTGAGAGAACAAGTGTTGGCATCCCCTTTATTTGATGCAAAGCTGTTTGCCAGAAATTTTGAACTTGCACTAACCAAAATGTGGTCGTCAAAAAAAAGTGGGAGTGGCAGTCAATAAGCTTGCTGTTATGGTGTTTTTTTAGGCAATTTCAGCATGTTTTTTATATTTCGAACAAAGCTTGGTGCTCGAAATTCATTTAATCAGTCTCAATGACATCGTCACAAAAAATGTTTAATTTATCGCTGTTCGGGTTCCTGTTTTTAGTTTCCAATATTCTCTCAATTCACGTTCATCCATTTCGCACCTTTTACCACGAAGCTGCACTGGTTTTGGCAGTGCTCACTGTTTTGCTAGGGTTTTCTGGCTCGACAAGCCTCAAAATTCGTGTTCCTCAAATAGTAGTGATCCCCCTTTTTTTGATTACACTTCTACTGCTTCAGGCCGCGTTTAAGCAGACTCAGCTCCAATACGTTATTTACCCCGTGTTCTATTTTGCCTTGGCGGTGCTTGCACTAGTCATAGGGGCGAGTTGGGCTACACAACCAATAGGTGCAGAGAAGCTTTGCTTCATGTTTTCATCGACGCTGCTAATCGCTTCTGTGGCTTCCGTATTAATGCAATGCGTACAGATCGTTGGCATTGATCTAAGCCCAATGGTGATGTACATGACACATAACGCAGACACGCCCATGCGCGCTTTTGCAAATGTGGCGCAACCAAATCAACTAGCATTGCTGTTGTGCTTTGGGCTAGCCTCAATTTGGTGGTTAGTTCAAACGAAGCGTGTTAACGGATATATTGCTTTTGTTTCTTCACTCTTTTTATTGTGGGGACTGGCGCTAACGCAATCTCGGATTGCCTGGATTATTTTGCCTGTTTTTGCTCTGTTAGCTTGGTTAAGAGTGATTGGTGAGCTGCCTATACGTCGAGCTGTTTTGCTTCTATTTTTATTTGTTTATGTCGGCTTTGTGTGGTTTTTGCCTTCCATCGCAGAAACCTTAGGTTTTTCCAGTGCATCGATTGCGGAGCGAGTAGGTGGGCGATCCGAACGCAGCGGTTTATTACAACAAGCCTGGTTCATGATTAAACAGCATCCTTGGTTCGGTGTGGGTTGGTTTGGTTTTGGTGCTGAGCAAGTCAAAATTGCAGCTGATTTTCCGTCCACCATTTATGCCGAGCATTCGCATAATTTAGTGTTGAATTTGATGGCTGAGCTGGGTGTACCAGCTGCGGTGCTGATTTTTACGCTTTTGTCATTTTGGTTTTATCAGACTTGTGTCGCGCGTTCTGCTGCGAAAAACAATCAAATCGCGTTTGCCATGTTGAGTTTGATTGCCGTTGGTGTTCATAGTATGGTGGAATTCCCATTGTGGTATGCCTACGTTTTGCTCCCCATTGCGGTGCTTATGGGGATGCTACATCAGCTGCGTTGGCCGACTCAAACTCGGGTGCTGGTGCTCCCCCGAGCTGTACCAGCTGTGATTTCAGTGGTGGGTATGGCAGTGTTGGTAATGGTCACTTTGGATTATCAACGCGTTGTGCATGGCTTTAAAGCTTTTCGTCAGGCTGAGACGATAGCGACCGTGCCTCAAGACGCGATTGCTCGTCCCTCCTTTACTCTACTGCCTGATTATTTTGACTATTTTCAATTAATGAAAATAACGCCACAGGAAAAAATGTCGGCGCAGGAGATCGCTTTTGTTGAACGTATGAGCTTGCGTTTTGGGTATGTCCACGTACTCAATAAGCTGGCCGAAGTGTATATACTCAATCGACAAACGACGAAGGCGCAGCGTACATTATTGACCTTGCAACGTCTGCACCCAGTGGCTTATCCTGGTTATTTTGATTATTGGCAAAGTCTGGCGCAGCACGATGAGCGATTTGCTGCAGTGTTTCTCACTATGCCGAAGCGGGATGCGCAGTAATACACGATGTAGATCGAATTGCGCATCTAAGACATAGTTTTTATTGCGCTTGTCAGTCGATACTAATCGATTGTCGAAACCCAATCGCCCGATTTGCCACCATGCTTTTCTAAGACCCTAATGTCGCTCATGACCATGCCTCGGTCAACCGCTTTGCACATATCGTAGATGGTTAGTAAGCCGATTTGTACCGAGGTCAAGGCTTCCATTTCCACCCCGGTTTTGCCTATGGTTTCTACTTGCGCCGTGCAACTGATGCTGTGACTCTCTTCATGCAATTCGAAATCAACCGTAACACGTGTGATAGCAAGCGGATGGCAGAGGGGAATTAAATCGCTGGTGCGCTTACTCGCCATGATTGCCGCAATCTTTGCAATGCCTAGTACGTCGCCTTTTTTTGCATTGCCTTCTTGAATGAGCTTGAAAGTTGCAGCTTGCATACTTATCTTACCCTTGGCGAGGGCAATCCTATGACTGTCAGATTTCGCTGAAACATCTACCATGTGTGCTTGTCCGCTTTGGTCAAAATGGGTGAGTCCGCCATTGACGAGATCCTTGGTGTTGTTTGAAGTAGGGCTTGTCATAAAATGAACGCAGTAATAAATTGTGGGTTAAACTAGTTTTGTTTAAAAACCGAGTAGTGATGATATCACCGTGAAAAAAGATTTCCTGCAATTTCGTAAAAACTTGACGCAGTTCATGCTGATGACAACGCTGAGCTCGGTTGTCGCTTTGCCGCACTCTGTGTTGGCGCAAGGCGTAAAAAATAACCAAAGCTTACCGACTTTAGGCGATACAGCGCGTGGCGATTTGTCGCCCGTGATGGAGCGTAAAATTGGTGAGCAAATCATGAGCAGCGTACGGCAAGATCCAGATTATCTGGAAGATGGTCCGGTGATTGAATACCTGACCAAGCTCGGCAATAGTTTGCTCGATAAACGTCCCGATGCACGGGGTGAGGCAGTCTTTGAGTTTGAGTTTTTTGCGGTGCGCGATCCGGTGTTGAATGCGTTTGCTTTTCCAGGTGGGTTTATTGGATTTCATTCTGGTTTGATTTTGGCTGCACAGTCAGAATCCGAGTTGGCTTCGGTGATGGGCCATGAAATCGGCCACGTTTCTCAACGACATATTGCACGTATGCTGGGTAATCAAAAACAAGACTTCTTAATTCCGATTGCTGCCTTGATATTGGCGGCATTGGCTGCGCGCTCCAGTCCTGATGCTGCAATGGCGATGGTGATGGGTGGGCAGGGCTTGGCGATACAAAGGCAGTTGAGTTTTAACCGTGATGCAGAGCGCGAGGCTGATAGGATAGGTTTTCAAATCCTACGTGAGGGTGGTTTTGATACTGCGGGTATGTTGGCGTTTTTTGGACGTATGCAAAATGCTTCGCGTAATTATAGCGATAATGGTTTGTCGTATTTGCGTAGTCATCCTTTGACAAGTGAACGTATGGCGGATATTCAGGGACGTTTGTTTGGTGAGCGTTACCGTCAACGTACTGACGGATTGGATTTCTACCTGACGCAGGCTCGCGTTCGAGTGCTGCAAGATAGCAAAGCACAAGGACTGATTGATGCGACGACTTTCTTTGAGAGTCAGGCTAAAAATGGTAACGAAGAAGCGCGTTTAAGCGCAAAGTATGGGCTTGCATTTGTCGCCTACAAACGAAGTGATTTTATGACTTCAGAAAAATTGCTTAGTGAATTAGTTGCGCAAATTGGGCAATTACCGAATCAGAAAAAGTGGTTAAAAGAGACCAGTGCATTTGCCAGTTTAGCGATTGATATAGAAATGGGTAAGAAGCGACCTGATGTGGCGATGGCCAAAGCCAAAACCGCAATTCGTGAGTTACCTTTAGCACGTGGCCTGGCGCATCAATATGCGGAAGTCATGATTGAAGCGAAAAATTACTCTGACGCTGAACAATTCTTGCGCGAACAAATTAACCTGTATCGTCGCGAAGCAAAGCTGCAGCATTTGTTGGCCAAGACCTATGCGGCTTCAGGAAAATCAGCACTTCAACACATTGCCTTGGCTGAAGCTTATGCGATAGAAGGTGCTTTGCCAGCCGCTTTGCAACAATTGGAAATTGCCCGACTCGACCCTGATGTAAAGTATTATGATCTTTCAGTGATTGATGCTCGCGAGCGCGAATGGAAAGAGAAACATCGCGAAGAATTACAGGATGAAAAAAAGGGTAATAAGTAAACGCAGGCTTTAATTCATGTCGTCGAGCGTGGACGCGAACAATAATTTTCTTCGCGCATAAGCGCCTCTAAGCTGCTTTTTTCTAAGGTGAGCTGTTGACCTTGAATGCTGATTTGAATCCTGCAAGCGGTGGCCTTGTTATCCGACATATCCATGAATTCAAGTAATCGTGTATCCGAGAGTGCTTGTTGGTTTTCTCGACAATCTTCAATTAATAAACTTAAATCTCTGTCGTCTATTTGGCACAAATAATTCTCAGTCTTACAGATGATATTGCCATCATCCAACATCCAAACTTGTTTTACCTGCGACATGGTTCCGCCTGTGTGAAGCCGCCAGCTTTTGTCTGGTAAAAGCTGCGCGATGTAAGGCGTAGCGAGTAGATCGACATAGACCTTTTGTGGTCCATTTTGGAAGTACCAATTACCGCTTACGTCACATAGATAATTACGGTTGATAAAGCTAAGTAAAGTGGCATTGCGAATTGGGTCACCAGGCAAACTGAGTGCCTGAGCACGTTCATCACGCATGCGCCACACACCGCGTGCGTCGAGCGCTAGCCAGCCATAGCAATGCGGTACATTAGGCCATTTAGCCATCGCTGCTTTGACGATCTCGTCCATGAATTTTTAATCGCCTTTTATTTGTTACTAAGTAGCTATTTAGTAGTTGCTTAAGTGACCGATAATTCTGTTTGGTAGCCAATCGAGTGAGCCAGGAAAACTTCCTGTCGCAAAACCAACGTGTCCACCTTGCCTTGGAAAATCCAGTGTCACATAGGACGAAGCTGATTTAGGTAAAAAACGTGCTGGCATGAAAGGATCGTTTTGTGCATTCAAAACTAGACTGGGTACGCGAATGTCATTCAACACCAAACAGGCACTGGCGCGATGCCAGTAATCCTTGACATCGCGGTAGCCATGTAAGGGCGCGGTGACCACATCGTCAAACTCATACAGGTTTTTCGCCCTCAGCATACGCTCTTTATCAAAAAGTTTTGGAAACTGCTCAAGTTTGTGCAGACATTTTGGTTTGAGCGTTTGCAAGAAATTCTTGGTATAGATACGGTTAAAACCGCGCGACAAAGTAGCACCACTATTGGTCAGATCAAGCGGCGCGGAAACTGCGCATGCAGCATCGACCAGACTGGCTTCATGTTGAGATTCGCCTAGCCAACGTAGTAGCGCATTGCCACCTAATGAAACACCACTGGCGTAAAATTTTGCCTCTGGATATTTTGCCTTGAACTCGCTATGCAAGCGACGAATGATCCAATTGATCTCTTGCGTATCGCCCGAATGGTAAAAGCGTGGTGCCTGATTTGGTTCTCCCGAGCAGCCACGAAAATGTGGTATCGCCCCTGACCAGCCCAGTTGTTTTAGCTTCGCCATCAGCGCACGGGCATAGTGACTATCGCTGGAGCCTTCTAAACCGTGAAACAAAACCAGAAATGGCTTGCACGCATCGCCATCAAGAAAGTCAACGTCAACAAAGTCTTGATCCGGAGCAATCCAACGCTCCCGCCGCAGTTCGACGATCGGCTTTGCCATTAATGTTGCTGGATAAATTGTTTGAGCATGACCGCCAATCAGCCACCACGGGGATGAAAAATGCATTAGTGTAAAACGCTGGCTTTAAATGAGTCGAGCGGTGCCTGACCAGATGCTACCGATGCATGGTGTGCTGCGATGCGCCAGCCTCGCGGTGTTTTTACATAAATATTTGTCGCGATAATGTGTACGTCTTGATCGATAGCATCTTTTTGATGAAACTCTTCGATGACGTTATGCACAGCGGTCAGCAAATTGTGAAGAGCATGCAATTGTCGGATGTGAATGTGAACGCTGCCATTTTCAAAAATGGTTTCCCAAGACGCACGAATCTCCGCATGTCCGATCAGGCGCGAAGAATTGGGATGAACGCAAACAATCTCTTCATCTTCTGCCCACAGGGCCATTAAGCTATCTAGGTCGCCACGTGAAATCGCGTCGTAGAATGCGGCTTCGACTTCATCGGCACTGCCGTTGTGTTGTTTCTTAGCGGACATAATATGAGTGACTTCTAATCTGTCTTAACTTGTTCTTAAGTTCTTAAAGTGGCGATCACGGAAATTTAATGCGCTTTTAATACCGTCCCAGGTGCCAAGGTGTACACCGTTCCACAATATGAACAGGTGGCTGAGCCGCCATGTGATAAATCTAAATAAACTCGTGGATGTGAAGACCACAGCGGCATTGCCGGATTGGGGCAATGAGCAGGTAAGTCTTTTGCTTGTAATTCAACCGCGGGTGTAGTTGGCTTATTTGACATGATGCGCTCCTGAATGGAAGAATTTTTCATAGAGCGTGATTTTAACGGATTCCTTTCGGTTTGCGTGGGCTCTTAGAGAGACATTGATATCGATCACCCATGAATCATCAATGCGCTTTCCGCATTGGGTTCAGGCGCGATACAAACTTGCATTTTTACGTGCATTCTGCGCACTTCGACTTGGTTTTAAGTAAATATTGGCCTTGGGCAGTACAATATCGCTTTTACTTCGCGGCTCAAATGTGGGCGCCATTAAAAAACGCCACCTCTTTCTTCTATGCCCACTACGCGATCACTATGTTAAAAGACTGGAATTCTCCCCTTTATCGTGAAGGTTTCAAAGCTTCCGCACCTTCTTTATTCGGGATGGCGGCTTGGGGCATGGTGGTCGGTATCGCCATGATTAAAGCGGGCTTGAGTTTGCCTCAAGCTTTGGGTATGACGCTTCTGGTGTTTGCAGGTTCTGCACAGTTGGCGGCGCTGCCTTTGATTGTGGCTAATGCACCGATATGGGTGATTTTTGCGACGGCATTGATCGTCAATTTGCGTTTTCTGATTATGTCCGCTTTAGTCGCACCTCGATTTGCGCATTTGCCTTGGATGCATCGTACTTGTTTAGGTTTTTTGACTGGCGATATTTCGGCCCCTTTGTTTATGCAACGATTTCCAATAATGTGGCAAAACGCAGAGGAAGAGCGTGATCAAGTATTGTATTTAAAAGGCTTAATTGTACCGAATTGGTTTGTCTGGCAAGCAGGGTCAATTTTAGGAATCTTAGCTGGAAGCCAAGTGCCTATGCATTGGGGATTGGGGTTTGCTGGCACTCTTGCAATTCTCTGTATTTTGCTGCCATTGATGCGCAATCGTCCTGGCTTTATCGGTGTAGTCGTCGCAGGAGTTATCTCCGTAGTGGCGTATACGATGCCGTATAAATTAGGTTTGTTACTTGCAGTGTTGGTAGGTATGACTGTCGCAATGTGGGTGGAAGAGCATTTTGAACCCGTTGCTCCGGTGGTTCCGCAGGAGAAACACGATGAGTGATATTGAAATCTGGATCGTCATTATTCTACTGACGGTCGCGACGATTATTGATCGCAGCGCTTTTTGGGTAGTCGGCCACCATATTAATTTGCCAAAACGTGTGCAGGAAGCTTTGCGTTATGCACCTAGTTGCGCGTTGGCGGCGATTGTGGTTCCGGATTTTTTCATCAACGACAACCAACTTATCACCAGCTTGCATAATCCAAAGTTAATTGCCGGAATCGCCGCAGCTATTTTTTATCTGTGGAAGAAAGACATGCTACTGACCATTATTTTTGGTATGGGGATGTTTACCTTGGCGAGGCTGTATTTTTAACTTCGGCTATTTACTTAAAGAAATCTTGTTATAAGCCTTAGCTGGCACGTCGGACAATTATCATCAGATGTGAGCCTAGTAATAATGTGGCTTTTTTAATCATAATGATCCATACTCGCGACTTAAATAATCATTTTTCTCGTAACTTAGTAAAGGAGTCATCTTGGAAAATATCTATTCGGCACCCAACGCAGATTTATCAAACGCGCCTGAAGATGAAGATACTTATCAGCCTAAAATGTGGGCTTTATCTGGTCGTCTGGGACGAATTCGTTACCTTGCGTATTTGAACCTTACGATGATCATGTTAATGTTTCCAATTGGAATTCTCGCTTCGGTGATGCTTCCATCATTGGCCAGAAATGGTTCTGGTTCTCCGATGTTTATTTTCGCGCTATATATCCCGATCTTTGCTGTTTCTATCATTTACGCAAAACGCCGACTGAATGATCTTGATCATTCGGGGTGGTGGAGCATTTTGATATTTATTCCTTTAGTAAACATTCTTATCGGTTTGTATTTGGTATTTGGTCCAGGCACACCAGGAAGCAATCGCTTTGGAAAACAAGCGAACAAGAATCCGACTTGGTTATTTTTAGCGATCTTTTTCCCAATTATGTTGATCGGGGTTCTTGCAGCGGTCTCAATACCAGCTTATCAGAAATACACAGAGAGGGCGAAGGCAGCTGCAGCTCGGACGGAGATGCCCATGCCATCCAATCAAGGCGTACCGGAAGTGCCAGGAAATCGCTAATCTACGAAGTAAGAAACAAAAAGGCGCTAAAAATTAGCGCCCTTTTTTTACGTCTAGAGCCACCTACAAAGCACCACTTTCTTTAATCTCTAAGTAGCGGTTCACCAGACTGAAACTCAGCCGTTCCGGAAGAATATCAATCAGCTGGGTCGCACGCACCCCCAAACGTTTGATGGCTTGTTCCCGTTGTTGTAAATAATGTGTGCTTGCCGCAAAGCGTAAGGCATCAGGAAATTGCTGTACAGGCGTGCTTAAGGCCTTATCCAATGATTTTTCTCTTAAGCTCGCGCACAACACCAAATGCTTAGTTGAGAGTAGCTCGCAGGCAGTACGCATGGCTTGATCGTCTTCGTCGCGCAAATTGGTAATGAGTACGACGAAAGCGCGTTTGCTCAATTTATTTAACAGCGTACTTGCGGCCAAGGTATAGTCGGGCGCGACTTCACTTGCTTGCAGATCGTAAACGCCGGCCATCATTCTATCCAAACCCACGCGTCCTTTGTGAGGCGCTAGCCAACGAATGTCGCCACCAAAGGTCATCAGCCCAATTGCATCGCCTTGTTTTTGTGCGATAAAGCTGAGTGTTAGTATCGCATTGAGCGCGTGGTCAAAATGATTGGTAACGCCATCTTGTGCCAGCATGCGCCGCCCGGTATCGAGTAAGAAAATAATTTGTTGGTCACGTTCTTCCTGGTATTCACGACTGATCGGTTTTTGATAGCGCGCGGTTGCTTTCCAATCGATAGAGCGTTGGCTATCACCTTGGCGATAATCGCGCAATTGTCGGAAATCGGTTCCTTCGCCACGACGACGCTTGCGTATCGCGCCTACGGTCGGAGAGCGTCTATCAGTTGCGTGCAGGCTATTACCCAATAAATTAGAAAAATCAGGAAACACTTTGACAGCATGCGTTTCGCCGATGCGAAATTGGCGCTCCCATAATTGATAGAATGCGCGCACACGGACAAAGGGCTGGCCGAATTGGGCATTGCCCCGGCTATTTGGACGTAGCCTATACGTGATTGCAGTAAAGCTGTTAGCGGCGATCACGGTCGTATGTGGTAAACCTTCTAGCTGCCAAGCGGTCGGGTAATCATCGATGAGGTCCAAATGTACTTTGTACTGACTATGGTTGTGTATTGTTAAAGTGACGCTGTTCCAAACATCGACGGGCCAAACACCTTGTAAAGTACGAGTAATAGTTAGATCCGGCGCGCGCCTCAGCTCCCAAATATCGGCCAGTGTGTATAAAGTCAAAAGGCCAAGTGGTGCCCAGACATAAGTCGCGATTTGCGGTAACACTAGCTGAAAAAAGCCTAGCGCTACTAACGCAAAAAAGATCAACAATAAGCGACGTGAAGGCGTCATACGATAGGTCTTTCTACTTCTTTAGATTTTTTAGGCGCGCGGCGCAGGAATTTGTTCGATCAGATTGCTTAGAATATTATCGCTACTCAAACCGTCGAGTTCACTCTCTGGTGACAAGGCAACGCGGTGACGTAATACTGGCAAACAGGCTGTCTTAATATCATCTGGCGTTACGAAATCACGTTTGTTGAGCAGCGCGAAAGCGCGAGCAATACGGATTAAGGCAATACTGCCTCGAGGTCCCGCACCGATAGAAATTCCCGGACAATCGCGAGTCGCACGAACGATACGCACCGCGTAGTTGGCGACCGCATCGTCCACGCTGATTTGTGCCACGATTTGTTGGAGGGCGATAATGGTTTCTGGTTTGATGACCGTGCTCACTTGCTTGACGTCTAAGCCATCACCAATTCGCTTATGGGTGACAATATGTAACATCGCCAATTCTTCTCTTTCGTTAGGGTAGTCGATGTGGCATTTCACTAAAAAACGATCCAACTGCGCTTCCGGTAATGGATAGGTGCCTTCACTTTCCAGTGGATTTTGCGTTGCCAATACCATGAACGGTGCATCTAATCCATGCGATTCATTTTCTATTGTTACTTGGCGCTCTTGCATCACCTCCAGCAAGGCTGACTGTGTTTTGGCTGGTGCACGATTAATCTCGTCGGCGAGCAATAGATTGGTAAAAACTGGCCCTTTACGCACGCTGAAAGTCTGATTTTTAATATCGTAGATGGCATGTCCCATCACATCCGCAGGCATCAAATCGGGAGTGAATTGCACTCGTGAGAATTGTCCAGAAAAAGTCTTGGCTAAAGCTTTTACCAATAGAGTTTTACCTAAACCGGGTACGCCTTCCAATAAAATATGACCTCCTGCCAAGCAGCAGGCTAAGACTTGATCGACTACCTCATGTTGACCAACCACAGCGCGTTGTATTTCTTCGCGCATACGACTGACTATATCGCAAGCTTGTTGGTATTTTTCTGGTGCGATGCCTGAGGCATTTGTGGCAGCAGCGTTTTGGATTTCAACAGAATTAGGATTAATGCTCATAATGCGCTCTCAATTGTTGGAGGTGTTGAATCTGGCGGGTGAATAAATGCGGATTACTGGAAGCTGCATCGTGCCATGCATGTGCCAGGTGCTCATGATCGAGTTGGCAAATTTGCGCTAAGTGCAGTAGTTGATCGTTGACGGACAGGTTGAGTAATTCGGGGGCACGTTTTTTGAGCACCTGCATGGTGGATATTCGCACCGCCGTCAGCAATAAATCACGCCCAACTGCTGTGCTCCATGCCCAGCGACCGCTTGCTTCGATGTGTTCCATTAATGAGCGGCGTTCCCAATTTGTCTCAGGTAAAAGTGGGCCAAAGCGTGTGACTGCGCGCCAAAATAGGAGCGCAATTGCGACCACAAGTAAGCATAGTGCGACTGGGAATGCATTCCATAGCAATTCATACCAGCTAGGAATTTTTAGTCTCTGAACTATCGTGACGCCTGGATTTTTTTGATTCAGGTTTATTAAAGCTAAAAGTAATTCGGCATGGTCGTAATGCCGCAAGCCCTGCAGCTCAAAGATATTTTCGGAGAGCACTGCAATATGCCCTTTGCCGACGGCATAAACCTGTAATACATCGTTGTGCTCATCAGTAAATAATGGTGTGCGGCTATTGGCGCTTGATTTTAGTTTTAAGAAACTAGGCTTGCGCAATTTTAAAGGATACGAAACATCCGGTATGTTTACTAGGACGCTGTGAAAGTATTTAACGCCGGCCCGTTCGTCGTAGAAGCTAGAGACTCCTAAATAGTCACCTATCGGGTCGCGAATTAATGGCGTCGCTATCCGTTTACTTTTTTGATTTGAATTTTTTTCAGTTGCATCTTCTTGTGCATTTGGTTCTACTTCATCAGTTTTCTCAGGATCTTTTTTTGCATCGCTATGATTGTCCTCTTCATCATCTGGATCGATGTCCTTTCTTGCTTCCGCAGCAGGTTTAGGCACAGTTTGGGTCGACAACTTGGGAAAAGTAATTAAGGTATTTCCCTGCGCTATCCAGGCAAAGAGGGCGTTAGTTTGAGCCTTACTCATGTAGCCGTCGTTGTCCGCAATAATCAGTGTGCCTTTGCGCGCGCTTTTGATCAGATTTTCAGTCAAGACTGGCGCTAGCTGCACTTGATACTGACGCTTTTCTAGTAAGCGAGTTGCCGCAATCATAGGGTTTTTGATGAACTCGGTTGACGGGTTTTCTCGTGCGATCCAGGTTTTTTCTAGTGTCGATAACCACCATGCGATGCCACCAATGAGGATGGCAATTAAAATTATCCAGACAAGGCTTACCGCACTCATCCCATTCGATAGGCGCAACGATTTGAGATATTTACTCATATCGACACTCCGTTTTTTGCCGCTTGGTTAGGTGTGGTATGTTTCGAAAAATTCGTCTTGTTGGCCGCAAATTCTTGGTTCCAATCTTGGCAAAGCAAAGCAATATTATCTGGAAAACGATGTGCGTAAGCTGCACTCAGCCAGATTGCGGTGCAGGTCTCTGTGATCCGCAGTCGTGGTAGATCTAGCTCATGTAAGCTATGCGCTATTTTTGCTAAACGCAGGCAATCATTTTCGGTTGCGCCCTGACTAATTAGCATTCCATGTTCATTCACTAGACGTGACAGCGTGGCGCGATACAGAAGCGCAATAGCTGCACGCTGTTGCCCATTTTTCCAGAGATTCAGTGCACTGGAACTGATGTCGTCAGGCAGAGATTCTGGTCGAATATCTAAGCCACCGACTTCAGTGGCGAAGCGTTTTCGTTCAGGTAAAGTAAAGCCGAAAATTTGCGTACGATAACGAAATAAGAGCCAGCCAACAAAAAACAAGCCAGCGATAATCGCGATGTATTTAAGCACTATGGCGAGTAAACTAAGATCAAATTTGTCTCGCTTGGGTGCCGTTTTGTCGGGGCGCTTCCATATTTCTTGACACAAGTAAGGGCGCAACTCTTCCGCTTGATAGATCGTATCAATATCATTTCTGATCTCTTGTTGTTGTTTACTTTGTGGCTCGCCGCGTTCCCCCGAGCTTGCTTTCAGCCATTTTGGTTTTTCGCATTTTTCCGCAGAATTTGGTTTGCTAATCGTCGCTTGATCAGCTGCATAGACATCCTTAGGTGGTAGCAGTAAATTGGAAAAACAAAGGATCAAAATTCCTGCAAGTTCTTTTATGTGGGAGCTCTTTCTTTCAAGCTGAGGTGCTTCAATTTGTCGCAGCATGATTTCTATATCCCATGCTTCAATACATGCCCGACGATTCAAGTACAAAGTAAAGCTACAGGCGACAAACACAGGTCCTATGACGCCAGCTGAAATAGCATAAGCTGCAAAGCTTAAAAACAGCCATAGCGATGAGTTGGGGCCAGTTAGACTAGAAGTAAAGAAACTGAGTGGATTGACCATTTGATCGTCACTCATAAATAATCCAATGCAGGCAAATAGACCAAGCTGCAACAAAGCTTCAAAATGTGCGCAGGCGATACCAAACCAGGTTGCCGAGCCTATCGTTTTGTTGCCGATGATGCGAATGCGATTCGCCGCTACTTTTCCGCGCGCGCCTTCTAGTTGCCAGATTGGTTGATATAAGCCGCGACCGCCCGAGAATAGTCGCCACCATACTAATAAACGAAACCAACCACCGCCGCATTGACTTGGCCATGCCCTAAGCGCCTGTTGCCAGCTCACACTTTCGCCAAACACTCGACGCGACAATATGTACAATGGTGCGCGTTCCAGCAAAGGTCGTATCCACCAAGCGATCACCAGCCACCAGGCGCCACCAAAGAATCCTAAGTGAGGTATAAAGTAAGCCGCTAAACCACACAGGAAAATTGTCGGCAACCAAAGCATTAACCACGTGATGTAAACTACAGCGGCATTACTACGCAATAGCGCAAAACCGAGGTCCAAGGCCTGAGCATTGGGGCGTGGACGTAAATCGATTTGTAATTGGTCGAGTTGCATCGCCTTAGCTCCTGACCCGACCAGCGAAAATAAAAAAAACTATTACTAGCAACCAACATAGCGCGCCGACGGCATATTTAACTGAATGTGGAATGACAGGGCTAGCGCTCCAAAAAGCTTCAAAGAACGCCGCGATGAAAGTCAAAATTGAGGCGCCAACTAAGATAGGGAACATACGCTGGCTGGCGGCATACAAAGCGCGTCTGCGACTGAGGCGTCCCGGTTGAATTAAGGATAAGCCCAAACGCATACCCGCCACGCCGGACAGCAACATACCAACAATCTCGAAACTACCGTGGGTAATCACAAAAGACCAAAAATTATGGCGCGTGGCAGGATCGGCGCTCAACCAGCTAGCTACAACGCCCATACCTAAACCATTGACACCCATGATATAGAGTGCGGGGATCCCACCAAAGACGCCCGCGCCAAAGGTGCGAAAATCGATAGAGATATTGTTCCAAATATACATGCCAAACATCGTAAAATCGCCTTCAGCGCCGCGACCAACACCAATCTTGTCGGACATGTACATTTGTCTCATTTTTTCAAGCTTGTCGGCAGATGAAAAACTATAAGCCATCTCTGGATTAAACCAGACCAATACACCAACCAACAATCCAACTCCCCAAAATGCCAGGCAGACAAACAGTAACAAACGCCATTCTTCGCGCACTCTCTGAGGGAATTCACTCAACAACCAACGGTGTAAAGTCATAGGGCGTTCGACCGCCTTGCCGTACAAAAGTTGATGACAATCGCTTACCATTTTTTGTAAGTAATCGGTGAGTGCTGGTGAGTAGCCACGTTGCAGTGCTAATGCCAGGTTTTGACATAAACGTCGATACAAAGCAGGGAATTCCTGCAATCCTGCTGGCGCAGGCGTATTCTTTTTTTTATGTCGTTCCTCAAGTATCGTTTTAATCTGATCCCACAAGGCTACATTTTGTATTTCAAATTGCTTTTGCTTCATAGCCTCATTCCTGCAACGTAGGCGCGCAAACGAGCCAGTGATGCTTCACCGGTTTGACCAGTGAGAGCTTGCGCTAAGCTCGCCAGTTCTAGCATACGAGCTCGGGGTAGGCTTTTTTCGCGTTCAAACATCTCGATCAAGGTTCTTTGCTGGTCGGGAGTAAGTGGATAGGGTAAGACCGCCATGTCTTTATCGTCATTACCTGTCATTTGAAGGGTGGGACGCAGCAGAGTTGGGGCGCGATAAACAACCTGCGTGCCAGCAACCATGTCGCCCAAGCGCCGGAATTGGGTGTCAAATAACATGCAAAGTAAGCCTGTTAAATAGAAAAAGGGAAGAAAGTCGCCAACTAATAACAAATTGCGCAAAACTGATTCGCGCCATCCGACCGGCAGTCCATCGGCACGTAAGACCTGCAATCCAAACAGACGTTTTCCTAAAGTTCTCCCGTCCCAATATACTTCACAAATAATCGCGTAACCCCAGTACAGGATAAAGCCACCTATCAGTAGCATTCCGGTACCTAGTTTGAATTGGCTGAGCAAAATCGAAAGCAAAGAAATTGCAACTAGGTAGATAAAGAAATCAATAGCCCATGCCCAAGCACGTGGAACTGGACCGGCTGGAGTGAGTAATAGACGTACGCCTTCCGGAGTGATCAGAGATAGGCGTCCATTCAGCATGTGTTTTTTTTCATATTGATGGATGATGTGCAGCTTGCATTAAATGGATTCAATTAGGTCGTTTATTCGTATTGTTGATCGACCGGGCTCCAGAAATAATCTTAGAAATTTTGACGAATTAGCAAGATGTCGATTGTAGCAAGAAAATATGACGAATGTCCCTGTTTAGTGGCATATCGCTAGTTGATTTTTAGATACTGATGTTCTCGTTTTGCAATTAAGGTGCGTTGTGTGCAATATCATAAATAAACTATTTTTTTATTGCTTTGTTTGCATCTTGGCGGTCTGCATAATTTGTTAGTTAAAGTAATAAGGTTTTCTATGTAAATGAGCGGCACATAAAAAACAATCGTTTCGGATTATTTGAGATATTGATACTGCGAGAGAGGGGCTTGCTAGGCTGTATTCAAAAATAAGTGCTTCAGCTCGCATATTCATGAGAAAAATCGCGAATCATCCTTGTGATTTGGTAAAATGCGCGATTAATTTAGAAATTTCACAGGATTTTAGGTTTTCTTGCTTTCGAGTTAATTCTAGTTACGCTGTGACACTGTGAAAATACCTACCCCCCGATTTGATTCGTTCTCAACTTAACTGGTCCTGCTATGCAATTTAATCGTCTGAGCGATCTCATCGCTGCTAATAAACTCCAAGGTCAACGTGTCTTTATTCGTGCAGATTTGAACGTTCCGCAAGATGATGCTGGCAATATCACCGAAGACACGCGTATCCGCGCCTCGGTTCCTGCGATTCAACAAGCTTTAAAAGCGGGCTCTGCCGTGATGGTGACATCTCACTTAGGCCGTCCGACTGAAGGTGAATTTAAGCCGGAAGACTCTCTCGCGCCAGTTGCTAAACGCTTGTCAGAGTTGTTAGGCGTGACAGTTGAACTCAAACAAAACTGGGTTGATGGCGTCGAAGTTGCTGCAGGTCAGGTTGTCTTGTTGGAAAACTGCCGTGTCAACAAAGGCGAGAAAAAGAACGATGACGCGCTCGCGCAAAAAATGGCAAAGCTGTGCGACATTTACGTGAACGATGCTTTCGGTACTGCGCATCGCGCTGAGGCGACGACACACGGTATCGCGAAGTATGCGCCTATCGTCTGCGCTGGCCCTTTGTTGTCGGCTGAGCTCGATGCTTTAGGTAAAGCACTTGGCCATCCATCACGTCCTTTGGCGGCGATTGTGGCTGGCTCAAAAGTTTCCAGTAAATTGACCATCTTGAAATCGCTCGCAGAAAAAGTCGATCAATTGATCGTTGGCGGCGGTATTGCGAATACCTTCATGTTGGCAGCCGGTTTGAAGATTGGTAAATCCTTGGCAGAAGCCGATCTAGTCAATGAAGCAAAAGCCATCATGGACATGATGGCAGCACGTGGCGCTATTGTGCCTATCCCGACTGATGTCGTATGTGCAAAAGAATTTTCTCCAACAGCTGTCGCGACAGTTAAAGCGGTTGCTGATGTACAAGACGACGATATGATTTTGGACATCGGTCCAGAAACAGCGCAGGTTTTAGCAGCGCAAATTCGTCAAGCTGGCACCATCGTATGGAATGGGCCAGTTGGCGTGTTTGAATTCGATCAATTTGGTAATGGCACTAAAGTATTGGCTGAAGCGATTGCAGATTCCAAGGGTTTCTCCATTGCTGGCGGTGGCGATACTTTAGCCGCAATTGCCAAGTACAACATCACAGAAAAAATTGGTTACATCTCGACTGGTGGCGGTGCTTTCCTTGAATTCTTGGAAGGCAAGACATTGCCAGCGGTAGAAATTTTGTTGCAAAGAGCTGCGCAGTAATCTGTGCAGAAAACTGCGGAAAAGCATTAGCCGTAGAGGCGCAGAGAGCGCAGAGTTTTAGTGTTGAATTTCTCTGCGTACTCTGCGCCTCTGCGGCGAAAAAATAAGTTTTGAACGTTTAAGCCCGACCTTGTAAAAATTATCCATCAGGAGATTCAATGTTACGCGGAACCAAAATTGTAGCGACAGTAGGCCCGGCATCCAATGATTTGGATACCTTAGTGAGAATGTTAAAAGCTGGTGTGAATGTGGTTCGATTGAACTTCTCACATGGTAAAGCTCAGGATCACATTGATCGCGCAAATATGGTGCGCCAAGCGGCCGAAGTTTGCGGCATAGAAATCGCGATTATGGCGGATATGCAAGGCCCGAAAATCCGTATTGGTAAGTTTGAAAATAGCAAGATTCAAATCGAAAATGGCGATAAGTTTATTCTCGATGCCGATTGCACCTTAGGTAATCAAGAGCGCGTTGGCCTCGACTACAAAGCCTTGCCTCGCGATGTTAAGCCAAAGGACGTATTGTTGTTGAATGACGGTCTGATTGTGTTGATCGTTGATAAAGTCATTGGTAATGAAATTCACACGACAGTAAAAATCGGCGGTGAGTTATCGAATAACAAGGGTATTAATCGTCAAGGTGGTGGCTTGACCGCCCCAGCATTAACCGCAAAAGACATGGAAGACATCAAGACAGCGATGTCATTCCAAGCCGACTATTTGGCGATTTCTTTCCCGAAAAATTCAACGGATATGGAAATGGCGCGTCAATTGGCAAATATTGCTGGAGAGCCGTTTAACCATAAACCGATGATGATCGCGAAGATCGAGCGTGCGGAAGCGATTCCTGCGTTGCAAGAAATTTTGGATGCCTCCGATGGCATCATGGTCGCACGTGGAGACCTGGCAGTTGAAGTCGGCAACGCGGCCGTTCCAGCTTTGCAAAAACGCATGATTAAAATGGCACGTGCATCGAATAAATTGGCGATCACAGCGACCCAAATGATGGAGTCTATGATTGTGAACGCGGTGCCAACCCGTGCCGAAGTGTCAGATGTGGCGAATGCGGTATTGGATGGTACCGATGCGGTGATGTTGTCTGCCGAAACTGCCTCCGGTAAATATCCGATTGAAACGGTAGAAACCATGGCAGCGATTTGCCTGGAAGCTGAGAAGTTTCAAGAATGCAAGCTCGATGCTGACTTTTTGAATTTGCAATTCACGCGCATCGATCAATCCATTGCTTACGGCGCTTTGTTCACAGCCCATCACCTGCGCGTGCAAGCGATTGCGGCCTTGACTGAATCTGGTTCGACTGCTTTGTGGATGAGCCGCCAAAGTATTGATGTGCCTTTGTTTGCTTTGACACCAAGTGTAGCGACTATGCGTAAAGCGGCTTTGTACCGCAATGTGCAGACATTCAAATTACCGTACAACCCAGACCGTGATTTGGTGTTGAAAGAAGCGGAAAATGTCTTGCTTGATAAAGGCGCCGTGAAGAAAGGTGATTTGATCGTGGCAACTTGGGGCGAGCAAATGGGTAAAGTGGGTGGCACGAACGCAATGCGAATAGTAAAGATCGGCGAGTAAACTGAATTGTAGGGCGAATTGCGGCGTTGCAAATGCTCGCAATACTAGTGTATTGCTGTGCTTTGCGCCTTGCACTGCATCCCTAAAATTCAGTTTCTAGAGGTGCCGAGTAAGAAGAATAACGAACAAAATTCAAAACTGGCGAAGTCTTAAGGCCACAAGCTTAAAGAAGTGCTGAGTAAGCGTAGCGAGCGGTCACAGTTTGGATTGAGAAGCGCAGCTCTACTCGAGTACAGCGAGCATCGCCAATTCAAAATGTGGTCGCGCAGTAGCTTAATCAGCATTTCGACTGAAGATTTTTTTATTTGGAGTTAAAACTATGTCTCTCGTATCTATGCGTCAATTGTTGGACCATGCAGCTGAAAACGGCTATGGCATTCCAGCGTTTAATGTCAACAATTTGGAACAAGTCACAGCGATCATGGAAGCGGCCAATGAAGTCGGCGCGCCGGTGATTATGCAAGCCTCTGCTGGTGCGCGTAAGTACGCCGGTGAAGCTTTCTTGCGTCATTTGATTTCTGCTGCGGTTGAAGCTTATCCGCATATCCCAGTGGTGATGCATCAAGATCACGGCCAATCTCCTGCAGTTTGTATGGCTGCGATCAAGTCTGGTTTTACATCCGTGATGATGGACGGTTCCTTGATGGAAGACGGTAAGTCTGTCGCCAGCTATGAGTACAACGTCGCCGTATCAAAAGAAGTGGTGAAGTTTTCTCACTCTATCGGTGTAACGGTTGAGGCGGAATTGGGCGTATTGGGTTCTTTGGAAACCATGATGGGTGACAAAGAAGACGGCCACGGTGCAGACGGCAAGATGACACGTGAACAATTGTTGACGGACGTTGCGCAAGCGGCTGATTTCGTCAAGCAAACTCAGTGCGATGCTTTGGCGATTGCGATTGGTACTTCTCACGGTGCGTATAAATTCTCTCGCAAGCCAACCGGTGATATTCTCGCGATTGACCGTATTAAAGAAATCCACACACGTATTCCGAACACGCATTTGGTGATGCACGGTTCTTCCTCCGTTCCACAAGAATTGCTCGAAGAAATTCGTCAATTCGGTGGCGACATGAAGGAAACCTATGGCGTGCCAGTCGAAGAGATCGTCATTGGTATTCAAAACGGCGTACGTAAAATCAATATCGATACCGATATCCGCTTGGCGATGACTGCGGCTATTCGTCGTTACATGTTTGAAAATCCAAGTAAGTTTGATCCACGCGATTATTTGAAACCAGCACGCGAAGCAGCGAAATTGGTTTGTAAAGCACGTTTCTTGGCATTCGGTTGCGAAGGCCAAGCGGCAAAGATCAAGCCTTTGACCTTGGAAAAAGTTGCAGAGCAATACAAGTCTGGTGCTTTGGCGCAGCTTGTGAAATAAGCGTTCTTGATTGAATTTAGATTGAAGTAAACCGGGCGCGTGGTGCGCCCCGCAGGGAGATTCAAAGCTTGTTTGTTGATGCGTTTAACGTATTGATGAAGAACTGATGAATCTCCCTTCAGCATTTTTTTTGAGACCACATTATGACTACGCAAATAAACTCCACTTTACATTCGCTACCACTGTTAGGTCGTGGCAAAGTCCGTGATAACTATGCCGTTGGCGAAGATAAACTGCTGATCGTGACAAGTGATCGCTTGTCCGCATTTGACGTAATCATGAATGAAGCGATTCCTGATAAAGGTCGTGTGCTCAATCAAATGGCCAACTTCTGGTTTGAAAAACTTGGACACGTCGTGCCAAATCATTTGACGGGTATTGATCCAGTATCCGTTGTCGCTGCGGACGAAGCAGAGCAAGTGCGTGGTCGCGCAGTGGTCGCGAAGCGTTTGAAGCCTATCATGGTCGAAGCGGTAGTCCGTGGCTACATCATTGGTTCAGGTTGGAAAGATTATCAGGACACAGGCGCGATCTGCGGTATTCAATTACCAGCGGGTTTGCCACAAGCCGCCAAATTAGACGCTCCGATTTTCACACCAGCTGCAAAAGCTGAAATGGGCGAGCACGATGAGAACATCAGCTTTGCTGACATGGAAAGTCGCATAGGCGCGGAGCTCGCAGCCAAGATGCGCGACATCAGTATTCAGCTCTACACCGAAGCGGCAAACTACGCTGCGACACGCGGCATCATCATTGCTGATACGAAGTTTGAATTCGGTCTCGACGACAATGGCGTATTGCATTTGATGGATGAAGTGTTGACAGCAGATTCTTCTCGTTTCTGGCCTGCAGATTCCTATGCAACGGGCATTTCGCCACCTTCATTTGATAAGCAATTTGTGCGTGATTATTTAGAGACGATTACGACTTGGAATAAGACCGCGCCTGCGCCAACTCTGCCGGATGATGTTGTGCAAAAAACTGCCGCTAAATACCGTGAAGCCTTAGAGCGTTTAACCGGTGAAAGCTTGAAGGCCTAATCATGAGCGACGTAAAATTAAATGCAACACCTGTTATCGGTGTAGTGATGGGTTCTTCATCCGATTGGGATGTAATGCAACATGCAGTTAGTGTGCTCAAAGAATTTGGTATTCCTTTTGAAGCAAAGGTCGTCTCTGCTCACCGTATGCCAGATGATATGTTTACGTACGCCGAAACAGCACGCAGTCGCGGCATTCGCGGCATCATCGCAGGTGCTGGCGGCGCTGCTCATTTGCCAGGCATGATCGCGGCAAAGACCATCGTGCCGGTATTTGGCGTACCGGTGCCATCTAAGTATTTACGTGGCGAAGACTCATTACTATCTATCGTGCAAATGCCGAAAGGTATTCCAGTGAATACATTCGCCATTGGTGAGGCGGGCGCCGGTAATGCTGCCTTGGCTGCGATTGCGATGTTAGCGACGACAGATGATGCGATGGCAGCAAAGTTAGAAGCCTTTCGCGCTAAGCAAACACAAGTCGCGCGGGATATGCATTTGCCTTTGTAGTCGAAGCACAATTTCAGCATAAAAAGAAATCTATCGCATTAGAAGCGCACTGTATTCTGCACCGTTATTCTGAAGCGATGGCCATTCAGGCGTCATTTCTGCGTAGGCAGGGATCCAGTGTCTTTAGGCTTTTACGCCGCTGAATTCCCGCCTCCGCGTGAATGACATTGAGTAACAAGCGCTCTAGATTTTTAAAGTTCGTATTGGCATTAAATCTCGTTTCAAATCGCATTTTATTTGTACCGCACTAGCATGGAAAAAACAATAATGTCCACTTCATTAATCAATACCTCTCCGCAATTCCCGAATTCAAAAGCCAGCATGTTAGGCATGGTTGGCGGTGGACAATTGGGACGCATGTTTGTGCATGAAGCACAGGCTTTGGGTTTTAAAGTGACGGTATTGGAACCGGAGGCGGGCAGTCCAGCTGCACATGCAGCCGATTCGCATATCCAAGCGGCGTACGACGATGCAAACGCGTTGCAGCAATTAGCGGCAAGCTGTTCTTCGTTTACTACTGAATTTGAAAATGTCCCGGCAGCGAGCTTGGCTAAGCTCGCAGAAACAGGCTTTGTTGCCCCAAGCGCCGCTTGCGTCTCAATAGCACAAGATCGCATCGAAGAGAAAGCCTTCTTCACCCGCTGTGCACCACAAACGGGCATTTTGCCAGCACCACACGCGATTCTTCGTACTGCAGATGATGTAGAAAAAGTCAGTGCCGATTTATTCCCGGGGATTTTGAAAACAGCACGCATGGGCTATGACGGTAAGGGCCAAGTGCGTGTCAAAACTATAGAAGAATTGCGTACAGCGTTCGCCGACCTACATGGTGTAGTGTGCGTATTGGAAAAAATGCTGCCACTCGCTTATGAGATTTCAGTGTTGGTTGCACGTGGTGCGGATGGTCAGGCGGTGGTGTATCCGATTGCAGAAAACGTACACAGGGACGGTATCTTATTCACGACCACAGTACCGAGTCCGCATGTCTCAGCAGAAGCCGCTCTAAAGACACAAAACGCCGCATTGAAATTGATCGCGGATATCAATTATGTTGGTGTCCTTTGCATAGAATTTTTTGTATTGCAGGACGGTTCCGTGGTCGTCAATGAAATGGCGCCGCGTCCGCATAATAGCGGGCATTACACGATTGATGCTTGCGTCACGAGTCAGTTCGCACAGCAAGTCAGAGCGATGGCGCGTTTGCCTTTGGGTGATGTGCGTCAGCATTCGCCTTGCGTGATGTTGAATATTCTCGGTGATATCTGGTTTGAGGATGGAACTGCACAAGATTTAGAACGACAACCAGCATGGGATAAAGTCTTGGCCCTGCCATCAGCCCATTTGCATTTATACGGTAAAGCAGAAGCGCGCCGTGCTCGTAAAATGGGACATATCACTTTTATCGCCGCGACCTTAGAACAAGCGCAAGACGAGATGCATCAGGCTTGCGCCATCCTCGGCATTGCAGTCTGATCTTCGCTGAGGTAAGTGTGAGTTCCTTAAAACAAATTGAAGCAGCTGCTCGCGCCTTAGAGCAGGGCGCATTAGTCGGCTTTCCAACCGAAACTGTGTATGGTCTTGGTGCCGACGCCGAGAATGTCGATGCGGTCGCCAATATTTATAAAGCCAAGGGTCGTCCATCAAATCATCCTGTGATTGTGCACGTCGCACCAGAGGCGGATATTGCTTACTGGGTCAAAGAGATTCCAGCGCCAGCTCAAGCATTGATTGATGCTTTTTGGCCGGGCCCATTAACATTGATTTTGAAGCGCGCCGATCATATTCCCGATGCGGTCTCTGGTGGTCAGGATTCGATTGGGGTTCGCTGCCCATCGCACCCAGTTGCTCAAGCTTTATTACGCGCCTTTAAAGGCGGCAAGGGCGGTGTGGCTGCGCCATCCGCCAATAAGTTTGGACATGTCAGTCCTACCAAAGCAGAGCATGTTCTAGAAGAATTTCCCGTAGAAGTGGCGAGTGGCATGATTGCCGCCGTGCTCGATGGCGGACAAAGTGACGTAGGCATAGAATCGACGATCGTGGATATGAGTCGCCTAGCGACGCATGGCCCAGTTTTGCTGCGCCCAGGCCATATCACTACATTACAATTGGAGCAGGTGTTAGGTATGGTTGTGAAAGCACCAGATCAAGCCGCACCACGTGCATCCGGAACTTTGGAGGCGCATTACGCACCGACTACACCAGTGGCGATGGTTGCGGTGGAAGATCTAGAACCGACCATTTCGCAATTACTTGCGGCTGGAAAACGTGTTGCTGTCATGGCATACGAATCGCATACAACCGATCCTCGATTGCAAGGCTGGCGTCAACTCAATCCTGATCCGATCGGCTATGCCCATGATCTGTACGCCGATCTGCGCGAGCTCGATCATGTGGATGCCGATATTATTTTGGTGGAAGCGCTACCAGAAAAAAGAGAGTGGCAGGGCGTAAGTGATAGATTACGCCGTGCCGCTTTTGACTCGCAGGGCATACTTGAACGTATGCTCATAAAGAAAACCTAAACTTTATTTTTGCAAGCTAAACCACGCGGAAATGAGCGATTTCTTCCTGTAAGACCTCTGCTTGTTGTGTTAACGCCCCTGATGCTGCGCTAGTTTCCTCGACTAGTGCCGCATTGGATTGGGTGTTTTCATCTAGTTCGCTAATCGAGATGCCGACTTGTGCCACACCAGTAGCCTGTTCTCTCGCTCCGACCGAGATGTCACTTAAAAACATACTAATTTGTTTCGCATTGGTGACCATGGTATTCATGGTGACGCCTGCTTGTTGTACCACCGCCGAGCCACTCGCAATTTGACCAACGCTGGCTGAGATAAGATCTTTAATTTCTCTTGCAGCATCGGCACTCCTATGTGCCAGAGTTCTGACTTCACTCGCTACAACTGCAAAACCTCGGCCTGATTCGCCTGCACGAGCTGCTTCTACGGCGGCATTCAAGGCAAGAATATTGGTTTGAAAAGCGATACCGTCAATCACCCCGATAATGTCGCTAATCTTGTGTGAGGAGTTGTGAATGTTTTCCATGGTTTGCACTACCGAATGAATGATCTTGCCACCACTCTCTGCCACTTGCGCATTTTCACCGGCGAATTTTGCTGCCAATGCTGCTTTGTCTGCAGACTGCCCGACGGTGGCACCGATCTCTTCCATTGCGGCAGCTTGTTCCTCCAGCGAGGCTGCAGCCGCTTCGGTGCGTGCTGATAAATCCAGGCTGGCGGTAGCAATTTCTGCACTGGTCGCATGCAAAGCGCGCGCTGAATGTCTGACCGTCCTTATTAATTCGTGCAGTGCATTGTAGGTCTGCTGTAGATCGTGCAGGACTTCTGCGGTTTCGTCGCTGCCGAAAGGCTTGCCCGGGATGTTGCGCAAATCGCCTTGTGCCACTTCGCCAAGGTGCACGCGCATGAGTTTAAAACCACCGTCGACCACTAAAAAGAAAGAATAAAAGAAATACAGTGCTAACAGCACGCTAACAAGGATTAATGCGCTGATCAGGTATAGATGACGTTCTGATGCTTTAATTCTTTGTTCTATCGTCTGATCTAATTCCTGTATGACGCGTGAGGTCAGGAGATAGAGATCTTTAATCGTAGTATTGGCCAATGTGATAAATTTACTTTGTGTTTCGGCGCCAAATACCTGGGTATCAATGACGTTTTTTAGCGCAAAATCATAAAATTCATTGCCTTCCTTAACTACCTCGTTAAAGTTTAGTTTGGATTTCAGATTTGAGCTACCGACAGACGCCTTGGTCAGGCTATCGTTCAAATTGCGAAACTGAAATTCGGCGACCGGAATCCATTTATTTAAGGATTTTTGTTGTGCTGGGCTTATTTCACCCGACTTCAAAACGGCATTACCCGTACCGCGTAGCTTACCGGAATACTCCAAAATATCCGGCAATCTAAGAAAAGCGGCATCCATTAGGTAGTAGGAATCGACTTCTGGATCTAATGTGAGGTTTGAATTATCCGCCACGTTTGTCATTAGCGTGATCAGAGAGGCGATGAAGTCGCTGTGAACTTGAAAGATATCGGGAGCACCAGTCGCATTATTGGTTTTTTCAAAAGCCGATCTTGTGGCCGCGTAGTCTTTGTCTACACCAAGTACTCCCCCTAATTGTTGATGCGTTGCTTCGAGCTTGGTCAGCGCCGCTTGCAACTTCTCTTTAGTGGCAGTCGCAGCACTGGCAGCGCTAGGGTCAACACTGGCTGCCAATGAATCGCGCCTAAATTGTTGCGCGAGATCCATGACGGGAAAAATTTCTCGATTATAGGCAATGCCAATTCGTTCTTTTTTAGCAAATGAAATCTGCGTTATTTGATCGGAGTAAAAATACCAGCTTACGGTGCTGAGTGGTAGGGCAAGAAGCAATAGTATTAATGCCGCTTTCGTGCGAAATTTCATTTTCGCCATGATGCTCACCCCTAGACGCCAAATGGGGTTGGTATAAAAATCACTCGCATCCATCTCAGCTGATTTTGGCGCTGCTAGAAATTCCTTCATAGCAGGGCTTACACGAACAATCTTACTCATAGTATCCAAGCCTTCAAAGAATTTTAAAATAGGGTAGCCAACATCATTGAGTATCAATATACAGCAAAGGCATTTTTTTTTTTTGAAATAGAATTTCTTAGGAGTAATATATTCTAAGGAGATGTTTTAAAACAACTTTTTATTCGCCTATTATGTAAAAAATCGTGAAATTTCAGCTTGTATTTGTTCTTTTTTAACAGGTTTAGCGATGCAGGCATCGGCGCCCAGTGCTTTGAGTTTGCGTATGTCTTCTGGTTCTGAATGACCACTTACCATGATGATAGGTAAACGAGAGGTCGTGTGAGTTTCATTTTTTCTGATTGCGATCAGTGCTTCTAGACCGTCCATCTCGGGCATTACGACGTCAAGAAAAAGTAGATCAAATTTTTGTCTTTTTAACGCAACTAAAGTGGCTTTCCCATCATCCACCGTGGTGCAATTATGACCCATCGATTCCAGATGGATAACGAGCATTCTTTGCATAAAGAAATCATCATCGGCGATCAAAATATCGAGTTTGCTCTTTGATTTTGGCGCGTATCCAAGGGGCATGATGGTTATCTTTGAAAGATGGTAGTCAAGGTCGAAAGCGCCTGGCTGCTCCCGACGACTTAAAGTTAGGCATGTTTTAGCTTCGATACCAATAAGAATGTATCAGACCTTGACTGACTCGGGGTAATTGCCGAGTATGAATTTTTCGGTCGTACGGATTTAAGTGTGGGTTGTACGTTTCTGATAGGGTGATTTATCCAAGCCTATTTGTACGCTATTTGTAGCAAATATCGACAGGCAGTTCTTTACTTATAAATGAGCTTCATTGCCAAAATGAATGCAGATAAAGAGAGTGAAATAACATTGGCCACAATAATCGGCCAGGCACTCAGCATCAGGCCATAAATCAGCCAGCCAATCGTGCCCGTGACCATTATGCAATACATGCCAAGTGAAACGCCTTCAGCGCGCTTGCGACGCCAGGTTAGCCAGGCTTGTGGAATGAAGGCGCTAGTGGTTAGAAAGGCTGCAATATAGCCGACCAAGTCTAATGGAGTTATAAATTGAGTCATAAAATAGGTTAAAGCGCTTTGCTAGTCCAGAATTGACCGTGATGAAATACTAAAGGCGCTTGATTGTTTGCCGCACATTGCTCGACTTCGCCGACGAAGATCACGTGGTCACCTTCAGGGTAGCGACTGCGATTAAAGCATTCAAACCACGCCGACGCGCCTTTCAATATCGGTAAGCCGGTACGAGACAATGTGAATTCGACACCCTCAAAACGATCTTCAACACGACTGGCGAATTGTTCTGCCAGATGGCGCTGTTCAGCGGCCAAGACATTGATCACATAATGAGAATTTTGCGCAAATATTGGCATGCTTTGTGCGCGATCACCGAGACTCCAGATTACCAAGGGCGGGTCAAGTGAGACAGAGTTAAACGAACTCGCAGTCAAGCCTAAAAACTTACCATTAGGCATGCGCGTCGTAATTACCGTAATGCCAGTGGCAAATTGCGATAGCGCGTGGCGGAAGTGTTGACTATCAAAATCAGGTGGGAGTGAGGTGCTGGCTGGCGTTAGCATTGGTTTTCCAAAAACATTTTCCATCATTATCCCAGATTTTTCCTCAATGCATGATATTCCCAATCCACGTATATCGGTGCATGCGAAGAAAGTACTTGGCTGTGTTAAACTGTCGCCCTTATTGCTAGTCAATTTGTTTTGTAACTAATTGATTTTTAAGAATATTTAATCGAGAGTTTGCCATGTTTAATAGTAAAAAATTACGCTTTCTCGTTTTAACTGGGCTTTTAGCCTCTCTCAGCCTGAGCTTTAGCGCGAATGCGATGCAAGTAGAACGTATGTTCCCCGAAGGGATTAAGCGCGGCAAATTGAGCACGACAGCTTTAGCCGAATTGGTGATTGACGGTAAGTTACGACAAAGCGCAGTCGGTATTCGCATCTATAGTGAAGACAATCTCACTGTCACGCCAGCCAGTGTTGATGTTAGAAATGTCATTATTTATTATCAGGAAAACGAGTTTGGCGAGATCCAGAAAGTGTGGATACTAACCGCAGAAGAAGCTAGCAAGCCTATTCCTAAGCGTCTTTGATTGACTTGATCTTAGGTCGGTTTAATTGATTAATTTGTATTTTGAAATGAAGAAGTAATGTTGCCCCCAGATTCCACAGAAGATAAGAGCGCTATGCAGAAGAAAGTATTCATCAAGACCTTTGGTTGCCAAATGAACGAGTATGACTCGGACAAAATGCAAGACGTGTTAGCGGCAACTGATGGCATGATTAAGACCGACAATCCGGAAGATGCCGATGTGATTTTGCTCAACACCTGTAGTGTGCGTGAGAAGGCGTCGGAGAAAGTGTTTTCCGATCTCGGTCGTCTGCGTGAACTGAAAAAATCTAAACCCGATTTGCTGATCGGTGTCGGCGGCTGTGTCGCATCGCAAGAAGGTGAAGCCATCATCCGTCGCGCTCCTTATGTTGACGTCGTCTTTGGACCGCAAACTTTGCATCGTTTGCCGCAGTTGATTAAAGATCGCCGTGATTCTGGCCGGTCACAAGTCGACATCAGTTTCCCTGAAATTGAAAAATTTGACCATTTACCGCCAGCGAAAGTCGAAGGTTCAACCGCTTTTGTATCGATCATGGAAGGCTGTTCTAAGTATTGCAGTTATTGCGTAGTGCCTTACACACGTGGTGAAGAGGTTTCACGTCCATTCAATGATGTCTTGGTCGAAGTGGCCGGTTTGGCAGAGCAGGGCATCAAAGAAATTAGTTTGTTAGGTCAAAACGTTAATGCCTATCGCGGTCTGATGGAGGATGGTGAGATTGCTGACTTCGCTTTGTTATTAGAATACATTGCTGAGTTTCCGCAAATTGAACGTATCCGTTTCGTGACTAGCCATCCTAAAGAATTTAATCAGCGTTTGATCGATGCTTACGCCAAGATCCCTAAATTAGTCGATCACGTGTATTTGCCGGCGCAGCACGGATCTGATCGCGTGTTGGCAGCCATGAAGCGCGGTTATACTTCATTGGAATACAAATCAGTTGTGCGCAAATTGCGCGCTGTACGTCCGAATATGCATATCTCCTCCGACTTTATCGTCGGCTTCCCTGGTGAAACGGATGAAGATTTTGATGCGCTAATGAAGCTGATTAACGATGTGGAGTTTGATAATAGTTTCAGTTTTATCTTCAGTGCTCGTCCAGGTACACCAGCGGCGAGTTTGGAAGACACTACACCTGCGCCGCTAAAGCTCAAACGCCTGCAATTTTTGCAGGCTGTGATTGATGCGAATACGAAAAAATATAGCAATGCGATGATAGGCACGATACAACGTATTTTGGTCGAAGGCCCGTCGGTGAAAGACCCTAATGAATTGCAAGGCCGTACCGAGAATAATCGTGTTGTGAATTTTGCGGGCAGTAAAGAATTGATTGGTACGTTGGTGAACACGCGCGTTACTGAGTCCTATAATTATTCATTGCGTGGTGAATTGGTCGATTAATTTTGCTTAGGAATAAAACTAGGGCGGGTGCAACCCGCAACAGAATGCTATTTGATACCGAAGTTTGATTAGTAAAAATTGTTTTATAAGCCATCAAGAGAAATCTCAAAATAAGATCTTCATTTTAAGAAAATAGAAAATTTTGAAAACGAAAACGCCTGTCCCCGTTTTATATTTTGTTCCTCAGCCCTTAGATAATCTGCGGCTTGCGCATTTGTGCGGGCCTTTGGATGAAAATCTTCGACAAATTTCTGCAGCTTTGGATCTTAGTATCTTCCGTCGCGGTGAGAAGTTTATCGTGAGCGGACACAATGCTGAAAAAGGCTTGGAGTTACTCGAAAAGTTTTATACCCTGGCGAAAAAGATCATCACCATCGATGAAGTGCAACTAGCTTTAGTTGAACAACGTGCCGCGACCAGCTTGAAAAAGACCGCAGAGACCGCCTTTGAACCGGAAGCTATTACCGAAGAAACTTCGACCGTGAAACGTCGCAGCACCAAATCAGCGGCGTCCAGTACAGCAAAAGCCAAGATCAAAGAAGTCGCCCCTGTCGAAGTCGAAGAGACGATTGAAAGCCCCATTCTCAAGACTCGACGCAGCGATTTACGTGGGCGTACCCCGCATCAAAATGCCTATATCAAATCTATCCTCGAACATGACATTAGTTTCGGCATAGGACCAGCGGGTACTGGTAAAACTTACTTGGCTGTCGCTTGTGCAGTTGATGCGCTGGAACGTGATGCGGTCAAGCGTATTGTATTGACGCGTCCAGCGGTGGAGGCCGGTGAGCGTTTAGGTTTCTTGCCAGGTGATTTGGCGCAAAAGGTCGACCCTTATTTACGTCCTTTATACGACGCTTTGTACGATTTGTTAGGATTTGATCGCACCCAAAAAATGTTTGAAAAGCAGGTGATTGAAATCGCACCGTTGGCTTACATGCGGGGCCGCACCTTGAATCACTCGTTCATCATTCTGGACGAAGCGCAAAACACCACGCCTGAGCAAATGAAAATGTTCTTAACTCGTATAGGCTTTGGCAGCAAAGCGGTGATAACAGGTGACGTGACTCAGATAGATTTGCAACGTCATCAGAAGAGTGGTCTGGTCGATGCCTGTCAAGTTTTACGCAATGTGCGTGGCATCGCTTTCAATCAATTTACCAGTGTTGACGTGGTGCGACATCCTTTGGTTGGTCGTATTGTCGATGCTTACGAAGAAGCGACCCAACATCAAGATCAGCAAGACGCCGAGATCGTCAGCTTGAAACATGCAACCGCGATGAACAAACCTCGACGTAGATAATGTAAATAATTATGGCAACTAGTTCCAAACCTAAATTAACACTGTCCGTGCAATACGCCGATGAGCGTTTGAAAGACGTAATGACACGTCCCTTGCTGCGCAAAACCATACAAGCGGCATTATTCTTCCCCGCAGAATTAACCCTGCGCATCGTTGATGCGGAAGAAGGACAAGAACTCAATCGTGATTATCGCGGCAAAGATTACGCGACCAATGTATTGACCTTTGCTTACACCGAAGACAGCGATGCGGAAGTCACGCAAGCTGATATCATTTTGTGTACCGATGTGCTTGAAAAAGAAGCCAAAGAACAAAAGAAAACCGTGCTCGAACACGCCCAGCATTTGGTTGTACATGGCGTTTTGCACGCGCAAGGCTACGATCACGAAACTGATGAAGAAGCGGAAGAAATGGAAGCTTTGGAAATTGAGATTTTGGCTGGTTTAGGATTGGCAAATCCTTATCAAGAATAAACCATAGCCTCATCTCAATACCGAATAGATGAGGCTATTTAGATGAGGCTATTCATTCTCAAGCAGCTTTATTCCGCACTACTATCCTCGGATAGCTTTCCATCAAAAGCCAGAATTTCTCCTGGCTGGCATTGCAATACATGACAAATTTTTTCCAGCGTGTCAAAGCGTATCGCCTTCGCACGCCCAGATTTGAGCACCGATAAATTTTGCGGCGTAATATCGACTAATTCCGCCAAGGTGTTCAGGCGCATCTTACGCTGCGCCAACACCACATCTAAGTTCACAATGATAGGCATGGGTTTCCTTAGATGGTGAGTTCGGCTTCTTCGTTGAGATTGGTGCCGATTTCTAAGGCCCAGAGGATGAGACTGAGGAAGCCCAGTTCTATGAGAAAGGCAATTGAATCCCATATCCAGTTGAATCCACGATCGTAGTTTTCGTTTGTAGTTAGGATGCAGTATACAAGTATGATAAATGAACTTGCTAACCAAGCTAGGCCCCAATATAAATTGAGTTTGTAGGCTTTTCTGGCATGAGAAAGTGCTCGTGCATTGAATATGTCACCATTGTAAAAACATTGAATAAGCCTTTGTACGTGGAAGAGAATGTAAACGATTGGTATAAATAACGAGAAAAATACTAATGCGAAAAAAATTTTGCTACCGAGGCTTAATCCTTGCTTAGCGAACTCCTTAAATTCGAGGAGGCCATGGTCGGTAAAATAGATAATTGATTGGTGGATGTCGACCTCCCCAGTTTGAATCGACGAGATGTAAATGAAACCGCTAAGCCCACATAGACTAGTGATTAACAAAAGCGGCATCGAGACCCAAAGCAAATACCCACTAACTTTACGAAATGCGGCGATACGCTGATTGCGTTCTGAAGTCATAGTCAGCTCCTTTGATGTTTTGTATTTTGTTATGTTAATTAAGATCGAATTGAAATGCAGTCAAAAATTATCGAATATCGATAAAAATAAATTGAAATTCATTTTATTGTCATTTCTGTTGCCAATTTTTTCTGCGCGTCGTTTTAGACTGCAATATCAGTGTCACTCCAGTACAATTGTTATTTAGTCTTCTACTAAACACCGACCCCTATATGAGCAAAAACTCTCCCAAAGAACATAAACGCATTATTCAAATGAGTGGGCGAAAGGTGATTACCTACGGCATGCGTACGCACTTTTGGCAGGATATTTACTATTACGCAATGACTTCTAGCTGGCCGGTTTTCTTCTTGGCTTTTGCAGTCTTGTTTGTGGTCATGAATGTCGTGTTCGCTGGTCTATATTTAGCAGGTGACAATGCAATCGGGAATTTGTATCCGCAAGGCTTCCTAGGCGCTTTCTTTTTTAGTGTTGAGACTTTGGCGACAGTTGGCTACGGTGATATGCATCCGCAAACCGCTTATGGGCATTGGGTGTCGACATTCGAAATTTTTATAGGCATGTCGGGGCTGGCGCTCATCACGGGTTTGATATTCGCCCGTTTCTCTAGACCACGTTCAAGTATTGTGTTTGCTGAGCATCCAGTCAGTCATGTGTCTGAGGGGAAAAATCTCTTGATGATACGTATGGCCAATGCACGTATGAATGTCATCAGTGAGGCTGCAGCAAAATTGCGCCTGATCTGGAATGAAGAATCACCGACTAACGGCAAATTTAGACGTATCTACGATCTCAAGCTAGAACGCGACCAGCATCCGATTTTTATCTTGGGTTGGACGATTTTTCATGTGATCGATGAGCATAGTCCCTTGTTTGGGATCAGCCCCACGGTCTTACTGGAACGCCAGGCCGCATTGATATTGAGTGTCGATGGCATCGACGAAACCACGAATCAAAATCAGCGTGCGCGCCATTACTATCCCTGTGAATTGATACGTTGGAATCACCGGTATGTTGATATCTTCGAAAATCAGGCGGTGACGACGAGCAAAGAAAAGCAAGATATTCAAGAAATCCATTATTCACGTTTTCATGATTCAGAAGAGATTGATAACGCCTTAGCCGAACAAAGTGAGGAAACAAGAGCATGAAAAAGATTATCACCATATTGAGTTTGTCAGTGGGTTTGTTGAGCTCCTCCGCATGGGCATTTCAGACCATAGTGCTTGTGCGACATGCAGAGAAGGTCGATGAAAGTCGTGATCCACTGCTAAGTACACAAGGTCAGAAACGGGCACAGGATTTGTCTCGGGTGCTGCGCGATGCCGACATCGGACAAGTGTATGTGACGGAATTTCAGCGCACACAAGCAACAGGAAAACCATTGGCAGATTTGCGTCAATTGCCTTTAACACCTTATTCAGCTAAAGAATCATTGGCACTTGGGGCGCAGCTTCGGGACTCAAAAAAAAACACCTTGGTCGTAGGGCATTCGAATACGATTAATACAGTGCTGAAGGGATTAGGTATCGATAATATGGCGCCTGTCGCTGATGATGAATTTGATCGCCTAGTCATCGTCACTTTGTCTAAAGATCGGGTGCCAAGCGTGACTCTGTTGCGTTATTGAAGCTCATCCTGGAGAAATGATATAGATCCATAGCAGCAGATGTAGCAGGCAAGCTATGATTGCGACCCATCGGAAAACAGGTTTCTGAGTCTTGTGTCGAAAACTTTGTTGTGCCAAGAGCGCAATGATGCCACCTGAGAGTAGGGTCCAGACGAGCAATTGTCGTTCGCTGATGCGTTGACTATGCCGGCGCGCTGCGGCCTTATCCCAAGCGTATAAAAAAAGGCAGATCGCATTCACAAGTCCATAAAATAAGGGGACGCCGAGTTCTGCGGCACTAAGTTGTGCATGTAATTGAGAGAAGTTCATGCCGTAGGTTCACTGATGAATTCTTCATTCTAGGTGAGGTAGTCACGATAAGCGCTTGAATTATTAGTCTTTTTTACTTAAATTTTTTTTGTGCCAGAGATTGCCGCAGGCTCAATCGATAATCTGCTCGTGGTTTTCCTGAGAAAATAGAGTCAAAATTTGGGAAAATCGCCCAGATGTTGTATCCTGTAGGATTGAAACAACGGCGTTAAGCCCATTATGCAAGAGCATTCTAGTAAGGTCAGGCCATCTGACCTTAAACCACATAGGTCATTGTTTGAACGATTGACCGCCTTAATTTCTCCCGAACCCGAAAACCGCGAAGAGCTGTTAGAAGTCTTGCACGACGCGCAAGAACGTAATTTGATCGATGCTGATGCTTTGGCCATGATCGAAGGGGTTTTCCAAGTCTCCGATTTATCCGCCCGTGACATCATGGTGCCGCGTTCGCAAATGGACGTCGTCGACGTGTCCAAGCCGATTGCTGAATGGATGCCAGAAGTGCTGGAAACCGCCCACTCGCGTTTTCCAGCAGTCGATGGTGATCGCGATAAAGTCGTGGGTATTTTGCTTGCTAAGGATCTGCTGCGTTACTACGCTGAAGACAGCTTTGATGTGCATCAGATGTTGCGTCCTGTCGTGTATATTCCTGAGTCCAAACGTCTGAACATTTTGCTGCGTGATTTTCGTGCCAATCGCAATCATATGGCGATGGTGGTCGACGAATATGGCGCAGTTGCAGGTCTAATCACGATTGAAGACGTGTTAGAGCAAATCGTTGGCGACATCGAAGATGAATACGATTTCGATGAGGAAGAAGACAATATTATTGTTCTGGAAAATCAAGGGAATGGTAAGCGCTGGCGCATCAAGGGTTTAACAGAGATTGCACAATTTAATGACGTCATTGGTACTGATTTTTCGGATGCAAACGCGGATACCTTGGGCGGCTATATCACAAATCATTTAGAGCGCGTGCCACATAAAGGGGATGAGTTTGAAATTGGTCAATTGCATTTTGAAGTCTTGCGTGCTGATGCACGTCAGGTGCAAATGATCTTGGTGGAAAAACGCAGTGCTGTCTATAGCTCGGAAGATTAATCGGGCATGCTGGTTTTAAATTCTTGGTTGCAAAATAGTTCTTTGCCACGAGCCAGTCTCGTGGCAGTGTTGTTAGGGGCGTCGAATGTCTTTTCATTCGCGCCTTTTTTTGTTTGGCCTCTGCAATTTTTTAGCTTGGCTGCTTTGTTTTTGATTTTTGTTGCACATTCAGAATGGAATAAGAAGCAGGTATTTTTGCTGGGCTTTAGTTATGCGTTCGGGATGATGTTTGGCGGTGTCAGTTGGCTTGTGATCGCGATGACCCGTTACGGAGGAATGGCTTGGCCATTAGCGTTGATCGCACTCGGCCTGTTGGCGTCTTATATGTCGCTATTTTCTGCCTTTACTTTGTTGCTAGCGCGCAGCCTTCGTCAACGCTGGCGTCTATCAAATGCCGTGTTGCTACTGGCTGTTTTGCCTGCGCTATGGGCATTGTTCGAATACCTGCGTGGTTACCTGATGACTGGTTTTCCTTGGCTGACATTAGGTTATGCCCATGTTGCCAGTCCCTTGGCAGGGCTTGCGCCTGTGCTCGGTGTCTATGGCTTGAGTGGCGTCGTGGCATTCATTGCTGGCGCGATAGCTCTGAGCTTGTCTTCGGAACAGCGTCAACAACAAGTGTTCGGAATTGGTCTGATAGCGGCCGTATTGGTGGCGGGTTTTGGTTTACGTCAATTGACGTGGACCGAGGCCCAAGGTCAGCCTATCAGCGTGCGTCTGGCGCAAGGGAATATTGATCAAGGCAATAAATTCAATTCAGAATTTATTGATAGCACCTTGTCGCTCTATCATGGCATGGTGACGCAGCAAGCGGCGGATTTGATCGCGGTTCCTGAAACCGCGTTACCGATTTTAAGCTCGCAATTGCCGCAAGATTATTTGTCTGACTTGCGCCGTTATGCCCAAAGTTCGGGAAGCAATTTGTTCATTGGCGTCGCGGTCGATGATGGTGATAATCGTTATTCCAATAGTGTCCTGGGCTATTCAGCAAAAGCGGCGAATGTATACCGTTACGATAAACACCATTTGGTACCATTCGGCGAATTTGTGCCGTATGGCTTCCGCTGGTTTGTAAACATGATGAAGATCCCTTTGGGCGAATTCGCCAGCCCGGGTGTTTTGCAGCCGAATATGCAGGTCAAGGATCAGCGCGTGATGCCAAATATCTGCTATGAAGATTTGTTTGGTGATGAAATTGCTCAGCAATTGCGGGCTCAAGCGCGCACGCCTCAAGGTGCTGCCAGTATTTTATTGAATGTATCGAATTTGGCTTGGTACGGAGACTCAATCGCGATTCCTCAACATCTGCAAATCTCGCAAATGCGTAGTTTGGAGACTGGACGTCCTATGCTACGTTCTACCAATACCGGCGCAACCGCAATCATTAATTCGAGGGGCGAGGTTGTCTCTCAGCTACCAACCTTGACTTTGGGAACGCTGGCAGGACAAGTGCAGGGCATGCAGGGGTTGACGCCTTATATTCGTTTTGGTGACAGTACGATGGCGGGCGTTTCTGGTTTAGCTTTGCTTGGCGCTTACCTATCTGGTCGACGCCGTCGCAACTTAAAAAATAAAAATAGTAAGATTAATTCTTAATATTTTTTGGTTGATGCGTTGGTCGCTTCAATATCTGCCAAGCATTCTAGTCCACGTGCAGTGATAATATTTTTACCGCTGGCGGCATCCACTTCAATATGCGCTTTTTTACCCAAGAAAGTCGCGACTGGACCACTTAAAATGAATTCGGGATTAGCTGCAATAGCACGCAATCCATCAATACATTGTTTGATAAATAAAACTTGTTTGCCAGTGTCGGTTAATTCAAAACTACCATCACGCTTATGCGCAATTAATTTGATCCCGACTAAACGCTTGGAATTACGCGAAATGCACGCACTCGGGCGAGCGCCTCTCGGTAACTTGGTAATTTGTTCCAGTGCATCATATTCGTCGATGCTGAGATTTTGATTCATTGTTGTTTTCTTATGAAGAGATGTTTTACAGACGACAGTTTAACACTCTTAGCACGTGTCTCAAATTACTAGCCTAGTTCTTTTGGCGTATCCCTAGTCTAATTTAGCTAGTCTTGTGCCTACTTCAGACGAATTTATCATTTTATGGAATACCCCTAAGCTGAGAGCACTGATAAAAGTTAAGGGAGTAAATAATGACTACGCAGGTAAATAGTTCTGGGAAAGCAAATTCGGTACTGGGCGCCAGTACCTTGGCTTTCACCATCTGTTTTACGATCTGGATGATGTTTGGTGTGATCGGGATTCCGATTAAAAAGACCTTGGGCTTGAATGAAACCCAGTTTGGTTTGCTGACTGCGATGCCAGTGTTAACTGGTTCGTTGATCCGCGTGCCGCTTGGGATTTGGACTGACCGTTTTGGTGGTCGTATTGTTTTGTTCTTATTGATGATCAGTACCGTTCTTCCCATTTATTTGATCAGCTACGCGACGGCTTATTGGCATTTTTTGGTCTTAGGCCTATTCGTCGGTCTGGCAGGTGGCTCTTTCTCGGTCGGTACACCGTATGTCGCACGCTGGTTTAAGAAAGACCGCCAGGGTTTGGCGATGGGCATTTTTGGTGCAGGTAACTCCGGTGCTGCGGTGAACAAATTTATCGCGCCTGCGATTATTGCCTCCGCTGGTTGGGTGATGGTACCCAAAGTGTATGCTGTGATGATGTTAGCGGCCGCCTTGATTTTCTGGACATTCTCTTCCACAGACCCAAGTCATAACGTGAAATCTACCGCGAGTTTTTCCGCTCAATTAAAGATGTTGAAAGATCCCAAAGTGTGGCGTTATTGCCAGTACTATTCCGTGGTGTTTGGTGGTTACGTGGGTTTGAGTTTGTGGATGGTGAAATACTACGTCACTGAATACAATTTCGATATGAAAGATGCTGCTTTGTTGGCTGCCTGTTTTTCTTTGCCGGGTGGTGTGTTGCGCGCCTTCGGCGGTTGGTTGTCGGACAAATATGGTGCCTACAAAGTGACGTGGTGGGTGATGTGGGTGTGCTGGGTTGCCTTCTTTTTGCTGTCTTATCCGCAGACTGAATTCATTATTAAAACAGTCAGTGGACCGCAAACTTTTAATATTGCTTTGACGCCAGTTATCTTCACCTCCATCTTATTCGTAGTCGGCGTTGCGATGGCAGTGGGAAAAGCCTCGGTGTTCAAATTTATATCTGATGAGTACACGCATAACATTGGCGCGGTATCGGGGGTAGTTGGGTTAGCGGGTGGCTTGGGCGGCTTTGTGTTACCGATTATGTTTGGTGCGATGGTTGATTTGACTGGCGTGCGTAGCTCTTGCTTCATGCTGTTATATGGCACGGTGTGCGTTTCCTTAGTTTGGATGCATTTCCAATTCCGTAAAGAGATTATGCAATCGGCGCAATCTGCATTGGCTACCGTATGAATTTTTAAGTAAACTGCACATAGAGGTTCATCTATACAAGCTAAGAAAGCGTCAAGAGAAGCCAATTCTATTGACGCTTTTTTGTGGGTTTCTAGAACGGCGTATTTTATGTGACTAAAGTTGGTAGATAATGAAGGTCAGAGGGAACTAGAGTATCGATTTTGACTCTAATTTTTCTGTACTTTTCATCATCGTAAACACATTAGGAAGGCTATACCATGTCGTTTCGCCCAAAATTCTCTTTGCTCGCTAGTTCCATTGCTTCGGCGATGGTTTTAATTGCAACGTCGCAAGCATCAGCGCAATCCTCGCCAGCTTCATTAACTACAGAACAAAAGCAATTGCGCTCTATCTATCAAGAGTTAGTGGAAATTAATACGACGGATTCGGTCGGCAGCTGCACGGCAGCATCGAAGGCAATGGCAGCACGTTTAAAAAAAGGTGGTTTTAGTGACGCCGAAATGCAAATCATCGTGCCACCAGGTGGCCCTAAAAAAGGTAATTTAATCGCACGTTTGAAAGCAAACGGCCCAGCAACGAAAAAGCCTTTGCTTTTGTTGGCGCATATCGATGTGGTGGAGGCAAAACGTGAAGACTGGGTGCGCGATCCTTTTAAACTGGTAGAAGAGAACGGATTCTTTTATGCACGCGGCGCTTCTGATGACAAACCAATGGCGGCAATTTTTGTCGCGAATATGATTCGCTACAAACAAGAGCAATTAAAGACTAATCGGGATTTAATTTTGGCCTTAACGTGTGACGAAGAACTGGTGCCGGCGAAATATAATGGCGTTGAGTATTTACTCAAAAATCACCGCGCTTTGATTGATGCTGAAATTGCCTTGAATGAAGGTGGTGGCGGTTCTTTGGATAAGTCAGGTAAGCCAGTGCGCCACGGCATACAAGCCGGCGAAAAGATTTTTCAAACTTTTAGTTTAGAAGTCACTAACAGCGGTGGGCATAGCTCAGTGCCGCGCAAAGATAATGCGATCTACAAATTGTCGGATGGCTTGTCGCGCTTGGGTAAATTTGATTTTGCTTTCCGTTTGACGCCGACTACGCGTGGTTTCTTTGAAACCATGTCGACGCTTGAGACGGGACAATTGTCGGCGGATATGAAAGGCATTTTGCGTGATCCTGTCGATGCCGATGCTCTGGCGCGTTTGAGTGCCACAACACCTTTTTATAATGCTAGTTTGCGCACGACATGTGTTGCCACCATGGTGAATGCCGGACACGCCGCGAATGCCTTGCCACAACGCGCGCAAGCGAATGTGAATTGCCGTATTTTGCCGGGTGAAACGGTGGAGCAGACACAAGCCACATTGCAAACGGTGATGGCCGATGCCGATATTAAAATCACACCAGTAGGAACCGCGACAGTATCGCCAGCACAACCGCTGCATCCTGAGTTAATGAAAGCCGTGACGGATTTAACGAATCAAATGTGGCCGGGAATACCGGTAGTGCCAACGATGTCGCCAGGAGGTACGGATGGACGCTTCTTGAACAATGCCGGTATATGGACTTATGGAGTCAGCGGCATATTTCATTATCCAGATGGCAGCAATGCGCATGGTTTGAACGAGCGTTTGCCGGTGAAGTCACTATATGAAGGACAGAAATTTTTGTATGACTTGGCTAAACGTTTGAGTCAGTAAGTCAAACTAACCAACCGATATTGGGTCGCGAATGCGCCAAACCTTGTTCGAGGTTGGCGCATTTTTTTGTGTTGATATAGATTTTTGTGAGGTCTATTTTCTCCATAAAAGTTTCAGTTTTAAGCGGTATTTTTCGTCGATGAAGTATCAAATTGCTTTTCGCAACTTACACTTGCCGCGAGTCAAGAGAACTTGTACTTACAGAATTTTCATATACAAGCGCCAAGTGATGCTGGTAAAATAATCGTGTTGGTGCTCGCTGTATGGTTCACATGCAGCAGTTCAACGGGAAGCAGGAAGTAAATTTTCTCTATTTGCGCATAGCGTAAATACAGGGTAAAAATACCAACCTGCGCTGCCCCCGCAACGGTCAAACGGACGAGCCTCTAAGGCTCCGCTTTTGTCACATAGCCACTGATTACCTTGAACAAGTGATTGGGAAGGCGACAAAGGTAGTTTCCGCCAGCCCGGATACCGGCCAACAAGGTAGTAGTGCGCTTGCGTGCTGCATTTTATGCTTATGCACTGTCGGGGATGGCAGTGTGAGCGTGTCGAAAAATCTCAAATTATTTTTTGGTTATCAATGAGTCGCTGCGCTTTTGCGTGGTACTTTTTCCTTGGCTGCGTGTCTTGTTCGTAAGATTTTTCTTACCTACTTTGATGCGATGTTTTGCTGCGGATTGTTGACTGAGAAATTGTACTTTGAGGCTTTTTCATTCTTTAGCTGCTTCATATGAAAAACCAGTTCTTTTGCAAAAATACCCGCCGTTTACCTTTGTTGGCGGGCTTCCCGCTTTTGTCTTTATTCTCTATGGTAAGCACCGCGAGTCACGCTGATACATCGACTGACCCATCTCTGCCGGCGGTGGTCGTGACAGCGAATCGCATGCCGACCAAGTTGAGTGATGTGATTGCCGATGTTAGTGTGATTAATCGTGCTGAAATTGAATTGGCCGGACAAGGTTCGCTCATCGATGTTTTAAGTCAGCAAGCTGGCATTCAAATGGCGCGTAGTGGGGGCTATCGTTCTTCCACAGGCGTATTTTTGCGTGGGGCATCGAGTTCTCAAGTTATCGTGTTAATTGATGGTGTGCGCATAGGCTCCGCGACGTCGGGTGGTGCGTCTATAGAGAATATTCCCTTAGAGCATATAGAACGTATCGAAATTTTGCGCGGTGCGGCGTCGGCTTTATATGGCCCGGATGCGGTGGGTGGTGTGATCCAGATATTTACCCGCGAGCCTGAAGCGCGCCAAAAAATCAGCGCTAGTATTGGTGCGGGTAGCGATGGACAAAAACAAGCTAAGGCGACGATCAGCGGCAATGCTGCTGGCGTAGGTTATAGCTTCGCGGTAGCGACAGAGCGTGCCGATGGTTTCTCAGTCATCGTGAATCCAAATGCCTCAGGTTTTAATGTCGATGCCGACGGTTTTAAATCCACTAGTTTTAGCGGGAAATTGAATAGCAAGCTTTCAAAAGAACATCAACTGACTCTGAGTGTCTTACATAGCAAAACCGACTACCAGTTTGACTCTTTGCCGTCACCCAATCCTCTTAAATTGAGTAAAGCGACCAGTGATGCCTGGAGTCACGCTAATTTAAATAGTGTGAATGCACAGTGGCGAGCACAATGGTTACCGCAATGGAAATCGTCTGTCGTCATCGGACAGAGTGATGACAAATCAGTCTCAGACTATTTCCGTATCAGCGATCATGCGTTTGCCGGTATGTCTAGATTTAATACGCAACGTCAACAAGCCAGTTGGCAAAATGATGTGAGTATTGGCGAGGATCAATTATCGTTCACCATCGATCAGCGGAAAGAAGAGGTCGATAGTACGACCAGCTATAGCGTCAAGCAACGCGATTTGCGTGCGGCTGTGCTTTCCTACGGTTTACAACGTGGCGATTGGGATGCATTAGCAGTGGTGCGCAATGATCATAACTCTCAATTTGGCTCCTTCAATAATTGGTCTTTGTCGGGTGCTTACAAAATATTGCCAGCTTGGCGTGTCATTGCGAATGCGGGTACGAGCTTTCAGGCGCCGTCATTTAATCAATTGTATTTCCCCGGTTTTGGTAATACAGCGCTGACGCCGCAACGTAATCGCTCGAATGAAGTGGGCGTGAAATACCAAGAGGGCGTTCGGTCTTTCTCTGGCATCGTTTATCAGAATGAGGTGCAAGGATTCATCAATCCATCGACCAATGTGCAAAGTGCTTTAGCCACTTTGCGAGGAACGACCCTGAGCGCGGCATGGCAAGATGGCGCGACTCAATATAGTGCTTCATATGACTATGCTGATCCTCGTACCAAGCCAAATAATTTACGTTTAGTACGTATCGCTCGGAATACGTTGAATTTCCGCGTTCATCATCAATTACAAGACGTCGCAATTTTTAGTGAGCTTAAATTGTCGAGTGATCGCGAAGACAGTAATTTGAGCTTTAATGGTCGTGACAAGTTAGGTGGCTATGCGCTGGTGAACCTAGGCGCAAATTGGAAAATTACTCAGGATTTTTCTCTGTTGATGCGCGCAAATAATATTCTGGATAAGCAGTATGCGTTGGCAAATACTTACTCGACACCGGGGCGTAATCTGTTCGTTTCTTTGTCCTGGCGTAATTAGTGATCAATTTCCATCAATTGAAATTGATCTAAACCGACCTGGTGAAAAAGTATTTTTTAGCAGGTCAGTTTTAATGAAAGCTTAAATATCGGTGAATCTCAATGAGCACAAGTAATTTAACTATCGCTGCTAGCGAGTTATTGATCGGCGGACAACGAAGCGGCAAATCTGCTCGAGCCGAAACCATTACTGCAGCATGGCTCACGCAAAACGATTCCAATGCGGCGGTGATGATTGCGACGGCTACGGCATGGGACGACGAGATGCAGCAACGAATCGCGCGACATCAATCGGATCGTGCGGCTCGAGTCCCGCGCATGCGGACGATTGAAGAGCCCTTGCAATTGGCGCGATGTTTGCACGCGCATAGCCAGCCGAATACTTTAATTGTCGTGGACTGTATGAGCTTGTGGTTGACGAACTGGATGATGCCCGCTGATCAGGGAAGTCCTGATTCTAAGTTGTTGGAAGAAGAAATAGCCGATTGCCTCACCGCTATTGCTCAAGCGCAGGGGCCTGTGGTGTTTGTGACTAATGAAATCGGCTTGGGTGTGATTCCTATGGGACGTGATGTACGAGAATTTGTTGACGCCTTGGGTCGTTTAAATCAATTGTTGGCTGGCGCTTGCCAGCGTGTCACCTTGATGGCAGCGGGTTTGCCATTGACTTTGAAAGCGCCTTTATGAAAAATATTTTTGGTCAACCATTGCAATTATTGAAATTGTGTCTGATCTTTTTGCTGTTTGCTTTTTGTAACGCTAATTCTTATGCTCAGAGTATAGAGATTGAAGATGATCGCGGACATAAGGTTCAATTTGCCAAATCACCGCAACGTATCGTCAGTATTTTGCCGTCCTTGACCGAAACGGTTTGTGCCTTGGGACATTGTCAGCGCTTGGTGGGTGTGGATCGCTATTCGAATTTTCCAGAGAGCGTAACGAAATTGCAGCAGGTGGGGGGCGGTTTAGATCCTAATCTTGAAGCGATCGTGGCATTAAAACCCGATGTGGTATTGATGGCGACTTCGTCGCGAGTGGCCGAACGTTTGCAAGGATTGGGCATTAAGATTGTAGCGCTAGAGCCTAAGACACATGCCGATGTGCGTCGCATCTTGGGTAAGATAGGACAATTATTAGAAGTTAAAGACGCCGACAAAGTATGGCGTGAGATCGATCATCAAATGGAAACCACTGCGCGTACCTTGCCACCTGCCGTAAAAAAGTTACGAGTGTATTTTGAAGTCAGTAATGCGCCATATGCCGCGGGGGAAAGTAGTTTTATCGGCGAGATACTACAAAGGCTGGGCGCGGGAAATATCGTGCCTGCCTCCTTAGGGCCGTTTCCAAAATTGAATCCGGAATTTATCGTCAGGGCAAATCCTGACGTGATCATGGTAGGGCAACGAGGCTTTGCTTCTATGGAGACACGTCCGGGCTGGCAAGCGATTCGTGCCATTCGTGAAAAGCGTATATGTGTTTTTACTCCAGCAGAATCCGATATCTTGGTGCGCCCCGGTCCACGTATGGCGGAGGCGGTGAAGATCATGGCAGATTGTTTGAGTAAGCATGCATTATGACTACCGCAGGTTTGACTTTGGGCCAAGGCGATCAGAACGAAGATAGCCGTACCGACAAGATGGTAGCAAGTAACTCGCCGCGACTCGCGCAAACGTCGCGCGTCTGGCGTTTCGGCTTTGCCTTAATTTTGTTGAGTGTTGCCTTAGTGTTGCTCGGCGTGGGTGTCGGCAGCACAGGATGGGAGAGTGTCGCTACGATGTGGGAGCATTCATTGGCGATGCAAATTGTTTGGGATATTCGTCTGCCGCGCACCCTCGGTGCATGGCTCGCGGGCGGCTTGCTTGGCTTATCCGGCGCCGTGGCGCAAGGACTGTTTCGTAATCCTTTGGCAGATCCTTATTTACTCGGCAGTGCTTCGGGCGCCGCATTAGGTGTCAGTACTGCTTTGATTTTGTTTGGCGTCTCGCCGTTTGCTACTGCTTGGTTGGTGCGACTGGGCTTAACCGGCGCTGCTTTTATTGGAGCGGTGTCTGCAGTCTTATTAACGCTGCTGCTAGCACGTGGTGTGCAACATACTTTGCGCTTGTTATTGGCCGGTGTGATTGTCGGTGTCGTGCTCGGTGCGGTGGGGTCTTTGGTTACGATGTTACGTCCCGATATCGTGCAAGCGATGCAAGCTTTTATGCTGGGTAGTACGGGTTTCATAGGCTGGTCAGCTTGTATGGTGATGTTTTTTGTAATGGCATTATGTACGCTTGCGAGTGTGGTCTTAAGTCACGCCTTAGATGGTCTTTCTTTGGGAGAAGCGACCGCTGCTAGTTTAGGTTTGCCATTGCCACAAATGCGGGCTGCCTTGGTGGTGGTGATCGCATTATCCGCAGGGACGGCAGTCGCACAGGCTGGTTTGATTGTTTTTGTGGGCTTGGCGGCGCCGCATTTGGTGCGTTCCGTGGTGAAGACTACCCATGCTAGTTTGATTGTTCTCGCTAGCTTAATGGGGGCAGTTTTATTAACGACAGCAGATATTCTCAGTCGTTGGCTGATCGCGCCACAAGAATTGCCTGTTGGCGTATTGACAGCGATTTTGGGCGGTGGCTATTTATTGCGTCTGATGCACAGTCAACGTCGCTATGAAAGCGGTGGAGGTCTGTAATGCTAGAAGCTATAGAGAAAGATCTGCTAGTAAATGACAGCGCATTCAATATGAATGAGGTATGCGCCAGCCTAGGTGGCACGGAGATTTTGCATCAAATTAATATTGCGATCGCGGCAGGTACCTGGACCAGTATCGTTGGACCAAATGGGGCAGGTAAGTCTAGTCTCCTCAGAGTGTTGGCGGGGCTATTAAGTCATCGTGGCAAGCTCGCTTTATTTGGGAAAACATTAGAAGACATTCCACGTCGTTTGCGTGCTCAGCAGATGTCCTGGTTGGGCCAAAACGAAACTAGTGGCGAAGATATGACGGCGTGGGATGTCGTGATGTTAGGTCGATTACCGCATCAGGCTTGGTTGGCAAGCCCGAGCGCTTTCGATCATATTGCGGTAGAACACGCATTGCGCAGCACTCAGGCTTGGCAATGGCGTAGTCGTAGCATAGGGCAATTGTCGGGCGGTGAGCGGCAACGTGTTTTGTTGGCGCGTGCTCTGGCTGTCGATGCGCAAGTTATCTTGATGGACGAGCCTTTGGCGAATCTTGATCCACCGCATCAGGCAGATTGGTTATTGCTCGTACGTGATTTGATTGCGCAGGGAAAAACCGTGGTCAGCGTTTTACACGAAATTTCGTTTGCCTTACAAGCCGAACAGATGTTGATCGTGGATCAAGGTAAGGTTTTGCACTATGGCGCGAGCCAGGATGCTACAACGCACCGAATGTTAGAAGCGGTGTTTGAACATCGCATACAAATTCATGCGGTACAAGGACAATGGATCGCTTTGCCGAAGTAATGATTTTTGTGACGATAGCTGGCATTGAATTAGGGATTAAGAATTGTAGGGCGGATTTTTTTAAATATTTCAATTGGACAAAAAAATGGAAATCGAAACACCACCAAGTGAGAAACCGTATGACAAAGCGGAGGGCGAGCGTCGTGGCCTGATTATTGTCAACACCGGTGACGGTAAAGGCAAGAGCACTGCCGCTTTTGGTTTGGCTCTGCGTGCATTCGGGCGCGGTAAACAGGTAAAGATTTATCAGTTCATGAAAGTACCTACCGCACGTTTTGGCGAACACCGCATGTTTGAGCAACTGGGTTTGCCTATCGAAGGTTTGGGTGATGGCTTTAGTTGGAAAAGTCAGGATTTAGAACATTCTGCACAGCTGGCTCGTGACGGTTGGTTGAAAGCCAAAGCGGCGATTATGAGTGGTGAATTCTTTATGGTCACTTTGGATGAAATCACCTATCCCTTGATTTATGGTTGGATGCCGCTGGATGATGTTCTGGAGACTTTGCGTAATCGGCCCAAGGAGGTACATGTCGTCTTGACTGGTCGTCGTTGCCCGCCAGAGATTATCGAGTTGGCTGATACGGTGACTGAAATGACTTTGGTCAAACATGCTTTCCGTGCCGGAATTCCTGCGCAACGTGGTATTGAAGACTAAGTCGGGAATCGTTCAATGTGGCTGCCAGAATTGCAATCGCTATTCATAGCGCCTATGAGCGTGCCGTTGGTCATGTGGCTTTCAGTGGGAATTGATCGCTATCTCGGCGAACCAGTTGCCGCGCTTCATCCTGTGGTGTGGATGGGTAAATACCAGCAAGCCTTGGACGTGTGGATTGCACCTGAGTCAAGAGCTGAGTACGCTGATGCCGCGATGCCTTATTTTGTCTTTGGTATTTTGGCTTGGTTACTTGGTGCTATTTTGGTGCTGACGCTAAGCTTTGGTTTCATTTTTTTACTCACTACTTTACCTGACGCTTATTTGTGGCTAGGTACGATGTGTAGCGCTTATCTTTTGAAATCTTTATGGACTTGGTCTTTGTTAGCGCGTGAAGTAGCAGCGGTGGAATCCGCGCTATGTCAGTCTTTGGCAGCAGGCAGGGAGCGACTGTCTTATCTGGTAAGTCGCGATGTCACGCAATTGGATGCGGTCACGGTGCGCGAAAGTGCGATTGAAACTTTAGCTGAGAACTTGAATGACTCCGTTGTTTCGCCTCTGCTTTGGTTTGCTATGGCGGGATTGCCAGGCGTCGCCTTGTATCGTTTTGCAAATACCGCGGATGCCATGTGGGGATATCGCGGTGAGCGCGGTGGGCGAGTGTGGACATGGGCTGGTAAATGGGCGGCGCGGACGGATGATGTCCTGTCTTGGCCAGGCGCACGTCTTACCACTGCCTTGTTATATCTGGCGGCATGGCATCTACCCCGACCCAATTTATTGGCAGAGGTGACCAAAACAGATTCACCCAATGGCGGTTGGCCGATGGCGGCGATGGCTTTAATTTTGAATGTGCGCTTGGCAAAGCCCGGTGCCTATGTTTTGCATACGACTGGGAGTTTGGTTGAGCCGAAAGATACTGAACATGCGATACAGCTGGGTCAAAGAACGACTTATTTGTGCTGTGCTTTAATCAGCGCGCTTTTTTGTTTATGAGCGCGTTTCATAGTCGGCCACAGTTTATTTTGGCTTTATGGAGCGCCTTATGAGTGCAGGCGTTATTAGCATTGTTCAAGCCAGAGTGCACGGTGGTACCGATGCTTTGGGTAAGGCACGTTACGATTTTTCGACGAATAGCAACGCGCTTGGCCCTTGTCCCGATATGCTCGAATTACTGCGGGTTACGGATTGTTCTTCCTATCCCGATCCTGACTATCACGAACTGCGAGCGTCTCTGGCGCTATGGCATGGTGTGAATGCTGAGCGTATTGTGGTCGCAGCGAGCGCCAGTGAATTCATTTTTCGCATCACACAAACTGTCGCGGCTAATTCACTTGGAAGGACACGTGCGTGGTGGCCTGCTCATAGTTATACCGACTATGCGATGGCAGCGCGGGCGCACGGTCTCGCACAAACAGCTAACCCCGCTCAGGCAAATTTGATTTGGGCATGTGACCCAGCCAGTCCTCTGGGGTGCTCGCAAGATAATTTGTCAGCGCAACTTGAGCAACTGCAGGCGCGTCAAACCATGGTATTGGATTGTGCGTATCAGCCTTTGTGTTTGCAAGTTCAGCCAACACTTAGTGTTCAGCAAAAAGATCAAATCTGGCAGCTATGGTCGCCGAACAAAGCCTTAGGCTTGACTGGCATACGAGGTGCATACGCTATTGCTCCGCTGGGGGCAGAAGCATTGGTATCGACGTTGCGCCAAAGCGCATTCTCTTGGCCCCTGGGTGCGCATGCAGTCACGATGTTGCAGGCGTGGACGACACCGCAAGTGCAAGCATGGTTGGCGCAGAGTTTGTTATCGCTCAGTGAGTGGAAAGAGCGGCAGATTGATTTGTGTAGAAAATTGAATTGGACTGTGTTGCCTAGTGTCGCGAATTTCTATTGTGCGACGCCGCCATTGTCTGATCGAATTGATAGCGCGGAATTGTTGAAGAGGTTGCGATTGGATGGGATTAAATTGCGTGATACGACGTCGTTTGGTTTGCCGGGGAGTTTTCGGTTGAGGGTGATGCAGCCTGAGGCGCAGGATGCTTTGTATCTGGCTTTGAGTAGATAGAATTTATGTGAGGTGGCGTAGGGTGAGCACGGGTCTTGTGCCCACGCGTGAATTGTGTATCTGGTTGGCTTTTTTTCGTCAGATGGCTAAGTGTTGTAGTAATTTTTGAGTCTGTAGGTCGGGGGTAGCCCGACAGCTAGTTACCTTTTTTGCTTCGCCAAAAAAGGTAACCCAAAAAAGGCGACCACGCTGCCACTGCCCTTCGGGTTCCCAATTGAGCAGGACAAAAAATGGGAAAGTGTCGAAACTCGCTTCGCTCAGACAACGACACTTTCTTTATCCATTTTTCGTCTCGCACAATTGGCAGTGTCAGAAGTGGATGTAATTCAAAAGCAGGGTCAAAAGCAACGACCTATAACGGCAAATAGATAATTGAGTGATCGTCGATTCTGATTGTTTTGATGTTGTCGTTGCTTTTGATCTACCCCCGTTAGAGACGATGTAATTTGTGCGTCACAGAAAATGGATAAGAAAGTGTTGCTGTCTGAGCCGGAGGCGAGTTTCAACACTTTCCCATTTTTTGTGATGCACAAATTATGCTGAAGCGAAGCGTAAGCACCCGAAGGGCGAGTCTACGGTCGCCTTTTTTGGAGCACCTTTTTTGGCGAAGCAAAAAAGGTGCTTGGCTGTCGGGCCACACCCGACCTGTAAACGCAAAGTGACGTAGAAGTGTGGGCACCAGTTTTTTGCCCACGCGTAATTTGTGGGTTGTCATTTTTCTTGTCTCTTGACGAAGTGTTGTGGTGATTTTTGAGCCTGTAGGTCGGGGGTGGCCCGACAGCTAGTTACCTTTTTTGCTTCGCCAAAAAAGGTAACCCAAAAAAGGCGACCACGCTGCCACTGGCCTTCGGCTTCCCAATTGTGGAGGACAAAAAATGGGAAAGCCTTGAAACTCGCCTTCGGCTCAAACAGCAAGGCTTTCTTTGTCCATTTTCTGTCCTCCACAATTGGCAGTGTCAGAAGTGGATGTAAGTCAAAAGCAGAGTCAAAAGCAGAGTCAAAAGCAGAGTCAAAAGCAGAGTCAAAAGCAGAGTCAAAAGCAGAGTCAAAAGCAACGACCTACAACGGCAAATAGACAATTGAGTGATCGTCGATTCAGATTGTTTTGATGTTGTCGTTGCTTTTGATCTACCCCCGTTAGAGACGATGTAATTTGTGCGTCACAGAAAATGGACAAGAAAGTGTCGTGTTTGAGCGAAGCGAGTTTCGACACTTTCCCATTTTTTGTGATGCACAAATTATGCTGAAGCGTAGCGTAAGCACCCGCAGGGCGAGTCTACGGTCGTCTTTTTTGGATTACCTTTTTTGACGAAGCAAAAAAGGTAATTGGCTGTCGGGCCACACCCGACCTGTAAACGTAGAGCAACAGGAAAAGAAATTAGATTTCTAGACAAAACACTTAAACACGAACAAGGAAAAAATATGGAAAACAACTCAAACCAAACCCCAAACAACATCACCGACCTAAACAACCCCACCTTACGTGAACGCCTAGAACACAAAATCAACAACAAAACCAAACCGCCTGGTTCATTAGGTCGCATAGAAGAACTCGCCGTGCAACTAGGCTTAATTCTTCAAACCGAAACACCACGATTGACATCACCACAAATGATCGTGTGTGCAGCCGATCACGGCATTGTCGCTCACGGGGTATCTGCATTCCCTAGTGATGTGACTTGGCAAATGGTCGAGAACTTTTTGAGTGGCGGCGCGGCGGTGAGTGTGCTGGCGCGTCAGCATGGGATAGGTTTGACTGTGGTTGATTGTGGTGTAAAACACGATTTTGTTCCGCGTGAAGGTTTGTTGTTGCGCAAAGTTGCTTATGGTACTGCTGACCCTTTGCGAGCACCCGCAATGAGCGCCGAGCAATGCGACCAGGCCTTAGAGAATGGGCGCGATGTGCTAAGAAGCTTGCCGGGTAACGCTGTGCTCTTGGGGGAGATGGGTATAGGTAATACCTCATCTGCGTCCTTATTATTAGCGCGCCTGACGGGATTAGATATTGCAATTTGTACTGGCGCAGGCACAGGGCTTGATGCGACGGGTATCGATAAAAAAACCGACGTATTGCGTCGCGTCTTGGCGCATCATCCTGAGGTGAGTGCGCCTTTGGATGTGTTGGCTTGCTTTGGTGGTTTTGAAATCGCGACCTTGGTCGGGATAGTGTTGCAGGCAGCTTTAGAAAATCGTGTTATCGTGGTTGACGGGTTTATAGCTAGTTCTGCGGTATTAGTTGCAAGTCGTTTAGCGCCAGTCGTATTGCAGCGTTGCGTATTTGCACATCGCTCAGGTGAGCGCGGACATCAGCATATGCTGCAGGCATTGCAAGCACATGCTTTGCTAGATCTGGGTTTGCGTTTAGGCGAAGGTTCTGGTGCTGCGATGGCGTGGCCATTATTACAGTCGGCGTGTGCGATCATGGCCGAGATGGCTAGCTTTGAAGATGCAGGAGTGTCGCGTAGCGAAGATTGAATTGGGACATAAACTAAAAATAAGTTTAAAGGACGAAGAAGATACAAGTATGAAATTTATTCGACACTATCTACTCGCATTGCAGTTCTTTACGCGCATACCGGTCACTGGAAGATTAGCCGCATGGGTTGGTTATAGCCCCGCGATGTTGCGGGCGAGTGCGGCACATTTTCCTGGTATTGGTTTGCTGGTTGGCGCTTGTACTGCATTTTGCTTTTGGGGTTCTTATCAGTTATTGCCGCATTACAGTGCAGGAGTCTGGGTCGCTGCGTTTTTAAGTACCGTTTTTGGTGTGATGTTGACGGGCGCTTTTCACGAGGATGGTCTGGCGGATTTGAGCGATGGTTTGGGTGGTCACGTTAGTCGTGAAAAGGCCCTAGACATTATGAAGGATTCACGCATCGGTACATACGGGGCCGTGGCTTTGGTCTTGGCATTATTTGGCAAAATAGCTTTGCTCACTTTATTGGGGCAGGTAGATATTTTGATTGCGGCACTTGCTTTGTTTGCAGCGCATATTGTGTCGCGATTGATGCCACTATTTTTAATTCTCTATTTGCCGCATGTCGGCGATACGCCGCAATCGAAATCGAAACCGCTGGCTGAGAGTATTAGTCAAACCGCTCTATTCGTAGCGATGTTATGGTGTCTGGCAGGGTGGGGCTTGGTGTGTTATCTGCAACCAGATTGGATCTGGCTGGCGGGTATGCTGGGTAGTGTGTTGGCGCTGTTGTGGATGTGGCGCTTTTTGAGGTCGCGTCTGCAAGGCTTCACCGGTGATGCGCTCGGTGCTACGCAGCAGTTGTCTGAGCTGGGTTTCTATCTTGGTGTATTGCTCAGTCTAGGGAAATAAGATGGCGGGGCAAACTAGACGATTATGGTTGGTACGCCATGCGCAGCCACTGATTGCTGGTGGAATCTGCTACGGACGTTTAGATGTTCCCGCTGAGCCTGAAGCGACACAACAAGCGGCAAAGTCGTTTGCAAAAACATTGGCAGAAACACTGGCGCAAGCGCGAGAAAATAGCGTACTTAGCTTGAACACTAAGTCGATTCATATCTATGTATCTGGTTTGCAGCGTGCGCAACAGTTAGCCGATGAATTATGTTTAGCACTCAACAATGTCAAAGATTTGAGTCAGGTGCTTCGACAAACCGATCGTCGTTTGAATGAAATGGATTTCGGAATTTGGGAAGCTAAAGCTTGGTCAGATATTCCCGAGACCGCGGTAGAACATTGGAGTGCCGATTTTGCGCAGCATAAGTTTGGAGGAAAGGAGAGCAGTCAAGACGTGATAGATCGCGTGCTGGCAGCCTATCAAGCGACCTTGGAGCAAGCGCAAATCAGCCATAGCAGCGACGTGATATGGATTACGCATGCTGGTGTGATACGAGCTCTGAACTATTTACACAAGCATGGAATACATCCGATAGCACGAGCAGAACAATGGCCACGTGAAGCACCTGGCTTTGGTCAATGGCAATGCCTTGATTTAATGTCGCTGCAGGCTAAAAATTAATCAAGCGATTGTCGTACGTGGCAATTGCAAAGTAAAACAAGTCAAATCATCTTGTGATCGGACACTGATTGTTCCTTGATGTCCAAGCACAATCGCTTGCACTATCGCTAGTCCCAAGCCTGAACCTTCGCCATCGGCATGCTGGCGCGCATGGTCGGCACGATAGAATCGTTCGAACAAGCGATGTATATGCTGTTCGGGAATGCTTGGTCCCGGATTGCAAATGCGCATAGTGAGAAAATTGGGGTCGGCTTCGATATAGACTGTGATTTCTTGACCCTTGGCGGTATGTCGTAGCGCATTGGATAAAATGTTGCTGAGTGCTCTGCGCAACATCAGGCGGTCGCCAGACAGGGTAAATTGTTCGCTAGTTGATTTAGTGGATGCAGCCTGGTCATCTTGGCATTGTAAGCGCAGACGTATTTGTTTTTCTTCCGCCAGTGCTTCATAGAATTCAAACAGATTTTGAACCTCTTGCATTAGGTTAACTTGTTCGCGATTAACTAGACTAAGGCCATTCTCTGCTTTGGCGAGAAATAACATGTCTGCGATCATACGCGCCAGACGGCTATATTCCTCAGCATTTGACTCCAGGATTTCACGATAGCTGCTAGCATCGCGCGCTTGTGATAAGGAGACTTGAGTTTGTGTCATTAAGTTACTGATCGGTGTACGTAGTTCATGCGCGAGATCAGAAGAAAAATCTGACAGACGTTGAAATGCTTCCTCCAAACGCTCCAGCATTTGATTCAAACTATGCGCCAGATCTGCCAGTTCTGGCGGCACAGCTTCCAACGATAAACGTTGATCAAGTTTGTTGGCGGTGACACTCGATGCGCGGTCGCGCATTGCGCGTAAAGGCCTTAGACCGCGGCTGGCGGCCACCCAGGATAATGCGCCAGTGAATAACGCCGCTACGAAGACGAATAACCACAGACTGCGCATAAAGTTGCGCATAAAATCCAAATGATGTGCGATATCGGTCGCGATTCCCACCGTAATGCTTGGTAATTCTGGATTTTTAGTCGCATATATACTGACCAAACCGCGATAAGTTTGTCCGTCCTGAGTCCACGAAAATATTTCATGTTGCGGCTGATTCGTACGCGGATGTAGGTAAGTTTCGGGAAACTGTATTTGACTCGAATTGAGTAAAACTTTGCCTTTGGTGTCTTGCACTATGATCGCCAAATCATGATGCCCGACTAGAGCATCGCTAAGTTGGTCAGATAGATTTGCCACATCTTGCGCTGTGTTGACACGTTCTATGATGTGCTGAGCTAATTCTAGTTTGCCGCTCAGTGCGTGGTGATCTTGCTCTTCAAAATGTTTTTCGATAGAAGCGCCGATGAACCAGCCCAATGCCAGTAAGACCGCACATGACAGCGTAGTAAATAGCAGGCTCAGTCGCGCTGTAAGTGAGAGTTTTTGTAGCAGCGCTATCATGAATTTTTGACCTCTAGCACATAGCCCATACCACGCAGAGTATGTATGAGCTTAGGCTCAAAGTGATCGTCAATTTTGCTGCGTAGCCGGCGCATCGCTACTTCAATCACGTTGGTATCGCTGTCAAAATTCATATCCCATACTTGCGACGCAATCAGCGAACGCGTTAAGACTTCACCCTGCCGGCGCATTAAGAGTTCAAGTAAGGAAAATTCTTTCGCCGTTAATTCTATGCGCTGACCATCCCGACTTACGCGGTGCTTGAGTAAATCTACCTCTAAATTGGCGGCGCGCAATACGCTAGATTCAATTTGATTTTTACCGCGGCGTAGTAAGCTACGGACGCGCGCGACTAATTCAGAAAAAGCAAAGGGTTTGACCAGATAATCATCTGCGCCTAATTCTAAGCCTTTGACCCTATCTTCTACCAGATCTTTTGCTGTCAAAAAGAGCACAGGGATTTGTAGACCATGCTTGCGCAGCGCATCCAAGACTTGCCAGCCATTGAGTTCAGGCAGCATGACATCTAAAACAATTAAATCAAAATCGCCATTTTTTGCCAGATGCAAGCCATCAAGGCCATTGCGCGCTAAGTCGACCGTGAAGCCAAATTCGGTCAGACCTTGCTTCAGGTAGTCACCGGTTTTTTGTTCATCTTCGACTATCAGGATTTTCATTTTGGCGTGTATGGATTGAGTTGATTTGCAGATCGCTGCTAAAGGTCACTAATTTTACCCGCGAAGTTTGCTCAAGAACGAAGGTATAGCCTCCACATTACAGAATTGTAATCTTGTTGTCAGCTTGGTGTTCGGCGCTACGACGCATAATGCAAGCTATCTTTTTTTGCGCGGGAGCCCGTTTTGAAGTATCTGCCAGCTTTCATTATTTATTTTCTATTGGTATTGTCTAATTTTGGCCTTGGCCAGAATGCGTATGCGCATGGCGCAGACGATCATGAACATGCTGCGCCGGCTGGTTTAACCAATCAAGTCGCACCACGTACCAGTGCGCAAACGGAGGATTTTGAACTACTGATGGTACTTCAAGGCCGACAATTAATTCTTTATCTGGATCGTTTTGCCGATAACCAGCCCGTGATAGATGCACAATTGGAGTTGGAAAGCGCTGGGCTTAAAGCTGTTGCAAAACAAAGTAGCCCAGGCGTCTATGTCCTTGATTTGACTAAAGGTTTGTTGGAGAAAAGCGGTAAGTATGCTTTCTCTATTAGTGTGGAAGCAGGGGATTTAGGCGATGTGATGACAGCTAGCCTAGAGATTCCTGAAGTGACCTTAAACCACGAAGATGAACATGAGCATCCAAGCGGTTTTGCCACTTGGTGGAAATGGCTACTTGCGACGGTCGCGCTGGTGATCTTAGTGACTCTCGCCTTTGCGATGTGGCGTCGCAAGCAGCGTTCTGGTTTTGCGGCGTGAGGAGATAATAGGATGATACAAACTAAAAATATGATCACAGCACCGCGTAGTATGAAACTAGGCTTTTTGACACTGAGCTTGTTGAGTATTTTTGTTTGCCAGTTGGTGCTTGCGCATGGCGATGAAGACCACAGCAAAAAGCCATCTGCAAAAGCGACTGCAAAGTCTAATTCAACATTGACATTGACCGATGCTAGCGCAGCGCAGCGTCTCGCCGATGGTAGTTTGTTTGTGCCAAAGATCGTGCAACGCCAACTAGTGCTGCGTACTATGCTCAGCGAAGTCGCCGATCTGCCACAAACGATAGAGCTGAACGGCAAAATCATCGCTGATCCCAACGCAGGTGGCCGAGTTCAGGCGAGCCAATCTGGGCGAGTCGAGGCAAGTTCAGCAGGATTGCCCAATCTCGGACAGAAAGTAAGTAAAGGGCAAGTTTTGGCTTATTTACGCCCGGTGATGACGAGCTTGGATAGAGGTAATAGTCAGGCGACTTTGGCTGACCTTGATGCTCAGTTGGATATCGCGGCGCGTAAAGTACAACGCTATGAACAGTTAGCAGACGCATTGCCAAAAGCGACCGTGGAAGCAGTACGTTTTGAGTATGAAGGATTGAAAAAGCGTAAGGCTTCAGTGGAGGCGAGTTTGTCCAAAAGTGAGGCCTTGATCGCGCCTGTGTCCGGTGTTATCAGTGTCGCCAACGCAGTCGCAGGACAAGTGGTTGATGCTAAAGAGACCTTGTTCGAGATTATTGATCCTTCACGTTTGATGGTAGAGGCCTTGGCCTACGATCCGGTGTTGACCAACGATATTGCCAAAGCCAGTGCGAAAGTGGGTAGTGCCGATCAGAGCTTGGCGCTGAATTTTATCGGTGGTGGTCAGCAAATGCGCGAACAGGCGATTCCTTTGTTGTTCAAGGTAAATCAGGTCAAGGGTAAAGATATCGCTGCCGCAGTGGGTCAGCCTGTGAAGGTAATTTTGCAAACCAAAAAGCAATTCGCTGGCGTCGCATTACCTAATGCTGCAGTGATTAAACTGCAGGGCGGCGAATCCGTCGTTTGGATCCATACTGATGCCGAACGCTTTGTACAGCGTAAAGTTAAGACTCAGGCTCTAGATGCCCAGCGCACGTTGATATTGTCTGCTGCTGCGGGTGGTTCAAGCGAAATCAAAACGGATGAGCGTGTTGTCATCTCCGGGGCAAGCCTGTTGACGCAAGTGCGCTGAAGTTAAATCCTTGCCCCAAGTTCGCTAAATTTAAATCATCTCAGCTCAAGGAAAAATTTCTGCATGTTTCAATGGATTATTCACACTAGTTTGCGGCAGCGTTTGATCGTTCTGGCGGCATCCTTATTATTGGTTGTTTACGGCCTAATGAGCATACGCCAGATGCCGGTTGATGTGTTTCCCGATTTGAACAAACCCACCGTGACTTTGATGACGGAAACCGGCGGTATGGCGCCGGAGGAAGTTGAGCAGCTTGTTAGTTTTCCTATCGAATCTGCGATGAACGGTATGTCGGGTGTGACTCGGGTGCGTTCGGTGTCGGGTATAGGTTTGTCCATCGTGTATGTGGAATTTGATTGGGGTACTGATATTTATCGCAATCGCCAGCAAATCGCAGAGCGCCTGAGTTTGGTGCGTGAGCAATTGCCAGCTGGGGTCACACCGCAGATGGGACCGATCTCCTCGATTATGGGCGAGATTTTATTGATTGCTTTGCCCATTAGTTCGGTTGATAGCGGCACAAGCGATCCACAAACGCAAAGCACTTCTATGCAAGCCCGCGAATATGCCGATTGGGTCATGCGTCCGCGTTTGCTCAACATTCCTGGCGTGGCGCAAGTGACGCCTATCGGTGGTGAAGTGCGCCAATATCGAGTCGAGATTAAACCTTCGCAATTACAGGCCTTAGCGATAGAGCGTGAAAAAGTAGAAGCTGCGCTGAAAGATTTTGGTGCGAATACTAGCGGTGGATTTTTGGAAGCGAATGGCCGTGAGTATTTGATTCGTCAGATCGGACGTACGAGTCGCATCGAAGATATACAAAACATCGTGGTCGCGATGAAGCAAAATCAAGCGATACTTTTAAAGCAGGTAGCAGACGTCAAATTAGCGCCTGCCTTTAAACGTGGAGACGGTGGCTATCAAGGTACGCCTGCTGTCATCTTATCGGTGCAAAAACAACCCACAGCTGATAGTGTCAAACTCACACGGGAAGTCGAACGTGCGATCGCTGAGTTGAGTAAGAACTTGCCAGCGGGTGTAGCACAACCGCAGTTTCTATTCCGTCAAGCTGACTTCATTAAAAACTCTCTGGACAATGTTAACGACGCTTTGCGTGATGGCGCCATCATGGTGGCGATATTGTTGTTTCTATTTTTGCTGAATGTACGTACCACGATAATTTCTTTGGTGGCGATACCTTTATCTTTGCTGGCGACGGTGTTGGTGTTCCGTTACCTCGGCTTATCCATTAATACGATGACCTTGGGTGGCTTAGCGATCGCGATTGGTGAATTGGTCGATGATGCCGTTGTCGATGTAGAAAATGTGTTACGACGTCTGAAAGAAAACAGCGTCTTGGCGCAACCACTGCCTGTATTACAAGTCATCGCCAACGCATCGAGTGAGGTGCGTAGCGGTATCGTGTATGCGACTTTGATTGTGGTCTTGGTGTTTGTGCCCTTGTTTGCGCTGCCGGGAATTGAGGGCAGTTTATTTACACCTTTAGGTATCGCCTATGTGGTGTCAATATTGGCGAGTATGGTGGTAGCGATGACGGTGACACCTGTCTTATGTTATTTCCTACTACCGAAAATGAAGCAATTAGGACATGGCGATAGCCGTTTGGTCAAACGATTGAAACAATGGGATACACAGTTGCTGAATTGGTCATTTGAACATGCGCGTAGCTTATTGGGTGGGGCTGTGATTGCGGTACTAATCGCTGCAACGGCGGTACCATTTTTTTCACGAGCTTTTTTGCCTGCATTTAACGAAGGTACATTGACTGTGAGTCTGGTGCTCAATCCGGGGACTTCCTTGGGGGAATCGAATCGACTCGGTAGCTTAGCTGAGCAATTGATAGCTAGCGTGCCCGAGGTAACACAGGTTGGACGTCGTACAGGGCGTGCTGAGTTAGATGAGCATGCGGAAGGCGTGCATTACACCGAGATGGATGTTGACCTCAAGAAGTCTACACGTAGCCGCGAAGCGATTATCCAAGACATACGTCAACGCTTATCTATCTTGCCTGCCGCGAGCAATGTTGGGCAACCGATTTCACATCGACTGGATCATTTGTTATCCGGTGTTCGTGCGCAAATTGCCCTGAAAGTGTATGGCGAAGATTTGGATAATTTACGCAATATCGCGGGTGATTTGCGCGAGCGTTTGATGAAAATTCCAGGCGTCACCGATTTGCAAATTGAGAAGCAAGTCTTGATTCCACAGATTAAAATTCATATCGATTATGAACAGGCAACGCGTTACGGGATCGCACCCGGTGTTTTGCTGCGCTCCTTGCAACAGATGATAGAAGGTGAACGGATTACCCAAGTCATAGAAGGTAATCGCCGTTTTGATCTGTTACTGCGACTACCCGAAAAAGGGCGTGATATGCAGGCCTTGCAGCAGGTTTTGATAGAAACCCCGCGCGGCCATATTCCTCTGTCACAGCTGGCGCGCATAGAGGAGAGTGATGGTCCTAATCAAATTAGTCGAGAAAACTCTCGTCGACGTATCGTATTGTCTGCAAATACGGATGGTCGAGACATGCGCAAGGTAATACAAGATATCCGCGATGAACTGGCGACCAATAAATTGCCGGTTGGTTATTCCACCGCACTAGAAGGACAATTTCAAGCGCAAGAAAAAGCGGCTAATTTGATCGCACTGCTGTCACTGGTTTCATTGGCATTGATGTTTTTAGTACTGTATAGTCGTTATCGCTCTATCGCTTTGACCATGATTATTATGGGTAATATTCCTCTGGCGTTAGTTGGTAGCGTGCTGGCGCTGTGGATCGCGGGACAGACCTTGTCGGTTGCTGCCTTGGTCGGCTTTATAACGCTAGCGGGTATTTCCACGCGTAATGGTATTTTGAAAATCAGTCACTATATTAACCTGTGTATTTTTGAAGGTGAGCAATTCGGTAAAGCGATGATTATTCGTGGCTCATTAGAGCGATTGACGCCTGTGTTGATGACGGCATTGGTGGCGGCATTTGCGTTGTTGCCTTTGTTAGTGTCCGCCGATGCGCCTGGTAAAGAAATTTTGCATCCGGTTGCTGTGGTGATTTTTGGTGGCCTGATCAGTTCTACTTTATTAGACACGATATTGACGCCCTTGATGTTTTGGTTGTGGGGTGAAAAGCCTTTGCAAAAATTATTGACAGCGCGCGATGAGATGCAAAATGATCTGCAAGCCGAAGGGCAAAAGCAGGAAAGTTTTTAGATCGTACTGAAAAAATTTAGTGATTAAACTCTATGAAAGGGAATACGATGAAAATCGCAAAAATAGCATCCAACTTGTTATGTGTGGGAGCCTTAAGTGTTGGCGCAATCACGACCGTCAATGCGCATGACAACGCCTATTTTGATTCGATCAAATCAGCAAACGGCGGGCAAACTCGTATGGCTGGTGTGTATCACTTTGAACTAGTGTTGGCGAAGGACAGTAAAGAAGCTAAGGAAAATTCGATCACAGTCTATGTGACGGACCACGCCAGCAAAGCTTTGGTAACTGCCGGTGGCACTGCGAGTTTGACGATAGTCCAAGGTAAAAACAAATCCACCGTTACTTTGCTGCCAAGCGGGACGAATCAATTTACCGGCAAAGGCGTGTATGCATCGAATGCCAATTTTAAAGGTGCATTAACCGTAACGATGGCGGGCAAACCTGCTGAACAAGCACGCTTTACACCATTTGCACCTGTTAAAGCTGTGCCAGTGAAAAAAGATGAAGGACATGAGCATCACCATTAAATCCATATGTAAAATTAACACTCGCGCTGGCTCGAACAAGTGCAACTATTAAGAAATAGTTAGGGAGTTTTTTTGAAAAAAATAATTAGAAATAGTTTCGTCGGTTTGGTGGCGCTCACTATCATGGGCACGGCATCTTCAGCACATGCAAGTTTATTGGAACTTAAATGGAATGAGCAGGGCGAGTTCCGTCATCAAGGTCAGATTAAAGCCGGAGGCATACTAGAAGTTTGTGGTAAGTTGCCGAATAAATTGAGCATTGATTGGGACTTTAAAAGTGATCAAGCCTTGGAATCGAATATCCATTTTCATCTGGGGAAAAAAGTAAAATTACCAGTGAAATTGGCGCCTAAGTCAGAATGGAAAGATAGATTTGAAACCAAAGTTGCGCAAGACTATTGCTGGATGTGGAGCAATCGTAGCGATCAAGTTGCCGAGATCACTCTGAGTTTGACTAAGCTTGATAACAACGCTGACAAAGCGTCAAAGTGAAATCGTGAACTGACGTACCATTTATCCGAAAATTTTTAACTGATACGGATGAATCAAAAAGAAAAAAATAGAAGGCGAGATTTGTTACACTCAAATCTTGCCTTCTTTGTTTTTTTCCTTAGGAAATTAGATTATGTCGGTTTCTGTTTTCAAGCATTGCGTTCGAAATAAATCATTCGCATTGACCCTGTTATGTTGTGCAATGCTATGCACTAGCATGCCTGTTGGTGCAGAGAAGTTAGTTAGAGCTAGCGAAAGGCAGAGCTCAGTCAGTTATCCGCACGCCAAGGAGACCATAGGCAATGTGCGGCAAATCTATGATGGCGTTTTAAGTCCAGAAATAGCGGTTAATACTTTCCGCAATATCGACCGACTATTTCCCAGCGCCTTGGTGCGTAAGTCCAAGCAACCATATGCACTGCCTCTTGATGCTAAGCCAATGAAGCAATTTAGTTTTATCGATCGTGGTCAACGTATCGAGTTGGAACAGTATCTGGAGTTAAATCGTGTCGCGGGAATATTGATTTTGAAAGATGGCAAAATCAAGCTGGAAAAGTACCGCTATGGGAATACACCACAAACACGTTGGATGTCGATGTCGATTGCTAAGTCGATTACCTCAAGCTTAGTGGGGGCCGCCTTGCAGCAAAAAAAGATCACGAATTTGAACGACGCTGTTAGTCGTTACGTGCCGGAGTTGAAAGCGAGTGCTTATCAAAGCATCAGCCTGCGTGATGTCTTAATGATGGCGTCTGGCGTGGCATGGAATGAAACTTACTCGGATCCTAATTCCGATCGCCGGCATTTGTTAGAGGCGCAAATATCTCAAGTGCCGGGCGCGACTATGCAGGTGATGAAGAAACTTACAGCTGCTTATCCACCTAACACCTTCATGAACTACAACACCGGCGAAACGCAGGTCGTCGCACAAGTGTTAAGAAACGCTATTGGGCAGTCATTAGCGACTTATTTATCAGAACGTGTTTGGGAAAAATTTGGTATGGAAGCTGATGCTTACTGGTGGTTAGATTCTGCAAAAGGCGTAGAAATTGGTGGCAGTGGCTTTAGCGCTACTTTGCGCGACTACGGACGTTTCGGCTTATTCATGTTAAACGGTGGATACGCTGGGGCAGAGCAGATCTTGCCTAAGGGTTGGACCTATGAAGCGACCACGCCCAAACAACTAGCGAATGGTAAGTTGATACCTTATGCTTATCTATGGTGGCCGGGCACCAGTCCTGAGGCCTTAGCGGATGGTGCTTACTCTGCCATTGGTATACATGGGCAATATCTGTATATTAATCCGCGTCAAAATATTGTCATCGTCGTGTGGGGCGCACAGACCAAACCAACGGGGGCAGCCGTGATAAATGACCGCGCGTTTTTTGATGCGATTAGTAGAGAGTTCGCGACCAAGCCTTGAGCGAATTGACTTGGTCGAATTGACTTGGTCGAATTGATCGATTTGGTGGACTTGAATCAATAGGCTGCAATCTTCTCTTCTAAGTCACTTAAGAGCTTGCGTGCATAAGTCTTTTGATCTTCCGGCGCATCTCTAATGACATCTTCTAAGAGCAAGCAAGCACCTTCGCTGTCTCCCATATCGATGTAGGCCAAGGCGAGTTTTAGACGCACTTCATAGGCTGGGAGAGTTGGTTTTTCTTCCTGCGGTTCGCTAGCGTGCGGAACCTGAACACTGGTTTCCTTAAGTTCTGTGTCATGCGGGTAGCTGATTTTTTGGCTCGTTCTGGCCAATTTTTCTTGCTCGCCTTGAGTATGTGCTGCAGCAAGTACATAAGCAGTTGAAATGTTTTCTGGTATTGAACTCGTATCAGAAATTGATAAAGCTTGCGTTGCGACGTCACTAGAGTTTGCCGCGCTTATATTTGTTTTTTTGGTGATTGCGGATTGGTTTGTCTGGGCTGGCTTAGCGTGTTTAGTCTGGTTGGCGCTTGCGTTTGCAGCCGAGTTCGCATTGGCAAATAAGAATGCAGCTAAAGGATGCTTTTTAAGTTGGTCCAAGTCGCGCGGACGATTTGGATCATTTGCCAATTTCATTAGATTTTCTAAATGTTCATAGAGCGTAATATCGAAGCCCTGACGCCCATTGATACGTGAGTTGGCCAATAAACGTTCTAAATAGGTTGCGATGTTATCTCCATGCCAGAGCTCTAAAATTTTGTTTAGCACGTGCGGGTAATCTGCGATTTGTTTTTGACCTTCGTCATTCAGATCGTTCCAAGACGGGACATTGATATTGAACAGTTTTTTAATTTCTTTACGTATAGACTCAAAATTTGATTGGTCATTTTCTTGACGAAATCCCTTGATCATTGAGAGCCAAGGTAATGGAGAGCTAGGGCGATTTTTTGTAGTTTCTACGTAGCGATCATGGGCGGATGAGCCAGGTGTATAAACATTGAGCCAAGCATCGACAAAGTTCTTTACCTGAGACATTTCTTGCTCAGTATTGGGATTGAGATTTGTTTTGGTGATGGTCGCAGTTTGCAAAGTTTCTGGACCTTGTTCCATCACGCTAGAATGAAAGGATGAAACCACGCTATGTTGAGCCAATTGGCGAGTGTCAATAAACGAGAGTATCGAGTCCTGAAATTGTCGCAAGCCGGTAGATAGTTCAGCCAAACCATTATTAAATGCGGCTTTCGCATGAAGACGCCAAAATGAAAACAGCGAAATCAGCATAAATAAACTCATCAGTCCGACCAGACATTGCGTCCAGAAAATCTTTTGTGCATCGCTTTCTAATAAGAACTTTTTCTCTTGATTGATACGACTATTTTCGGCGAGTAGCGCATTCACTTCCTGATGTAAATTGGAGTGTAAGCTGGTATTCGGATTAGCTGGTTGCACCTCTTTGATTGTGGATAGGAGGGCGTTCGATTCAGTGGAATTCGGTGACGTGGACTGGGCGAATGAACTAGTTGGATAGTATGCAAATAGAACAAATGGCAAAGCAATTGTACTTAAGAAACTAAGATGTTTTCTGGTATGGGCGCGCAGTTTGGTCATAGTGAGTCGATAAAGAAATGCCGCAATCGGATATTGAATCCAAGACTTCGAATGCGTCGTAGGCGACACGCGCTTCAACTAGTTATGGTTCAACTTTGAATATGCAGATTTTAAAAGATAAAAAATTTATCATGATTGGTACAGTAGCAATTGTTTGTATAAATCAAACACTATTTCAATGCTATTTTCAGGAATCTATTGGGCTCTGGAAATAAGGATGCCTCAAGGCACTAAAATAGCGATCTAATTGGGATTTGTTCGAAATTTAGAGAGGAAATATTCGTGATATATCAAGGCGCATGCCATTGCGGCGCAGTGCAATTCGAAGTTGAGGCGGGCGAGAGCGTGGAAGTGGAAGATTGCAATTGCTCGATCTGCCGCATGACGGGATTTTTACATTTGATCGTGCCGCTAAAGGCATTTCGCTTATTGTCTGGCGCCGACAACTTAACTAGCTATCGTTTCAATACGGGTGTTGCCGAACATAAATTTTGTAAGATCTGCGGCATCAAACCATTTTATGTGCCGCGTTCGAATCCAGATGGTATGGACGTGAATTTACGATGCTTAAAAACGCAAGCTAAGCAAGTTAAGATCGTAGCATTTGATGGACAGAATTGGGAGCAACATGGGAATACTTTAGCGTCTAAAAGCAGTTAGCTAAATAGCCCAACTAAGGTCTAAGCAAGGCCGCTCGTGTAGCGTGCGCATGTTTTTCCCATGCCCGACTTTTCCAGCGGCGGTACATCAAGATTCCGCGCACCCATTCATCAATCGCAAAAGCGCACCAGACACCGACCAGACCCCAGCCAAAATAAATACCAAATAACCCAGCGAGACTGACTGCAATTCCCCACATAGAAAAGATGCCGACGTAAAGCGGGAAGTAGGCGTCGCCCGTGGCTCGCAGAGAGTTGATGACAACCAGATTGAAAGTACGTCCAGGCTCTAATAGTAGCGATACGCGCAGCAAAATAGCACCGCTGGCAATGATCGCAGGATTGCTACTGAATAGACTAAATAAATTTGACGCAAACAGCACGACGATGCCTGTCGTTACGATAGTCACCGCAATACCAACTCGCAGGCTGCGCAATAATTGACGGTAAGCCAGCTCAATTTCACCCGCGCCGATAAAATGCCCAATCATGATTTCAGTGCCTATGCCGATCGAGATACTTAGCATCATCATGATCATGGATAACTGCATCGCGTAGGTGAACGTTGCCATGCTGGTTTCACCCATTTGCGCAATGAAATAGGTGATCACCATAAAGCTGGTCCACCAACTTAGATTCTCTCCCGCAGAAGGAATCCCGATATGTAAAATCTTCTTGATGATATCGCTGGAGAATTGCCAAAACGCGCTGAACGGCACACGTAAATGCAAGCGTCGTTTCAGCAGCCAAATGAACACTAGACAAGCTAGCGCACGACTAATAACGGTCGAAAGAGCCGCCCCCACCACGCCTAACTCTGGAAAACCAAGGTGGCCAAAAATTAAGACAAAATTTAATCCTATATTCAATAGATTCATTCCTAGCGCGACACCCATCGCATCACGTGTATGCCCATGCGCACGCAATACAGAACCAAAAATGATATTCAATGCTTCTAAGAATAAGGTGCCACCCATCAACGCCAAGAAGGGTTGTGCATACGGAAGTAGTGCCGTCGGCAACTGCAATAGACCCAACATCTGATTAGAAAAGGCAAAGGTTAATGCACTAATGATCGCACCTAGCCAAAAATTAACGCCTACCGCGGTCGTCGCCACTCGTTCCGCTCCAGTTTTGTCTTGTGCTCCCAAGTAATGGGTAATCACCACGCTGCAACCCAAGCCCACAAATGAGAAGAGCACAATAAAAAACACCACAATCTGATTCGCCACTGAAACGCCGGCCGCAGCAGCGTCACCCAAATGGCTAATCATGAAAATATCAATCATGCCAGGCAAGATGTGTGATAGCTGCTCGATAAAGATAGGCCAAGTGATTGCGAATAGACCGAGTTTTTGTAACTTGTTGGTGTTCATGGTGGGGGGGCGGTGCGATCCGAAATGGGCGAGAGCAAAGGCGCATTATAACGGGAACTTTCAAAGCCCTTTGGACGTCCTAGATTGACGCGAATAACAAAAGAGCGATCAAACACAACACTCGCATAGGAAAGCCAGTGCCAAACGGGTATGATCGATTGCCCTTCGTAGCTTGTCTCAAGCTTACTCACATCGGAAAATAATATGAAGAAAATGCTTCCTGTATTGACAATCACACTGATCGCCACATTGCTGAGTACGAGTTCGCCTGCCCAGACACCCACTAGCATTTTACTAAAACCCGATCGCGTATTCGATGGACAGCAAATGCACAATGACTGGGTGGTACTGGTACAGAACAATAAAATCGTCGAAGCGGGCGCTATGCGTTTCAAACTGGCGGCAGACACTAAAGTTATTGAGCTAAAAGGTATGACGCTGATGCCTGGTTTGATTGAAGGACATTCGCATTTGCTTTTGCACCCCTATAACGAAGTCAGTTGGGATGATCAAGTATTGAAAGAAAGTCGTGCCGAACGAGTTATTCGTGCAGCGAATCACGCTAAAGCCACATTAGCAGCGGGCTTCACCACCGTACGCGACTTGGGCACTGAAGGCGCGGAGTATGATGATGTCGGCTTGAAGAAAGCGATAGAGAAGGGCGTGATCCCCGGGCCACGCATGATTATTGCTACCAAGGCTCTAGTTGCTAAAGGCGCTTATGGCCCTAAGAGTGTCAACCCTGATCTTGATTTGCCTCAGGGGGCTGCAGAAGTGTCAGGAGTGGAACAAATTGCTCACGAAGTGCGCACCCAAATCGGCAAAGGTGCCGACCTCATCAAAGTTTACGCTGATTATCGTGCTGGCAGAGATGGTGAAGCCGCGCCCATTTTTTCTACTGAAGAGATGGCTGTTATGGCAGCCATCGCAAAAAGCGGTAACCGCCAATTGGTAGCACATGCTTCAACGCCAGAAGGGATGCTACGTGCAATCAATGCGGGAGCGTCGACGATAGAGCATGGCGATAGTGCTACTGAAGAAGTATTTAAACGTATGAAAGAAAAAGGCGTGGCCTTGTGTCCGACTTTGGCGGCTGGTGATGCGATAGAACAGTATCGCGGTTGGAAAAAAGCAGTCGATCCCGAACCAGCACGTATCCTTGCAAAACGCCAGAATTTTGCCTTGGCATTAAAATCCGGTGTCAACATCTGTATGGGTGGCGACGTCGGCGTCTATGCACATGGTGACAACGCCCGTGAAATGGAATTGATGGTCGATTATGGTATGAGCGCAATTGATGTCTTGCGCTCCGCTACCTCAATTAATGCGAAAGCCTTTGGTTATGCCGAGAAAATCGGCAGTATTAAAAGAGGCTTAGTGGCAGATCTGGTTGCGGTAGAAGGTGATCCTTCGATGGATATTAAAGCAGTGCGTAAAGTGAAATTGGTGATGAAAGACGGTAAGCCAATCCAGATACCGTAATTCAGTTTGTTCGCCCATGAGTCGCGCCTAAACATTAAGCCATGAGCGAACAAACATTCATCGTATTATCAAATTACCGTTAAAGCCAAACGCGGTGCCGCTTCCTGATAAGTGTCGTTTAAGAACAAAGCTAAGAAATACGTGCCCGCAGCGAGACCGCTAAAGCTAATGCTGCCCTCGCTTGTGGTTACATAGTTCCATTTAATCGATGGCGTGGGGCCAGGGCTTGTGCCTGCTCTATAGACGCCTACCCAGTTTTTGGCATTCGCTGAAAGATTCTTCCAACTCACAGTGGCAGCTTCTGTAGTACGAATCTGACTTACAGGGCAAGTAAAACTCAAAGCATCAGGAGGCGTTGGTCCACGATTAATGCCATTTAGGATCGGGTCAGTAAAATCGAGACCAGCACCTTCCAAATGTCCTGCATAGCGTCGTAAAAATGTATTGTCGCCTTCGATACTTATACCCAGATCATACCAACCATGACTACCATCCATTGTCTTTGACATTGTCTTGGTTTCGCCAGGAAGTGTATCGAAAGTATAGATCGTACGGTCACCGTAGGCTTTATCAATGAGTTTAAAGCGACAAGATGCTTTACTGTTGTTTTTAAAGTTAATCCGAACAACACGTGATACTGCATCTTCGACCAAGCTCACTTCAGCACCACGGGAGCTGTTAGTAAAACTGCCAGCATATTCACGGAGATATCCATTAACGCTGTGTACAGCCAGGTGGTACTCGTTACCTGACCAGTTAAAAACTTCGTTGTCAATGCGCTTGCCAACTTCTACCGCGTAGTGCCATGGGCCATCGTTGCGCAGCTTTGAGTAAACACGAAAGGGTGCTGCCATATTGCCTGTGTTTGCAAAGCTGAGGGCAAACTGTGAGTTGCTGGCGTGAACTAGACCCTCTGTGACTAAGCGATACGCGAGTGGACAAGCGGCACGCGGAATGGTGCCGAGCACGGCTTCTTGTTTTGCCATGGACTGGTTTGCTGGCGGCAAGGCGTCAGCACTGCCCCAACCTTTGAAGTAAGTTGCAGTTCTTGGGATGCTAGTGACCCAGTCGGTGTTGGTCGCTGCAAAATTGAATGCACGCGTCATATCGCCGCAAACCGCTCTGCGCCAAGGGGAAATGTTGGGGCATTGAACATTGCTACGCGCGTAGCCCAAGCCTTGTACCAACCATTCTTCCATGAAGCGTAGGAGAGACGTATGGTCGAATAACTCGGAGCAAACCTTGCCACCTTTACTCCAAGGCGATACTACTAAGACCGGAACGCGTGGACCAAGACCGATAGACTCATTGTTGTGGAGTTCGCCTTGTGTTGCATTCACTAAGGTGGTTCTGCCACGATCGGCATTGAGTGGCGGCACGTAGGAGGGCATATGATCGAAGAAACCATCGTTTTCGTCATAGGTCAGGATCAAGGCAGTTTTAGACCAGACGTCTGGATTATCGACCAATGCGGATAGTAACCTCGCAGAGAAGTTTTCCCCGGCATTCGGCGTTGCTTCTGGATGTTCGCAATACTCTGTCGGTGCACATATCCACGATACTTTTGGTAGTGTATTGTTTCTGACATCGGCGGCAAATTGATCAATCAACCATTGACCGGTCGTACCAGTGGCATTGCTTTGCGTTGACCCTGGTGAAATTGCCCTTGCTTTTTGGTAGAGTGGTGAACTGGCTGTGAGTTGCTTGCCATTGGCATCGACACGGAAATTTTTGAAATATTGCAGATAATTGTCGCCGTAGTTGTCCCATTCTTGATACACCTTCCAACTGACGCCATTGCTTTCCAGAATTTCTGCGTAAGTCTTCCACTCAATACCTTTTGAAGTTTGCTTGTCGTTGGCTATATCCGCGTTGTAAATTCCGTTGGTGACATTGTATAAGCCGCTGTCTGCCAAACCAGTAATGTTGTTGGGCGCATGTCCACTTAAGGCGTAAAAGCGATTGGGGTCGGTGGGCCCAAATACAGAGCAGTGATAGGCATCGCAGGTAGTAAAAGCGTCGGCCAATGCATAATAGAATGGCAGGTCGCCACGATTAAAATAGCCCATGCAACGCACCGTTTTTTTTGCAATCCAGACGTTCCAGTCTTTCCAAGTAGCCTCAGTGCCTTTCCAGGAATGATCTAAACCTATGCGTAAGGCTTTGGTATTCCGTACATCAAAATGATACGGCAAAGTATAACTGCTGCCGTTGGGTTGATACCAAACCGCTTTGCCGTCCGGTAGCGTAATGGCACGCGGATCGTTGTAGCCACGAACCCCAGCCAGCGTTCCAAAGTAAGAGTCAAAAGAGCGATTTTCTTGCATCAAAATGACGATGTGCTCAAGGTCCTTGATGCTATTGGTTTTGCTGTTTGCCGGAATAGCTAAAGCCCTCGTGATGGCTTCTGCAAAACTGGGAATGCTGGCAGCACCTGCGGCTGCACCAGTAAGGAAAGTACGGCGAGATAGTTTGTTCATGTTTAAATTCGATTCTAAATGAAAGTAAATGAGTTAAATAATCAAAATGATCTTCCGCAACTTTCACCTGGTAAGTGAGATTTTTATCGAAGCGAAAATATCGACGCACAGCGGACGTAAGAGCTACGATTGCTGGTTTGTTGAGATGCCAGAAATGTCGTGACCTAAGTCGCGACGCTAAAACCATGCAATTTTGAATATCAAAAATGACGTTTTTATGACATAAACAGCGAAATTGGTATGGCAAAGAAAATTTTCCCGGCGATTTTCCTAGTGCAAAATTTCAGTAGACTGTATGGCAACAGGAAAACAAAGTGTCAATGTGTCGATAGCCTAGACTATGTGTACATGTCGCGGATTCAGAACGTAGCGGTGAGATCGGTGTCTTTTTATCTCCACAATGAGTCGATTAAGATAAAATAAAGAGGCAAGGATTGAATCTGATGATCGCGATTGTGATAAAGAATATTGAGATCTACCGCTGACCTATTAAATGCGATAGTTAAAATCCGCTGAACGTATTGATCAAACAAAAGGCTGAGAAATGATTTCTAGAACCGCGACAATACGAAATAGCATGCTAAGTGCTTTATTGGTTTCCATGATTTCGCCCACAGTAGTCGATCTGGCGCATGGAAAGAGCGCGAAGATTGATGCACCGAAGACCCCCTCGATGGAGGCCAAAGTTGATCAGAATGCCTATGCCAGCTTGGTCAACTTATTCAAGGATTGGCGTAGCTTCGAACGCCCAGCGATGAAAGACGGTGCGCCCGACTACACAGCCACGCGCCGTAGCAAAGATTATAAAGCTTTTAAAAAGTATCGCGCACGGCTCAAATCCTTAGACAACAGCAAATGGGCTATCGATCAAAAAATCGATTTCCAAATCGTTCAAGCCGAAATGAACGGCTACGATTTTAATCAACGCATTTTGCAACCTTGGGTGCGCGATCCAGCTTTTTATCAGAGCATTTATACCGAAGCGAGCGATACCCCAGCACGCGAAGGTCCGACCAATCATGCTACCGTCGAAGTTTGGAAATATCGTTTTCCACTGTCCGCCGAAGATCAGCTCAAACTAGCAAAAGAGCTGGCAGTCATTCCTCCCTTATTAAAGCAGGCTAAGGGCAATCTCACCGGCAATGCTCGAGATTTATGGATTGCGGGTATCAATACTTTTGAGCTGCAGGCTGAGGAATTAAAGAATATAGAAAAGGATTTGGCCAGCTATGCTAATCCCGCACTAAAACAAGCGTTAACAGCTGCGCAAACCGCCAATGCCGATTTCATCAAATGGCTGAGCGCACAGGTCCCCAACAAGACCGGTCCCTCAGGCATAGGTAAAGAGAATTACACTTGGTATCAACAAAATGTCCATTTGGTGCCAATGACCTGGCAACAAGAAGTCGACTTATTGCAGCGCGAATTAGACCGCGCTTGGGCGAATCTGAAGCTGGAAGAACAGCGCAATAAAGATTTGCCAGCTATGCTTGCTGCAAGCACGGAAGCCGAATATAAAGCGATGGCTGATCGTGCCGCCAGCAAGCTCATGCGCTTTTTGAGAGACAAGCAAGTGATGCCAATCAAAGCTAACATGGAACCCGCAGTGCGCGAGCACCTGCAATCCTTTGTGCCAGAAGACAAGCGCAATTTCTTTAGTATTACACTGCATTACGACCCGGTTGCTTTGTACTGCCATTGGTACCATTGGTTCGATCTGGCGCAAATGCGCGATGAGCCACATACTAGTTTAATCCGACGTGGACCTTTGCTGTACAACATCTGGGATAACCGCAACGAAGGTGTGGCGACCGGGGTCGAGGAAATGTTCATGCACATGGGCTTACACGATGACAGTCCACGTTCACGTGAGTTAGTGTGGATATTATTAGCGCAACGAGCTGCCCGCGGTCTCGGCTCGCTGTATGCGCATGCCAATCAAAAAAATATGGAAGAGGCTAGTCGCGTTCATCTCGATTGGACACCACGCAACTGGATGCGGCGCGAACCACATTTGATCAAATTTGAGCAGCATTTGTACTTGCGTCAACCTGGTTATGGCACTAGCTATATCGTCGGAAAATATTTAATCGAACGCTTGATGGCGCAACGTGCCAAACAGATGGAGCTGGAAAATAAACCCTTTGTAATGCAGGATTTTTTCAAAGCGTTTAATGACTACGGCAATATTCCGGTGATGTTGAGTAGTCAGCGAATATTGAATCAGAAATAGGCTTTTCGATTCAAGGTGGCGAAGAAACCATTTAAAGGAAAAAACCTCGTTAAATCAAATAATTTGACGAGGTTTTTTCTTTTTATCGAACCGCAAATTTTGTACGGAACAGCGCAGACTTCGGATGATCTGGCAATAAAGTGACAAACTTTCGAATCTCTTCTTTCGCACGCTCAGGGTTACCAGTTTTTAGATAGGCTTCAGCTAGGTTCTGATGAATTTCGCCAAAACCGCTAGCGAGGCTCTGAGCTCTTTCTAAGCTCGTAATGGCCTTGCGATAGTCTTGCTGACTCATCGCGTACATACCCAAGCCTATCCAATAGTGTGGGTTTTTTTCGTTGTTCGTTTGAATCGCTTTCTTAAATGTTTCTGCCTCTACGTAACGATGTTGTGACAGTAGCAGGTTTTGTAGGCTGCGCATTCCAATGGCATCATCATCGTTCAATGTCAGTGCCTGCCGTAACACGGTTTCGGCTCGGCCTTGGTCTCCGGTGGATAGATAAAGTTGAGCGAGATTGCTGTACGCTGGCGCGTTGTCCGGCGAAGCTAAGATAGCAGCTTGGTAGTAGGCGTAGGCTTTCTTTTGATCTTTCTTTGCGAAATATTCTGCGCCAAGATTATTATAAAAACGCGATACGATTTGGTTTTCGCTTAATACACGGCCCTTACTCAAAATCATGGTTTGCGGCTCAAAATCTATGATTAGATAGCCGCGATTATCGCTCTCCCGATCAAACCAAAAGTCTTTATGTAGGATGACTGCATTGACATGTGCATTAAGATATTCAAGATTGCCACGTCGATCGAATTGAACTGGTATATCCACATCCTGCATCACAATCGGCAAATTCAAAGTTCGTCCAATCGAGTAAGCCAAGATGGTCAGTGAGATGCAATTGCCGCGCTTGTCTGCCCATGTTTTGCTGGCAGTGGTTGTTTCGTTGATGTTATATACAAAAGGGGATGTGTCTTTTGTATAAACCAAATCTAAAAAATATTTGATACGTTCATGGGTCGAGAGATTTTGTATTTGTGGCTTCAGGAGCGTTTGCTTAAACTCTTTCTCGAGTTCAAATATCTCATCTCTACTTACAATGTGTACCGCTTTTTCGTCCTTGAAAAATTGATCGTTCCAGGGGATGTCTCTTACCGCAATGGTGGCTTTTTGTGTGCTACATGCGTTCAGCAAGATAAAGGTGATCAGGAGAATTAAGTAGCGCATACGGCCTCCATCGTTCTATAACATGTTTTGATAATGGTTTTTCTTGTGAACTTTACGCTGATTTTATCGATCTAAACACGGGTTTGAACAGAAATTTTTTCTGCATGATTCGAGTTTTCTGAATATTTTCTGAGTATTCTCTGTATATTGTCCACATCCAAAAGATACCGATTGTTTAAGAAGAGCCTTAAAATTTCTGGTAAGTACTAGAAATTTTAAGAATTTTTCTTCATTTATCCATGAGAGAAATAAATATGGCAAATCAAGAAGTCAAAAGCGATCTCGAAATCGCACAAAGCGCAAAACTTAAACACATCAATGAGATCGCCAAAGTATTAGGCGTCGATATCGATGATCTTGAACACTATGGGAAGTACAAAGCTAAACTCCCGCTGCATTTAATCGATCCAGAAAAAATCAAAAAGAATAAATTAATTCTGGTGACAGCAATTACGCCAACGCCGCCTGGGGAAGGTAAAACCACCACATCGATAGGATTAACCGAAGGTCTGAATCGCATCGGCAAAAAGACGACGGTTGTGTTGCGTGAGCCATCGCTAGGCCCAGTCTTTGGCATCAAAGGCGGCGCAGCAGGCGGCGGCTATTCGCAAGTGGTACCGATGGAAGATATCAATCTGCATTTCACTGGCGACTTTTCCGCCATCGAAAAGGCGAATAATCTATTAGCAGCCTTGATCGACAATAATATTTACTTCCAAAAAGAGAGCCTGAGCATCGACCCACGCACAGTGAAATGGAAGCGCGTGATGGATATGAATGATCGCTCGCTACGCAGTATTATCACTGGCCTTGGTGGTCGTCCCGGCGGGAATCCACGCGAAGCGGGTTTCAACATCACGGCGGCTTCTGAGATTATGGCGATTCTCTGTCTCGCAGAATCCTTTCAAGATTTGAAAACTAAGCTCGGCAATATCTATGTCGGCGACACGTACGACAATAAAGCGATCTATTGCCGCGATCTCAAAGCACAAGGCGCGATGGCGGCTTTGCTGAAAGATGCAATCAAGCCGAATCTGGTGCAGACTTTGGAAGGTAATCCAGCCATTATCCACGGCGGTCCGTTCGCGAATATCGCCCAAGGTACTAACTCAGTATTAGCGACCAAGCTCGGTTTGTCCTTGTCCGATTACGTGGTTACTGAGGCAGGTTTCGGTGCGGATTTGGGGGCCGAAAAATTCCTCGATATTAAATGCGGCTATTCGGGTTTGAGTCCTTCCGCGGTAGTGATCGTAGCGACGGTACGTGCACTGAAATATCATGGTGGACAAGATCTAAAAACCTTAACCACGCCCAATGTTGATGCCTTAAAAACCGGTTTTGCAAATCTGCAAAAGCATTTGGAAAACATCGCGCAATTTGGTTTGCCAGCGGTCGTATCGATCAATCGTTTTAACAGCGATAGTGATGAAGAGCTGGCATTCTTACGACATGCCTGCGAAGCACAAGGCGCAAAAGTCGCCCTGTCTGAAGGTTGGGCTCTAGGCGGTGAAGGTACAACGCAACTGGCTCGTGCCGTGGTCGACACTGTGGAGAATTTCCATGGCCGCTACACGCCTATTTACGATTGGAACAGCGACATCAAAACCAAGGTGGAGACAGTTGCGAAGAAAATCTACGGTGCTGGCTCAGTGGTATTCCAAGCCAAAGCCTTGGCTGACATCAAACATATAGAAGGTTTGGGCTTAGGGCATCTGCCAATTTGCATCGCCAAGACGCAAAAGTCTTTTTCGGATAACGAGGCTTTGATTGGCAGGCCAAGCGGCTTTGAACTTACAGTGCGTGAATTTGAGATCGCTGCAGGGGCGGGATTCCTAGTGCCGATTACTGGCGCGATTATGCGCTTGCCGGGCTTGCCTGCTGTGCCTGCTGCGTTGCATATTGATATTGATGATAATGGTGTGATTAGTGGTTTATCATAATCTCGTACTAGTCTGTATTGATTTGACTTTTTTATAGGTTTGATAGAGCTTGACAAAAACATCTGATAACTTCGAAGAAACCATCGCACGATTCCATAAACTTTTGGAACGTGAAGGTAGCGTCATCACATGGAACGATAAAATTCCAGACCCTGATAATGCTAGTCGATTACGTCAAATTGATATTTCGATTCGTCAGGATAACTTGCTCACGATAATTGAATGCAGAATTCATAAAAAGATTCAGGATGTAAAGTGGATTGAGGAATTAATTGGTCGTCGGATGAGTTTAGGTGCCGATACGATTATTGGAGTTTCGAATTCAGGTTTCACCGCAGGTGCGATCGCGAAAGCAAAAGCTTACGGCGTTATTTTACGAGACTTAAACTCACTTTCTGATTTTGAAATAAGTGCTTGGGGATTGGGTTCTCGAGTGTATGTAACGTATTTGGAGTTTCATGACATTTCTTTGCAATTTGAGATGCTCACTTCTAATGATTTAGAAAAAAAGCTTTTAAGTGCTGAAAGGTATGTTCGCAATAATGCGTCGAGTTTAGTCGAGCTCTTCCAGCAGTTTGTTAATTCTTTAGATGATAAACTCAAGATAGATTTTACTTGTCCCTGCAAGGCTAGATTTTTGAGAAATTCCCCTTTGTTGATTGATAAATATCAGGTTGATGCTGTAAATTTTTCAGCAAACGTAACTTTAAAGAGTGTTGATTATCATATGGCGTCAGTACTGGCATATGGAGAGCCTGGAATTGAGTTAGAAGAAAGAAGTGTTTTTTGCGAGAAGGTTCAAGGGATAGGTGTAGAAATAACGAAAGCGAAAAATAGCGCATCTGGTACTGTTGATGTTTCCTAATTACCCATACTGCGAAATGGGATTCTTAGAGATTTAAGGATCGATTTTGGTCAAATAATGGACGCAAATGTTGAAGTAGTAGGGATTCCCGAGTTTGAGATCCCTATCGACGAATTGAGCGTTGGGGTTTTAGTTATTGTTTAAACATATATTTATTCGAGAATACTAAAGCAGCTTCGGCGCTCTTATAAAAGCGTTGTCGTATGCATGTTGTGTATTCTTGTTGATCTTCATTTTTATCATCCCATTCATATTGCGAAAAAGACTAATTTCCCGACAGTGACAAATTCGAGCGATGAGCTCCGCAGATTCCGAGTTCCAGCGCATCATGTCTCGTCCAATTTTGAGTTAAGTCAAAATCCAGCACTAAAATTCCCTCCACCTAGTTCCAAAGAACTATCCCACCCTAGTGCCAATGCTTAGCTTCAGGCTCCGCTCTGAAGAATGGGCGACTCTCTCTCAACTCTCTAAACTTTGATCATACCAAAGTGGCGTGAACATCAGGTTCATTCCACCTCTAAATCATCCGTGTCGTTGTTGCTTTCGGCTCGTCGTGCTGGAGCACTGTCTTCGCCTCGGCGCCTAGACACGAATGATTTAGAAATGGAATCTAACAACAAGGAGCTTGAGATGAGTCATTTTCTGGATAGATTGAAGTTCATGTCTAAGGTGAAATCCACCTATTCTGACGGACATGGTGCGGTGGTGGATGAGGATAGACAGTGGGAGAATGCGTATCGCAGCCGCTGGCAGCATGACAAAATCGTGCGTTCTACCCATGGTGTGAACTGCACAGGTTCTTGTTCGTGGAAGGTGTACGTCAAGAACGGTTTGATTACTTGGGAAACCCAGCAAACAGATTATCCACGTACTCGTCCGGATTTGCCGAATCATGAGCCACGTGGTTGTCCGCGTGGTGCTTCATATAGCTGGTATGTGTATTCTGCACAGCGTGTGAAATACCCGATGATCCGCGGTCGTCTGATGGAGATGTGGCAAGAGGCGCGTAAGACCATGGGGCCGATTCAGGCTTGGGAATCCATTAGCCAAGATCCCGTCAAAGCTAAACGTTATAAATCCGTGCGTGGCCTGGGCGGCTTTGTACGTGCCGATTGGGATACAGCACAAGAGATCATCGCCGCTGCAAATGCCTTTACTGTGAAGAAATTCGGCCCAGACCGCGTGATTGGTTTCTCGCCGATTCCTGCGATGTCGATGGTGTCTTACGCAGCTGGTGCGCGCTACTTGTCTTTGATCGGCGGTGCATGTTTGTCTTTCTACGATTGGTACTGCGATTTGCCGCCAGCGAGTCCGCAAATCTGGGGTGAACAAACCGATGTACCGGAATCCGCTGATTGGTATAACTCCACTTACTTAATGGTGTGGGGTTCTAACGTACCGCAAACACGTACACCAGATGCCCACTTTTACACCGAGGTGCGCTACAAAGGCACTAAGACGGTGGCTGTGTCTTCTGACTTCGGTGAGATGGTGAAGTTTGGTGATATCTGGATGGCGCCTAAGCAAGGTACGGATGCGGCTTTGGCGATGGCGATGGGCCATGTGATTCTGAAAGAATTCCATCTCGAAGGTAAATCTGATTACTTCCGCAGCTATGTGAAACAATATACCGACATGCCTATGTTGGTGCGCTTGGTCGAGCGCAATGGCTGCTTTGTGCCAGATCAAATGCTGCGCGCATCGCAATTGCCTGGCGGTTTAGATGAAGCCAATAATGGCGATTGGAAGACACTGGCGATTGATGCGACAACAGACGAGATCGTCGCACCGAATGGCTCTATCGGCTATCGCTGGGGCGAAGGCAAAGTCAACGATGGTGAGAAAGTCGGTCGTTGGAATCTGGAACCAAAAGACGGTGGCTCAGGTCGCGAGATTGATCCGCAATTGAGTCTGGTGGCTAAGCATGATCAAGTAGTGAGCGTAGGCTTTAACTACTTCGGTGGTGCAGATGCCAACGATATGGTGATGCGCAATGTGCCAGCACGCAGAGTGCAATTGGCAGATGGCTCTGAGATTTTGGTCGCTACCGTGTATGACCTCTCGATGGCGAACTATGGTGTGGATCAAGGCTTGGGCGGTGCGGTTGCTACATCGTATGACGACGACATTCCTTACACACCAGCATGGCAAGAAAAACATACGAGTGTTAAGCGTGATTTGGTGATTCAAGTCGCACGTGAATTCGCCCAAAATGCGCACGACACCCATGGTAAGAGCATGGTCATCGTCGGTGCGGCATTGAATCATTGGTACCACAACGATATGATTTATCGCGGCATTATCAATATGCTCATGATGTGCGGTTGCGTTGGTCAATCGGGTGGTGGTTGGGCGCATTATGTCGGCCAAGAAAAGCTGCGTCCACAATTTGGATGGGCTCCACTTGCCTTCGCGTCTGATTGGACACGTCCTCCACGTCAAATGAACGGCACCAGTTTCTTCTATGCGCACACCAGCCAGTGGCGGCATGAGAAATTGCATATCGATGAAATCCTTGCGCCAACTGCGGATAAATCTAAAGTCAGTCATATGAGTATGATCGATATGAATGCCAAGTCGGAACGCATGGGCTGGTTGCCATCAGCACCGCAATTAGAAACTAATCCGCTTGATGTTTGCGATGCAGCTGCAGCAGCGGGTTTAGAACCAGCAGAGTACTTGAAGCAAAGCTTGAAATCTGGTGCAGTCAATATGAGCTGTGATGATCCAGATAATCCTAAGAATTTCCCACGCAATATGTTTGTATGGCGCTCCAACATTCTTGGTAGTTCAGGTAAAGGTCATGAGTATTTCTTGAAGTACTTACTCGGTACACAAAATGCCTTGTTCGATGATCCTGATGAAGCGGTGAAACCATCGGAAGTGAAATTCCGTGAAGAAGCTGCTGAAGGTAAATTAGATTTATTGACGGTGCTTGATTTCCGTATGAGTACGACTTGCTTGTACGGCGACATCGTCTTGCCAACAGCGACTTGGTATGAAAAAGATGATTTGAATACCTCGGATATGCATCCTTTCATTCATCCATTGAGTGAAGCTGTGCAGCCTTTGTGGGAAAGCAAAACCGACTGGGAAATCTATAAAGGCATCGCCAAGAAATTCACCGAAATCGGTGGTGAGTATCTCGGTACACGCAAAGACATCGTCTTGCAACCTTTGATGCACGATACACCGGGCGAACTCGGTCAGGCGTTTGAGCCTAAAGATTGGAAAAAAGGTGAGTGCGATTTGATCCCGGGTAAGACTGCGCCAAACTTTGTGGTGGTAGAACGTAACTACAAAGAGATCTACAAAAAATTCACATCGATTGGGCCTTTGTTAGATAAGCTCGGCAATGGCGGTAAAGGGATTAACTGGAACACCGAACATGAAGTCCATGAAATCGGTGGTATCACCAAAGTAGTGACAGAAGAGGGCGTATCGAAAGGCCGTCCACGTTTGGAAACTGCGATTGATGCTTGCGAAATGATTTTGACGTTTGCACCAGAAACCAATGGTCATGTGTCGGTCAAAGCGTGGGAAACCTTAGGTAAGATTACTGGCCGCGATCACACCCATCTGGCAGTTGGTCGTGAGCATGACAAGATCCGCTTCCGTGATGTACAGGCACAGCCACGCAAGATTATTTCTGCACCAACGTGGTCTGGTTTGGAATCAGAAGAAGTTAGCTACAACGCCGGTTACACCAATGTACATGAACTGATCCCATGGCGCACACTCACTGGTCGTCAACAGTTCTACCAGGATCACCGCTGGATGCTCGATTTCGGTGAAGGTTTGTGCGTGTACAAACCAGCAATTGATACCAAGACGGTGGCACCGATGCTGAACAAGCATCCGAACGGTGAGAAAGAGATCGTGCTCAACTTCATCACACCGCATCAGAAGTGGGGGATTCACTCAACCTATTCTGACAACTTGCGTATGTTGACGCTCTCACGTGGCGGTCCACATGTGTGGGTATCGGAGATCGAAGCGAAAGAAGCTGGCTTGGTGGATAACGATTGGGTCGAAGTATTCAACAGCAACGGTACTTTGACAGCGCGTGTGGTGGTTAGCCAGCGTGTGCCAAAAGGCATGTGTCTGATGTATCACGCACAGGAAAAAATTATCAATACACCGGGTGCGGAATTGTCTGGTAAACGCGGCGGTATTCATAATTCGGTGACCCGTGCGGTATTAAAACCTACCCACATGATTGGTGGTTATGCGCAGTTGGCGTACGGCTTTAATTACTACGGCACAGTTGGTAGTAACCGCGATGAATTTATCGTCTTGCGTAAGATGAAAAAAGTGGATTGGTTGGAAGGCAAGCTGGAAGAGGCAGAAGAAGGAGCAGCGTCATGAAAATTCGCGCACAAGTAGGCATGGTGTTGAACCTGGATAAATGTATCGGTTGCCACACCTGTTCCGTGACCTGTAAAAACGTCTGGACCAGTCGTGATGGCGTTGAATATGCCTGGTTCAACAACGTCGAAACTAAGCCGGGTATCGGTTATCCGAAAGAATGGGAAAATCAAGCCAAGTGGAAGGGCGGCTGGAATCGCAACGAGGCAGGTAAATTAGAGCCAAAACAAGGCGGTAAATTGCGCATCTTGGCGAATATTTTTGCCAATCCGAATTTGCCATCGATCGACGATTACTACGAGCCATTCACCTTTGATTATGAGCGCCTGCAAAATGCGCCCTTGTCACAGACACCACCGACCGCACGTCCTATCTCTGTCATCACTGGCAAGAAAATGGATAAGATCGTTTGGGGTCCGAACTGGGAAGATGACTTAGGTGGTGAGTTTAGCTCACGTAGTCGTGATGCTTTGTTCGAAGGCGTGCAGAAAGAAATGTACAGCACTTTCGAATCGACTTTCATGATGTACTTGCCACGTTTGTGCGAACACTGCTTGAATCCGGCTTGCGTGGCGTCTTGCCCATCTGGCTCGATTTACAAACGAGAAGATGACGGTATTGTTTTGGTCGACCAAGACAAGTGCCGCGGCTGGCGTATGTGTATCTCCGGTTGCCCTTACAAAAAGATTTATTACAACTGGAGTTCAGGTAAAGCAGAGAAATGCACATTCTGCTATCCACGTATTGAAGCTGGTCAACCAACGGTGTGTTCAGAAACTTGCGTAGGCCGTATCCGTTACCTCGGTGTCTTGTTATATGACGCAGATAAAATCGAGGCAGCGGCATCGACACCGAATGAACAAGATTTGTATCAGGCGCAGTTAGATTGCTTCTTAGATCCGCACGATCCAGAAGTGATAGCCGAAGCGCGTAAGCATGGCATTCCAGAGAGCTGGATTACTTCTGCGCAAAAATCGCCAGTGTATAAAATGGCGATGGAGTGGAAGATTGCTTTCCCGTTGCATCCAGAATATCGCACGCTGCCTATGGTTTGGTATGTACCACCGTTGTCACCAATTCAAAAAGCGGCAGAAGCAGGCCACATGGGCATGAACGGTATTATTCCTGATGTGAAGTCTTTGCGGATCCCGGTGCGTTACTTGGCCAATCTTTTGACGGCCGGTAAAGAAGAACCAGTCTTGAAAGCCTTAGAGCGTATGTTAGCGATGCGTGCTTACAAGCGTTCCGAAGTCGTGCATGGCGAGCTCGATCATGAAGTGTTGAAACAAGTTGATTTGACGGCGGCACAAGTCGAAGACATGTATCAAACCATGGCAATTGCCAACTACGAAGACCGTTTTGTGATTCCTTCTTCGCATAAAGAGATGGTGGAAGACAGCTTCAACGAAAAAGGAAGTTGTGGATTTACGTTTGGCAATGGATGCTCGGGCGGTACTTCTGATGGTGCGCTGTTTGGTAAGAAGCCGCAGGGTAGTGTGATTTTTGTGGATATGCCGAAGTCGAGGAAGAAGTTGTCGACGACCGAGTAGTTTTTAGCTCTCTTCTCCCGCAAGCGGGAGAAGGGTCGGGGATGAGGGATGTAAAGCGAGCGTGATGTGTTTTGTCGGGATACTTTAAGCCTCCCACCAAGCATTTCGGATTACTCAACGCCCCTCACCCTAACCCTCTCCCGCTTGCGGGAGAGGGAATATTAAAGCATAAAACGACGCCATAAACGCCACAAAGAATAAAGGAAATCGTATGCAAATTTATCGCATTTTATCCGCACTACTGAGTTACCCGCAGCCAGATTTGATTGCTGCTTTGCCAGAGATTCATACTGAATTAGCTGCCGATCCAGAGGTTTTAGAAGCAGTACAGCCCTTACTCAACTATTTGCAAAACAACAGTCTAATCAGCGTGCAAGAAAATTATGTGGGCACGTTTGATCGCACCCCTTCGGTAGCTCTGCATTTGTTCGAACACATCCATGGTGAAAGCCGTGATCGTGGTCAGGCGATGGTGGATTTGATTTCCGAATATCGCCGTTATGGTTTTGAGCCAGAAGCCAGCGAATTGCCAGATTATGTGCCGCTGTTCTTAGAATTTTTAAGCTTGGTCGATGCTGAAACCGCAGAGAAGTTGTTGGGCGAAGCGATCCATGTATTGGCTGCGATTGGTATCCGTTTGCAACGCAAAGACAGTCCGTATGCCAATGCCTTCCTATTGTTGACTTCGTTCACCGATGTGGTACCGCAAGAGCAAGGTGAACCACCAGTACGCGACATGGATGATGCGATGGAAACCTTTGGCCCAGGCGCAGATGGTGTTGAGCCTTTGTTGAAGCCAGGTTTGTCTTGTTCATCTGGCGGGGCATCTGGCGGTGCGCAGACGGTCAATTTTTATCCACGTCAACCCAATGCTGCAAATCAAGCAGCTGCAAATTAAACCTTTTGGGAGTCAGTGATGGACTACTTACATCAATTTATTTACGGGATCTATCCCTACATCGCATTGGCGATTTTCCTGTTCGGCAGCTTGGCACGTTTTGAGCGCGAACAATATACGTGGAAGAGTGATTCTTCGCAGATGCTGCATGCTGGCAATCTGCGGGTCGGCAATATTTTGTTTCACATTGGTGTCCTCGGTTTGTTCTTCGGTCACATGGTTGGATTGCTGACACCAGTAATCGTATGGGATAGCTTAGGCATTTCACATGGTTTTAAACAAATGATTGCGATTGTCATGGGTGGCGTGTTTGGGTCTTTGTGTATGGTCGGTTTGCTGATTTTGATGCATAGGCGCTTCACTGATGCTCGTATCTCAGCAGTGACAAAAGCGGGAGATAAACTCTTGTTGTTATGGATTTTCATCACCTTGGGTTTGGGCCTATCTACGATCTTTGAATCTTTGAACCACAGAGACGGCCACATGATGGTGTTGTTGATGACATGGGCGCAGCACATCGTGACCTTTAAAGGCGATGCCGCCAGTTTCATTGTTGGCGCACCGTTTTTGTTCAAGGCGCACTTGTTTATGGGCTTGAGTTTGTTCGTGATCTTCCCATTCACTCGTCTGGTACACGTGTGGAGCGGCTTTGCATCGGTTGCTTATTTAAGCCGTGCTTGGCAGTTAGTACGTCCGCGCTGATTTCCATTGCGATAGCAAGAATCCAGTGGCGTTGCTTGATCAACGAACGACGCTGGGCTCCTGCCTTCGCAGGAGCGACGACTACTAGGTGCAGGCATGCGGTTGCTAGTTGCTGACAGATTTTGAAATAGTGAGCATAGATTCAAACGACAAATTTTGGGGAGGCCATCATGCCCGTCATAGTCAATGGTTACGAACTCAGCGATTCTGAGATGGAAAAAGAACTGCCAGAGCATCAAGGTGCTGCTGATGCGATGAAAAGTGCGATGACCGCTTTAGTCTTGCGTCGCGTTTTGCTGGATAAGGCCAATGAATTGGGTTTGTCAGGTGAAGATGAAGACAAAATTGAAGCCTTGCTGGTACGTGAAGTAGTGGTGCCTAAGCCTAGCGCTGAAGAATGCTTGCGTCACTATCAAGCTCATCCGCAGCGTTTTACGGTCGGTGAATTAGTCGAAGCTAGTCATATTTTGTTTCAAGTTACCGCTGCTTTAGATTTAGATAATCTACGTAAGCATGCAGAAATCGTGTTGCAAGATTTGTTGGACAATCCAGCGAATTTTGCTGCGATGGCAAAAGCGAATTCGAATTGCCCATCGAGTGATGTTGGCGGTAGCCTTGGCCAACTGACGCGCGGCGACACGGTTCCTGAATTTGAAAAAGTCATTTTTTCAGCGGAAGAACACAAAATAGTGCCACGTCTAGTGGAGACGCGATTCGGCCTGCATATTCTGCAATTAGGTCGAAAACTGGTGGGAAAATTACTACCATTCGAACAAGTAGAAAGCAAGATCGCCGACGCTATGCAAAGAGCCAGCCACGATCACGCGTTGCGTCAGTATCTGCAACTGATGGTCGGGCAAGCCAAGATCAGCGGTATTGAACTCGAAGGTGCTGATACGCCTTTGGTGCAGTGATAAATTTAAAAGAGAAAGTGAGCAAGTCATGTTGCAAGTCATGTTGCAAGCTATGATGAGTATGGTGAAACAATACCAAGAGTGCGACGATCAATTAAATCGCGTCGAAGCCGCTTTACGTAAAGCAGATCTGGTATTAGCGGGCAGAAATTTTCGTTTATTCGACGAGTAATTGGAACACCATATCCGTTTGGAAGAAGAACGCCTGTTCTCCGCTTTTTTAAAAAGCCACAGGCATGATCAATGGTCCTACCGTGGTGATCCGTAGTGCGCACGCAGAGATTCGTCAATTGCGCGATTTGGCTATGGACGAAATTGAAAAAGGACAAGTTGAATCTGCCTTAGCGACCATTGATACCTTGGATGTCTTGATTCAACAGCACAATGTGAAGGAGGATAATATTCTTTGCCCTATGCGCGGTGGCAGTATTCCTCATTTAATGCCTGTGTTAGGCATGGGTGGTGGCGCCTGCTCTTGCACGGCATAAGATACTGTTCTGCTGATGGACGTAGGTTGGCACTGAGTCTTTATTGTTGTCGCGAGGAATCGAGGGCAAGCTCGTCTTGTTTTCTACAGCACCATCCCAGTCGCGGTAGACATTCCCTTGTCGTAAAATTTGAAAAAAATTAAATTCAAATTGAGCTAAAACCTTGAAGCAGGGTAAAGTATCTTAATTGAATACTTTTTGTCTGTTATAGTTGGCATCGAGTCAGGCTTTGCGCCCATGGTGTACATCTTCGGGGGAGTAATTGTTTTGCATGTTTTCATTGCATTAATTTTGAAGTTGCCCTCAACGCTTCTTGGGTACCTCACCCATTTTCCGACTCTCCGCGTCCCTTCTTTATTTTTCTTGGTTTTTCTTCTATCTGGCTTGTTCGATGCTGCACAAGCAGGCGCTTTGCATCGTCTTCGTTTTGATCACTTTAGTGTGGATCAAGGCCTGCCAAGTACTGGGGTTATGAACATCTATCAGACCCGTGATGGCTATATTTGGATTGCGACCGCGAATGGATTGGTGCGCTATGATGGTCGGCATATGCAGGTGTTTTCCAGTAGTCCAGATAATCCTGGCAGCATTAGCCATAACCGCGTTTTTAGTTTATTTGAAGATTCACAACAAAATTTGTGGATAGGTACACGCCGTGGCTTGGATCGACTGGATCTGAAAACGGATGTTATTCAACGTTTTCCTGTTGCAAGCGATATCAGTGAAAAAGATAAAGTGGTCTATGGCATCGCACAGGCTGGGCCGAAACAATTGTGGGTGGCGACCTCGGGCGGTTTGAAGTTACTTGACGTGCAGAATGGGCGTTATAGTAGTTGGCAGCCTGATATGAGCGAAGCTGCCTACTTTAGCGGCGAGGTTCGAGCCATGCTGAGTGATGGTGCTGGCGGGGTTTGGATAGGGCAGGGACATAGGGTTGCGCATATCAGTCAAAGTGGCCGTTTGTTGCTGCAATTTCAAGCGGTGAGTGACAGTACAAGCCAAAAAATGCGACCTGTGGATAATTTGGTTCGTAGCTTAGCCTTTGATCCTTCAGGACAATTATGGGTGGGTTTGACGGGCGGTTTAAGTTTGTGGAGCGTCGAGAATAAAGTCGCTGAACCAATTGCTTTGCCGATCGGATTGAACCTTCCTAAGGCTACGATAACGGCGATCGTGCAAGATCAGGAAAAATCGATGTGGTTGGCACTGAACGATGAGCAGGGGCTATTTCGCTGGCGTTCACAACAAAAAAGACTAGAGCGATTTGTGAATACGCCGGCAGTTGAGAGCAGTTTAAGCGGTAATTCGCTAACTTCACTGATGCTCGATGCGACTGGCGCATTGTGGGTAGGCACCTCTGACTTCGGCGTTAATTTGATTGATTTGAATGGGCGTGGTTTTCAAACCTATTTGAATGTGCCAGGTGATCCACGTAGCGTCTCAAATCGTCTGGTATCGGCGGTAATACCCGATCAGAACGATTATGTGTGGCTGGGCACCTTGGGTGGGGGGCTCAATCGACTGCATCTGCCCTCTGGAGATACGGAGCGATTTACTAAAAAGCAAATGGGTGTTGAGTATATACGCGCCTTGTTATTGGATAGTAAGAAACAGTTGTGGGTCGGAGGTGAAAGTTTAGAGATATTTGATCCCAAGAAGCAAAGCAGTCGGACAGTCTTATTAGATCCAAACTTTCCCATCGGTGCTCGGGTTAACGCACTGAGTAAAGACGATAAAGGAAATGTCTGGGTCGGAACCAGCGCTGGACTGTATCGAGTCAGCACCGATATGAAAATTACTGCTTACCGTGGCGGTCTACATAGTGTGGGTAGTTTTAATGACGATGTGGTTGATAGTCTCTTGTTCGATTCCGAAAAGCGTTTATGGGTGGGTACTAAAGGCGCCCTATTTATCTGGCGCGATGCCGACGCTACTTTCGAGATGATAGGTAAAGCCTCGAAAGAAATTGCTAATCCGGAAAAATTGGGAGTAACTGGTTTGCGGCAGGACGTGCATGGACGAATTTGGGCTGCGACTTTACAAGGTTTATTGGAAGTGCAACCAAATCAAAAAAGCACAAGCGTTGCGCCTACCTCAGATGATTGGAATTTGGTGTCTTGGGCCAAATTACCTGGTTCGCCAGATGACGTGATTGAATCGATACAAGATGCAGATAACGGTGAAATTTGGTTAAGCACCGAACGTGGATTGATACGGGTCGATCCAGAGCGAAAGCTTGCACGTAGTTTTCTTTCATTTGGACGATTTGAAGGTGCTTTCAATTTTGGTGCAGCGGCCCGCACCTCAGATGGAGGACTGCTTTTTGGTGGTGTTGGTCTGGTACATTTTCACCCTGAAAATATTCGGGATAATTCGATTCCACCGCGAGTCATCGTCAGTGATATTTTATTGTTCAATAAATCTTTGATGAGTTGGAATAACAAAGGCGTATTTGATGTTAAGAAGAATAATGGTGCTCGACAAACTACGGAAAGCAAAAATTCCTACGATCTAAAAAGCGTAGGTGTGACGGGCAATTTGGGTGCGGCACGAAAGATAAGCTTGAATCATGAGCAGACGATGGTGAGCTTTGAATTAGTCGCTCTACATTTCTATAACCGCACTCAGAATCGTTATGCATGGAAATTAGAAGGTTACGATAAAGAATGGATCGTTGGACATGCTGATCGGGGCTTCGCCACGTATACCAATCTAGACGCAGGTAATTATCGCTTGTTGGGGCGCGCTGCCAATTCTGATGGAATATGGAGCGAAAGTACGGTTTTATTGGAAGTCGTCGTATTACCACCCTATTGGAAAACTCCTTGGTGGTATGGTCTTTGGACCTTGGTGATTCTGGGGCTGTTTGCCTTGTTTTATCAGAGGCGGGTACAGGGAATCAGGGCAAGCCAACTGTATCTGGAGCAACAGGTTAAACGCCAGACACAAGAGGTACTCGAGCAAAAACGTTTGGCGGAAATTCAGCGAGAAATCGCCGAGCGTGCTCGTAATGATATTGGTCGTCTGAGTGAAATTGGTCTGCGAATTACCGCCTCGTTAGATGTCAACGAAATCTTGGGTACTTTGTATGACAACATCCGTACCTTGATCTCGGCGTCGACCATAGGCGTTGGTTTTGTCGACTGGGAAAAACGCCAGATTAATTTTGATTACACCTTGCAAGGCAATCTTCGCATCTTGCCCTACTCACGTAGTTTAGATGCACTGGAGCAGCCAGCAACGCAATGCGTACTCAAAGGTCAGGAAGTGATCATTGATGAAATTATGCATGACAGCCGGAAACTCGATGCGATCACCGCAGAAAAAGTAGGTCAAGCTGATACTTTTTTAGAAAATGGTCTCAGCACCGAGAACTCCCGTTCGGGTATTTATGTTCCTCTGACTTTGTCTGGTCGTGTCATGGGATTAATTGGCGTGTTAAGCATGAAGCCTCGTGCGTTTGGTTTAGACGATTTAAATATTTTGCGCACACTTGCGGCGTATACCGCGGTCGCGTATGACAATGCAGAAGCCTATCGTCGTTTGCAATTGACGCAGTCAAAATTAGTCGAGCAAGAAAAATTAGCCGCACTTGGTTCTTTGGTCGCCGGTGTGGCACATGAATTGAATACACCAATAGGGAATAGCTTATTGATGGCAAGTACCATGTTGGATATGAATCGCCAATTTTTAAAGCAAGTGCAGACCAACCAATTACGTCGTTCGGATTTAGAAAAATTTTGTGAGAATACCAGCGCGTCGTCAGACTTAATGATTCGTAATTTGACGAACGCCGCTAATTTGGTGAGTAGCTTCAAACAGATTGCAGTAGATCAAACTTCGGATCAACGACGGACTTTTGATTTGCTGAATTTCTGCGAAGAGGTGGTTTTGACTTTGTCCAACCGAATTAAGCGCGACGGTCATGCCTTGCAAATGGAAGTGGAAGCAGGATTAGAGCTCGATAGTTATCCGGGATCATTGGGGCAAGTGTTAAGCAATTTAATTATCAATGCGATGGTGCATGGCTTGCAAGAAAAGGCAGATGGTCTGATTCGTATCGGGGGCCGGGCCTATGGTGTGGATAAGGTGATTCTGACGGTGGAAGACAATGGGCAGGGCATTGCAAAAGAGAACATCGATCGTATCTTTGAACCTTTCTTTACCACGCGATTAGGCAAGGGCGGTAGTGGCTTGGGTCTGCACATCTGCTACAACATGGTGAGCTCTCTATTAGGCGGCAGCATTAAGGTTGATAGCGAGATTGGACATGGTGCGCAATTTACTATTATTTTGCCTAGAGTGGCGCCGCTCGAACAGACGAACTAATATCATCGGCCCGGTTCGCTAAATTAAGTAACTTCAAATATGCATCCAAGTCAATTGAGCCCGGTTGGGCGGTGATGGTGGCTCAACACGACATTCAATTTCCTTTATCTAATTTTAATTTGTGCGTTAGCAAAGCGTGTTTCTAGCTAATTTTGCTATTAAATTGGCGCACAAATTTGATCTGGAACAAGTTTTATCCCCCAAAAGAACTAGTTGTCATTAGCTTGGGGGAGAATTGTGTCGGTGCTGGAAAACATCCACAATGACTTCATGAAAAATTCTATTCCATCACTGTTCACCAAACATGACACCAGGCTGATTGATCGTTTTGGACGTCAACTCAATTACTTGCGTGTGTCGGTTACGGATAAATGTGATTTGCGATGTAGTTATTGCATGCCCGCGGGATTTACTGATTTTGAAGAGCCCGAAAACTGGTTGAATTTTAATGAGATAGAGCGGGTGGTGGCAGCTTTTGTGCGTCTTGGCGTAGGTCGCGTGCGTTTGACTGGTGGCGAGCCTTTACTTCGGAGACATTTGCCACAACTGGTGGAACGTTTGGCCGCTTTGCCTGAGATTCAAGACATTTCTTTATCGACAAATGCGACGCAATTGCATAAACATGCGGAAGCATTTTTCCGTGCTGGCGTTAGCCGCATCAATGTGAGTCTCGATAGTTTAGATAAAGCCTGCATGAAAACGATTACCGGACGCGATAGTTTTTCCAGCATCATGGCTGGTTTGCAAGCGGGAAAACGGGCAGGATTTAAGCCTATTAAATTAAACATGGTGGTGATGGCCGGTGTCAACGATCATGAAGTACAACGAATGGCGGAGTTTTGTTTTAACGAAGGCTTTATTTTGCGCCTGATTGAGGCTATGCCTATGGGTAGTACAGGACAAAATACCCAGTATCGTGATATCGGCCCGATTCGCGAAGAATTGGTGCAAAAATTTGATTTAGTCCCCGCTGCCGAAGAGTTGGGCGGTGGTCCCGCCAGATATTGGCGCAGTCGTGACGGACTGGCAACAATAGGATTTATTTCACCTTTGAGTCAACATTTCTGTTCTACCTGTAATCGCGTGCGTTTGGCCGTCGATGGCACGCTGTATATGTGCCTTGGGCAAGATGAGAAATTTGAATTACGTCCATTGTTAAGAGCAGGTATTAGCGATGAAGAACTAGAGCAAGCGATTCGGCAAGCGATAGAACTCAAACCAGAAAAACACGAATTCACGACGCAAAGACATAAAGTAATTCGATTTATGTCACAAACCGGCGGATAGATTAAATGATGTGGAGAAAGACATGGAAGTGCGAAATATTCACCAATTTATTGAAGGATTTCAACGTTTTCAAAGCAAATATTTTTCTGGCGAAAAACCTCTGTACGACAAGCTTAATAACGGACAAAATCCGAGTACGCTTCTAATCGGCTGTTGTGATTCGAGAGTTGATCCTGCCTTATTGCTGGACTGTGATCCTGGCGATATTTTTGTCATACGCAATGTGGCCAATTTAGTACCGCCGTGTAATGAATCAGGTAATCAGCAAGGCGTCAGTGCAGCGATACAATTTGCGGTTGAAGCCTTAAATGTCAAACGCATCATCGTGATGGGGCATGAAAAATGTGGTGGTATTCGTGCTTTAATGCAGGGCTACCAGCCGAGTAGGAAAATAGATTTTATTGGTCGTTGGATGCGTATTGTTGAACCAGTAAAACAACAAGTTTTGAATCAATTAGCGAATTGCACTGTCGAGGTTCAGAATCATGCTTGTGAACTAGGCGCGATTATTTTGTCTTTGAATAATTTACGCAGTTTCCCCTGGGTTGCCGAACGTGAGGCACGCGGTCAGATTGCTTTGCACGGCTGGTATTTTGATATGACCAATGGTGCGCTTTTAGCCTACTCCGATCGTACCGATACTTTCTTGCCTATGGTCTGCCCTTTAGGGGTTCCGCATCCTCATGCGGAAACATTTGAAGCATCTAAAGCCGAATCTCAAGAACTGGCGACTAGCCTATGACCCGACCTGATTACGTCTTAAGGCCTAGCTGAAATGATGACCCCCAACATGCAAGCACCTATCCTTCTACCGATGGGGAAACGTTTGACCTTCCGTATCCTGGTTACGACAGTGATAGGGCTTGCCTTGACCTTGATGGCGATTGCTTACACCTTGCTACTATCTTGGCAGTTAGAGGGCGGCGGCGCTGCGATCAATGAAGCGGGTAGCTTGAGAATGCGCTCCTATCGCATGGCAATGATTTTGGAACAGACGCCGACGAATGGTATTGTGGAACAGGAGCTACTCGATTTTAATCGCACGCTGGCAGAGTTGCAGGCCGGTGATCCTAAGCGTCCTTTGTTTTTGCCACAAACCCAGCTGATTCGTGAACAAATGAAAAAAGTGCAGGATGAGTGGTCACGCAATATACAACCGAATGCGAAAAACGCTTTACGTGCCAACGATGCAGCAACTCGTCGTCTTGCCCTAAGTCAGTACGAACAGGAATTGCCTACTTTTGTACATAACATTAATCAATTAGTGATATTGGTAGAAGTCGAACTGGCGGAAAAAACCACGTGGTTGCGACTATGTCAGACCGCTTTGATTTTTATGTCATTGGCCGCCAGTATTGCGCTGCTTTATCTTCTCTACTTATGGATAGTTGGACCCGTCACGCGTATGCAGGCGGGTATTGCACGCATGAGTAAAGATGACCTGAGCGTTCGCTTACCGATAGAAACAGAAGATGAATTTGGTGTACTGGCGCAGGCCTTTAATCAGATGGCGGATCATGTACAAACGGTACACCGCACACTGGAAGTGCGGGTATCTGAAAAGACCGCTAAATTGCAGGCGCAAAATCATGAGATGAGCACCTTGTATGAGATTGCCGGATTCTTGGCAGGGCCGCATGCGATAGAGGAACTATGCCGTGGCTTCTTGCATAGAATCATGCAGCGCATGCAAGCTGATGGCGGCACGGTGCGAATTCTCGATGCTAAGAATGACAATATGCATATTACCGTGCATGAGGGAATTTCTGAAAAAATGATAGAGGAAGAGCATTGCATCAAGAAAGATGATTGCTTGTGTGGTGGTGCCACTCAGCAGGGCATAATTTTGGTTCGGGATTTTCGCTTACTAGATCAACAAAAAACTTATCGCTGTCAGGAAGAGGGCTATGTCTCTTTGGCGGTATTTCAAATTGTGACACGCGAGTTGGTGATTGGCAGTTTTTCGTTACATTTTTCAAAAGAGCGTGTGGTAAGCAGCGAGGAACGGCGCCTATTGGAAATTCTAGGAAAAAATTTAGGATCGGCGATAGAAAATCAACGATTGATTGCAAAGGAAAAAGAGTTTGCAGTGTCGCAGGAACGTAATTTGCTGGCGCAGGGTTTGCATGACAGTATTGCGCAGGGCTTAAACTTCTTAAATCTGCAAGTGCAGATGCTAGAAGATTCTCTACATCGTAACGAGGTTGAAGAAATCCGCGAGATCGCGCCTTTGTTACGCGCTGGTGTGCAAGAGAGTTACGAAGATGTACGCGAACTCTTACTGAATTTTCGCACTCGCTTGCAAGACAGTAATCTGGAGTCAGAAATGCGCAATGTCGTCGCGAAATTTCAGCGCCAGACTGGTGTGCATAGCGAGATTCAATTTGCGGGTAACGGTGCGCCTTTAGCACCGGAACAACAGTTGCAGATACTGTTCATTTTGCAGGAAGCTTTATCGAATGTGCGTAAGCATGCACAGGCAAGTGAGGTGCAGGTCAGAATCGATAATGAGCGTGATTTTGAGATGACTGTGCACGATGATGGTTTGGGTTTTGATATGGGTACCGTAGAGGAAAAAGGCGAAGGACATGTTGGACTTAGAATTATGAAAGAACGAGCTGAGCGACTATCGGCTCAATTCTCGATTGAAAGTAACGACGGTCATGGCACAACGATTTCCTTGCATTTGCTAAGGCAAGAACGCTTAGTGGCTTAAAACTAGCCTAAAAAAGAGAAAGTAGAGACATGAGTATTCGTATTTTGCTGGTCGATGATCATAGTTTGTTTCGCAGTGGCATTCGTTTGCTATTGCAACGCAATCCCGAGTTTGAAATCGTAGGCGAAGCTGCTGATGGTTTGGAGGGCGTGAAACGCGCTAAACAATTAAAACCCGATGTGGTACTTATGGATCTCAATATGGCAGGCTTGTCGGGATTGGAAGCGATGCAATTGATCGTTGAGGATTTGCCCGATACTGCAGTGTTGATGTTGACCGTGTCGGAAGAAGCTGAAGATCTGACTACGGCATTAAAAAACGGTGCTCGTGGTTATTTGTTGAAAAACATAGAAGCCGACTATCTAACCCAATCTATCAAACGAGCGGCAGCGGGTGAACCGGTGATCGCAGAGTCCATGACCGCAAAATTGGTCATGCAATTTCGTGCGGGTCATAATGTAAATACTGCTCCTGAACGCGAAAAACTCACCCCTCGTGAACGTGAAACTATGGTTTGTTTGGCGCGGGGTGAAAGTAATAAAGAAATCGCCCGCAATCTTGATGTGGCGGAGAGCACCGTTAAGATTCACGTACAGAATATTCTGAAAAAATTGAATCTGACAAGTCGTGTGCAAATTGCGGTGTACGCGGTGGAACACGGTATGGATAAGTCTTAAGTGGACTAGTCGCTGCGAACTGAGTCATCATTCTCGGTCTTTTGCAGCAACTATCTACGCCGAATGGTGGATAGTCGTTTCATTAATCGTGTCTTACACTTCAAGCCTATTTGATTAGGATAGGGAGACATGATGAGTAAGATTAATCTGGATGGCTTATTGCTTAATCAAGCTTTATTTCGCCATATTTCGCCGTTTGAATTAGATAGCCTGAAAAAAGAAGTGGTGAAGCTGGAGCTGGAAAAAGGCTTAAGTTTATTCCAGAAAGGCGATTTGGCGGATGGGTGTTTTATTCTGGTGTATGGCTTGATAAAACTGGCGATCCCCGCCTCGAACGGTAGCGATAAAATCGTTGAGTTGATACGCCCAGGGCAATGTTTTGGCGAAGCAATGATGTTTCTTGAAGAACCTTATCCGTTTTATGCGGAAACCTTAGAGCCTTCCTTATTATTACGTTTGCCAAAAAACGCTCTATTTAAATTGCTAGATCAATCGCCCGCAATTGCGCGTCAGATGATGACGGGTTTATCGTATCGTCTCTTAGGTTTTGTACGAAATGTTGAACGTCAATCTTCGCATAATGCGATGCAACGTGTGGTTGACTATTTAGTGCAAACCGCCTTGTCGCAAGAGAGTAATGAGATTCGACTGGAGTTGAAGAAAAATGTGGTCGCGTCCTTACTAAATTTAACACCCGAAACCTTCTCGCGTATGTTGCATCATTTGAGTGAGCTAGGCCTGATCAGCGTCAGTGCTTCGCGCATTTCGATTAGTTCTTTGCCGTCCCTTAAAGCCTATCCGCAAATTCATTGTGAATCTGAACACGGCAATGTTAAAACGTCTGTGCAGGGATCGCACCACAAAAAACACGGCACTATTAGCTTGCAAGCCTAAAGTCATCATTAACTCCGACGTTTTTAAAGAAAGTACGCGCCCTAGTTCTTTTGGCTAGTGCATACCTACTTCTGCAGTCACATTTCCAACCATACGAGGAATTTTCAAATTTAGGGCGACTCCGTATTCTGTCAGTCACGCTAAATGGCATCTAAGTTTCAACGATATGCATTTAGCTTTGCGGGCATTAATTTTTTAGGGAGATGAAAATGAGTCACGTATTAAGTCGATGGGAACCGGAAGACGGTGCGTTTTGGAGCAAGGAAGGGAATGGCATTGCTAATCGCAATCTGTGGATTTCGATTCCTTGTCTGATGTTAGCGTTCTCGGTGTGGATGCTGTGGAGTGTGGTGGCTGCGAATTTGGATAAAGCAGGTTTTAAATTCAGCAAAGATCAGTTATTTTTTTTGACAGCATTGCCAGCGCTATCAGGCGCTACTTTGCGTATCTTTTATTCCTTCTTGGTCCCTGTGTTTGGCGGACGCCGTTTTACTGCTTTCTCAACCGCTAGCCTGTTGATTCCTGCTATCGGTATGGGCTTTGCATTGCAAGATCCAACGACCAGCTATTCCACTTTATTGATCTTGGCTTTGTTGTGCGGATTAGGTGGTGGTAATTTTAGTTCCAGCATGGCGAACATCAGTTTCTTTTTTCCTAAATCACGCAAAGGCTATGCCACAGGTATGAACGCCGGCATCGGCAATCTGGGTGTATCAGTTGTTCAATTTGTGACACCTTTGGTGATTTCTTCCGCCGTATTCGGCGCGGCTTTGTCAGGTGATGGATTTTTGTATCACAACGTCAAAACCAATTCGGATAAATTGTTTTGGCTCGCGAATGCGGGTTTTATCTGGGTGCCATTTATTCTGGCTGCGACGATTGCGGCGTGGCTTGGTATGAATGATATCGCGTCTGCAAAAGCATCATTTTCTGATCAAGCGATTATTTTTAAACGCAAACACAATTGGCTGATGTGCTGGTTGTATATCGGTACATTTGGTTCCTTCATCGGTTTTTCGGCGGCCTTTGCGATGTTGATCAAAGCGCAGTTTCCTGAAGTGGATGTCGCTAAGTTTGCTTTTCTTGGACCTTTGGCTGGCGCTTTGGCACGTCCAGTTGGTGGCATCTTGTCGGATAAATTAGGTGGCGCACGTTTGACCTTCTGGGTGTTTGGTGCCATGGCAGCAGTAATTGCGTTGGGAATTTTACCCGCTTTACATGCACACCAATTTAGCGTGTTTTTGTTCTCCTTTATAGGCATGTTTATTTTGACGGGTTTGGGTAATGGTTCGACCTTCTGCATGATCCCTATCATTTTTCAAACCGAGAGAGAACGTGCCAGTGCGGGCAAAGGTGAGGCTGCGATTAAGCAAGCGCGCTTGGATGCAGCTAAAGAGTCTGCTGCCGTTCTGGGATTTTCTGGCGCGATTGGTGCTTATGGTGGCTTCTTTATTCCACAAAGTTTTGGTACCTCGATCAAGATAACTGGCGCACCTGATATGGCTTTGTATACTTTCATTGGTTTCTATGTCAGCTGTATGATTATTACTTGGTGGTTCTATTCTCGTAAAAATGCTGAGATGCCTTGTTAAGTGAGATCCGTTAAGAAATATTATCCAAGTGTTAGTAATCAGATGCCAAAAAAGCCCCGCTAGATAGTGGGGCTTTTTTTAAGTTTGAGACTTGATTTTAGTCGCTGAGTGCAACTTTCGCGGCTTCTTCAGGCGTCAAGCCGTCATAAAATTGGTCGGTTAAGAATTCAATTTCTTCTTCAATAAATTCCTGCGCCTGAGTTTGAGTTGCGCCGCCTTTGACCAGGAAACCCTCAACTTCTATGCACCAATTGATCACAGCCATGGTTTCTTCATCGAGTTCTTCATTTTTCTTTGCCATGATGTTTCCTTTTGCCTGGTTAGTTATATTGTCTGCAAATTCGTTGTCTTTAACTGCATCGTTTTGCATTGTTGCGTTTATTTTGTGCCACTTTAGAGCTACTTCAGCGATGAAGTATTATCATGTTACTTGATCTGCACTAGCGCCGCATCATTCTAGCTAAATTATGTTAACTCGCACTAATTAAGGTATTAGGTTATGGATTTTCATTACCGACTTGTAAATGTGTTTGCCGAATCGACTTTTGGTGGCAATCCACTCTGTGTATTTGAAGATGCCCGTGGTTTAAGCGATGCGCAAATGCAGGCGATTGCCTTGCAGTTTAATTTATCTGAAACCGTATTTATTTTACCATCGGAGCGAGCAACAGCCCGTATGCGGATTTTTACCACGGGTTATGAAATGCCGTTTGCTGGTCATCCTACTTTAGGGGCCGCCCACGTTGTGCGTCATTTGTTGAAGACAGGGGATGCGATTAGTTTGGAGTGTAAAGCGGGGATCGTACCGGTTCAATCGACACCGAATGATTCAGATATCTGGACATTTACAGCGCCTGTGCAAGGACTACCTGAGACCGTGAAGTGTGCTTTGCCGGGAACTGCAGTCGCGGCGATGTTGGGTTTGCAAGTGAGCGATTTGCTTGACGAACCCTTATGGGTGAATACTGGCACCGACCAATTATTAGTGCCACTTCGCACGACAGAGGCGGTGCGGCGTGCTCAACCTGATAGTAGTCGCTTGGCAGATTGGCCACCGAGTAGCTTAGGACGAAAAACGGCCTACGTATTTGCCTGGGACGATCATGTTCCAAGTGCAAATGAACGCTTAGCGATTACTTCCCGTTACTTTTTTACGAAACAAGGTGGTGGTGTTGCCGAGGATCCAGGCACCGGATCAGCCTGTGCGAATCTCGGCGGTTGGTGGATTGCCCAGAGAAGATCCTTGCCAGTGAGCATACAAATTAATCAGGGCGAGCAAGTACAAAGACCTAGCTGCTTATATCTAGACGTCAGTCCAGAATTTGACATATGCGTAGGTGGTCGCGTGATCGAATTGGGACGTGGAGTGATAAACTTAGGGTAAGCCTTAGGTTAATTTTTACTTTTTACTTAAAAGAACAAAAGCAAATGACGACTGAGAAAAAACCGATGTTAAGCGTCGCAGAAGCCTTGCAGACTTTGCTGCAAGCAGTGCGGCCTATTTGTGTGAATGAAAATGAAGTAGAACAGATCAACACGCTGGCGGCCAATGGCAGGATTCTGGCGCAGTCACAAAGATCAAGTTTGCATGTGCCGCCTATGGATAACACGCAAATGGATGGATATGCGGTGCGCGCTGCCGATTGTGTGAGTGGACTTGCGCGTTTAAGAGTTTCGCAACGGATACCGGCAGGTGTGCTTGGGCGCCAGTTGGAAGCAGGTACCGCCGCGCGTATTTTTACGGGAGCGTTTATACCTGAGGGTGCAGATGCGGTCGTGATGCAAGAACAATGCACGGTCGAACACGAAGGCGATCAGATTTTTGTCACCATCGCGCATGCACCGAACAGCGGTGAGTGGATACGTAGGCAAGGCGAGGATATTCGCGCGGGTGCTGAGATTTTGAGTCCGGGTACGCGCTTGCGGGCGCAGGAGCTGGGCTTGGCAGCCTCCGTTGGTTTAGCCAGTTTGCCAGTGTTACGCCCTTTGCGTGTTGCGGTATTTTTTACGGGTGATGAGTTGACTATGCCGGGCGAGGATTTGAAGCCCGGTGCCATCTATAACTCGAATCGTTTTTTGCTCACTGGTTTGTTACAAAATTTAGGTTGTGCCATCACTGACTATGGCATCGTGCCGGATAGTTTAGAGGCAACTCGCGCCACTTTGCGGGTGGCTGCACGTGAACATGATTTGATTATCACTTCGGGTGGTGTCTCGGTTGGAGAAGAAGATCATATACGTCCAGCAGTAGAAGCCGAGGGTAGTATTAATATGTGGCAGATAGCGGTCAAGCCAGGTAAACCTTTGGCGTTTGGTGAAGTGCGGCGCTCAGTTGTTGATGTTGCTAATGCAGGCGATGCTTCAGACACGGCATTCTTTCTTGGTCTTCCTGGCAATCCTGTTTCCAGTTTTGTGACCTTCTTGTTGTTCGTTCGTCCCTTTATTCTCAGATTGCAAGGCGTACAAGATGTGACGCCACAGGCTTATTCTATGCGTGCCGATTTTGATATAAGCAAGGCAGATAGGCGCAATGAATTTTTACGCGCCAAAATCAATGCACATGGTGGCTTGGATTTGTTTCCAAACCAGAGTTCAGGTGTTTTGACATCGACAGTGTGGGGCGATGGTTTGATCGATTTGCCTGCAGGTGCAACGATAGTTCGAGGTGAGTTGGTAAAATTTATTCCGTTTAGTGCTGTGCTCAATTAAATAAGTTAAACATGAAAATTCAATTACGTTTTTTTGCCAGCGTGCGTGAAAAATTAGCGAGCTCAGGGGAGCTATTAGCAATCTCCAATGAGATCACAAACGCCAGCCAGGTTCGCGCTTTATTGATCGCGCGGGGCGGCGTCTGGGCCGAGGTGTTGGCACCGGATCGTGCCTTGCGCATGGCGTATAATCAGCAGATGATACACGGTGATACGCCATTGCAAGATGGGGGCGAACTTGCCTTTTTCCCGCCAGTGACGGGCGGTTAGGAATGAGTATGTTGATTTCAGTACAGACTGAGGATTTTGATTTAAGCACAGAGATTGCGAAGATGCGTGCGGACAATCCTACGATCGGTGCGGTGGTGAGTTTTGTGGGCTTGGTTCGCGACTTAAATGAAGGACTGCAAGTGAGTGCGATGGAACTGGAACATTATCCTGGCATGACCGAAAAATCCTTAGAAATGATTGCGACGCAAGCCAAGCAACGCTGGAATTTAATCGACTGTCTGATCATTCACAGAGTTGGTGCTTTACTCGCTTTAGATCAAATCGTCTTGGTGGCTGCTGCTAGCGCACATCGCGGTGAAGCCTTTGCTGCCTGTGAATTTATGATGGATTACTTAAAAACAGAAGCACCGTTTTGGAAGAAGGAAACCACGCCAGAAGGTCAGCGCTGGGTTGATGCGCGCGTGACCGATGAGAGCGCCATGCGTAAATGGCGCAGCAGCGAGGAAGCGACATTATCATGAACGGCCTTGCTGTCATCGCGGTGGGTGTTGGCGCAGCATTCGGTGCTTGCGTGCGCTGGCTGCTCGGGCTGTGGTTAAATCCGGTCATGGCTAGTTTGCCTTTAGGTACTTTGCTGGCGAATTTGGGTGGTGGTTATGTGATCGGCATTTGTGTAGGATTTTTCTCGGCGAATCCGCAGTTGTCACCAGAGTGGAAGCTTTTGATTGTCACTGGTTTTCTTGGAGGCCTAACTACTTTCTCGACTTTTTCCGCTGAGGCTATGGGTTTATTGCAAAAAGGGGAGTGGATGTGGGCTTTTAGTCATAGCGCTTTACACTTAATTGGCTCTATCGCTTGCTGTTTCGCCGGATTTGCTAGCTGGCGTTTTCTTCAAAATCTCTAAGTAAAAAAATATGTCAGAAAATACATTAATGTTCCCCCCGGTAGAACCATATCGTCAGGGCAGGTTAGAAGTTGATGCTTTGCACACCTTGTATTGGGAAGAGTGCGGCAATCCGGCTGGCCAACCAGTGTTGTTTTTGCATGGCGGGCCAGGTGGTGGTACTTCGCCTACTCATAGGCGGTTTTTTGATCCTGCGCATTATCGTATTGTGCTGTTCGATCAGCGTGGCGCAGGGAAATCGACACCACTAGGCGAGTATAGAAATAATACGACCGCGCTCTTGATAGAAGACATAGAAAAAATCCGCACCTTGCTGGGCATAGAGCAATGGCTGGTGTTTGGTGGTTCTTGGGGTTCTACTTTGGCTTTGGCTTACGGAGAAGAATTTCCAGATCGTTGCCTAGGTTTTGTGTTGCGCGGGATCTTTTTGTGCACCAAAGCAGAAGTGGATTGGTTTGTGAATGGTATCAATCATTTCTATCCTGAGGTTCATCAACGTTTCACCGAAGCGATTCCACATTCGGAACGCGGTAATTTATTGCAAGCTTATGTGAAACGCTTGTTCTGTGACGAGCCAGCGATCTACAAGGAGGCGGCCCGCAATTGGAGTCGCTATGAAGGCTCTTGTCTATTTTTGGAGCCACAGGCTCAGGCAATAGAAGATTTTGAATCGGATGAAGTCAGCTTAGGTATTGGACGCCTAGAAGCACATTACATGTTAAATGGCGCATTCATGGATGAAGATCAGTTGATCAAAAATATCCATAAGATTCGCCATTTGCCAGCTGTGATCGTTCAAGGACGTTATGACGTAATTTGTCCTCCTTTGTCTGCTTATCGATTGCATCAAGCCTGGCCATCCGCCAAATTGCATATGATCGTCAACGCAGGCCATGCCGCCATGGAGCCGGGTATTGTGACTGAACTGGTGCGTGCTACTGAACAATTTAAAGTGCATGGGAAATTTTTGTAGAAAGGACTAAATTCACTTTCGTTTGTAGTTCTGCTCCATTGCATCTACAATGCGCAACTGTTTGCGACGACTGAGCTACTTTGCTTTTGAGCTATTTGTGCTTTTCCTTGCTTGTTTTAACCTCAGTTTCTAGCTTAGTTTCTAAATAGTTTCTAACTTAGTTTCTTATTACATAAAGAAAATTATGACCCCATCCAATAAATCCCGTAACGCTCGTCAACGTAAGAAACTGCACGTTGATGAATTCCAAGAATTCGGTTTTGAATACAAAGCAGAATTGACTAAGGAACTAGATTCAGACCAAGAAGCGCAATTAATTCATACATTTTTGGAAGAGTTAATTGAAGTACGTGACCTAGCTTTGAGTGGCTGGTTGACGACGGGCTTTGTCTGCAAATTTGGCCCTGGTTCTACTACCGATCAAGATCGTGAAGCACTGAAAGCATGGATGACTGCACGTCCTGAGTTTAAAAACGTACAAGTTGGTGCATTGAAAGATGCGTGGTACTCACCGATGGATACCGAATTTGCAGAGTAAGGCATTTGAGATTGCCTCAAACCGTTTCTGTACAAGGTTTCACAAAAGAGAGCTTAGTCTCTCTTTTTTTTAATCGACGTCCGCATCACAAGTGATTGATACGATTTGGTACGTCACAAAAAACAAAAAAGCCGAACAATATGTTCAGCTTTCTCGTCAATAGCAAACTAAACGCAGATAATTAAATTACCCACCACGACGCATCATTTCAAAAAACTCTGCATTGTTCTTAGTCGCCTTCATCTTATCCAAGATGAATTCCATTGCTTCGATCTCGTCCATGCTATACAAGAGCTTACGCAAGATCCAGATTTTTTGCAGCTGATCAGGCTTAATCAATAATTCTTCACGACGTGTGCCGGATTTGTTGAGGTTGATTGCTGGGTAAGTACGCTTTTCTGCCAAACGACGTTCCAAATGCACTTCCATATTGCCTGTGCCTTTGAATTCTTCGTAGATCACGTCATCCATACGGCTGCCGGTTTCGATCAATGCAGTTGCGATGATCGTTAAGGAACCACCTTCTTCAACATTGCGAGCTGCACCGAAGAAACGTTTCGGACGTTGCAAGGCATTGGCGTCAACACCACCAGTCAAGACTTTGCCTGAAGCTGGAATCACGGTGTTATAAGCACGTGCCAAACGGGTAATGGAGTCTAACAAGATCACCACGTCTTTTTTCATTTCAACCAAACGCTTGGCTTTTTCCAAGACCATTTCAGCGACTTGGACATGGCGTGTGGCTGGCTCATCGAATGTTGAGGCTACGACTTCACCGCGCACCGAACGCTGCATTTCGGTCACTTCTTCTGGACGTTCGTCGATCAGCAAAACGATCATCGTCACATCTGGGTGATTGGTCGTAATTGCATGCGCAATATGTTGCAACATCACAGACTTACCAGATTTTGGCGAAGCGACCAATAGGCCACGTTGACCTTTACCGATAGGCGCGATCAAATCGATGATACGACCCGTGGTGTTCTCTTCGCCGCGCATATCGCGCTCGAGCTGCAAGATCTTATTCGGGTGCAGTGGTGTTAAGTTTTCAAACAGGATGCGGTGCTTGGACATTTCTGGCGCTTCGCCATTGACCTTGTCTACTTTGACCAGGGCGAAATAACGTTCGCCGTCTTTGGGTGTTCTGACTTCACCTTCGATTGAATCGCCCGTGTGCAAATTGAAGCGGCGGATTTGAGAAGGAGAGATATAAATATCGTCGGTGGATGCCATGTAACTAGCATCGGGCGAGCGCAAAAAGCCAAAGCCATCAGGCAAGACTTCGAGTGCACCATCGCCAAAAATTTGTTCGCCGCCTTTGGCGCGCTTTTTCAAGATCGCGAACATCAATTCTTGCTTACGCATTCGCGCGGCGTTATCGATATCGAGACCAATGGCCATTTCTAACAGTGCGGAGACGTGTAAGGCCTTTAATTCAGATAAATGCATGTTGTGAGTGTCCCGGGATGGGAGTGTGAGGTGGGGGAGTGAACAGAAGTGAAAAAACGAACTACTGGATGATTAGAAAACTGCAGAGCGGGTTTGATTCCGGTCGCTACTTATATTTTATGGTGGTACACCAAATTCAGCGTATTGTAAGACTTAATTCAGACGATGTAAAAACTTTCTTGTAACATCGCCTGAAATTATGATCAACAGTCGAATATTAGCTTAAATATTGCCATCGATAAAGGCAGTTAATTGGCCTTTTGCCAGAGCGCCGACCTTTTGTGCTGCTGCTTCGCCGTTTTTGAACAAAATCAGCGTTGGAATGCCACGAATACCAAATTTTGCTGGAACCGCTTGATTCGCATCAACGTCCATTTTGGCAATAGTGATTTTGCCGTCATATTCTTTCGCAACTTCTTCTAAGATCGGTGCAATCATCTTGCAAGGACCACACCATTCAGCCCAGAAGTCCACCAGGACTGGTTTGTCAGATTTTAATACATCAGCTTCGAAGGATGCATCGCTTACATAAATGATATTGTCGCTCATAGAATTCTCGTTAATCTCTAAAAGAGGGGGAGTGTTGAAATAAATTAAATCAGGGATTGAACTTTGGGGTATTTCCGCCTATTTCAAGTGCGCCGTTTTGTCATTTCTCTAGGACGAAAACACTTTTATGAATAAATGCGGCATCGACAGTGATAAATAATACCCTATTTTTAAAAAAGTGGCTTATTTACTGATTTTTCCTCATTCCGGCTGCATTTTGCGACGGTGCTCGCATAAAATGATTGATCGGTTTTTTTTCTTCTCGCTATTAAGCTTAATTATTAAGACTTTTTAGCAGTGATGACTATTCACAATTAAACTCCATGGCAAGAATCACCCGACTTATCCCCATTTCTGCGCAGTTCTGGAACCATGTTGCACGCGAATTTATACAGGCGCGTCGTTCAGCGCAATTACCTATGGATTTGTTTTCTACGCCAGCGACAACACAAATCAATGATTTTTCTGATGTCAGGGTTGTTGTGCCGACCTTTGAACATGCGCATCTATTGTTGCGCGCTCTAGGTCAGGAGTTAGGTAGCCACTTTATCCCCCCGCGCATACAAACGATGTTCGCCTGGTTGGGAATGCAGCCGCCGCATAGTGTCGCGGTGACCGCAAATAGTGAACGATTGATGCGCTTGTATTCTGAATTGCGCCAGCATGCATGGCTAAAAAAATTATTTGGTGCAAAACGCAATACTGACCTGCTGCCTCTGGCGCAGACCTTATTGACTTTGTCCGATGAGTTGACGCAGGTTTGGCTACCTAAAGTTTTAGACGGCAAACAGGAAATCCATACTGAAAAAATGCAAGCTACCTGGCATGAGGCGCTGGCGCAATTACCTTTGCCTGTGCAGGACATGGTTTCAGAAGAAACACAATTGGTGTGGACCTTGTGGCAAGGACAGCTCGATCAGCAGGATAAAACGGTACAAGAATTTCAGCAGATGATGCGTCTCGCGCAAAATGCTAATACTGAGTTATTTTGGATTGCGCCAACCATGCCGAATGCGCTGGAAGGCGCTTTCCTGCAAACTTACCAGAGGCACCAGCAGGTTCATCTGTACAGCATAGATTGGCACGCATCTGCCGTGCCTGAATCTATGCGCTTAGCATGGAATGATTTGTGTTCATCAAATGCGCCTGATACGAAATCTGTCGCGCCCGCATCTTTTGATTGGCAGCGTCTTCGTTTATGTGAGCTTCATAGCTTAGAACAAGAGGCTGAGCAAGCAGCGCAAACTATCGTGGAATGGATACAGACGGGTAAACAAAAAATTGCTGTGATTGCCCAAGATCGCGTGGTCTCGCGTCGTTTGCGTGCCTTGTTAGAACGGGCAAACGTGATTGTTGCAGATGAAACAGGCTGGAAACTTTCAACAACACGCGCTGCGGCTGCTTTGGCAGCTTGGTTTGAAATGCTGGCAACACGCGCCGATACTATTGCTTTATTGGATTTTCTTAAATCCCCTTTTTTGCCGTGCCAAATTAGCGGGATAGATTCGGTCGATACTGGGTTATCCGGCGCAATTGATAAAGCCGATCTGATTATGGATATCGAGCTTGCATTACGCAGAAATAATGTCGTCGGAGGGTGGGATGCGGTGCTGTCCACTTTGGAACGTCAACCGCAGGCGCGGGCATGGGTAGCAGCGACTGCGCGTCTGGCCCATACTTATGTCAGCAGTTCCGGTGCGTCGCGTCGTAGCCTAAAGGACTGGACAACGATCAGCCTGCAAAGTTTTGATACGCTTGGTATGCAAGCCTTGTTGCAACAAGATGTGGCTGGCGCGCAGGTGCTGAATATGTTGCAGAGCTTGGGTTCAGATTGTCACGGCTTGGACATGCATTTTAGTTTCTCTGAGTGGCGAGCTTTCATTAATCTGCAAATGGAAGCCACACCGTTTAAATTGGAACAAGTCGATCAGCGTGTCGTGATGTTGCCTCTAAACGGCGCACGCTTGCGTCATTTTGATGCGGTGTATTTGGTTGGCGGTGATGCCAAACATTTGCCCTCTAAGGCACAAGAGACGCTGTTTTTTACCAATGCTGTGCGACGCGAGTGTGGGCTGGTGACGCGCGAGGAGCGGCAATTGCAACAGCAGCGTGATTTTGCCGAGTTGATTTTGTCGAATGCCGAGGTGGTTCTCTCGTGGCAATCCCAAATTAATGGAGAGCTCAACGCTGTCAGCCCTTGGATAGAACAAGTTAATTTGGCTTTGGCGCGTCAAAACCTTCCCGCGTTAAACAATAAGGCATTGCCTTTGACGGAACATCGTTTACAAGTTCAAGTGACTGCGCAGCCTAAACCTAGTGCAGCAGCATTAATGCCGACTACTTTATCGGCCAGTGGCTTGAGTAGTTTGATTGCTTGCCCTTATCAATTTTTTGCTGGACGCATGCTGAAGTTAGCAGCGATTGATGAATTGTCGGATATGCCAGAGAAACGCGACTATGGTGATTGGTTGCATGCGATTTTGAAGGCTTACCACGATCAATTGCAGAAGGATGAAATCCCTTTAAACAGTGACCGGATAGGATTGCTAAATGCCATCTCCGATACTTGGTTTGCCCGTGTCTTAAAACATAGTCCTGCCGCTTTGGGCTATAGCGTACGTTGGCGCAAAGTGATTCCTGCCTATGTGGAATGGGCCAATCAGCATGAGGCAGATGGTTGGCAATTTGCCTTTGGCGAAGTCTGGGCAGAAGCACAATTGCAATGGGATGATGGTGAGATTAAATTACGTGGTCGGGTCGATCGTATCGATGAACGGCATTTGGACAATGGTGAAGTGGAACGAGTGGTACTCGACTACAAAACCAAAACGAAGAGCTCACTCAAAACGCGTTTAAAACATTTTGACGATCATCAGCTTGCTTTCTATGGCTTATTGCGACCCGTGATTGAATCAGTTGTAGACGGTGACGAGAACGAGACTGGCGCCACTGAGCTCTTGTTAGATGCGCCCGATACAGCAAGTTATGTGGCCTTAGAACTAGAGCGTGAAAAAACAGGCGCTGTCGAGGCGCAAGAATATAGCTTATGGAAAATCGAATTAGAACAAGCGATACGAAAAAATATGCAAGCGATACAGCATGGAGCAGCGTTGCCGGCGCAGGGCGTGGAGAGTGTTTGTCAATATTGCGATGTACGCGGCTTGTGTCGTAAAGGAGCATGGTAATGAATTCGCTCTTGGACATGAATACAGCACAAGCCTATGAACTCAATGGGCAAGCAGTAGATGCTGCACAGTTCACAGCAACCGCGTGCGACCCGCATCGTTCGGTGGTGGTAGAAGCCTGCGCTGGTAGCGGCAAGACCTGGTTATTGGTTGCCCGTATGTTGCGGCTGTTATTGGATGGCGCAGAACCCGCTGAGCTCTTGGCGATTACTTTTACTCGTAAAGCTGCGCAAGAAATGCGACACCGACTGATGGAGTTGTTAGCCGAATTGGCTTTGGCGGATGATGCACATGCCTCGACTATTTTGCGTGAACGCGGCGTATCGGAACACGAGTTATCGACTTGTTTGCCCCGCGCCCGTGAACTCTATAAAAACATGTTGAACAGTCCGCAAGGCTTGTCTATGGATACCTTCCATAGTTGGTTCGGACGCCTATTGCAATTGGCGCCATTGGCCTCTGGTGTGCCGCATGGATTTACGCTGGTTGAAGCGACCGGTAGTTTACAGCGTGAAGCATGGGGACAATTGATGCAACAGATTGGGGTGCAGCTTGTCCCTGAGGTGGTTGGTGCTGCCATTGAGACTGGTGAAGTAAGTGAGGATGACGATGCTGTGCCCTCTAAGATTAAGCAACAACTCTTGTATCTGTACGAAACACTCGGTGATTTCACCGCAAAAGTGATGCTTGACGCTTTTATTGATAAGCGCGCTGAATGGTGGGCAGTGACACAAGATCGTTCCGCGCAAGCACCTCTACAGCAGTTGCTGGATTTGATGGGCGACGATGCACAATACGATGCTCGGCTTCGCGTATGGCAGGATCATGCATTGTTAGAGCGCATACAGCAAGTTGGTATTTGTTTAGGAAAAGGCAGTCCAGATAACCAAAAGCGCGGTGTCACGATAGAAACTGCGCTAACGACAGCGCGTCAGGCATTAGCACAGGGAGATGATGTTACTCTCGAACATTTCGACGCTTTAAAGAATGAGTTTTATGGCGCAGACGGAACGAATCGAAAGAATCGTAAAACCAAAGCCTTAAGTCTGGCTATTGCCGCTTGGCTAGGTGCCGACAATGAAGATGCGTTTCACGATGAGTGCAATGCCATTGCAGAAACGCTTAAGGTCTTGGAGAAACGCAGCAAAGAAGCATCTGTGCTACGTTTGAATGAAGCCTTATTCAATGTCGGACAGGCCTACCTGAATTGCTATCAAAGCTTGAAAGCCGAACAGCGCGCGCTCGACTTCGCCGATCTTGAATGGCAAGCCTATCGTCTCTTGAGTCATGAAGCGTTTGCTGCATATTTACATGGTCGTCTGGACGCACGCTACAAACACATTTTGTTAGATGAGTTTCAAGATACCAATCCTCTGCAGTGGAATATCATCAGTGCCTGGCTTGATGCGTATGGTGCGGATACGGCTCGACCTACGGTGTTTATCGTGGGCGATCCTAAGCAATCGATTTATCGATTTCGACGTGCTGATCCGCGTGTTTTTGTCGCGGCACGAGAACTATTGGCGGCACAAGGTGCGGCGATCTTACGCACTAATCAAACACGCAGAAACGCGCCTAGAATTGTGGAAGTATTGAATCAAGCGATGGTAGGTAATCCGATTTATTCGGCACAGACTACTGCAGCGAATATGATAGGAAGCGTATTGCGCTTACCTTTGATTCGTGGCCAACTATCTGAAACAGAAGAGGACGGCTCAATCAATCCTTTTCCTTTGCGCGATCCTTTGATAACGCCTGCCGAGGAAGAAGATGATGTGCGGCGGTACCAAGAAGGACAGCAATTAGCACAAGCCTTATTGCAACTGCGTGCTGAATCTAAGCATCAAAACGAAGCCGATTTACGCTGGTCAGACGTGATGTTATTAGTCCGACGTCGTAGCAATTTAGCCTCCTATGAAAAAGCATTGCGCGAAGCTGGCATTCCTTTTGTGTCTAATCGTCGCGGTGGATTGCTGTCAACCTTAGAAATCGCGGATTTGATCGCTTTGCTGAACTTTTTGATGACACCTGGTGACAATCGGGCACTGGCACATGTCTTGAAATCCCCCATGTTTGCTGCCAGCGACGAGGATTTGATTACCTTAGCGCAGCGTAGTGAAGCTTCTTGGTGGAAGCGGCTCTTGGGTTTTATCAGTGAAATTGGTGAGGGGCACGTTGTATCGCACGCTTTGCTGCGCGCCGCGCCTTTATTGCAAACCTGGATGCAGGCTGCGCATGACGTACCTGTACATGACTTGCTGGACAGGATATTGCATCAAGGGGGTCTGGTGCAACGCTATGCGCAAGCGGCTCCTGCGACGAATCGTGCTCAGATCATCGGTAATATCACTGCATTTACCGAGTTGGCATTAAATATCGATGGCGGGCGTTATCCTAGCCTCCCTAAATTTATCGCTGCTTTAAAAGAATTTGATAAGGGGGCAGAAAATGACGCGCCAGATGAGTCGAATATTGGCAGTGGTATTGACGCAGTGCGTATTTTGACTATTCATAGTGCCAAAGGTTTGGAAGCTAAAGTGGTCGTAATGCTTGATTCTAATCACAGCGATGCGGCCAAAGATCATATCGGCATTCTATGTGCTTGGCCCTTACATGAAGGTGGCGAAAAACATTTTTCCGCCTTCGGCAAGAAGGAGGAACGAGGTGCTGCACGCGATGATTTATTCAAAGCAGAGGAGGAGCAAGCTGAGCAAGAAAATTGGAATCTGCTCTACGTAGCGGTCACTCGTGCCAAACAAGTCTTAATCGTGAGTGGCATTGCTAGTGACAAAGCTGTAGATAGAATGAGTGAGCATCCAGGTGTACAACAAGGAAGTTGGTATCAACGCTTTACGCATTTGGATGAAGCGGAGGTGCTTGCGCAAAACTCAAGTGTATTGAGTGGTGGAGAGGAGACTTTTTCACTACAGATGTTTGCTCCACCAGATTTGACATTGCCACATTTAGCGCCGTTAGCTATGCAAACCGCAGAGCAGATCGAAGGCATTGCTCTACATGCTTTAATGGAACGTTTGACAGATAGTGGCAATAAGGGTTGGCCGATAAAGATCCCGGCTGCGGAAGTAATTTCTTCTTGGTTACCCTGTGCTTTGTCTGTGGCAAAAGTAGTGCGAGAACAAGCTGCGGCGATTTTTAATAATCCGCATCTACAGGATTTTTTTGATGCACGTCAATTTGATTACGCCAGGAATGAGATGGATATCGTGTTTCAACAACAAATTTTGCGCTTGGATAGGCTAGTTGTATTGCCAGACATAGTATGGATTTTGGACTACAAGCGTCAATTGCCGGAGCAACAACAAGCTGGCTATCAAGCGCAATTAGAGACCTATCGAGAAGCACTGCAGGCGATTTATCCTATGAAAACAATTAAGACTGCTTTGATATTGGGCGATGGTAGTTTTGTAGAATTTACTGATCAGGGATTGCTTGTCTAATGTTGCCTGATGTTGCTTAAGGGCAGTTTATTAGCATATGAATGAAGCGGCTCAATTACGCAGCATAATTAAGCAGCACAATTGTATGAAAATACCCCTTATAATTAAAGACGTTTTACTTTTGAAGCTGATGTCGCTTTGACCCGATTTAACTAATTTTCGTAACGTTTCGTACTATTTGCCAAGAATTTGCCAAGATGATTTCTGAATTTGAAATACTCGCAGAAAAGGTCAACCGCTTAGCGGAGCTGACTCAAACCCTGCGCCTGGAAAACGCAGCATTGCGTCGTACAGCAGTTGATCTCGCCTCCGAGAATAAAGATTTGCGTCAACGTGTGCAAGAGGCGCACGGTCGGGTGGAAGCGATTCTTGCTCAATTACCAGCTGATGATATGAAGGATGTAGCATGAGTGAAGCTAAAGCGATTCAAATCGATGTAAACATCATGGGACAATCTTATAAGTTGTCGTGTAAAGAAGGCGAAGACCGTGCGTTGCAGCAAGCAGCTTCTTATTTAGATGAAAAGATGTCCGGTATTCGTGATGCATCTAAAGTAAAAGGCACAGACAGGATCGCTGTCATGGCAGCTTTAAGTATGGCGATTGATTTGCTGGCAACTAAGGCGCACGATGGACCACTCTCAGGTTTGAGTATAGGTGAAGTGAAGCAAAAAATTGTTGCGATGAGTGACATTATTGATCAGGCCTTAACGCCACAAGAAAATCTATTTTAAGCAAGACACTTATTGTTTAATACAATGAAAAATTCAGAAAAAATAATGAGATTTTTCTGAATTCGGAATAAATAAGGAGTAAACTACGTTCTCCTACCGTGTTCGCCAGTGCCATATATTCCTTGAACCATTTATGTGCATAGGCTGTGGAAATTGTTCAATGGCGTGAGCGTCGCTTATGTCCGATGAACCCGATTTGAACTGACCATGGCCGACTTGAACCGCCAGGTTCAGGATGCCGGCATAGCGGCACTGGTGGGAACTAATTTTAGATTGAGATCCAGACAGGGTTTAAGGTTTGTTTGTATTTTCTGTTTGTTTTGTCTTAGAAAAAAGCACTTGTCAATTATTGATAAGTGCTTTTTTTTAGCACTAGATTGAAGCAAAGTAGGCGCAAAAAAATGCGTTCTTGAAAAATTGTTTTCCTTTCTTGTCGTTTAATTTGATATGATTTTGGCGTGAAACTTATGCACGTTTTGTAAAGACGCTAGTACGTAGACTGTGCCCTCTCTATGAGCTTTATCGATTCCTTCATCTAATGAGATTATGAGCATAATGAATGCTACTGATTAGCTTAAGTCTTCGCATCAATTTAGATCTATTTTTTTTGCATACAGAAAGTTCATTTATGAAGATAGCCGGGGTATTTAGATTTAACTGCGCACTTTTGATGCTCACCTTGAGCTCACTGTCTATTTCAAATTCAACTCAAGCCCAGGATCGCGTTAATCGTGCGCCAATGGAAATGAAACAAATAAGTAATTTAAATGATGCCGTTGGTTGGGTTCAAAATAAAGCAGGGCAATGGGAGTCGAAAAAGAAAACTATCCCATGGCGCTTGAATGAGGATCAAAAAATTCTTCATACGGTACCTGAATATGCTTTAGGGATTGATAACTTTGACGAATATGCTTTTTACTTCGCGACCTACGAAGGAAAGCAGTTTGTGATTTTTGCGAAGCACTTTATGGAGGGAAGTTATTATTACCCAAATATTCGCAAGGATTGGCTGCCAAAATATGTTACCGATGCCTATGCTTTTAACATTGAAGAATTGAGTAAACTTAGTAAGTTAAATGATGGAGAAGTTAATCACATTGCAATTGACGCCTTCGATTTTCAGCGCGTAATGTATTCGTCGAAAGCAGCGGAATTAGCTGTTATCGCAAAGACGATAGGGCCGTTGAATCAGAAACCAGAAAAAATTCGACTGTATATCGATGTTCAACCATTTTCTGAAAAGAAAATAACTCGTTTTCAAATCTATAATGACGATAAATCTGGGAATGCATTTCATTACGGTGGCATTCGAGATAACCCTTATGTTGATAGTAAACCCTTGTATGGTTCAGGCTTTGCTAAGTTATTTGAATATTGTTACTATGAATTAGGGTATGACGAGTTTACTAGGTTCTTGCAAACTACATTGAAACTTTTAGCTACCAAGGAGACAAACTAGTGAAATGGTGAATCAAACAACTTGCTTGATTCACCCAAATATCGTTGCCACCTTTCACATTGGCAAAGTAAGTCGTTTCTGTAATTGAGGAAGAGCGCTTGAAGCTATACTTGCACTTTCAACTTTTTGTACAGCATGACTTGCGTTATGTTCCAAATTAAACACTGATAAGGCTTTGACCAAGGTTTTGGTCTGTGCCCTCATGCTTCCTGCAGTAACGGCAGCTTCTTTAGCCAGGTTAGCATTTTTGGATGACCTATCCATTAATGTTACCGCCAAATTTACTTGAATGATTCTAGCCTTATGTTCGCGAGACGCTGACGCTATTTAGTTCATAATGCCACTGATCTGGTTGGGCTAACTCAAAATCTCTTAAATAGCATTCTCAGTTTGGGCAGTGAGGCTAGTGCCAGAGAGAATTTTGTCAACCGAGTTATCAATTAATTGTTCAGTTTCTTTGGCGGGAGCACTGCGTTAAGCCACGCTGCGTACTTCTGAACACTCGACTACAAAGGCACTGCTTTGCTTAACAGCACGAGCAGCTTCTAGCACTGCATTAAGTACCAAAATATCGGTTTGGAATGCAATGCCTTTGATTATGCCTTTAGTATCGATCATGCGTTTTGAATAGAGATTAACTTCTACCGTGATTTCCGCCATTTGTTTGGTAGTGATGTCGCCGTGATTTACGATACGAAGTACGTCGTGCACCATATTTCAGGCGATGTTGGCATTATCTGTATTCTGCTATATTGTCGAAGCATATTCTTCCATGCTCGCAGCAGTTTCTTTTGAAGACGATCCTTGTGATTCTGTTCTGTCAGATAATTCGATATCGCCCGTTGCGAGTTTTTGCGTCGCGATTCGTATTTGCTCTGAATTTTGCAGACGTCATCGACAATGAAATGCAAATTGACCTTAACTTGGCGTAACGTTCTTAATATTTGGTCTTGCTCATAGGTACAATTGGTTTCGATCTTCGCGGTGAGATCGCCGTCTAGCATGAACTCACTAGCTGTATGCGCATGTTGGCTGGGAATGATGGTTGTCACATGGAAACTGTGCCAACGATAAAGAATGTTAAAGAATGCTTGGCCAGTATTAGTTCCATTGCAGTATCGCTAATGAATGGTTTTTCTTTGGAAAAAAGAGTAGGTTGCTCAATATGTTGGCGATTGCCAAAAAGAGTAGGCCAAGGTTCATTTCAATTCGTTAGTTAATGCTGAAATTTATCAGTGATTTGAACTTAGTGAGTGGGTCGGTTAGGGCTCGCCGCATCGACGTAGTTTCACATTGTTGAGATTGCCATTTTTTGAGTCTTTGTAAAGCTGCTCTGCTTCACGTACTTGTGCGATGCTTGGTTTGGTTTGAACCGACATGTAACCTGTTGCTTTGCCATTTTTTACCAGTGGCAGTGTACTATAAGTCAATATACGCCTTCATCAACATCTCAGAATAACGGGTAATGTTTTGTGGTGTGTCGATCAACTCTTCTTCCGTAAAATCACTGACTTCGATGAAATATGGATTTACGTGAGTAATATTGCCTTGTAAGTCAGCGGTTGCAACGATGGAATCGGAATCACTAATAAAATGTTCCATTTGCGTTACTGGCCTGTTTAGTCTTATTTAGAGCTTTCTCTGCCATTGCTATTTGAAATTTTAATTATGAGACAATAGTATTTGGAAGTGAACATCTCTTTGATTTAACCGAGAACTTCAATCCTCGCTCTTTGATGTATTTTGATCGACTACTGGGGCAGGCTGAAAATGCGGGTAGTACTCAGTTTCTCGCGTACTTCAAGTAGGAGGGAGGGGGAAATCTAGAACGATATTTACTTCTGTTCAAACGAGGTTACGCTGACTTAATTTAGGCGTACAGTTCAATTCAAATCTGCTGTCATCTTGAAGTGCCTGAAGTTTTGCGTATTTGATTTAGAGTAAGTTTGATGTTCGGGGTTTGTTACTAAACTGATTTGCACCATAAATTCAAGCAATGACAGTGCAAGAATTGGCTGTGGTCATGTCTTTCAAGACACTGACGGTATAGCCCGAAGGTACTCGCTATTTCTAGAAGTATTTTGGTATTGTTGTTCCGAAGATCCTGTATTAAATAATTAATAGCAAAAATTAGGACTAACAAAACAAGTAAATATGAATTCCGTTAAACTTAGCTGACTAAGTAAATTCGAAAGTCTGCTATGACCGACCAAACGAGAAAATTAAATTCTCCCGATTTAACGACCGTTTTGTTTGCGACGGGATTTGTTCTTACCTTGTCTATGGGCGTGCGTCATGGATTTGGTTTTTGGTTACAGCCTATTTCACAAGAATACCATTGGACGCGCGAGACATTTTCCATGGCTATCGCGATACAAAATTTGATGTGGGGGGTATTTGGTCCATTTGCAGGGATGGCCGCAGACAAATTAGGGACGGCAAAAGTAATTGTAGTTGGGGCGATTTTATTTGCTCTTGGCTTACTTTGGATGGCCCTTGTTAAACAACCTCTGGCATTTATTGCAGGTTCGGGTGTCTTGATAGGCGCTGCGCTAGCCTGTACTACCTTCGGCGTAGTAAGCGGCATCATAGGACGTACTGCGCCAGAATCAAAACGTTCATGGGCTTTTGGCATGTCATCTGCCGCTAGCTCTTTCGGTCAATTCTTTATGATGCCAGTCGATCAGCAATTGATACAACACGCTGGCTGGCAGAATGCCTTGTACGTGCTGGCTGCACTCATGCTAGTGGTGATGTTGCCAATGGCGTGGAAACTACGAGAACCACCGCGCGTAGTAGACAATGGCCCGCAACAAAGCACCATGGAAGCGGTGCGCGAAGCCTTTGCACACAAACCGTTTTTACTTTTGTTGGCTGGTTATTTCGTGTGTGGATTTCAATTGGTATTTATTGGTATGAATATGCCGGCCTATTTGAAAGATAAGGGCATCATCGATCCAAGTGTCGCGGTTATTGCTTTGTCACTAATTGGCTTATTCAATATTTTTGGTTCGTATGGTGCTGGAAAATTGGGTGGCTTGTTTCCCAAACGTTACCTGTTATCGAGCATCTACCTTAGTCGTAGTATCGTAATCGCTTTGTTTGTTCTCGCTCCTTTAAGCGCTTACAGCGTTTACATTTTTGCTGCTGCGATGGGCTTACTTTGGCTGTCGACAGTGCCGCTAACCAATGGTGTTATCGCAGGTATTTTTGGTTTGAAATATCTATCCATGTTGTCTGGCTTCGTCTTCTTCTCGCATCAACTTGGTAGCTTTATTGGTGCCTGGCTAGGCGGATATATGTACACCAAAAATGGCAATTACGACGCGGTCTGGGTGATCGTGATTGGCTTGGGCATTTTCGCCACACTGATTAATCTCCCAATTAACGAAGCTGCAATCGAGCGTGATGCAAAATTAGCTGCGGCCGTTTAAGTAGAATCTCTATGAAACCTACACCAAGAATTCGCCAAGTACTGGTATCGCTCTTTACCATAGCGATATTGATTTTGGTGTTCTTGGCTTATCTACAGCCGACCTTTATTGTAGATCTGGCGAATCGCTATGTGTTTTGTTGATCTTGAAAATTAGATTTGAATGCAATCAAGAATCAGAAATCAGAAATCAGAAGTCAGAAATCAGAAATCAGAAGTCAGAAGTCAGAAATCAGAAATCAGAAATCGAAATAGTCATCCATGTAAGTCCAGCTTGTTTTTCAACATGAATTGTGTCGCCATCGAGACGATACGATAAGTGACAGCAATGGCGCGGATCGGATAACACATTTGGGTTTAAGATCACATAGCAATGGCCAGATGGGTTTCGTACTGAGTTTGTGATTAATCCCGGATGTCCTTCACGATGTAATCTGGTGCCTATTGCTTGTGTGTAGCTATAATCAGTTTTGTGCATCAGGCCTGCTTGGTTTTTGTGGAAAGGGCGTAAATCGAGTAACGCTGCATCGCAGGCGACTGTGTATACCTTGCGTTCGACCTGTACGTTTTTATCTTGAAAACCGGCGTCCACCAATATGCCGCAATACCAGTGATAAGCTGTTTCGTATGCGGTTGTTGTTATGGATTCCGCGCCGTACCAGACCCCGAATTGACCATCAGAATATCGACTCGCCTGCCAACGTTGAAAAGGCCAGGTGATCGCATTAAACCAATGCGCGTCTTCAAATGGGCGGTGGATGATAGGTGTTGCGGATATAAACGTTGGCGGTTTTACTTCATCTTCCACTTGCTGTGCCAAGGCCCAATCTTCTGGGGCGTCACTTAAATCATCGAACAGATCCTGTGAGATTTGTAGTGAGACGATATTTCGAAAAACGTTTTCATGAACATCATGGAGTTTTACTTTGGAAAATAAAGAGTGCATGTGAGCGGTATTTCAAATGAGGGAGGGAAAATTTGTTGCAAAAAACAAGTTTGAAAAGCTACATCCCACGAGCACGATCAAGATATGAGCGCACCATCAACAGCCCGGTAAATCCCCATTCACGAACGACATGCACTGGAGATAGATTATCGAAAGCGCGGTTGCGGGTCGTCATCCAACAATAAGCCAGCTCACGATTTTGCGGGAATAGAAGTCGCAAATTCTTGTGAATGCCAAGTAAATGGCCGACGCGTTCATATTGATCGCGATTAGTTCCTATTGCTTCGCCTTTACGATAACGTGTCAAGGTAGCGCGATTGCTGGCAGCAATGCCCAGTAAAGCTGCTTGATCTTCGGTAGATAATTGCCAGTGATCCATTAAAGTCATCACCATCTTAGCCAAGGCGCCACGATCTTCAGACGCGGGAATATGCGGTTCTGGATGGCGTAATAGGATAGACATTGATGTGCTCCTGCCTCAAAAAGAAGTTAAAGTCAAAAATAAGAATAGATAAGCTACTATAGCACTTCGTTTTGATAGAAACAAATTTTGTTTCATAAAGTACGTTTTTTTCATTGGTCACATTATTTTTTTCGTATGCTAATGCTTAGTTCGAGTTGGTGATGTGAACCATATCGTGCTCTTTCTCGATACTGAATTCGCTATAATTGGCCTTTAGAAGTTCCTAACGTGAAGAAGCGCTCGTTTAAACTTAGTCGATTTTTTTCTGTCTTGTTTGGAGTATTTAATGAAATACTGGTTAATGAAATCAGAACCTAGCGAAGTCAGTATTGACGATGCTTTACGGATAGGTGCGGCTCCTTGGTTTGGCGTGCGTAACTATCAGGCGCGGAATTTTATGCGCGATCAAATGCAGCTTGGTGACGGGGTTTTGTTTTATCACTCTAGCTGCGACGAGCCTGGCGTGGTCGGAATTGCGGAAATCGCTAGTACAGCTTATCCGGATGCAACGCAGTTTGATACCAAGAGTCATTATTACGATCCTAAGGCGACCGTAGAAAATCCGCGCTGGATTTTAGTGGATGTGAAAGCAATTCGTAAAACGCGCATATTGAGTTTGACAGAAATGCGAGCCAACGAAGATTTGGCGAGTATGGTGGTGCTGCAGAAAGGGAGCCGTTTGTCGATTACTCCCGTGACTGCAGCCGAATGGAAAGCGGTAGTGAAACTCTTGGATAAAAAGTAAAATTTAATTTTGAAACTGTTGCCTGAGCACGTTTTTCTGTACTTTCCCCATTGTGTTTCTTGGCAATTCATCGATGAAGAAAATCTGCTTAGGTACTTTGAAATTGGCGATTTGTGATTTCAAACGTGTGATAACCGAAGCCGCGTCGAGCTTCGCTGCCTTCTTTAACACAAGCACCGCGCAAACTGCTTCACCAAAATCTGCATGTGCTAGACCGATAACGGCAGATTCTGAAACTTCAGGCATTTCGTCAATCACGCTTTCGATTTCTTTTGGGTAGACATTATAGCCACCTGAAATGATTAGATCTTTGCTGCGCCCGACGATGCTGAGATAGCCGTCACGATCAAATTTTCCGACATCGCCGGTGCGAAAAAAGCCATCGTCAGTAAATTCTTCCGCGGTTTTTTCGGGCATGCGCCAATAGCCTTGAAAGACATTAGGGCCTTTGACTTGTATAACACCAATTTCTTCAACGCCTGCTAAGTTTCCTAGGGTGTTCAGTACGCGTACATCGACACCTGGCAAGGGCAGTCCGACCGTGCCAGCTTTTCGTTCTCCTTCATAAGGATTGGAAACCAACATGGTAGTTTCGCTCATGCCATAGCGCTCTAAGATGTTGTGACCGCTACGTTGTTTGAAATCATGGAAGGTTTCCATCAGCAGTGGGGCGGAGCCTGAGATAAACAGGCGCATATTGGCACATAGGTCTCGGTTGAAACTGCTGTCTTGTAAGAGGCGCACATAGTAGGTTGGTACGCCCATCATTACAGTGGATTGCGGCAGAAAATGAAGCACTTGATCCGTATCGAACTTCGGCAGAAAAATCATCTTGCTGCCATTTAAGAGCGCCCCATGTGAGGCGACAAATAAACCGTGGACATGGAATAAAGGCAGGGCATGCAACAAGACGTCGCCATCTTGCCAAGCCCACGCATCTTTTAGCACTTTTGCGTTAGAAGCGAGATTGTCGTGACTTAACATCGCGCCTTTGCTACGACCGGTCGTACCCGATGTGTATAGTATGGCCGCCAGATCGTTGGCTTGACTTTGAACGGTAGTGAATTGATCTGACATGAGCGCGGCGCGATCCAACAGACTGCCACGATTGTTTCCACGTGTTGGTGCATCTAAGGTGAACACATGTTGACTACCTGCTCGAAAGGCGATTTGAGAAACCCACCCAAAATTTTGCGGGGAACACACGACGAGTTCTGGTGCAGCATCTTGCACAAAGTAAGAAATTTCTGCGTGTTGATAGGCGGTGTTTAATGGAAGAAATACATAACCGGCACGTAGTGTTGCGAGATATAAAATCAAGGCTTCTGGCGATTTTTCGACTTGTACTGCGATTCTTGCGCCAGCGCTTAAATGTAAACTGCATAGCAAATTCGCCAACTTTGCGCTGGCACGCTCTATATCTAGCCAACTGTAGTAGCGTTGATCATGGGTTTCTATGCAGCAGCGGTTGAGGTCGGAAGGGAAATTTTTTGCGAAGAGTGCGTAAAGATTGGCGTTCATAGTGAATCGTTGGTACTAAGTTAATGCTACTAGATCATTATTTTCCAGTGAACTCAGGCGTTTTCTTAGCCAGAAAGCCAAGTATGCCTTCTTGATAGTCATTGGTTTCGAGGAAGGAAAATGCTTCAAGCTGCTCCTGCTGATTAAGTGGCTCAGGAACGAAACTGAGGCGACGAATAACTTTCTTATTGATACGAGCAGCTAGTGGCGCGCCACTAGCGATTCTTTCTGCTGTCTCTAAAGCTTCTGCGGGGACGTTATCTGAGAGCCGTTGTACCAAGCCCTTATTTTTCGCCTCTATGGCATTTAAAATTCGGCCTTCCAATAAAATCTCAAGTGTGACCGCCTTGCCGACTAAGGACAGCAGGCTTTGCATTTCTTGAGGTGCTAAAGGAAAGCCTAGTTTATTCGTGGGAATGCCAAAGCGTGAATTAGGTGCGGCAATCCGAATGTCGCACGAGATGGCGATTTCTAAACCACCGCCAACGCACACGCCTTCAATGGCGGCAATCACAGGGTGCTGGCATTCAGCAATGGCTTTAAGTGCAGCCGCGATCACCTGGTTGTGATAGCGCATACCATCCGCTAACGTATTTCTTACCGTGGCAAATTCCTGGACATCAGCACCCGCGGCAAAATTACGATTCGCGCCACGGATAATCACGCAGCGTAATTCAGTATTTTGATCAAGAGCGATGAAATGCTTGGTCAGGAGACCCCACATACCCATGTTGATAGCATTGAGCCGATCAGGGTTAGAGATCGTAACGTAGGCGATTTTGCCGACAATCTCACATTGGATTTCACCCTGTATTTCGTCGGGGGCGTCAGCATCCATCCCATTTTGAGTATGGTACATTGTTGTCTCCTGTTTTTATTCTGAAAAGCTCAGACAATGACAAGAACCGCGCTAATTATTCATGTTTAGAGATCCATCCATCTACAATGCTTAGAGCGATGATCTGTAATCAGTAACCTACTAATTTCCCGCTCATAGGTAAATCGCAAGTGGCTGGTACAAGTTCTATTTTTAGTCTCTTTAATTACACTTTATCGCATACTAAGCTACTCTTAGCTTACTTCGTCTTTTTTCTTTTTGGCTTCTCTTGAGCGGGTAAGTCGATCTTGGGTTCAAATTTATTCGCATAGGCTAGCCAGAGCAATAACAGACCGCCAAGTATCATGGGCAAAGATAACATTTGTCCCGCTGAAATTGTCATACCTAGCAAATTGACTTCATAGTCTGGCGTGCGGAAATATTCAGTGAAGAAACGTGCGCAGCCGTAAAGGCAGACGAATAATGCACCTACTGCTAACGCTGGACGAGCTTTGCGAGCGTAAATCCAAACTAAAATAAATAGCAAAAGGCCATCGACCAGTGCTTGATAAAGCGGTGAGGGGTGAACTGGATCGGCGATGCCGGGCCATTTCATCGCCCAAGGCAAATTACTGGTTACAACGCGGCCGGGCAATTCATGATTAATGAAGTTACCAATGCGTCCCGCTGCATAACCCAGTGGAACCAACGGGGCGATAAAATCATACACATGGGCCAGCGGCATTTTTGAGTTGCGCGCCCATAACCACATCGCGAACAACACGCCGATAAAACCACCATGAAACGACATGCCGCCTTTCCACACCATGAAGATTTCTAATGGATTGGCCAGATAGTAAGAAAGGTTGTAAAACACGACTTCACCCAAGCGGCCGCCAAGTACGACGCCTAACACACCATAGAACAGCATGTCGTCTATATGTTCTTTGGTCCAGCCAAGTGCTGCGATATGGTTTTGGCGTAAGCGCAATCGGCCTAATGCGACAAATTGTGCAAAAGCGACCAAATACATGATCCCGTACCAATGTATGTTGATGAAGCCGAGTCGAATAGCGACCGGGTCGAAGTTGGGATGTTCCAGCATAATGAATTCTATAAAAGATCTAAAAAAGCCTGCAGTACAGGCGAAGGGTTATCTTTGCGCCAGGCGACGCCTATTTCTATGCCCGGGTGGTTCTGATTGAGCGGATAGTAAGTCACGCCAGGACGCTTTAAATTAGACACAGATTCTGGCACCAAAGCCATACCCATTGCTGCAGAAACCAATGCAATTATGGTTTGCATTTGTATGGCTTCTTGCGACACGATCGGTGTCAAGCCAGCGTTACCGAAGCAAGACAAGATACTGTCATGCAGAGCCGGCGCAATTTTGCGCGGAAAAAGTATTAAAGGCAAATCTTTATACGTCGCTAATTCGTTTGGATTGTCACGTTGCGCTTCAGATTCTGGAATCGCTAAAATCAGTGCTTCACTGCGCACTTTCTTGTAATGAATTTGATTGCTCAAAGCGCTAGGAATAGGCGGAATCAAGAAACCCAGATCAATTTCAGATTTTTCAAGCAAGACTAGTTGCTTATCGCTGGTGGCTTCGTTTAATTCGATTTTGACAGCATGGTGATCTTGTCGGAATTTGCGGAGCGCAGGTGGCAAAATACTGTAGTCTGCAATTGAAATAAATGCGATGCGTAGTTCTCCTGTTTGTCCGCTGGACGCACGTTTAACAATGTCGGGAAGCAGCTCAGCTTGCGCCAATAGACGTTTAGCTTCTGGTAATAGCGCTCTGCCGGCAGCACTTAATTGAATCTGCCTGGTTGTACGTATGAAGAGTTGCACCTCCAGTTGCGCTTCCAATCCCTGTATTGATTGAGACAGCGGCGGCTGGGTCATATGCAAGCGAAGTGCAGCGCGGCCGAAATGCTGCTCCTCAGCGACCGCTACAAAGTATCTGAGTTGACGCAGTTCTATCTGCATGACTTGATATGAAAGCTCATCGACTCAACGAAAAGATAATTGAAATAATATAAAAGGTCATTGAAAAGGCTAGGGGGTTTGAAGTCTATTTTTTTTTGCCTTCTTTGAAGCTTCGTTTCATGCGCTCTGCGTGCATTTTTTTATGATGCATGTCATCTTTACGCTTGTCTAGTCCAAACATACGTTCTAAAAATTCAAACCAGATAAATGCTGCGAATGCAAGGCCATTGATCCACCACCATGACACTTGTTCCATAAAACTTACTTCCAAAAGTTTTAGCGCATAGAGGATAACGATAGGAATAATCAGGAACATAGTTTAACAATCTTCAGTGAATGATAGAACTGCGACGGCTTAGATCTTGGGAGTGTTCATCATAGGCACAATCTCGATTTAGGTCAACCAAGCGAAATTTAGCCACGTTGGAGGACTCGGGCTATCGCAAAAAGCGGTAAAATATTTAAACCTCAAATTTAACTAGGAGATTTTAATGAAAACAGCACTCATGATGATTGGCAGCGTAGCTTTGTTGGTATCTGGTTCTGCAATGGCAAGTGCGGATTTGGCCAAGGCAAAAAATTGTATGACTTGTCATAGCGTTGATAATAAAATCTTAGGCCCAGCATTTAAAGACGTGGCAAAAAAATATGCGGGCGATAAAACCGCAGAAGCTAAATTGATTACCAAAGTCATGAAAGGCGGTAGCGGCGTTTGGGGTGCTGTTCCCATGCCAGCGAATGCACAAGTGTCTCCGGCAGAAGCGAAGACTTTAGTAACTTGGATCTTGTCTGTGAAGTGAATTGGGCATATATAGGAAAAAGCTCGGCGTGCCGAGCTTTTTTATTTGTCGTGCTATTTGAAGCTGATTTTGTTCAAACCGTGCTTCGACTAAACAAAGTTTCTCATTATTATGGCTAAATTTCATACGCTTGATAAAGTAGATCGTAAACTACTGAATTTACTGCAGAAGGATAATCAGACTGCGACACGTGTTTTGGCAGAAAAATTGCACATCTCGCAACCGACCTGTTTGCGCCGAATTAAGGCTTTGCGTGACGCTGGTGTGATTAGTGCTGATGTCGCTATGGTAGATCCATTTTCTCTTGGCTATGGCATGCTTGCTTTCCTTGAGATATCTTTAGCAAATCAGTCAGACGAACATATGCGAGATTTTGAAGCCTGTATGAATCACGAGCCTGAGGTAATGCAGTGCTATTTCGTATCAGGTGAGATTGATTACTTTTTGGTCATTCATGTCGTTGATATGGAGGCGTACTACCAGTTTGTACGCCGTGCTATTTCAGGCTCCGGAAATGTGCGTCATTTCCATTCGCGCTTTCCTATGAAACGGGCAAAATTTTCTACCCGGATCGCGTTCGACGAAAAAATGCCGGAGTTATCGGTACGAGTTGCTAAATAGTTACTGCATCAAGAGCGCAAGCTTTAGCGCGGAAGGTAAGTCCTATCTTAGGATTTATGACTCTTTAATTTAGTCAATTCTTGAGCTACAGCGCGGGTAATAACTTCTTCCAAGCTTTGGCGCAGACCTGCACGGATATCATCAGCGAGTTGATCAACGGCACTTTGTAAGACTTCAGCGAGACTGTCACGCACTCTGTGTTCGAGCACGAAATCGACACGCGCCAAAACCTGGCGCAGCACGTTCTCCCGTACTGTTTGTTCCATTTGTTGAAATACGTCGGCACTCATTTCACTGTTGTCGAGACTTGCTGGAATGTCGTCTTTAACTGCGCTTACGAGCTTTACTTGACTGACAGGCAAGGGTGCTGAAGTTATGGGGTTTTGAGTTTGCATTGCCTTTGGGGTTACGGAGGTATTTGTTATTGCAGGGAGGGGCAAGGCACTTTTGATTTCCGGTGCGGCTGGACGCAATGGCGGCACCGTAGTGCTTTGAGCCGGTTTGGCAACTACGTGCTTACTCTCACCGCTAGTTGGCGTTACTGTTGTCGGTTCTATGATCTCCGTTAAAACGGGAATGCTGGAATCTATTTGATCATTCATGATGCTGTCGCGACAGTGTGTGAGGGCCTAATGCCCTGCTGTTGATAGAGACGAAAGCGTTGACGCCCAGCGTCGGCGTCTTGTGCTTCGCTTGAAATAATTTCGATGACGCGTTGAAAATTTTGGAATCCATCTGGCAATGATTGGCTAAGATTAATTAACAAGTCTTGATGCGGCAATGCCCTATTGAGATCAGAGGCAATTAGCACGGGTGTTTGTGCCGCCAAGGGATCTTCGATGAGTACATGCGGTAAAAAATCAGTCGCAGAAAAATCCCATAGTGCCTTATTTAAAATCTGTGCTTGCTCCGCATTTTGACTCAGCACCAGAATTTGACAATCTGCTGCACGTGCTTTTCTGATAAGGCGGCAGGTGTAGTGAATTTTGTCGCTTACCTGGCTGTGAAAATCAACTCTGGTCATATTTATTTATTCACACTTTGTTCATTTAATTAGATTTAAGCAAACCAGATTTCATCCGTGCGGCTGAGTTGCGCGCACGTACTTCACAATTAAAAACGAATACCTGTAGGTGACGCGGTTCTGGGCTTTACTTGTTCGCTTGGCTTTTCCGTTTTTTCTTTGTTTTCAGTTGGTGCTGGCGGGGCGGCCGGCTCTGGTGCTGGATAACGATAATCTTTTGGAAGTATGCTCGTTTCTGGGTAACCAGCTGTACTCAAGGCAGTACGCCATTCGATACCATCAAAACCAGCAAATTTTGCGCGACCGACTAGCATTAGTGGTAATTGTGTATCACCACTGACCTGACGGAGTTTCTCAACATCGTCTTTAGTGTCTATAGTTTTTTCTACGAAAGGAATGCCATTTTGTTTCAGCATCGCGCGCGCTTCATTGCATGCAGCACATGGGGTGCTAGAGACCGTAGCGAAAAGTGTTACCGGATTTTTGCGTACAGCAACTTCTAGATCAGGAGGGTATTTAACACTTGGTTGCTGCCCCGCACCGTCCATCGATTTGCTGACGAGTTTTTTTGCATTTGCTGGCGGTGGGGTGTCGCTATAGACCATTTTTCCGTCGGGGCCTATCCATTTGTATGTTTGCGCTTGGGCTAGGCTGGTGAGAGATGCCAAGCTTACCATAGCAAAAATGCCCAGCGTAAGTTGCAGACGATTTGGCTTTGTGAAAGTCGATTGTTTAACGGTGATTTGCATTGCGATAATCTCCAAAGCAATTATTTATTGATTCATGCCATTATGGCGCAATAAGGCGTCAATAGATGGTTTTCTGCCACGAAATGCAACAAAGGATTCGAGTGCAGGACGCGAGCCGCCCATTTCCAAAATCTCGGTTTGGAAAGCTTGACCGATAGTACGAGAGAGGCTGCTACCTTCGGTTTTTGCGACTTCTTCAAATGCTGCATAAGCATCAGCCGACAGGACTTCTGCCCACTTGTAACTAAAATACCCAGCGGAATAACCACCTGAAAAAATATGGCCGAATGAATGTTGAAAGCGATTGAACACCGGCGGTTGTATGACCGAGACCTGGTCTCTGACTTGCTGTAGAACTTGAGCAACGCTAAGATTGGCAGCACGCGAACTGCCATCATGCAGACGCATATCAAACAAGGCGAATTCGACTTGACGTAAAGTTTGTAATCCTGACTGGAAGTTTTTAGCGGCAATCATTTTGTCGTACAGGCTGTGTGGTAAATGTTCAGCTGTATCGATATGCGCTGTCATTTGTTTTAAAACATCCCATTCCCAGCAGAAGTTTTCCATGAATTGCGATGGCAATTCCACCGCATCCCATTCGACTCCAGAAATGCCAGAAACGGAAATGTCATCGACCTTCGTCAGTAATTGATGCAGACCATGTCCAAATTCATGGAATAGAGTGATCACTTCGTCGTGGGTAAATGTGGCGGGTTTCGTCAGGCCATCCACCACGACCGGGGCATTAAAGTTACAAGTTAAGTAGACTACCGGGGTTTGAACACCGTTCGCTTTACGGCAACGTGCGCGCGCATCATCCATCCAGGCACCGCCTTGTTTGGCTGCGCGTGCGTACAGATCTACGTAAAATTGTCCGACCAGTTCTCCATCACGCTCGACGCGATAAAATTTCACATCTGGATGCCAGGTCGCTGCGCTATCGCTTCTAATAGTCACCGCAAACAGCGTTTGAATGACATTAAATAATCCAGCGACGACTTTGTGCTCAGGGAAATATTGTTTTACTTCTTGCTCAGAAAACGCATAGCGTTGTTCACGCAATTTTTCAGAAATGAAGGTGGTGTCCCACGCTTGCAAGTCTGCAATGCCAAACTGGTCTTTGGCGAATTGATGTAGTTCAATCAAATCCTTTTCGGCGTAAGGTTTGGCCTTATTCGCCAGATCCAATAAAAAGCTTTCGACTTGCGTTGCGCTCTCAGCCATTTTCGGCAACAACGATACTTCGGCGAAATTCTGGTAACCGAGCAATTCAGCTTCTTCTTGGCGCAGGCTTAGTAATTCGTCGATGATGCTTGTATTATCCCATTCAGGATGACCACCCAGCTCCGATGCTTTTGTCGCATTTGCGCGATAAATGGTTTCACGAAGCTTACGGTTTTCCGCATATTGTAGGAGCGGAAAATAAGAGGGAAAATGGAGGCTGAATTGATAGCCCGTTTTACCATCTTGTTCTGCCGCCTGTTTAGCAGCCTGTAAAACTTCTTCCGGCAAACCTTTAAGTTCCGTAACGTCGGTGATCAATAATTTGTAATCATTGGTTGCGTCTAGAACATTTTCAGAAAATTTGGTCGACAGGGCAGCTAGTTTTTCTTGTACTTCAGCGTAGCGCTTCTTTTTGTCGTCAGCCAGCTCTGCACCGCCAAGTTTGAAATCACGTAAGGCATTGCTAATGATTTTTTTGCGGGCAGGACTTAATGTTGCGTAGTCTGTGCTCGTATTTAAGGCTTTGTAGTGTTGAAATAAATGTAGATTTTGACCAAGCTCAGTCCAAAATTCAGTGACCTTAGGTTGGTTCTCATTGTAGGACGCACGCAGTTCAGGCGTATCACGTACTGAATTAAGATGACTAACGATGCCCCAAGCGCGTCCCAGTTTTTCAGTCGCTGTTTCTAGGGGTGTGACGAAATTATCCCATTGAATATTCGCAATTGGGCCTTCAAATTGGGTTACCACTGCGCGACATTCCGTCAGCAAAATATCAATCGCTGGGCTGACATGCTCAGGCACAATCTGATCGAAATGCGGCAAGTCGCTAAAGTCGAGCAGGGGATTCACTGGAGTCATCATTTCGGTCATCTTATTAAGTTCTTTCTGCAGCTTCTATCGTGTTGACTAATAACATTGTGATCGTCATTGGGCCGACACCGCCTGGTACTGGCGTGATGTATCCAGCCACTTCTTTCACATTCGCATAATCCACATCGCCACATAATTTGCCTTCATCGTCGCGGTTCATGCCGACGTCAAGCACCACAGCGCCAGGTTTTACCATATCGGCAGTCACGATGTTTCGTTTGCCCGTAGCCACGACAAGGATGTCAGCGTTGCGGGTATGTGAACCCAGATCACGGGTCTTAGAATTACATATGGTGACGGTAGCGCCTGCTTGCAAGAGCAACATGGCCTGCGGTTTGCCAACTATATTTGAAGCTCCCACTACCACTGCATTTGCACCGCGCACCGGGTAATCGATGGACTCTAGCATCTTCATTACGCCATACGGTGTACAAGGGCGGAATAAGGGCTGACCTGTCATCAGCAAGCCTGCGTTGCTAATATGAAAACCATCCACGTCTTTTTCTGCCGCAATCGCTTCGATCACCTTATTGGCATCAATATGCGCAGGCAAAGGTAATTGCACCAAAATGCCGTTGATCTTTGGATCCTTATTTAAACGGTCTATATGTGCTAATAGCGTCGCTTCACTGAGGTCAGCGTCGTATTTTTCAAGGACGGAATAAAAACCACAATCTTCACAAGCTTTGACTTTGTTACGAACATAGACTTGAGATGCTGGATTTTCACCGACCAAAATCACCGCCAGACCAGGTTGCTTGCCTTGCGCGGTCAATGCTGCAGCGCGTTTAGTGACGTCTTCACGGATTTGTTGAGAAAGTTGGGTGCCGCTGATGATTTGTGCCGTCATGATGTGGACTCGGAAAGGTGGCTGACGTGGAAGTTAATGAATTTCTAAACTTCTATTTAGCCAGGTTTGCAAAGAAAGGATAAGTCGTGATTATAAAGGATGGCAGGCTTTTGCATTTCAAATAGCCCTCAAAAAACTCTGTTGGGAGTAGGTAAGGCAGGTACAGATCATTTCAAATTTACTTTAGTTTATCTTTAACTTCTAGGTTTTTTACTTGTGATGATTGTCTACGGAATCATTGTTGGGTGTTCTTGGAATAAAAGAGATAAAAAACGACGATCAAAATTGCTCGATAAATGCCACTTTTTTGAACAGGTAGGTTCTTGCTCTAGTTAAGTTTGTTGAACAAATCTGGCTGGGTAGATTTGGGAATTTGCTTTCCAGCTGTTGATAAGGTGGCTTGGACAATAATCACAAAAAGTAGCAATAAAACAGCAATAGCGTATGTTGCGCTGCCACACAAATCTCACATTATGAAATTGCATATCGTAATTTGAAATTTACGAAAACTGCTGTTAGAATGCTTCAGTTTTAAAATTCAGATCCAAAATTCATTGAGCTTTTGTCGTATTTCAGACAAGCTAGAAAATTGACGCTGGAAGTCGAAGCACCTAAAAATGCTTTCGTCTGAAATAATAAAAAAGTAGCAATGAATGCAGGTGAATTCAGCGAATGTAGTTTGCGAACTTAAGATTGATCAACGAGGAGACCGTATGTCACAAATAGACCAAATTTTGGCGCAAGCCGTGAATGATCCTGACGTGATCGAGACCAATGAATGGCTCGATGCTTTGGAATCAGTAATCGATACGGAAGGTCCGGATCGTGCGCACTACCTGATGGAACGTATGATGGATCTGGCGCGCCGTCGTGGTGCGAATATCCCATTTTCAAGCAATACAGCATACGTTAATACGATTCCTGCAGACAAAGGTGCACACTGTCCAGGTAATTTGGAAATCGAAGAACGCCTGCGCTCTTATATGCGTTGGAATGCGATGGCAATGGTGGTTAAAGCCAATCGTGTTGATGGTGACCTCGGTGGTCACTTATCGAGTTTCGCGTCTTTGGCGAATATGCTGGGCATAGGTTTTAATCACTTCTGGCATGCGCCGACAGCGGATCACGGCGGTGATCTCTTGTACATCCAAGGCCACTCATCTCCAGGTATTTATGCTCGCGCTTTTCTAGAAGGTCGTTTGAGCGAAGATCAATTGATTCACTTCCGCCGCGAAGTCGATGGTAAGGGCTTGTCTTCTTACCCTCACCCAAAATTGATGCCAAGTTTCTGGCAGTTCCCGACAGTGTCTATGGGCCTCGGTCCTTTGATGGCGATTTATCAAGCGCGTTTCCTCAAGTATTTGCATGCACGTGGTATTGCCGACACGGAGAAGCGTAAAGTCTGGGCGTTCTGCGGTGACGGCGAGATGGATGAGCCAGAATCCATGGGCGCGATCGGCATGGCGGGTCGTGAGAAGTTGAATAATTTGGTGATGGTGGTCAACTGTAATTTGCAACGCCTCGACGGTCCAGTACGTGGCAATGGCAAGATCATTCAAGAACTCGAGTCTGATTTCCGTGGTGCTGGCTGGAACGTGGTCAAAGTGATCTGGGGTTCAGGTTGGGATGAGCTTCTGGCTAAAGACAAAGAAGGCGCGTTGCGTAAGATTATGATGGAAACCGTCGATGGTGAATATCAGAACTATAAAGCCAAAGATGGCGCCTATGTTCGCGCTAACTTCTTCGGTAAAGATCCACGCACCTTGGCGATGGTCGCGCACATGTCGGACGACGATATCTGGCGTTTGACACGCGGCGGTCATGATCCGCATAAAATTTACGCTGCATTTAAAGTCGCCCAAGAAAGCGTTGATCAACCAACAGTGATTTTGGCGAAGAGTATCAAAGGTTTTGGTTTCGGTAAATCTGGTGAAGCGCGTAATACTGCACACAATACTAAGAAGCTTGACGACGAAGCGATTAAGGCTTTGCGTGATCGCTTCCAATTGCCAATCGCTGATGAGCATTTGCCAGCGATTCCATTCTTTAAACCTGCAGACGACACGCCAGAAATGAAGTATCTGCAAGAGCGTCGTGCAGCTTTGGGTGGCTACTTACCACAACGTCGTCAGCAAGCTGACGAACAATTAGTGGTGCCGCCATTGTCAGCGTTCCAAGCGATGTTGGAGCCAACTGCTGAAGGTCGCGAGATTTCTACGACCGCTTCGTATGTTCGTGTGTTGACTTCCTTGTTGCGCGATAGCAGTCTCGGTCAACGCGTCGTGCCTATCATGGTCGACGAATCCCGTACTTTCGGTATGGAAGGTTTGTTCCGTCAAATCGGTATTTTCAGCCAAGTCGGCCAGTTGTACGAGCCAGTCGATAAAGATCAGGTGATGTACTATCGCGAAGATAAGGCTGGCCAGATCTTGCAAGAGGGTATAAATGAAGCCGGTGGTATGAGTTCATGGATTGCAGCAGCGACTTCCTACTCGACCAATAATCGCGTGATGGTTCCGTTCTACACTTACTACTCTATGTTCGGTCTGCAACGTATCGGCGATTTGGCCTGGGCTGCTGCGGATATGCGCGCTCGTGGTTTCTTGATCGGTGGTACTGCTGGTCGTACAACCTTGAATGGTGAAGGTCTGCAACATGAAGATGGTCATAGCCATGTTATGGCATCGACGATTCCTAACTGCGTACCTTACGATCCGACATTTGCGCATGAAGTGGCGGTCATTATTCATGACGGCTTGCGTCGCATGGTCACTAATCAAGAAGACGTCTTCTACTACATCACCGTGATGAATGAGAACTACGCGCATCCAGGTTTGGTTGCTGGTCAAGAAGAGGGCATCATTAAGGGGCTGTATTCTTTCAAAAAATCCGAAGCACAGACTAAACACCGCGTGCAGTTGTTAGGCTCGGGTACGATCCTGCGTGAAGTGATTGCTGCTGCAGATTTGTTGATGAATGATTGGGGTATTGCTTCCGATATCTGGTCCGCACCATCCTTCACCTTGTTGGCACGTGATGGGCAAGATGCTGAGCGTTGGAATATGTTGCACCCAACCGATACACCACGTGTTCCCTACATCGCTGAATGCTTGAACGATACGGCGGGTCCTATTGTTGTCGCCACCGATTACATGCGTACTTATGCAGAACAAGTTCGTGCTTTCATTCCTAAAGATCGTAGTTATAAAGTCTTGGGAACTGACGGTTTTGGTCGTTCTGATAGCCGTGCAAAATTGCGTGAATTCTTTGAGGTCAATCGTTATTTTGTAGCGATCGCGGCATTGAAAACATTGGCGGACGAAGGCGCGATTTCCGCTTCTGTTGTGGCACAAGCGATTGAAAAATACGGCATCAATCCGAATAAACCTAATCCGGTGACTGTTTAATTGAAAATTGCGTTTAGTGCGAATTTGTAGGGCGGTCGCAACCCGCGCCGCCTGCCCATCGATCATCTGAGCAGCGCGGGTTGCACCCGCCCCACAAGAGCTTCAAGAACGTTTAATTTATTAGCCCTGACCCCAGCCTTCCCCTTGAAGGGGCGGGAGTAAATGGAGAAAATGATGAGTACAGTAGAAGTCAAAGTCCCGGATATCGGCGATTTCAAAGAAGTTGAAGTGATTGAGTTGATGGTAAAAGTCGGGGATACGATTAAGGTCGATCAGTCTTTGATTACCGTTGAATCTGACAAAGCCAGTATGGAAATTCCTTCGAGTCACGCTGGCGTGGTTAAAGAAATTAAAGTAAAAGTCGGCGATAAGGTCGCGCTCGGGTCTTTGGTGGTGATCGTTGAAGCCGATGGCGCAACAGTGTCTGCACCAGCTGCATCCGCACCAGCTCCGACAGCTGCTCCGGCTCCATTGCCTGCTGCAGCCCCAGCACCTGTTGCTGCTCCAATTCCTGTAGCAGCGACCCCAGCGATCGCAGGTGTCGCTACGGCAGCTGCAGGTAAATCACACGCGTCACCGTCCATCCGCAAATTTGCACGTGAACTCGGCGTCGATTTAAGTAAAGTGCCAGGTACCGCACCTAAAGGGCGCATTACCCAGCAAGACGTACAAAATTACGTTAAAGGCGTGGTGGCGGGCGCTGCCAATGCACCCGTTGCTGCAGCCAGCACCAACGGCAGTGGTTCAGGCATGAATCTCTTGCCTTGGCCTTCCTTGGATTTCAGTAAGTTTGGCACAACAGAACTGTTGCCATTGTCTCGCATCAAGAAACTCAGTGGTCCGAACTTACATCGCAATTGGGTGATGATTCCACATGTCACACAATTTGACGAAGCCGATATCACGGGACTTGAAGATTTCCGTAAATCGTCGAATGATGCGCTGGTCAAATCTGGCGTTAAATTGACGATGTTGGCTTTCGTAATCAAAGCCAGCGTTGCCGCTTTGAAGAAGTTTAAAGCTTTCAATGCGTCTTTGGATGCAACGGGCGAAAATCTGATCTTGAAACAGTACTACAACATCGGTTTTGCAGCGGATACGCCGAATGGTTTGGTGGTGCCTGTTATCAAAAACGCGGATCAAAAAACACTGTCGCAAATCGCAACAGAGATGGGCGAGTTGTCGGCACAGGCGCGTGATGGCAAGTTAAAGCCAGCCGATATGCAAGGTGCAACCTTCACGATTTCTTCTTTGGGTGGCATCGGTGGTACAGCTTTCACGCCGATTATTAATGCACCTGAGGTGGCGATTCTTGGTTTATCCAAATCTTCTATGAAACCAGTCTGGGATGGCAAACAATTCGTGCCACGTTTGATGTTGCCTTTGTCTTTGTCCTACGATCATCGCGTGATTGATGGCGCTATGGCTGCGAAATTTACTGCCTATTTGGCGGATGTTCTTGCAGATTTGCGTAAGACGATGCTTTAAAAAAAACTAGGGTGGGCGCGATTTTGTGCTCACAACTAAGTTAAAGCTTGGCGGACAGCGGTGGGCAAGTGCCCACGCTACGAAGAATAAAATTGGAGCAGAAAATATGAGCACAATTGAAGTCAAAGTCCCGGATATCGGCGATTTTAAAGAAGTCGAAATTATTGAAGTGATGGTGAAAGTAGGTGATACGATCAAGGTCGACCAATCGCTGATCACAGTTGAATCTGATAAAGCCAGTATGGAGATCCCCTCTAGTCACGCTGGCGTGGTAAAAGAAATCAAAGTCAAAGTCGGCGATAAAGTGGCTGAAGGTAGCTTGATGATTATCGTGGAAGCCGCCGGTGCGACCGCCTCAGTCGTAACACCAGCTGTTGTTGCGCCAGTTGCTGCTGTAGCCGTAGCAGCTACACAGGCGCCAGTTGCTGCAGCACCTGCCCCCGTCGGCATCATCGAAGTTAAAGTCCCCGATATCGGCGACTTCAAAGAAGTTGAAGTGATTGAATTAATGGTTAAAGTCGGTGACACGGTCAAAGTCGATCAATCTTTGATCACCGTGGAATCCGACAAGGCTAGTATGGAAATTCCTTCTAGCCACGCTGGCGTGGTGAAAGAAATCAAAGTTAAGGTCGGTGATAAAGTCGCTGAAGGAAGTTTGTTGGTATTGGTGGAAGGTGCAGGTGTTTCTACATCAGTCTCTACAACTACTGCTGTATCTGCAGCAGCGCCGGCTTCTACCACGGTAGCCGCTGCACCGGCACCAGTGGCATCAAATTACAGTGGTAAAGTCGATATCGAATGCGACATGATGGTCTTGGGCGCAGGTCCTGGCGGCTATTCAGCTGCTTTCCGTGCTGCTGATCTCGGGATGAATGTGGTTTTAGTTGAGCGTTATGCGACTCTGGGTGGTGTGTGTCTGAACGTCGGCTGCATTCCATCCAAAGCCCTATTGCACGTCGCCGCCGTCATCGACGAAACTGCGGCGATGTCGGGGCACGGTGTGACTTTCGCTAAACCACAAATTGACCTTGATGCTTTGCGTGCGCATAAAGATGGCGTGATCAAGCAAATGACAGGCGGCTTGGCTGGCATGGCGAAAGCGCGTAAGGTCAATGTCGTGCAAGGTAACGGTCAATTCGTCAGTCCTTATCATATTGAAGTGACTGCGGCTGACGGTAGCAAGAAGACCGTACAGTTCAAGCAAGCGATTATCGCAGCGGGTTCTTCTGTCGTGAACTTGCCATTTGTGCCTGAAGATCGACGTATCGTCGATAGCACAGGTGCCCTGGAGCTACGTCAGATTCCTAAGCGCATGTTAGTGATTGGCGGCGGTATCATTGGTTTGGAAATGGCCACTGTGTACTCGACGCTAGGCGCACGCATCGACGTTGTTGAAATGATGGATGGTTTGATGCAAGGCGCTGATCGCGACATGGTCAAAGTCTGGCAAAAGCATAATCAACATCGTTTCGACAATGTGATGACGAAGACCAAGACAGTTGGGGTCGAAGCACTTCCTGAAGGTATTAAAGTTACGTTTGAAGCGGCAGAGACGGGCGCTACAGCACCAGCACCTCAAGTCTATGATCTGGTCTTGGTCGCGGTCGGACGTAGCCCGAATGGTAAAAAAATTGCGGCTGACAAAGCCGGTGTGACAGTCACGGATCGTGGCTTCATCAATGTCGATAAGCAAATGCGCACGAATGTCCCACATATCTTCGCGATCGGTGATTTGGTCGGTCAACCCATGTTGGCGCATAAGGCTGTTCATGAAGCCCATGTGGCGGCAGAGGCGGCAGCAGGTCATAAGGCTTATTTCGATGCGACGGTTATTCCCTCAGTTGCTTACACCGATCCCGAAGTGGCGTGGGTGGGTGTGACTGAAGACGAAGCCAAAGCCAAGGGTCTGGCGATTGAAAAAGGCGTATTCCCTTGGGCAGCATCTGGTCGCGCAGTAGCCAATGGTCGTTCTGAAGGCTTCACTAAGTTGATCTTTGATGCCGAAAGCAAACGCATTATCGGTGGTGCTATCGTTGGTACGCATGCCGGTGACATGATTGGTGAACTGGCGGTCGCGATCGAAATGGGCGCAGATGCGGTGGATATCGGTAAGACTATTCATCCACATCCGACCTTGGGTGAGTCTATGGGGATGGCTGCAGAAGTGTATAAAGGCGTGTGTACGGATTTACCTCCGCAACGCAAGAAGTAAGTTAGAAGTTTAATTTGCTAAAAAGTCCCTGCGAACAAATTGTTTGCAGGGACTTTTTTTATATTGTGAGGCATTTAGACTATGACAATCGGTTCGTGATGTTTGCGACAATGAATTTAGCGTGCCCAGAGGAAACTCCATTTGATTTGGCATCTAGCATAAGATAAATCTCGATAAATTGAGAAAGACACTACAAGTTGCTAATCGTTTATTGGGAGAGTTAGATCTACAGCAACTTGGTGCCCTAAGAAAAGACTGTAGGAGACACAAAAGAGTCCATCGCAAAACTTGTGAGCGCATTGTTGCTAGTTGAGGGTGTGCCAGTTTTCTGTGTTTGCAATAAAGAAGCCGCATTGTTTAAGTGCCAGCTCAAACCTGCCATTTTGTGATTGTTTTTGTAGTTCTGGAAAAATATTTTCAGCAATTGCTTGCCCTTGTTTTGTCGCGCTGCTCGCAAAATGGCGAGAGCCCTGTAAGGCAATACGTAGATTTGGAATGGGTATTAACTGACAATCATCTAATTGAATGTTCATATGCTGCCCCATACTAAATGGCGCCAGCAACGCATCAACTTCCTCACTGCTAACCATGTACACCATTTGTCGCCACGTCTTCACATCGAGACAGTGGGAAATGCCTAGTTGTTCTAGCGTATTCCAGTCGGCACTCCAGTCTCGATTGGAAACAAATCTTAACTGTTGGATATCGGTGAGCGTTTGGCAGGTTAAAGCATGTTGATTTTGTGGGTAAGTGTAAATGCCAACTAGTGATTTGCCCTCTGCGATCATCGCTTCAGACATATGAATCTCTTCAGAATAGGCTTCCAGGTCTGAACGCCAGCAAGTAGTCGCTAGCGCAGCGATTGAGGAAGAACGAAGTTGTTCAATACCAACTGCATAACTGTCGACTGCAATAATTTCATACTTAGTATCAGGCCAAACGGTCTGCAGAGCGCAAATAAAAAAAGCGAGTTCCACGACGTCCCTCCGACTATACTCACCTGAGAAGTCTGAGATGGAAGTAAGCTGACGCCCCTCCAAAAACAATTGATAATCTTCGACGACATCTTTAGGTGCGCCAATTTTTACCAGCGTTTGATCTAGTTCTGGCGCGATTAGCGGCAACACCATACATATACTGGTGCCTTCACCTGGAATAGATTCGATATCAATTTTTCCGCCGAATATCTGTGTTACCACGGTATGTGCTAAATGCATACCGAGACCACTTCCTCCTTTACCGAGCTTGGTCGTGAAGAAAGGTTCAAACACCCGACGTAACACATGAGCAGGTATGCCATTGCCGTTATCGCTAAAGACGATTTCTACCTTGTTTTCTGGTACTAACTTGGCTGTGAGCAGCATATGTCCTTGCTCAATGTCTTCAAACGCATGTAATAGGGCATTGTTAATAAAATTGATGAGTATTTGACTCAATGGACCCGGATAAGCTTGCATTACAATCGTAGGATCAATGTCTGTTTGAAAAATATGTCGTGCTTGACTGATCGTTGGCGCCATCGCCAAACGTGTTTCTTCGACTACTTGATCTAATGAAAATTCTCTTCTTTGCTCCGAATGCTGGTCTGCAGATAATTGTTTAAAACTGCTAATAAGTGCGGCAGCGCGTTCTAGATTTTGTTGCAAAATTGTGGTGCCGCGATACGATTCGATGAAGAAATCCTTTAAAGCTTTCCGTGTGAATTTGGTTTCGCTGACAATCTCTAGTTCTTTTATCTTGTCGGACAAGGTGGTGCTGACCAAGAGTGCATTTCCTATTGGTGTATTCAATTCATGTGCTACACCAGAGACCAGCGCGCCTAGTGCAGCATTTTTTTCATTTTGCACCAGTTCGTGCCTCGTGCCTTCAAGGTTTTGTAAGGTATCTATCAGGCGTGAGTTACTGCTAGCTAATGCGCGGGTTCTTTCTTCAACACGCGATTCGAGAATTTCATTGGATAGTTTTAGGGCTTCTTTTAATCGTTCAGATTCGAGTAACTCTTGTCTTGATCTGCGCCAGGCTAGTGTCAAGTAGAGTAAAAAAGCGACAATCCAGACAAATATAATTCCGAGTCGAAAATTCCCCGCAGAAATCCACAAACCAACAAATTCCGCTGATTCTAAACTGATGTTATGTGTTCCCGGCGTGACATTGCCACCTGTGGTCAGGCTCATCGCGACAACGTTATCTAATTCAGGTCCTAAATGATCGATAGTGGTAGGGTGATCTTGCACCCACCAAGATGCCACCATGAATTGACTGAGTTTAAATTCGACCGTTGCCGTAGTTTGATTAGGATCGTATACGATCTCGTGCGGCTTCAATGTACTGCCGAGGGAAGGTTTGGAATAGGCGGAATTAAAGTTTCGTAAGAAAATGCGCAGGGCGTGTACTTTCTCTGGACCATCACTGCGCACCTTGATCCTCAGCGAGTCATATTGACTTAAATTAATCCCTTGGATGGTTTTATCTGCTTTGTTACCTGCTTTGTCTTCAAAACTGATTTCTAACTCGCAAAAGGGCCACTGATAACCAGCCTGAATTTCACAATCTACATGTAAGCCTTTGCTATCTTTACGCAGTTTTGCGACACTATTTCCTCCCTCTGGGCGGTCGTCAATTACCGTAATGGGTAATTTTGTGAGTGCGTCAATTCGTAGACTGCGAGTCATCCAATTTTCATTGGCATAGAGTGCGATTAGTGTGAGTAACACCAAACCTAGCATCAGCGTATTCGCTAATCGGTCAATAGGAAATGCGCTGATTTTAGAATTCATGATGGCTTGATACTTTAGCTGGGTAGCATAGACAACATAGAATACAGAAACTATAGGGACAATTTATTCTACTCGTATTTTTTGCAGCGTCATTAACAAAGCCAATAATAGAATTATCAATCGCCTAGAGTGTTGCTGATTTCATCTAAATATGGGAAAAAGCTTGCTTTGATTCGCATTCGCAATGGATACTTTTACATATTTTTTAGATATATTAAGTTTTTAAACTCTTTTCTTCGGACGCTACATGAAAACAATCGAAAAAATTTGGTGTACTGCGAGTTTGTCTATTGTGCTGACCGGATGTGAACTGCAAAGCTCGGACTTAAGCCAGGGTTTGCTCCTCGCTTTTGCGTTATTAGCTTTGCTATTTATCTTTGTGTGGGCAAAACGATTGCGGCAAATGCGACAAACTGGGCAAGTATGGAGCTGGCCAAAACCAATAGAAATTGTGATTGGTGTGATCACTGACTTTTTCGATACTTTGGGCATAGGTTCATTTGCGCCGAGTACCGCATTTTTTAGACTATTTAAGCTGGTGCCAGATGAATTAATTCCTGGCACATTAAATGTCGGACACACCTTGGGAACCATTGCACAAGCGCTGATCTTTATTCAAATAGTGCAGGTTGCACCGGCAACTTTATTACCGATGATACTGGCGGCGGGACTGGGTGCGGCGATTGGTACCAAAATGGTAGGGCACCTTCCCCGATTTCAGATTCGTATCGGCATGGGACTCGCGTTATTGATAGCCGCCGTTATTATGTTTTTGTCGATGCGAGGAATCTTGCCGGCAGGTTTAGATGCACTATCATTGACGGGATGGAAGTGGTGGGCGGGTGTGATCGGTAATCTCCTATTGGGTGTCTTGATGCCATTAGGCATTGGATTGTATGCGCCGTGTATGATTCTGGTTAGCCTGCTTGGTATGAGTCCGCTGGCAGCGTTTCCCATCATGATGGGCTCGTGCGCATTTTTGATGCCGATTAGTAGTATAGGTTTTTTTCAAAATGGCAAATACCTGCCGTCAGCAGCACTTGGTATCGCGATCGGCGGAGTGCCTGCAGTTTTGGTTGCAGCTTATGTGGTGAAGTCACTGCCTTTAGATTATGTACGTTGGATAGTGCTAGCCGTGGTGCTGATTGTTGCAATGACCCTATTGCGTGCGGCGTGGCGTGAGCGCTAGCTCTATCGATTTCTGGTTTTTTAGCACTGCCCTTTTCACCAATGGCATCACGTAAAAATACGTGGTGCGATTTTTTTGTGTTTTGCAAACGCATCTTGCGCTTTAAGCGGCCTTTGAACTAGAAGTTGAGCTCCCACTTCACCTTGAGCAGGTTTACGTGAATGTTATTGGTTCAATATAGTTGTTATAGGTTAGTATGCCGATTTGTGATTAGCCACTCAATAAAGGTGTATAAAATGGAAGTCGATCCACTAGAAACAGTCGAAACTTTAGAAGAAAATCGCGGAGCTGATAAAGCGTCATTCTCCTTGAATATGATGGTCGCGATTACTGTCGCTTTACTCGCTACTTTTATGGGTATATGCAAAGTGAAGGACGACAATATCGTGCAAGCGATGCAGCAATCGCAAGCCAACAAATTGGATCATTGGGCTTATTACCAAGCGCGAAACTTACGGGAAGAGGTGGCGAAATCAACTGTGGTTCAGCTCAAGTTAGCGGCAATGGAACGTAGTGATGCGGTGAAGCAAGCGTATGCTGCGGCGATTGCTGATTACGAAAAGCTAGCTGAGGATCAGGCGCGCAAGAAAAATGAACTGAAAGCGCAAGCGGAACAAGACCAACTTGATTACGATGCCGCTAACTACAAAGATGACCAATTTGATTTGTCCGACGCTTTACTAGCGGTTGCCATTTCACTGCTCGCGGTTACCGCGTTGACGAAACAAAAATGGTTGTACTTTACAGCTCTGATACCAACTGGTTTTGGCTTTTACATGGGCTTGGCGGGTTTGCTAGGCTGGAAAGTACATCCTGACTTGCTGATCAAATTGTTGTCGTAATTTTCGTCTTGGCGCAGCCCCACTTTATCTGTGCAAGCGCAGGAGGTGAGTTGATTTTCTATTGCTTCAGATAATCTCATTTTCTATCTAGTTAAATCAAACGTTTGATTTATGTGCTACACTGCTGCGCATGATAAAAACACCGAATTCCACATCAAACAGCCGCGCGTCGCGAGCGGATGGTCAAGAAGCGCGCGATCGTCTGTTTGCTTGCGCTCTGCGCCTGTTTGCTGAAAAAGGCTTTGCGAAAACCTCAACCCGCGAACTCGCGCAAGCTGCTCAAGTCAACATATCTGCTATCAGTTATTACTTTGGCGATAAGGCCAAGCTTTACCGTGACGTCTTTAATGACGCGCGCTGCAATCCCAATATCGAGCCTGTTTTTTTTGATGACGCCGAATTAAGCCTGCATGATGGTATCGCCGGCATGATGCGGGTATTCGGCGACAGCATGAAGCAGGGAGAGTTGGCACAGAATTGTCTCAAGCTCCACATCCGCGAAATGTTAGAGCCGACCGGGCTCTGGATTGAAGAAATTGAGACACAAATCAAACCGGCGCATCAAGCTTTCGTCCGCTTTTTGGCGCGACACATCGCACATCAACATATTGACGATGATATTCATCGACTTGCCTTTGCCATTTCTGGGCTGGCATTGACCATGATGGTCAATGGAGACGTGATTATGGCTGTGCGTCCGCGCCTAATTAGTAAAGACAAAGCGATTGACGAGTATGTCGAAAGGCTCACCGGCTATGCCATTGCCATGTGCCACAGTGAGTCTGCGCGACGAGATATATTTGTTTGATCGTTAGCGAAATGCGATAAAGATCAACTCAACAGCAAAGATTTTTGATATTTAAGATAAGGAAATGATGATGAAGACAAAAGCGTATCAACTCCGTTCGCTCCCTGTTTCATTGATGCTCAGCGCAAGTCTGGCATTCGTCAGTATGATTGTCGTTGGGTCTTCTGCGGCGCAAAGTTCAGCGAGTGCGAGTGCCTCGGCAAAGATTGTTCCTAGTAGTAAACCAGCGTTGACTGTGACCGCCACCCAAGTTGGTAGCGGGCAGATGGCCACACGTTTGACAGCCAATGGCAGCATTGCAGCGTGGCAAGAAGCGAGTATTGGTTCTGAATCAAATGGACTGCGTATCGCAGAAATTTACGTCAATGTTGGTGATGTGGTAAAGCGTGGTCAACGGCTCGCTAGCTTTGCTAGCGAATCAGTGCAAGCCGATGTAGCACAAGCAAAAGCAGCACTGGCAGAGGCAGAGGCGACAGCAAGTGAAGCGGTGACGAACGCCGATCGCGCTCGTGGCTTACAAGCGAGTGGCGCCATTAGCAAACAACAAATCGGGCAATACCTGACTGCCGAAACGACCGCTAAGGCGCGCGTGAATGCTTCTAAGGCCGCACTCGATGTGCAGCAATTGCGGATGAAATACACTCAAGTCGTGGCGCCAGATTATGGCGTTATTTCAGGACGCATGGCCACCGTCGGTGCAGTGGTTAGTGGCGGTGCTGAGTTATTTCGTATGATTCGTCAAGGCCGCTTGGAATGGCGCGCTGAAGTCACTTCGTCAGAATTAAGTAAGTTGTCGGTCGGTATGCCGGTCACGGTAATTGCACCGAACGGTGAGCAAGCGCAAGGTAAAGTGAGAATGGTAGCACCGACCGTGGACGTCAATAATCGTACTGGTTTGGTGTATGTCGATGTGATTCAGACTAAGGAAAAAAATAACGCGAATGCATTTAAGCCAGGCATGTTTGCACGCGGGGAATTTCAACTTGGGAGTTCGCAAGCAACCACGATCCCCCAGCAAGCCGTGGTGGTGCGAGATGGATTTAGTTACGTATTTAAATTAAATTCGGATCAGCGTGTGACCCAAGTAAAAGTACAGACGGGACGTCGTATGATGTTCAATGGTGTCGAACAGATTGAAGTTTTATCGGGAATTAATTCGGGCACACATATCGCTGCGAGCGGTGTTGGCTTCTTGAATGATGGCGATCTCGTTAAATTGGTGGGTGCGACAACTGACTCAAGCGCGGTGCCGACAGGCAATCCATCCGCGGTAAAGAAATAGGGAGCGCACGATGAATTTTTCTACGCTTTCCATTAAGAACCCGATTCCGGCGATTATGCTTTTCGTACTGCTGAGTTTGGCCGGAATATTGGCGTTTCGAAGCACGATAGTGCAAGATTTTCCAGACATTGAGCTGCCTTTGGTCACGGTTAACGCGAGTTTGCCCGGTGCGGCTCCGGCCCAGCTGGAAACGGAAGTCGCCCGCAAAATTGAAGATTCGGTCGCGACTTTGCAGGGTGTTAAAAATGTTTATACCAATGTGCTTGATGGAAATGTGACCATTACGGTCGAATTTGTACTGGAAAAAGTGCTTTCGGACGCGGTGAATGAAGTGCGTGATGCCGTTGCTACCGTGCGTGCTGATTTGCCGAGCGAGATGCGTGATCCTACGGTGACGAAAATGTCGACAGCAGGTCGCGTAATCATGACCTATACCATAGAGGCGGCACCTGCAGAAAAAGGGCATGCACAAGTTGCAGGCGAAAACTCGACACCGGATGTGCAAGACCTGAGCTGGTTTGTCGATAACACAGTCGCCAAACGGATACGATCTGTGGCTGGCGTCGGTGCGGTAAAACGCATGGGCGGCGTGAATCGTGAAATTCGTATCGAATTGAATGCCGACAAAATGGCAGCTTTAAACGTATCGGCCGTTGATGTGTCGCGTCGTTTGAAGATCGTACAAAAAGAAGCCCCTGGTGGTCGCGGTGATATTAGTGGTGCTGAACAAGCAGTGCGAACGATTGCGACCGTTAAGACCGCTGAGGAGTTGGCGCAACTCGATATTCCTTTACCTGATGGCCGACACCTACGTTTAGACCAAGTGGCGACCGTCAGCGATACAGTCAGTGAGCAGCGGTCTCGTGCTAGTTTCAATGGTCGTGATGTTGTTGGTTTTGAAGTTTTTAGAACCAAGGGAGCGTCCGAAGTTGATGTTGCTCAAGGGGCGCGTGCTGCAGTTGCCGAACTGCAGACAAATCACCCGCAGTTCTTGTTTAAACAAGCGATAGATAACGCGCAACCGGTTGAAGAAAACTTCAGAGGATCGATGGAGCTATTGTACGAAGGCGCTCTGTTGGCGGTATTGGTGGTGTGGTGGTTTTTACGTGATTGGCGTTCAACCTTGGTGGCTGCTGCTGCTTTACCGTTGTCGGTAATTCCTACTTTCCTTGGGTTGAAATATTTTGGCTATACCTTAAACACTGTGACGCTTTTGTCGTTGGCATTGGTGGTTGGTGTGTTGGTCGACGATGCCATTGTCGAAATCGAGAACATCGCGCGACACTTGCGGATGGGGAAAACACCGATGCAGGCGGCAACCGAAGCTGCGGACGAAATTGGGATGGCGGTGATCGCCACGACCTTTGCCTTGGTTGCTGTATTTTTGCCGACCGCTTTTATGGGGGGAGTACCAGGACTTTTCTTCAAGCAGTTTGGTTGGACGGCGGTGATCGCGATTTTGGCATCGCTCGTGGTTGCACGTTTGCTGACACCGATGATGTCTGCCTATATTCTTAAGGCCGTGGGGCCCGGGGAAGATGGCGGACATCATGCACCGAAAGACAGTCGCATTATGCAGATGTATATGCATACCATGCAATGGTGTTTGCGTCATCGTTTTACGACCGTCGCTTCTGCAGCATTGTTCTTCGTGGCCTCGATTGCATTGGTCGGTTTGTTGCCAACAGGCTTTGTGCCACCATCTGATCGCGCGCAAACGCAAGTGAATGTTGAGCTGCCACCAGGTAGTACCTTGGCAGAAACGTCCACAATAGCAGAGCAAGCACGGATTCAAATTATGGCGGTGAAAGGCATTACCGGCGTGTTTAGTTCTATTGGTGGCGGTTCAAGTGGGGATGCTTTCGCCCCTGGTGCCGCAGCGGAAGCGCGACGTGCGGTTTTGACCGTAACTGCAGTTCATCGTGATCAGCGTAAAGAGTCGATGTCTGATATCGATAATTTGATTCGCAGCAAATTGAGCGAGCTTCCAGGTGCGCGTTTCTCAGTCGGTCCCTTGGATACTGGGGTTAAATTGCAGTTGGTACTCAAGAGTGAGGATCCAGTTGCCTTGCTCGATACCGCGAAGAAAGTGGAAAGGGAATTACGGACCTTGAAGGGCGTTGGTAACATCAGCTCAAGTGCTTCTTTGGTGCGCCCTGAAATTATCGTTCGTCCGGATATGGCGAAAGCTGCTGATCTTGGGGTAACTGCTGAAAGCATAGGCGAAACTGTGCGTGTTGCTACCGCGGGAGATTACGATATGGCTTTGTCCAAGATGAATCTAGCGCAGCGACAAGTGCCGATACGCGTCAAACTGCCCAATGAAGTGCGGGCTGACTTAGCTGCAATCGAACGCTTAACGGTGCCGGGTAAACACGGACCAGTGATGTTGGCGAGTGTAGCGACAGTAACGATGGAGTCGGGCCCCGCGCAGATTGATCGCTTGAACCGTAGTCGTAATGTGACGCTCGATGTGGAGCTCGGCGGTCGTCAATTGGGCGAAGTGAATGAAGAAGCGCGTGCATTGCCAACCATGAAGAACTTGCCACCATCAGTCAGTATTGCTGAGCTTGGCGACGCGCAAGAGATGCAAGCCTTGTTTGCAAGTTTTGGTATCGCGATGCTCATCGGTGTGCTGTGTATTTATGGCGTCTTGGTCTTATTGTTCAAAGATTTCTTACAACCAATGACGATCTTGGCCGCATTGCCACTCAGTATTGGTGGCGCCTTCGTCGCCTTATTAGTCACTGGCCGCGCACTTTCTATGCCGTCTATGATTGGCTTGATTATGCTAATGGGCATCGTAACAAAAAATTCGATTCTGCTGGTCGACTACGCCATTATCGCGCGTAATGAAGGCATGGAACGCTTCGCAGCATTGGTCGATGCTTGTCATAAACGTAGTCGTCCTATCATCATGACCACCATTGCCATGGGCGCCGGTATGATGCCATTGGCATTGGGGTGGGGCGCCGATCCGAGTTTCCGCTCACCGATGGCGATTGCGGTGATAGGTGGCCTGATTACCTCCACCTTGCTGAGTCTTTTGGTAGTACCGGCGGTGTTCACCTACGTTGATGACTTTGAACATTGGATGAAACGTATGTTCAGAAAATCTAAGTAAGTATCTGAAAAATTTATATCTCTAGCTAAGGTATTTTTTTTTCGATAAAAAGCTGGTTAAATGTGATCCGACATTTGCCAGCTTTTTCATTTGACTTTGAGGGCGTATGTGAAAGCAGAACGTCTAGTTACGAATTTCTTGTATCGCCCATTTGATTTTAGATACCACGTCTGGATCGCTATCTTGCAAGTGTGCTTGCAATGCAGGAAGACTGCGTGGATCTGCTAAATCACCTAAGGCATGCGCCACTTGTTGTCTGACGTAAGGCGAGGTATCGGATAATAAAGGCAATAATTGTGTTGACCAGTCGCGTTCACCGCAGTCACCAATGGCGCGTGCCGCTTCTGCGCGTACTAAGTGATTCGGGTCCTTCAGCATTAAGGCAATAACGGGAATGGTTTCGTAGAAACGCATTTCACTTAAGCCCCATAATGCCAGACGGCGCACATTGGCGTCATCGTCATGTAGTGCCAAAATCAAGGGGGCAATTGCACGTCGCTGTTTGAATGATGCGACATCGCTCGCATGACGTACCGCAAAATCGCCACTACGTAATGCATTTGCTAATGCATTGAAATTCGGATTATTCAAAGCTTCTAATGCAATGGCTGCACGCTTGCCAGCATCTCCGTGACTACTTCCATTCGATTTAGTATCAACAAAAAGTTCTTGTGGCCACCTGGTTTGCTCGCCGACTAAGCTGATACTGCTGGTAACGACGATCAATACCAAAGTGATGAGGCTAGTGAATGTCCAGTCGAGCGAGGAAACAGGTTGTCTGCTTTTATGCGGATCGAGAATCGCTAGTATGCGTTGATATAAAGTTTTGCCGCGGGCAGCCAAGGCTGTCGCAGCATCGTGCTTTGCCTGCGATTTGGCGTTTGCAGCTTGAGAAACCTGAACTAACATTTCGGCGTAATGAGAAGGGCGGCCTCCCATGCGTATCACGGTGTCGTCGGCGGCACATTCCATATTGAAACGGAGTTGCTTTTGCATGGTCCAGATCAAGGGATGAAACCAATACAAGGCTGTAATTAATCTTGCCAGCATCAATGTGAGCCAGTCGCGATTCGCAATATGCGCCAGCTCATGGCGCAAGATGTCGTCGGGCTCTTGATATTCGTAGCTTTTGAGATCAACGATAATGCACGGTCGCGATAAACCCCAGCTAATAGGCGCGGTGACCTGTGCGGAAAAGTATAGATCGACCGGACGGTTAATTTTGTATTGTTGGAGTAGGCTTTCTAATCGTGTATGCCAACGCTGATATTTTTCCTCATTTTCTTTTTTTGTTGGTTTGCTTGAAAGTGAAAGCTTTAGTTTTTGTTGCAAATTTGCGAGGCGCCATAAGTCGAAGATCAGTTTGCTAATAAACAGTAAGGCGATAAGCACATACGTAGCAATGAACATCTGGCTAGAATTCGGCTCGCTATCTGTCAGTTGTTGATGAGCTGCGATGTAGCCTAGTTTGGGTAGATTAGGCAAATTGAGCGCGGCGTCACTTACAGCAGACCAGGCAAGTGGTGCATTCACAGCAAGGGTCGGGAGTATTTTCCAATCGAAGACCAGTGAGATGGGGGCAAAGAAAAGCCCCGCCAAAGTCAAATAAGCTGCTAATGCACGCTTGGCCGCAGACAACTTCTGCAAACAAGCGAGTACCAGCAGGACGACTATCAAAATCAGGCTTATCTTTCCTAGAGCATTGATACTGTCAAGTAGTGTGATGCTATATGTGGAGCCAAACAATGCATTCAAACTACCTGTTTGCATTAACGTCCTTCCTTCTTGGCTTTATCAATTATGGCTTGGAGTTGATCGATTTCCTGTTCACTTAATTTCCCCGACATGCCGAGCAATGCAGTGGCTGCACTGGCGGGCGAATTATCGTAGAAAATACCAACCAATTTCTTTAAAGCCGAGTTGGCTACCTTTTTCTTTGCTTGCACCGCCCTATAGAGATACCGTTGGCCTTCTTCTCTATGGCATAAAACGCCTTTGTCTTCCAGACGCGCCAACATGGCACGGATCGCTGAATTACTGGGTGGATCTTCTAGTGCTTCTTGTATCTGCGCAGCGGTTGCTTCTTGCAGGCGGTAAATGATTTCGACAATTTGACGTTCACGCCAAGGTAAATCTTCGATGCCAATGCTATCCATATGGTTTGAATACTTAAGAAAGTAATGCGATTGATTATTTGATAGAACTTACGCAAAACAGAAGCGGGCGTTGTTGTGTTCACCTCGGCTTGCAATTGCACTGTATTTGGCTCCGCGCCCCTACCCAAGCTTCGCGGTAGGGTTCTAGCCAACGCAATTCTGCGTAAGTCCTATTTGATTAATTGGTTTATTTTTGCTGCAGCGCTTGTTCCGCTTTTTGTAAATTATCTTGGTAACCCTGCAATGCTTTAGGACTACGTTGCGGATTGGCTTTGCCCAATGTTAACGCTTTTTGAAACTGTTTGCGAGCCTCTTCGTAGCGCTGCAAATTAAGTAAGGCTTCGCCATGACTGTCGTAGGCATTATCAGATTGTGGGAATTGCGTCACGTTGTACGCTAAAACTAATTCCGCGAGTGTGCCTTGTTTGGCCTTGAGCATCAGATCAAAACCGAGCTGATTGATCTCCGCTTCAGAAAACTGCGATGCTTTTAATGCTGTATTGACGCTATTAGTCGCACTAGCAATCTCATTGGCAGAGATCTCTTTCCCTGCTTTTTCCAAGTCTTGCATCAAGGTTTGCTTTGCTTTTTGTTTTGCTAATCGTCTAGCTTGTTTTTGCGCTTCTTTATCGAGTTTTATAATCACATCTTCAATCGCTCTGGTCACCAGATGTGGCTCATCTAATTGAATATGATGGCCGCTGTTCGAAGTCACTACATGTGCGCCGTTTGTGAATTGTTGGAAAAGCTTGGCATGTAAATCACGTTTAACTTGTAAAGCTGGCGCAGTTTCTTGGTAAAAAGGATTGTTACGCGTTGCTTGTACTGAGGTCAGGATAACCATAGGCACATCAGGGAGTGCCGCTGTATTTGGTAATTTCGCCTGATCAAAAATTTGTTGAACTAAGGCCAAATCAGCTTTCGCGGCAGGCGGTGCCATATTTTCTAAGCGTTTTTGATCTTGCAGCACTTTTTGTGCGTCGAGTTTTTTTAACTCCGATTCTAAAGTCTCATTCGCTGGATCAACCAATACCAGTCCCGCAATTTTTTGTGGAAAACGTGCTGCGTGTTGGCGGACTACCCATCCACCATAGGAGTGTCCAACCAAGATAATCGGTGTTTTGATTTGCAATGCTTCTATCAGTTGTTGTAACTCGTCGGTATGTTGAGCCAAATTCATAGCCTGGGGACGGGCTGGAGATTTTCCAACGCCCGCACGCGAGTAGACAAGAATCTGTGCATGTTTAGTAATTTCGGGTGCGACTTTGTGCCAAACACTTAAATCGCTCATGAAGCCCGATTCGAAGACGACGGTGTAAGGCCCGTCTCCAGCTAATATCGCATGTAACTTACCATTGGCGACATCCACCATTTTCTCGGTGTTCTGCGCATAGGCTATTGAACTATCGAGCATTGTGCTTAAAACAAGCAGCAGGCTTAAGAAGATTTTTTTCATGATATTTTCTAGTAGAGTAGGGCCGCGTCTTTACATTATGTGATTATTAATAGATCGGCTTTACAGTTTCGTTTATTTGCTACTTTTGTAGCATGCTGCAAGTGTAGCACTATTATTTTTGAAATGTCAAATCCAGACAATGATAGTGATGATTTAAAGTAAGAATGATGAATGTGTTGCCATTGCTTGCTAAGGACAAATGCTTTAGATGGGTAGTGAGGCGGGATTGGGTAGCTACTAAAATTAAAGTGTGCTTTTTGAATTTAGATTGGAGTAACGTACTTTTTTGTAAATTACCCCAAGTAATTAGAGCGAATTATTTGACAGATTTCAGCTATTTTATTGCTTGTTTTAGTTTTTTATCCTTCATGAACCGTTATATGCCGCTTCTAGCACAGCGACTTCGATTTTGCCCATAGCCATCATCGCTTTCATCACGCGGGCAGAGCGCTCTGCATCGTCGTCTTGCAACATCGTGACCAAACTGCGTGGAACGATTTGCCATGAAAGCCCAAATTTGTCTTTGAGCCATGCGCAGCGACCTGGACTGCCACCTTCCGATAATTTCTCCCAATAATGGTCGACTTCTTCTTGTGTTTCGCAATCCACAAAAAGCGAAATTGCTTCCGTGAATGGAAACTGTGGACCGGCATTTAAGGCTAAAAATTCTTGACCTTCTAATTCAAAACGCATGGTCAATACTTTGCCATTGAGCTCAGGTACAGCATCTCCATAACGAGATACATCAAGAATTTGACCAGTTTCAAAAATGCTCAGATAGTAATTGACCGCTTCTTCTGCGTCGAAGTTAAACCACAAGCAGGGCATAATTTTTTTCATCTAGCTTCCTTGTTAGATTTTCAGAGTTCTACTAATTTTTCGAAACCACCGTAGATCAAACGTTTGCCATCAAATGGCATAGGCAAGGTTTCTTGTGCGAAGCGTGGATCAGCCATTATCTTTTCCCATGCGGCATCGCGAACCTCTTTGGATGGCCAAGTCATCCAAGAAAACACGACGGTTTCATCGTCCTTGCACATGACGGCTTGCGGAAATGAGGTGAGTTTACCTGGCTGCACGTCATTGCCCCAGCATTCAACGATACTGATAACCCCGAATTCTTTGAAAAGGGCGGCCGACTTTTTTGCGTAAGATTTATAAATCTCTCGGCTTGCGGTCGGTACAGGGATAATGAAGCCGTCTATGTAGTTCATGTTAGAGCTTTCCAAAAGAATGTATATCTTCAATTAATCGCGTCTACAAAATGTTGGGAGGTATGACAAAAAAGCTATCATCAGCCTTTCGCTCAGATTTCATCGCTGAACTCTAATGAAATTAATCATAAATAAAGTAAGTTTATTGAGTGTAAATATCTCAAGTTGATCAAGCAAGGCAAATATTTGGTTTGTTCCAGATTAACGACTTACGGTACCGCTAATTCCAGCGATAAATCGAAAAAATGCTGAGAACATGACATTTAATCTGCCGATATTGTGTCAAAATATGTGCTTCGTGAAATCTCGCTTTATTCGTCTTTTTTGCTGTTTTGGCTCTTAAAATGAGCGCAAACTTCTTGGAAAACATCATTTTCCCTTCGCACTGAGACTTTGTATAGGCAATAACAAGTTGCTTGCATGATCGCTGTTTAGTGTGTTTAACCACTTATCCGTACGATCCGCGCAGATACTTTGGTCAGGCAAACTAACGAATAGTCGGATTTAGGTTGAGTTACTTTTGGCCTGTTTTCTTGTATTCTTACCAATAGACTAGTACTCCCGTAACGTTTTTGTTTGTTTATGATTTATCTCACATTGGAGTTTTAACATGTTTCAGCACGTCGAAGCCTATGCAGGCGATCCTATTCTCTCCTTGAATGAAGCGTTCGGTAAAGATACCCGCCCAAACAAGATTAATTTGTCGATTGGGATTTATTTTGACGATAACGGCAAGATTCCTATGTTGCCGTCCGTTCGTGCAGCGGAATTAAAAGTAGTGGCAGCAGCTGGTGCGCGTCCTTATTTGCCGATGGAAGGTGCTGCGAATTTCCGCACTGCAGTTCAACATTTGTTGTTTGGTGCCGATCGCCCAGCGGTCAAAGAAGGCCGTGTCGTGACTTTGCAAACTGTCGGATCGAGTGGCGGATTGAAAGTCGGTGCTGATTTCGTTAAACGCTATTTCCCTGAAGCGACGATGTTGGTAAGTGATCCAACTTGGGATAATCACCGTGCGGTATTTGAAGGCTCTGGTTTGCCAGTTAAAACTTACCCTTACTATAATTCTGAAACAGGTGGACTGCGTTTCGACGAAATGCTGGCGAGCCTGAAACAAGCGGAAGAAAAATCGGTGGTCTTGTTGCATGCGTGCTGCCATAACCCAACTGGCGTGGATTTGACTAAAGCCCAGTGGGAGCAATTGGTACCAGTTTTGAAAGAACGTAACCTGATTCCGTTCTTGGATTTGGCTTATCAAGGTTATGGTGATGGTATTGAAGAAGATGCTTTTGCGATCCGTTTGTTGGCTGATCAAGGTTTGAGTTTCTTCGTCGCGAATTCATTCTCCAAGAGCATGAGTTTGTATGGTGAGCGTTGTGGTGCTTTGAGTGTGGTGTGTCCAGATGCGGCACAAGCTGTGAACGTTTTGGGTCAAATGAAAGCCATCATTCGTCGTAACTATTCTAATCCGCCTATGCACGGTGGCCAGTTAGTCGCGACGGTATTGACTGATCCAGAATTGCGTCCTATGTGGGAAGCAGAAGTGGTAGCGATGCGCGACCGTATTCAAACGATGCGTAAAGCTTTGCACGATATGTTAGTTGCCAAAGTACCTGGTCGTGATTTCAGCTATTTCTTAACTCAACGCGGCATGTTCAGTTACACCGGATTGACAGCAGCACAGTGCGATCGCCTGAAAGAAGAATTTGCTGTGTACCTTGTGCGTTCCGGTCGTATGTGTGTTGCTGGTTTGAATACGCGTAATGTAGAAGCAACAGCAGCGGCAATGGCAGCGGTTTTGGCTTAATACCAGCTTGCTTTTGTAACGATCTGAAGTAAAAAGGACAGAATTTTCTGTCCTTTTTTTATTGTTTGTTCGATGTGAATTTCAGATTTTCAATGTCTTTGCGATCGTACTGTTTTTAGATTCTGTGATAAATCCTAATGCCATCTGCAAGGTACTTGCCTCACCAGTTGTCCAGGCTTGGAAGATTTTTTGTGATTGTGTACTCAAGTTGCGTAAATGTTGTTTTTCTAAAAGATCGGATAAGCGCCGCGCCACTGCTTCGCCAGTATCGATGATATGAATTGGTTTTACTTGATCGGCCTGATGATCGCGAATTATCTGGCGTATCTGCTGTTCGATGAAGGGGTAGTGCGTGCAGCCCAATACTAGGGTATCCACACCTTGATCGAGTAAGGGGGGAACATAGCGTTGCAATAAATCCAAAATGGCAACGGACTCTAGGTCACCTTGTTCAATTTGATTCACTAGGCCGACACAGGCTTGCGGAATGAATTTTGTTTGTGTTTCGCGTCCAAGCTGCTCACTAAGTCGATTAAATTTTTCACTCTGTAAAGTGCTGCGGGTTGCTAGGACACCGACAATCTTACTCGCGCTGCGTGCCGCTGCTGGTTTGATACCAGGCTCCATGCCGATGATGATCAATGTAGGATAACGTTCGCGCAAGGTGCTAACGGCTGCGGCTGTGGCCGTATTACAGGCGATAACCAAGGCCTTAATACCTTGTTGTATGAAGAATTCAGTAATCTTGAAGCTGCGGGCAATCAATTCTTCATTGCTGCGTTCGCCATACGGCGCGTACGCCGTATCAGCAATGTATAAGAAATTTTCAAGCGGTAATTGCTCGCGCAAATGCTTGAGCACCGACAAACCGCCGATGCCAGAGTCAAACACGCCAACAGGCGCATTGCTGTCGGCGTCATTTGTTTCTGGATGCGTATTTACGGCATTAGGCAACTGGAATAATCCCGATTTTTGCTTGCCATTCTTTTGGACCCGTATTGTGAACGGAAGTACCCGTAGAGTCGACCGCGACAGTCACAGGCATATCAACCACGTCAAATTCGTAGATAGCTTCCATACCCAAATCGGCAAAGCCAACCACTTTTGCAGTCTTGATTGCTTTGGATACGAGATACGCCGCGCCGCCGACTGCCATCAAATAAGCTGATTTATGGTTCTTGATCGATTCAATTGCCGCAGGGCCTCGTTCCGCTTTACCGATCATAGAGATCAAACCAGTTTTCTCTAACATCATGTCGGTGAATTTATCCATGCGCGTTGCTGTTGTTGGACCCGCTGGACCAACTGCTTCGTCGCGCACTGGGTCAACTGGACCGACGTAGTAAATCACTCGATTAGTGAAGTCAACTGGCAAAGTTTCGCCTTTTGCCAGCATGTCTTGAATACGCTTATGCGCGGCATCACGACCCGTCAACATTTTGCCATTTAACAGCAAAGTTTGACCTGGCGTCCAGGATGCGACTTCTTCTTTCGTCAAAGTATTGAGATCAATACGTTTGGATTTTTCTGTATCCGCTACCCAATGTACATCAGGCCAGTTTGACAATGATGGTGGCTCCATGTAGGTTGGGCCAGAGCCATCTAAGACAAAGTGTGCGTGGCGTGTTGCTGCGCAGTTCGGGATCATCGCGACTGGCTTTGATGCCGCATGAGTTGGGTACATATTGATCTTCACGTCCAAGACCGTCGTCAAACCACCCAGGCCTTGTGCTCCAATGCCGAGCGCATTGATCTTGTCGCAGAGTTCGATACGGAGTTCTTCGGTTTTATTTTGTGGCCCACGCAATTTGAGTTCGTGCATGTCGATGTCTTCCATCAAGGATTCTTTCGCCATCAGCATCGCTTTTTCTGCCGTGCCGCCGATACCGATCCCGAGCATGCCCGGCGGACACCAGCCAGCACCCATAGTCGGTACGGTCTTCATGACCCAGTCAATCAAAGAGTCGGACGGATTGAGCATGACGAACTTCGATTTGTTTTCTGAACCGCCACCTTTAGCGGCTAATTGCACATCGACTGTATCGCCTGGCACCAGTTCCATGTGAACGACTGCTGGCGTGTTGTCTTTGGTGTTTTTACGATCGAACAAAGGATCCGCAACGATAGAGGCGCGTAAGACATTGTCTGAAAAAGCGTAACCACGACGTACACCTTCATTCACAGCGTCAATAATCGAGCCAGAGAAGCCTTCAAAACGCACGCTCATGCCAATTTTTAAGAATACATTGACGATACCAGTGTCCTGACAAATTGGGCGTTTGCCTTCAGCGCACATGCGGGAATTGGTCAAAATTTGCGCAATCGCATCTTTCGCTGCTGGGCTTTGTTCGATCTCATAAGCACGCGCTAAGTGCGCGATGTAATCGGCAGGGTGGTAATAGCTAATGTATTGCAAGGCTGCTGCAACGGATTCGATGAGGTCATCTTGTTTAATTATGGTAGTCATTGTTGGCTCTTGGCTTAGGAATGAAAAAGAAAATTAATGTTTTTGTGATTGTTGCTGTGTTCTAGTCATCAATTGATCGCAATACGCGATGGCTAATGCTGACAATAGGAACACCACGTGTATAACGGTTTGCGCAATAAGGTCTTTGGAATCGTAGGACTTGACGTTGATAAAGGTTTTAAGCAAATGAATTGATGAAATACCGATGATCGCCATGGCTAACTTAACTTTGAGTACCGTTGCATTCACATGTGATAACCATTCTGGCTGGTCAGGATGATTTTGCAATCCCAAGCGAGAAACGAAAGTTTCATAGCCGCCGACGATTACCATGATTAACAAGTTTGAAATCATGACTACGTCGATCAAGCCGAGCACCACTAACATGATCGTGGTTTCATTGAGTTTAGTCGGTCTAGCTATGGCTTCAACACCTTCTTTGCTGTGATTTGCCGCTACAGAAACTGCATCGAGCAGATGCTGCAGCGCGGTGGCGTCACCCATCGCAGCGCGAATAAGGTCAACGAGCTCAACCCAAAAATGAAAAACATAAACGCATTGCGCCAAAATCAATCCCAAATACAGCGGTAATTGCAACCAACGGCTGGCAAAAATAAACTTGGAAATAGGAGATAGTTTTTGTATTTCAGTAGTTTGTGGAGTATGGGGCATGCATAGCCTTTTTAACTATAGATAAAGAATACATTGTTCACGCCAAATAGGTCATTTCTTTAATGCAAACGATCTTTAAGACGAATATAAAATTTGCCCGCATTTTACACCGATGACCGGGTAATGTCTGCGGCTAAGCCTAATTGAAGTTTGCTTGCGTTAAATCAAGTTGGTCTGTCGTATGGGGCTCTAATACCACTCATTAAAAAATAGCTTTTTTGTGTAGCTAGCCTTAGAATCAACGTCAAAATACGGTAAGTGGTGAATATCAAAAAGCCTTAAGGTCAGTTTGGCAAATATTCGTCGAGAGTTTCGATGAAGGAATCGTCTATGCATCTGTATACGCTGCGAGGTTTTTTGATATTCACAACAGCACGGAGACAACATGTCGGATCACGAATTAAAGACTGAATCACGTATATTCCCCCCGCCCGCAGATTTCGTAGCTAAGGCTGAGATTTCAGGTATGGATGCTTACAATGCACTCTGTGCTGAGGCTGCCGCTGATTATGAAGGATTTTGGGCCAAGCTCGCCCGTGAACACCTGCATTGGCATCAGCCTTTTACTAAGACTTTGGATGAATCCAATGCGCCATTGTATAAATGGTTCGACGATGGTTTGCTCAATGTGTCCTACAACTGCCTTGATGTGAATCTGCAAAAAGGTCTGGGCGATAAGGTTGCGGTCATTTTTGAAGCTGATAGCGGTGAAGTCACCAAAATCACCTATAAAGATTTACATGGCAAAGTCTGTCAATTCGCCAATGGCTTGCGCTCACTAGGTATAAAAAAGGGTGATCGTGTTGTCATTTACATGCCTATGTCAGTTGAAGGCGTGGTTGCGATGCAAGCATGCGCCCGTATCGGTGCAACGCATTCGGTCGTGTTTGGCGGTTTCTCGGCTAAATCCCTGCAAGAGCGTATCGTCGACGTTGGTGCGACATTAGTGATTACTGCCGATGAGCAAGTACGAGGCGGCAAACATTTGCCTTTGAAAGCGATTGTGGATGAAGCTTTAGGTCTCGGTGATTGCGAAAAAGTTTCCAAAGTTGTTGTGTATAAACGTACTGGCGGCAATGTACCGTTTAATGCAGCGTGTGATTTGTGGATGCATGAATTGGTTACGAATCAAGCGACCGAATGCGAACCAGAATGGGTCAATGCCGACCACCCACTGTTCATTCTTTACACGTCGGGGTCGACGGGGAAACCGAAAGGCGTACAACATTCTTCCGGTGGCTATTTATTGTGGGCGATGCTCACGATGAAATGGACTTTCGATATTAAACCGAACGATGTGTTCTGGTGTACGGCAGATATCGGTTGGGTGACTGGTCATACATACATTACGTATGGTCCATTAGCGATGGGAGCCACAGAAATCGTTTTCGAAGGTATTCCAACCTATCCAAATGCTGGCCGTTTCTGGGACATGATACAGAGGCACAAAGCAACGATTTTCTATACTGCACCAACTGCGATTCGTTCTTTGATTAAAGCAGCCGATGGCGATGCGGCGATTCATCCGAATAAATACGATTTAAGTTCATTGCGTTTGCTTGGCTCGGTTGGAGAACCCATCAATCCAGAAGCATGGATGTGGTACTACCGCAATATCGGTGGTGAGAAATGTCCTATCGTGGATACATTTTGGCAAACCGAAACGGGCGGTCACATGATCACACCATTGCCCGGTGCAACGCCCTTGGTGCCAGGTTCATGTACTCTGCCTTTGCCAGGTATTATGGCGGCAATTGTCGATGAAACTGGTGCTGATCTGCCAAACGGGCAGGGCGGTATCTTGGTGGTAAAACGTCCATGGCCTTCAATGATACGCAATATCTGGGGGGACACGGAACGCTTTAAGAAGAGTTACTTCCCAGAAGAATTGGGTGGTAAGACTTATCTGGCGGGTGACGGCGCGATTCGCAATAAAGATACGGGTTACTTCACCATTACCGGTCGTATTGATGACGTTTTGAACGTCTCCGGTCACCGAATGGGTACAATGGAAATCGAATCCGCTCTGGTAGCGAATCCTATGGTTGCAGAAGCAGCGGTAGTTGGTAAACCTGACGATACAACTGGCGAAGCAATTTGCGCTTTCGTCGTGTTAAAACGTAGCCGTCCAACTGGCGATGAAGCGAAACAAATTGCTTTGGAATTGCGTAATTGGGTAGCTAAAGAAATTGGCCCAATCGCAAAACCTAAAGAAATTCGTTTTGGCGATAATTTACCGAAGACCCGCTCTGGAAAAATTATGCGTCGCTTATTGCGCGTGTTGGCAAAAGGTGAGGAAATTACGCAAGATATCTCGACTTTGGAAAATCCTGCGATTTTGGAGCAATTGAAACAAGCCCAATAGTTGTATCGCGATCATAGTGCATCAAGTAGTGCGCATTACGCAAAACCTCCCAGCTTGATCGGGAGGTTTTTTTATTTAGATTTTCTATTGGGGGTAAAGAGTAGCGTGCATAGTCAAAAATGCTCAGCACTCAAATAGCACAGCAGGTACGTCTATTGGACAGTCTAAATAGGAACATCCTTGTGTTCGTTTGAGAACTGATAGTTCAGAAAAATTCAGTCAGTTTATGACGTTGAAAATCTCATTTGATTCGACTTATATCACTTCAAACGAGCGTCACACATAAAAATGATGGTAGCTTATTTGGGATTGGCACATTGAACTGTACAAGTTCAAGCAACAAGGGAAAGTCATACGATTCTTAATCGGGCTTGCAGCATGTATGAAGCCGGTAAGTTGCATTATTCAATTAAAAAAGCCGATCAGTCTCTGGAATGCATTGAAAACAAGGTGGCGAGAACCTCTATGCCTTGTCAAGACTGGTGTGGAATAGGGCTGATAGTCGCTCGCGATTTGAGTTTTCTTTTATGGCAGATGCGTTTGTCTGCGGCCGCCTTTAACCTTTAAATTGATTTTCGTCGAGGCGTTTCACGGTTATACTTGAGAAATTCCAAACTGTGTACTTAGGGGTTTTTCCTGAGAAAACGCGACAACTCAGTTTTTTTGCTCAATTTCCAAATTAAGAATCAGCATGACGCCAGTTAAAGATCGTAAGCCTAAGGGCAGTTTTAAGTTATTCCCACGCGGCGCGAGAAAAAATAATGGTGAACTTCTTGGCGCACCACGCAAGCCTTCTCGTGGCATTTATTTATTGCCAAATGCTTTCACTACAGCTGCATTGTTTTGTGGCTTTTATGCCATAGTGATGGCAATGAATCAAAAATTCGAGCACTCTGGCCTCGCCATATTTGTAGCCATGGTGTTGGATAGCCTCGACGGTCGCGTTGCTCGCATGACCAATACGCAAAGCGAATTTGGCGCGCAATACGATAGTTTGTCGGACATGGTGTCGTTCGGTGTGGCGCCGGCTTTGATCGCCTATGAATGGGCTTTGAAAGGCATGGGTAAATTAGGGTGGTTGGCGGCATTCGTCTATTGCGCTGGGGCTGCTTTGCGTCTCGCACGATTTAACGCAAACATTACCGTGGTGGATAAGCGTTATTTTCAAGGTTTGCCAAGCCCTGCAGCTGCGGCTTTGGTGGCGGGTTTCATTCTATTAATGGATGATTTGGCGATACCGGGCCTAGATGTGCGCTGGTTTGCTTGGAGCGTGGCTTTATTCGCAGGTTTGACGATGGTGACGAATGTGCCATTTTATAGTTTTAAAGATTTGAATCTGAAACGCTCGGTCCCTTTTATCGCACCATTCTTAATCGTGCTAGCCTATGTTGCTGTGGTCAGTGATCCACCTAAAGTTTTATTTGCATTGTTTGTGATTTATGCGCTCTCTGGCTATGTCTTGTTGCTCTGGCGCTGGCGCAACGGACGTCCTGTGAGTTTGATGCAGTTGACGTCGGAGTCTCATGAAGGCAAAAACGACGACATTAAGAAATAATTGAGGCTGGGCTATTGCGCTTTTGTGGAATCCCGCTTATAGTCTTTCTCATGAAATTCCCATCCACGACATCACATGCTCAAAAAGCATTCATTGAAGCAGATCGCTCCGGTCTGCTTTTGTCGTTGGCATTACCAGCTGCCGCTATCCTGGCATCTCTACTAGCTTTGTCTCTAGCGAACACGCTACTAGCGCTCGCGCGCTAAATCCCATTACCCCACAACTTGAGTAGTCTCTCACCCGTGTGCGTCTTGCAAGGGGCGGGAAAGCTCTATTCAAGTCATCGAGTTTTACTCGACAGTTTCAAGCAATTTCACTATCTTATTTCGGTATTTTCGGAGGCAAACATGGCAGACAAACTCATCATATTCGACACAACTTTGCGTGACGGCGAACAATCCCCTGGTGCATCTATGACCAAGGATGAAAAGGTGCGCATCGCTCGTCAACTAGAGCGTTTAAAGGTCGACGTGATTGAAGCGGGTTTTGCTGCTGCGTCTCCGGGTGATTTTGAATCGATTAAAGCGATTGCTGCGGCGGTGCGTGAGCCGATAATCTGCTCATTGTCACGCGCGAATGACAGAGATATTTCACGTGCTGCTGAAGCTTTAGAAAAGGCCCAACGCAAACGCATTCACACTTTCATTGCGACTTCACCCTTGCACATGGAAATGAAGTTGCGCATGAGCCCGGACCAGGTGCTTGAGCAAGCAATTCAAGCGGTTCGTTTTGCGCGCAAATTCACCGACGATGTGGAGTTTAGCCCAGAAGATGCGAGTCGCTCAGATTTTGATTTCCTCTGCCGTGTGATTGAAGCAGTGATAAAAGAAGGTGCGACCACGATTAATTTTGCAGATACGGTTGGATACGGTGTGCCGGAGTTGTATGGAAATACCTTGAAGCGCTTGCGTGAAACGATACCGAATTCCGATAAAGCGATCTGGTCTGTACATTGCCATAACGATTTAGGTATGGCTGTCGCGAATTCTTTGGCCGGCGTCATGATTGGTGGTGCGCGGCAAGTCGAATGTACGATTAACGGCCTTGGTGAGCGTGCAGGCAATACTGCCTTGGAAGAAATCGTGATGGCAGTTCGCACCCGTAAAGATCATTTTAATTTGGACATTGGTGTCGATACCACGCAGATCGTCGCGACTTCGAAAATGGTTTCGCAAATCACAGGCTTTGCCGTGCAGCCGAATAAAGCAATTGTAGGCGCAAATGCTTTTGCTCACGCATCCGGTATTCACCAAGATGGTATTTTGAAAGCGCGCAACACCTATGAAATCATGCGTGCTGAAGATGTAGGCTGGAGTGCGAATAAAATCGTTCTCGGTAAGCTTTCAGGTCGGAATGCATTCAAGCAACGCTTGCAAGAACTCGGCATTGCCTTGGAATCTGAGACGGAAATCAATGCGGCCTTCGCCCGTTTCAAAGAACTCGCCGATAAAAAATCTGAAATTTTTGACGAAGACATTATGTCGGTCGTCGCGGATGAAGAGCATTCACATGATGCGGATCATTATCGTCTGGTTTCTATTAGTCAGCATTCAGAAACTGGCGAACGTTCTTCTGCAGTGGTTGTGATGACTATAGGTGATAAAGAGAAATCTTGTATTGCGCAGGGTAACGGTGCTGTGGATGCTATCGTTAGCGCAATTGAATCGGAAGTGAAGAGCGAAGCAGAACTGTTGCTGTTCTCAATAAATGCAATTACGGCGGGAACGCAATCACAGGGTGAGGTAACGATACGCTTGAGCAAAGCAGGGCGCATCGTGAATGGCGTGGGCGCAGATCCTGATATCGTCGTGGCTTCTGCCAAGGCGTATATTTCTGCTCTGAATAAATTGCATTCTAAGGTTGAGAAGCTGAATCCGCAGATTTAGGAATCTCTTTATATTATTAAAACACCTCCCTCTGCAGAATTCAGGCTGAGGGAGTTGTTTCATGTTTTGCCTTGAGTTTTCACTATTTTTCATGCTATAGTGGCAGTCTCATCAAATTCTGATGGGGTTTATTAATGGTATTTCACGATATCGACGGTGTTGGTTCAAATACCTAACTCTTGATATCGCATGTAAAGGAAATAAGATGTCTATCGAAAAAAGTGCAAAAGCCGCTATCGTTGCGGATAATGCCCGTGGTCAAAACGACACAGGTTCTCCAGAAGTGCAAGTTGCTTTGTTGACTGCACGCATCAATGACTTGAACGGTCATTTCAAATCTCACTCTAAAGATCACCACTCACGTCGTGGTTTGATTATGATGGTTAACCGTCGTAAGAGTTTGTTGTCTTACCTGAAAGGTAAAGATTTGAACCGTTATCGTTCATTGATCGAAAAACTCGGCTTGCGTAAGTAATCTACTCATCAGAGTATTTTGCTAAACACAGCAAAGAATTAAAGTAAAAAGCCTGCGTCAGTTTGACTGATGCAGGCTTTTTGCCTTTAGGGCATCTAAATTTGCTTAAAATTTGGACGCCATTGGCAGTGGTAGTAGTAAAAGTGTTGGAAATAGTTAAGACTTACGCAAAATTGCGCTAGCTAGGCGCGTCGCCGAAGACAGTGCAATTGTACGGCGAGGTGACAGCAACGACGCTAGCGTCTGTTTTGTGTAAGTCCTAACAGTAAGGGTGATTCGAAGCTGAGTTGCTTGTGGTGAGGTGAACGACAGCCCCTGGAAATCTGTCGGAAAATAGTGAAAGGACACATTGTGTTTAATAAAGTTACGAAAACATTCCAATACGGTCAACATACAGTGACCTTGGAAACAGGTGAAATCGCACGTCAGGCTTCTGGCGCGGTATTGGTATCAATTGAAGATACCGTTGTATTGGCAACAGTTGTTGCGAAAAAAGATGCCAAGCCAGGTCAGGACTTTTTCCCATTGACCGTCGATTACTTGGAAAAAACCTACGCAGCTGGTCGTATTCCAGGTGGCTTCTTCAAGCGTGAAGGTCGTCCATCAGAAAAAGAAACATTGACGTCGCGTTTGATTGATCGCCCGATTCGTCCATTGTTCCCAGAAGGTTATTTGAATGAAGTGCAAGTGATCGTGCACGTGTTGTCTGTGAACCCAGAAATCGATCCTGATATCGCAGCAATGATCGGTGCGTCTGCAGCGATTTGCGTATCTGGTATTCCATTCAGTGGTCCAGTTGGTGCGGCGCGTGTTGGTTATATCGATGGTCAATATGTATTGAACCCAACTGCAACGCAATTAAAAACTTCCGCTATGGATTTGGTGGTTGCTGGTACAGAATCCGCTGTGTTGATGGTGGAGTCTGAAGCGCAACAATTGTCCGAGGAAGTCATGTTGGGCGCGGTTGTGTATGGTCACACACAAATGAAAGCAGTCATCGATGCGATTCATGATTTGGTGCGTGATGGCGGCAAGCCAGAAGTGCAATGGGCACCAGCGGCTAAGAATGAACCTTTGATTGCTGCAGTGACTGCAGTAGCAGAGCCATTGTTGCGTGCTGCTTATCAAACTAAAGAAAAACAAGCGCGTACTGAGCAGCTGAAAGCAGCAAGTGCGGCGGTGAGTGCAGCTTTGGCTGAGCAAGCGGCCGCGGCTGGCTCAGCAGCGCCGGATTCCGGTGATGTCGGTAACATCATGTTTGATCTGGAATCAAAAATCGTTCGCTCTCAAATTTTGGATGGCGAGCCACGTATCGATGGCCGTGACACACGCACTGTACGTCCTATTACGATCCGTACTGGCGTATTGCCACGTACGCACGGCACAGCCTTGTTCACGCGCGGTGAGACACAGGCCTTAGTGATTGCGACTTTAGGTACTTCACGTGACGAGCAAAAGATTGATGCTTTGATGGGTGAATACTCTGACCGCTTCATGTTGCATTACAATATGCCTCCATTTGCGACAGGTGAAACTGGTCGCGTTGGTACACCTAAGCGTCGTGAAATTGGTCATGGTCGTTTGGCAAAACGTGCATTGCAGGCAGCATTGCCTTCACCGGAAGATTTCAGCTACTCAGTGCGTTTGGTTTCTGAAATTACAGAATCCAATGGTTCCTCTTCTATGGCGTCTGTTTGTGGTGGTTGCTTGGCATTGATGGATGCGGGTGTGCCGATGAAAGCGCACGTTGCTGGTATCGCGATGGGCCTGATTAAAGATGGCAATAAATTTGCTGTATTGACGGACATCTTGGGTGATGAAGATCATCTCGGCGATATGGACTTTAAAGTTGCTGGTACAGCAGAAGGTATCACTGCTCTGCAGATGGACATCAAGATTCAAGGTATCACTAAAGAAATTATGCAAGTCGCTTTGGCGCAGGCTAAAGAAGGCCGTGATCATATCTTGGGTGAAATGCAAAAAGCAGTTCCAGTCGGTAAAGTGGAATTGTCTGATTTTGCACCACGCTTGATAACTATCAAGATCAACCCAGAAAAAATCCGTGATGTGATTGGTAAAGGCGGCGCGGTTATTCGTGCATTGACTGAAGAAACTGGTACGCAAATTGATATTAGCGATGAAGGTGTGGTAACGATCGCTTCGGTTGATGCGGCTGCTGGTCAAGAGGCTAAACGTCGTATCGAAGAATTGACGGCGGAAGTCGAAGTTGGCAAGATCTACGAAGGTACAGTCTTGAAGTTGTTGGACTTCGGTGCGATCGTGCAAATCATGCCAGGTAAAGATGGTCTGTTGCACATCAGTCAAATCGCCAATGAGCGCGTGAATGCTGTTGCTGACTACCTCAAAGAAGGTCAGCAAGTGCGTGTGAAAGTCTTGGAAACCGATGATCGCGGTCGCTTTAAGTTGTCGATGAAGGCAGCTGCTGAAGCTGCAGCGCCAGTTGCTGATGCTGCTCCTGTGGAAGCTGCGCCGGAAGCCTAAGAACTTTCCTTTATTGTTTGGCGATCTATGATTGCTGAAAATAAATCAGCGTAGAATGAAAACCGTTCGGGGGAAACTTCGAACGGTTTTTTTTATTGAGTGTCGGCATACTTGTAGCGCAATTTTGTTTGGAAGATAAATAATGCGAGCAATCGAAATTACCCAATTCGGCAAGCCCGATGTTTTGCAAGTCTGTGAGCGGCCGATCCCGGTTCCTGGTACTGGGGAGGTGCTGATACGTGTTCGCGCCGCTGGCGTCAATCGCCCCGATGTCTTGCAGCGTATGGGGTATTATCCAGTACCGACTGGCGCTTCTGATTTGCCTGGTCTGGAAGTGGCGGGTGAAATTGTTGGTGGTGATTTGGCTGATGCTGAGTTTGCTATTGGCGATTTGGTGTGTGCCTTGGTGCAAGGTGGTGGATACGCTGACTACTGTGTGGCACCCGTGGTGCAATGTTTGCCTGTTCCAAAAGGCTTGAGCCTGATTGAGGCGGCGTCTCTTCCAGAGACTTTCTTTACTGTATGGTCAAATGTATTTGATCGTGCCGAGTTATCTGTTGGTGAGACTTTGTTAGTGCATGGTGGTACTTCGGGAATTGGTGTGGCGGCAATACAGATCGCGAAGGCTTTGGGGGCTAAGGTGTTTGCAACGGCTGGATCTGATGTGAAGTGTCGAGCGGTAGAGGAGCTTGGTGCGCTTCGTGCAATCAATTATCGTACCGAGGATTTCCTTGAGGTTGTACGAGCGGAAACTGCAGGTAAGGGCGTGGATGTGATACTAGATATGGTAGCTGGAAAATATCTCGCGAGAAATATCGATAGTCTGGCTGATGATGGGCGTTTGGTGGTCATTGCGCTCTTAGGTGGGGCAAAGGCTGAGCTCGATATGTCACAAGTATTGCGCCGTCGTTTGCATGTAACTGGTTCAACTTTGCGTCCGCGTTCAATTGAATTTAAAGCTGGGATTGCGCGAGCCTTGCGCAATAGGGTTTGGCCTCTATTGGAAAATGGTAGGGTTAAACCCATTATCTACCAGGTTTTTCCTTTGTCTCAAGCAGCAAAAGCGCACGAAATGATGGAGGAGAGTCAACATATTGGTAAGCTTGTGCTTGAGTTGTAATTCATGTATTGGTTTCGGCGGTTAAGGCTGACGATCCTTGATATTGCTTATGGTTTTGGCTAATTTGGCACGCTTACGTGACAAAATAAAGTAATCATCTTCAAACTTGTGCAGGGAAAATTGACCCCCTTGGCCTTGCCGCGATACAATAGACAGTTAATTAAATTTTTAAGCTTATGTCACTACAGCGACGCACATTAATAGCGGGCAATTGGAAAATGAATGGCAGTCTTGCATCAAATGCGAGCTTGCTTGAGAATTTGCTGGCGGCCCCCGAAATTGCAGTTAGTGGTTCAACTTGTGAGGTATTGGTCTGTGTGCCAGCAGTTTATTTGCCTCAATGTGAATCCTTGCTCAAATCTTCAGCAATTGCACTTGGCGCGCAAGATATCTCGGCCCACCAATCAGGTGCTTATACAGGTGAGGTGGCGTCTGCCATGTTGGCGGATTTTTCATGTCAATATGTGATCGTTGGGCACTCTGAACGCCGCGCTTATCATCATGAGTCGAATGAGTTGGTGGCGCAAAAGGCCTTGCAGGCCTTGCGCTCTAGTATTTTTCCTATCGTCTGTGTGGGTGAGACTTTGGAGCAGCGTGAGGCGGGTAGGACTAATGAAGTCGTGGTGACTCAACTGCGCGCGGTGATGGATGTTTTGGATGATGGCGCTTTGGCGCGCATTGTGGTTGCATATGAGCCAGTTTGGGCGATTGGTACTGGTAAGACAGCGACGCCTGAAATGGCGCAAGAAGTTCATGCGGTGCTGCGTTCTGTTTTGGCGGAGCGTAGTGGTTTTGCTGCGAATAAGGTTCGTATTTTGTACGGTGGCAGTATGAAGCCTGATAACGCGAAAGAGTTACTGGCAATGCCCGATATTGACGGTGGTTTAATTGGTGGTGCTTCATTGAAAGCTGCTGATTTTCTCGCAATTATTGGTGCGGTTTAAGGTTTTTTGCTGCGCTCGGTTTTGGAATGTTTTTGTTGTAACGATTAATTTTACTTGGATGTTTTAAATGCAAACTTCTTTATCTACTTTGGTTATGATTGTGCAGGTATTGTCTGCGCTGGTTATTATTGGTCTAGTCTTGCTGCAGCATGGCAAAGGCGCAGATATGGGGGCTTCTTTTGGTTCGGGTGCATCTGGTAGTTTATTTGGTGCGACAGGCTCTTCTAACTTTTTGTCAAAATCCACAGGTGTTGCTGTTGCGGTGTTTTTTATTGCGACTTTGATTTTGACGTCTTTCGGTGCTAATAAAGCGCCATCTGTTGGCGTAATGGATAATTTGCCTGCTGCGAAAACGGCTCCGGCTAATGCTGCGCCGACCACGCCTGCGGTGGTGCCGGCAAATGCGGCGGCAAGTGCTTCGGCGGGCGCGGCAAGTAAAGCTACTGAAATTCCAAAGTAAGTTAAGCGAAATCAATTTGTCCAGTAAAAAAATCTTGAATTACTGCAATTGTGCGTTGAACAATTTCAGTGAAGAGAGTAAAATGCTGGGCTTATGCCGACGTGGTGAAATTGGTAGACACGCTATCTTGAGGGGGTAGTGGCGAAAGCTGTACGAGTTCGAGTCTCGTCGTCGGCACCAAAGAATAAGTCAGTTTTTCTAACTGGCTTGATCGAGGAAGTGGTTGTGGATTTAAACGTCATTCAATCATGCATTAAACATCTCAATGTTACGTTTTTATATGGGTAGCCTAACGTGAACCTCGAAAATTATTTCCCAGTTCTTCTCTTTATTTTGGTTGGTATTGCTGTGGGTATTGTTCCGCAGATTTTGGGCCGTTTAATTGCGCCACACCGACCTGATAGTCAAAAAACATCTGCTTATGAGTGCGGCTTTGAAGCCTTTGAAGATGCGCGTATGAAGTTTGACGTGCGTTATTATCTCGTTGCAATTCTCTTTATTTTGTTCGATCTCGAAACTGCATTCTTCTTTCCCTGGGCTGTCTCCATGAAAGAGTTGGGGTGGACTGGTTTCTTGGTGATGCTAGGTTTCATCTTGGAATTTGCGGTCGGATTTTGGTATATCTGGAAAAAAGGCGCCCTTGATTGGGAATGACCTGATAGGAAAAGCGTATGTCAATTGAAGGTGTATTGAGCGAAGGCTTCGTTACGACCAGTTTGGACAAGCTGATAAATTGGACTCAGACGGGTTCTATGTGGCCAATGACGTTTGGTCTTGCTTGTTGTGCGGTTGAGATGATGCACGCAGGTTGCTCTCGTTATGATATGGATCGCTTTGGCGTGATCTTCCGTCCTTCTCCACGTCAATCGGATGTGATGATTGTGGCGGGTACCTTGTGTAACAAGATGGCGCCAGCCTTGCGTAAGGTATATGATCAGATGGCTGAGCCGCGCTGGGTGGTGTCTATGGGGTCCTGTGCAAATGGTGGTGGTTACTATCATTACTCTTACTCCGTGGTGCGTGGTTGTGATCGCATTGTTCCAGTCGATATTTATGTGCCGGGTTGCCCTCCAACTGCTGAGGCACTGATCTACGGCATTATTCAATTGCAAAACAAAATTAAGCGCACCAATACGATTGCACGCTAGTGCGATTTGTCAGTGAAAACTACAACATAAAGCAAAATGACTACCAAATTAGAAAATCTTGAGTCGGCAGTGAGGGGTGTTATCGGCGAGCGACTCATGCAGTCGCAATTGGCGCTCGGTGAGTTGACTGTCATTGTCTCTGCAAAAGACTACTTGTCAGTGATGCGTGATTTGCGTGATAACGCTGCAACCCAATTTGAAGAATTGATCGATTTGTGTGGTGTGGATTATTCGACCTATGGTGATGGTGTTTGGGATGGGTTGCGCTTTGCTGTTGTGTCGCACTTGCTCTCAATTAAGCACAATTGGCGCTTGCGTGTCCGTGTCTTCGCTGAGGATGATGAGTTTCCAATAGTCGCTTCACTGGTGGACGTATGGAGTACTGCGAACTGGTATGAGCGTGAAGCGTTTGATTTCTTCGGCATACTTTTCGATGGGCATAACGATTTGCGCCGTATTTTGACCGACTATGGTTTTATTGGTCATCCTTTCCGTAAAGATTTCCCAGTTTCTGGTTATGTCGAGATGCGTTATGACGCTGATCAAAAGCGTGTAATTTATCAACCAGTAACTATCGAACCGCGTGAAAATACACCGCGTATTATTCGTGAAGAAAATTACGGGATTAAGGGTTAAGGATGCATCATGGCTGAAATTAAAAATTACACCTTAAACTTTGGTCCTCAACACCCTGCTGCGCACGGTGTTTTGCGTCTTGTGCTTGAGTTGGATGGTGAAGTCATTCAACGTGCGGATCCGCATATTGGCTTGTTGCATCGCGCAACAGAAAAGTTGGCTGAACAAAAAACCTATTTGCAATCAGTGCCTTACATGGATCGTCTCGACTATGTGTCGATGATGTCTAATGAGCATGCCTATGTCATGGCGATCGAGAAAATGCTCGGTTTAGAAGTGCCGTTACGTGCTCAATACATACGTGTGATGTTTGATGAGATCACGCGGTTGTTGAATCACTTATTGTGGATAGGCGCACATGCACTCGACGTCGGCGCAATGGCGGTGATTTTGTATGCGTTCCGCGAGCGCGAAGATTTGATGGATTGTTATGAGGCCGTCTCGGGTGCTCGTATGCATGCTGCATATTATCGTCCGGGCGGTGTATATCGCGATTTGCCTGATGAAATGCCTAAGCATAAAGCATCGATTCTGAAGAATGAAAAAGCGATGCGCTTGTTGAACGAAGACCGTCAAGGTTCTTTGTTAGATTTCATCGAAGCATTCACGAATCGCTTCCCAAAATACGTTGATGAATACGAGACTTTGTTGACAGATAATCGTATCTGGAAGCAGCGTTTGGTTGGTATTGGTGTGGTTTCGCCTGAGCGCGCTATGGCGATGGGCTTTACAGGTCCGATGTTGCGAGGTTCTGGTGTTGAATGGGATCTGCGCAAAAAGCAACCTTACGAAGTTTATGATTTACTCGATTTTGATATTCCTGTTGGTGTGAATGGCGATAGTTACGATCGTTATCTGGTGCGTGTTGAAGAAATGCGCCAGTCAAATCGTATTATCAAACAGTGCGTTGAATGGCTGCGGAATAATCCAGGGCCAGTGATGTCGACTAATCATAAAGTCGCGCCGCCAAGTCGTGTGAATATGAAGTCGAATATGGAAGAGTTGATCCATCATTTCAAATTGTTTACCGAAGGTTTTCACGTTCCTGCAGGTGAAGCTTATGCCGCAGTTGAACATCCAAAAGGTGAATTTGGTATCTATCTGATGTCAGATGGTGCAAATAAGCCTTATCGTATGAAAATTCGTGCGCCTGGATTTCCTCATTTGCAAGGTTTGGATGAAATGGCCAAAGGTCACATGATTGCTGATGCGGTCACGATTATTGGTACGCAAGATATCGTATTCGGCGAAATTGACCGTTAATTGATTTTTGGTAGAAATAAATATTGATAGATGATCGGCTCTTTTTGAGAGTCGATATTTGAGGCAAAAGCGATGGTCTTATCAGAGCAAGCATTAAAAAAAATTGATCGCGAATTGGCGAAGTTCCCAGCGGATCAGCGTCAGTCTGCCGTGATGGCAGCCTTGGCGATTGCCCAGGATGAAACCAGTTGGTTATCTCCTGAGGTGTTGCAGTTTGTCGCCGATTACATCGGTATGCCTGCCGTTGCGGTGCAAGAAGTTGCGACCTTCTACAATATGTACAATACCAAGCCTGTCGGTAAACATAAAATTACTGTTTGCACCAATTTGCCATGTGCTTTGTCTGGCGGCGAACGTGCTGCCCATCATCTAAAACAAAAGCTTGGTCTCGATTACAAAGAAACAAGTGCAGACGGCAAATTTACCTTGATGGAAGGTGAGTGCATGGGGGCCTGTGGCGATGCACCAGTGCTGTTGGTTAACAATAAACGTATGTGCAGCTTTATGTCGAATGACAAAATCGATGCCTTGGTCAGTGAATTAAGCCAAACAACAGAGGCAGGTAAATAATGACGAGTCTACATAATCGCCATATCAAGCCACTGATTCTTGCTGGCTTAGATGGAAAAAACTGGCACCTGCAGGACTATGTCGCGCGCGGTGGCTACCAATCTTTAAAGCGTATTTTGGATGAAAAAATCCCACCAGAGCAAGTGATTGCGGAGCTGAAGGCTTCCTCGTTGCGCGGTCGTGGCGGTGCGGGTTTCCCAACTGGCTTAAAGTGGAGTTTCATGCCACGTCAATTTCCAGGTCAAAAATATCTAGTCTGTAATACCGATGAAGGCGAACCAGGTACATTTAAGGATCGCGACATCATTCGCTACAATCCTCATGCCCTGATCGAAGGTATGGCGATTGGTGCCTATGCAATGGGCATTACCGTAGGCTATAACTATATTCATGGTGAAATTTTTGCTGACTATGATCGTTTTGAAGAAGCTTTAGAAGAAGCGCGCGCAGCGAATATGTTGGGCGATCGTATTCACGGTTCTGACTTCTCATTCCAATTACATGCTTTCCATGGCTACGGTGCTTATATCTGTGGTGAAGAAACAGCCTTACTGGAATCTTTAGAAGGCAAAAAAGGGCAGCCACGTTTTAAACCACCATTCCCAGCGAGTTTTGGTTTGTACGGTAAGCCAACGACGATCAATAATACTGAAACCTTTGCTGCTGTACCATTTGTCTTGGCGATGGGCGGCGAAGCTTATGCTGCGCTTGGTAAGCCAAACAATGGTGGCACCAAGATTTTCTCTATGTCGGGTGACGTGGCGAAGCCAGGTAATTACGAAGTGCCAATGGGTACACCGTTCGCAGCTTTATTAGAGTTGGCTGGCGGCATGCGCGATGGCAAGAAGATTAAAGCAGTTATCCCGGGTGGCTCCTCTATGCCAGTCTTGACTGGTGATGTCATGATGGCGACTGATATGGATTACGACTCTATCGCTAAGGCGGGTTCTATGCTCGGTTCTGGCGCGGTGATCGTGATGGATGAAACGCGTTGCATGGTCAAATCTTTGCTGCGTTTATCTTATTTCTACTTCGAAGAGTCTTGCGGTCAATGTACACCATGTCGTGAAGGCACAGGTTGGCTGTATCGGATGGTGCATCGTATTGAGAACGGCCAAGGTCGTCCAGATGATTTGGACATGCTAAATGCGGTTGCAGACGGAATTCAAGGTCGCACGATTTGCGCTTTGGGTGATGCTGCTGCGATGCCAGTTCGTGCATTTATTAAGAATTTCCGTGAAGAGTTTGAATACCATATCGAGCATAAACATTGCTTGGTTCCGACTTATTTATAAACAAGGCTGTAGTTTGTTCTTGAATTGAGAATTCATTCAAGTCTGAATATTTATTCGCTTAGCGTACCCAGAGCACACCATGGTTGAAATTGAAATAGACGGCAAGAAAGTAGAAGTCCCTGCGGGCAGCATGGTGATGGACGCTGCCAATAAGCTTGGCACCTACATACCTCATTTTTGCTATCACAAAAAATTGTCGATTGCTGCGAATTGCCGCATGTGTTTGGTTGAGGTTGAAAAAGCACCTAAACCTTTACCTGCTTGTGCAACGCCAGTGACGCAAGGGATGATCGTTCGTTCCAATAGTGATAAGGCGGTCAAGGCACAAAAAGATGTGATGGAATTTTTGTTGATTAATCATCCACTGGATTGCCCAATTTGTGACCAAGGTGGTGAATGTCAATTACAAGATCTGGCGGTGGGTTACGGTAAGACAAGCTCACGCTACGAAGAAGAAAAACGCGTCGTCTTCCATAAGAATGTCGGTCCTTTGATCTCAATGGAAGAGATGAGCCGCTGTATTCATTGCACACGCTGTGTACGTTTCGGCCAAGAAGTTGCTGGTGTAATGGAACTTGGTATGCTGGGTCGTGGTGAACACTCAGAAATTACTTCCTTCGTTGGTAAAACGGTTGATTCAGAATTGTCTGGCAACATGATCGACTTGTGCCCAGTCGGCGCCTTGACTTCTAAACCTTTCCGTTACTCTGCTCGTACTTGGGAATTGTCGCGTCGTAAATCCGTTAGTGCGCACGATGGTTTGGGTGCTAATTTGATCGTTCAGGTCAAAAATAACAAAGTCTTGCGCGTCGTTCCTTTGGAAAATGATGCAGTCAATGAATGCTGGATATCAGACAAAGATCGTTTTGCTTACGAAGGTTTGAATAGTGACGATCGTTTGACTAAGCCGATGCTGAAGCAGGGCGGTCAATGGCAAGAAACCGATTGGCAAACTGCTTTGGAGTATGTCGCACATGGTTTGAAAAATGTGAAACATGAGCATGGTGCTAATGCTATAGCTGGTTTGGCCTCTGCCCATTCCACTTTGGAAGAGTTAAGTTTGTTGTCACGTGTGGTACGCGGCTTGGGTTCTGACAATATCGAAACACGCTTGCGTCAATCTGGTTTTGCATTAACTGGCAAAATCAAACCATGGTTGGGCATGTCTATTGCCGCATTTGCGCAATTGAAACAAGTCTTTGTAATTGGTTCTTTCCTGCGCAAAGATCACCCATTGTTGGCGGCTCGTTTGCGTCAAGCGGTCAAATCTGGCACAAAATTAAATGTCTTGCATGCGACAGATGATGAGCTCTTGATGAAGGTCGCGAATAAAGCGGTTCTCGCTCCATCCGCATGGCTGTCTTTCTTAGCCGAAGTTGCAACTGCTGTAGCGACTGCAAAACAAGTTGCGAAGCCAGCTGGGTTGGTTGACGTAACTGTATCTGACTCGGCGCAAGCAATTGCAAACAGTTTATTGTCTGGCGTTGAGGCGCAATCAGCTGGTGTGTTCTTGGGTAACACAGCAGCGCAACATCCTGATGCTGCAAAGATTCACGCCTTGGCACAATGGATAGCGCAAAATACGGGTGCTGGTTTCGGTTATCTTACAGAAGCGGCCAATACCGTTGGTGCCTACCTTGCGGATGCGGTTCCATCAAATGCTGATACAGCGACCAATGTTCTAAGTAATGCACGTAAAGCAGTGGTGCTGTTGAACGCCGAACCGAGCTTTGATTTTGCGGATGCGAATCAGACACAAACGGTGTTGGCGCAAGCAGACATGGTTGTCGTGATGTCCGCGTTCAAACACGGTATGGAATACGCGGATGTCTTGCTGCCTGTTTCTCCATTTACCGAAACAGCGGGTACCTTCGTCAATTGCGAAGGTCGCGCACAAAGCTTCCACGGTGTGGTGAAACCATTAGGCGATACGCGTCCAGCATGGAAAGTACTACGTGTGCTGGGTAATCTGTTAGGCCTAGATAACTTCGAATTTGAAACAGCAGAAGCGATTCGTGATGCCGTTTTAGGTCAAGGTCAAACCGATTTGTCGTCTAAGCTAAATAACATTGCAGATATTACTGACGTCGCGATTTCTTCCTCTGTCCAGCATACAGGCTTGGAGCGTGTTTCTGACGTGCCTATCTATAGCACCGATGCGATTGTGCGTCGTTCTGAATCTCTGCAGCGTACTGCGGATGCAAAAGCAACTGCTATTAGTTTGAGTGCTGCAGAGTTTGCGCGTCTCGGTATCGCCGATGGCGATTTCGTGAAATTGACGCAAGCGGGCGCTTCGGTATTGGGTTCAGCCAAACTTGATAAATCTTTGCCTGCGACTGTGGTACGGGTGGCTGCCGGTGTTTTGGCAACGCATCAACTGGGTGCGATGTTCGGCCCAATTAATGTGGAGCGTGCATAATGAATTTCTTAGATACGGTTCAATCCTATGGCGTGCAATACCTTGGTGGTTTGTGGCCTTTAGTCTGGACTTTGGTCAAGATCGTTTGTATCACCTTGCCAGTCATGGGTTGCGTTGCCTATTTGACTTTGTGGGAACGCAAAATGATAGGTTGGATGCACGTTCGTCTTGGTCCAAATCGTGTCGGTCCTGCCGGTTTGCTGCAACCGATTGCTGATGCCTTAAAGTTACTGCTTAAAGAAATTATCATCCCTGCAAAAGCTAATAAAGTTTTGTTTGTGATTGCACCAATTATGACGATCATGCCAGCCTTGGCTGCTTGGTCTGTGATTCCTTTTGGACCTGAAGTGGTGCTGGCAAATGTCAATGCTGGTTTGTTGTTGATCATGGCAATTACGTCAATGGAAGTGTACGGCATCATTATCGCGGGTTGGGCATCTAATTCTAAGTACGCATTCTTGGGTGCGATGCGTGCTTCAGCACAAATGGTTTCTTATGAGATCGCCATGGGTTTTGTGCTGGTGATCGTGTTGATGGTTTCTGGTAGCTTGAATTTGTCCGATGTCGTCAATGGTCAGATGAAGGGCTACTTCGCCGATCATGGTTGGAATTTCTTGTCATGGAACTGGCTGCCTTTGCTGCCTATGTTCGTGATCTATGTCATTTCGGGTATCGCTGAAACTAACCGTCATCCATTCGACGTGGTTGAAGGTGAATCTGAGATTGTTGCTGGCCATATGGTTGAGTATTCAGGCATGTCCTTTGCGATGTTCTTCTTGGCAGAATATGCCAACATGATTTTGATTTCTGCATTAGCTTCATTGATGTTTTTGGGTGGGTGGAATTCACCAATAGGCCACGCGGTGCCTGTGTTAGGTCTGTTGGCTTATTTGCCTGGCTGGATTTGGTTAGGCTTGAAAACTTTTGTTGTGGTGTCGATGTTCATTTGGGCACGTGCTTCTTTCCCACGCTATCGTTACGATCAAATTATGCGTTTAGGTTGGAAAGTGTTTATTCCTTTGACCTTGGTTTATTTGGTGATCGTTGCAGCATGGATGCAAACCTCCTGGAATATTTGGAAGTAATCAGCTAAAGAAAAATGGAAGCAAATAATGGAAGCAATTAAGGATTTTTTTGGCAGCTTAATGCTGCGCGAGTTGATCAAAGGTTTGGCTTTGACAGGTCGCTATATGTTTGCACGTAAAATTACCGTGCAATTTCCAGAGGAAAAAACACCACAGTCACCGCGTTTCCGTGGTTTGCACGCTTTACGCCGCTACCCGAATGGCGAAGAGCGCTGTATCGCTTGTAAGTTGTGCGAGGCAGTTTGCCCGGCAATGGCGATTACGATCGAATCTGATCAACGTGAAGACGGTTCACGTCGCACGACTCGTTACGATATCGATCTGACTAAATGTATCTTCTGTGGGTTCTGTGAAGAGTCTTGCCCAGTTGATTCCATCGTCGAAACACATGTTTTGGAATATCACGGTGAAAAACGCGGCGATCTGTATTTCACTAAAGAGATGTTGCTTGCAGTCGGTGACCGTTATGAACCAGAAATTGCTGCGGCTCGCCAAGCCGATGCAGCGTACCGTTAAACTGGAAGAGCTGAATTATGGATTTTGTTACTGTCTTATTTTATGTGTTTTCGGCGATTTTGATTATCGCTGGAACGCAAGTTATCACTGCTCGTAATCCTGTGCATGCGGCTTTATTTCTGGTGCTGGCATTCTTTAATGCGGCCGGAATTTGGATGTTGCTCAAAGCGGAGTTTTTGGCGATTGTTTTAGTGTTGGTGTATGTTGGTGCGGTCATGGTCTTGTTCTTATTCGTGGTCATGATGTTGGATATTAACATGGACAAGTTGCGAGAAGGCTTCTGGGGACGTTTGCCACTGGCTGCCATCGTTGGTGTCGTTATCGCTCTTGAGATGTCTGCAGTATTGTTCCGTGGCTTCTTGCGTACGGACAACAGCGTTCCTGCTGCAGCCTCAAAAATTGGAGATACGAAGGCTTTAGGTATCGAGATTTTTACGAACTATGTGTTCGCGTTTGAAGTTGCTGCTGCGATTTTATTGCTGGCGATTGTTGCTGCCGTGGCTTTGACATTGCGTAAGCGTAAAGACAGCAAGTATTTTGATCCAGCCGCCGCTGTAAAAGTGAAACGTGCAGATCGTGTTCGTATTGTAAGCATGAAGGCTGAGTCTGAACGCGCAAATGCAAAAGCAGATACGCAAACAAATGCAGAAAACACAGGTGTATAAATGGCTTTGACTTTGACACATTTTTTGATTTTGGGCGCGATTTTATTCGCTATCTCTATAGTCGGTATTTTCATGAATCGCAAAAACATCATTGTGCTATTGATGTCGATAGAGCTGATGTTGTTGGCGGTGAATATGAATTTTGTCGCATTCTCACATTATTTAGGTGATGCAGCAGGGCAGATATTTGTCTTCTTTATTTTGACTGTGGCAGCTGCTGAATCGGCCATCGGCTTGGCGATTTTGGTGGTGATGTTCCGTAATTTGGATACGATCAATGTCGAGGACTTAGGTACGCTCAAAGGTTAATGTAATAACAGTCTTCTTGGTTTGAATGCAGTTCGAGAATTTATAAGAATTAAGATAACAAAGGGTCATTATGGCGGGGCAACTTAACCCACATTTATTGCTGGCAGTACCATTGGCGCCACTCGCTGGCGCAGCGATCGCTGGTCTGTTAGGCACGAAATTTTTCGGCAATCTCGTTGGTCGCAAGGTGTCGCACTCTGCGACTATTCTTGGTGTACTGATTGCGTTCATCCTTTCTTGTATGACCTTGTCACAAGTACTTGATGGCGCGAAATACAACGCCACTCTGTACCACTGGATGACGGTTGGTAGCCTGAAGCTGGAGGTTGGTTTTTTGGTGGATAGCTTGACTGCCATGATGATGTGCGTGGTGACCTTCGTGTCACTGATGGTGCATATCTACACCGTTGGCTATATGGCTGAAGACGAAGGCTACAACCGTTTTTTTGCTTATATTTCCTTGTTTACTTTCTCGATGTTGATGCTCGTTATGAGCAATAACTTCTTGCAATTGTTCTTTGGCTGGGAAGCTGTCGGCCTGGTCTCTTACTTGTTGATTGGCTTCTGGTACACCAAGCCAACTGCTATTTACGCAAACATGAAAGCCTTCCTGGTGAATCGTGTTGGTGACTTTGGTTTTATCTTGGGCATCGGTTTAATAGTGGCCTACACAGGCTCTATGGACTATGCGGAAGTATTCGCGAAGAAAGCGGAACTTGCTCCTTTGATGTTGCCAGGTACTGACTGGATGTTGATTACTGTCGCCTGTATCTGTTTGTTTATCGGTGCGATGGGTAAGTCGGCGCAATTCCCGTTACACGTTTGGTTGCCTGATTCTATGGAAGGTCCAACCCCGATTTCTGCTTTGATTCACGCTGCAACGATGGTGACAGCAGGCATTTTCATGGTGGCACGTATGTCACCCTTGTTTGAAATGTCTGATACCGCGTTGAATTTCATCATGGTCATTGGCTCTATAACAGCATTATTCATGGGTTTCCTTGGCATCATCCAAAACGATATTAAACGCGTGGTGGCATACTCAACCTTGTCTCAATTAGGTTATATGACTGTGGCTTTAGGCGCATCCGCTTATTCAGTCGCTGTATTTCATTTGATGACGCATGCCTTCTTTAAAGCTTTGCTGTTCTTGGCGGCTGGTTCAGTGATTATTGGTATGCACCATGATCAAGATATACGCAACATGGGCGGTCTGCGCAAGTACATGAAAGTGACTTGGATTACCTCATTATTAGGTTCTCTGGCATTGATCGGTACACCATTCTTCTCTGGTTTTTACTCAAAAGATTCGATTATCGAAGCTGTTATGCTTTCGCATTTGCCTGCGGCAGGTTTTGCAAAATTTGCGGTACTGGCTGGTGTCTTCGTGACCGCTTTCTATTCTTTCCGTATGTATTTCTTGGTCTTCCATGGTAAAGAAAACTTTGGACATGCCCACGATGCCCATGATGCGCACGGTCACGACGATCATCATGATGATCACCATCATGGCTTGGCACCAGGACAAAAACCGCATGAGTCTCCAGCGGTGGTTTGGGTTCCCTTGGCTTTGTTGGCAATTCCATCGGTCTTTATCGGCTTGTATGCGATCGAACCTATGTTATATGGTGACTTCTTCAAAGATGTGATTTTCATCGATCATCACGCACACCATGCGATGAGTGAGTTGAAGGAAGAATTCCATAGCTGGCAAGCAATGGGCGTCCATGCTCTGATGACGCCACCATTCTGGTTAGCCTTGGCTGGCGTGGCATTGTCTTACTTCTTCTACATGGTCAAGCCTGCAATCCCAACTATGATCAAGCAGAAGTTCAGTGCGGTCTACACTTTGCTCGACAACAAATACTATATGGATAAATTCAATGAAATCGTGTTTGCCGGTGGCGCACGTTTGTTGGGTGGCGGTTTGTGGCATATCGGCGATAAAGGTTTGATCGATGGTCTGGTCGTTAATGGTAGTGCGAAGTTGATAGGTTTGTTCTCCAAGTTGGTTCGTTTGTTCCAGACTGGTTTCATCTACCACTATGCGCTGGTAATGATTTTGGGTGTATTAGGCTTCTTGATTTATTTCATGCCTATCCCGTTTGCTAAATAAGTGACCATAATAAGATAATCATGATGCTGTCAAACTCTCCATTATTAAGCCTGTCGATTTGGTTGCCAATCGTATTTGGTATCATTGTATTAGCCTTGGGACGCGATAAAAGCCCAGGTTTTGTGCGAACACTTTCTTTGGTCGGCTCACTGCTCAGTTTTGCGGTAACGCTTCCAATTGTTGACGGGTTCAACAACACTGCCCATGGTATGCAATTCGTAGAAAGTTTTTCTTGGATTTCTCGCTTTAATGCTTTTTACGCTTTAGGTGTCGACGGTATTTCCATGTGGTTGGTACCTTTGACGGCCTTCATTACCGTCATCGTAGTGATTGCAGCTTGGGAAGTCATCGAGAAAAATGTCGCGCAATACATGGGCGCTTTCCTGATCTTGTCTGGATTGATGATAGGTGTTTTCTGCGCAACTGATGGCCTATTGTTCTATGTTTTCTTTGAAGCGACTTTGATCCCTATGTACATCATTGTCGGTGTTTGGGGTGGACCAAATCGTGTTTATGCAGCGTTCAAGTTTTTCTTGTATACCTTGCTTGGTTCATTGTTGACATTGGTTGCGATTATTTATCTCTACCTCAAATCTGGTAACTCTTTCAATATTCAAACTTGGCATCAATTGCCTTTGACTTTGCATGAGCAAATCCTGTTGTTTGTCGCCTTCTTAATGGCGTTCGCGGTGAAAGTGCCAATGTGGCCTGTACACACATGGTTGCCTGATGCCCACGTGGAAGCGCCGACTGGTGGTTCCGTTGTATTGGCTGCGATCATGTTGAAGTTAGGTGCTTACGGCTTTCTGCGGTTCTCTTTACCTATCGCACCAGATGCTAGTCATTACTTGTCCGGCATGATGATTACCTTGTCTTTGATCGCGGTGATTTATATTGGTTTGGTCGCATTAGTTCAAAAAGATATGAAGAAGTTGGTGGCGTATTCTTCGATTGCTCACATGGGCTTTGTGACGCTCGGTTTCTTCATGTTTAATGAATTGGCAGTACAGGGCGCCATCGTACAAATGATTTCTCACGGATTTATATCCGCTGCGATGTTCTTGTGTATCGGTGTTTTGTATGACCGCGTGCACTCACGTGAAATCGCTGATTACGGTGGGGTGGTCAATACCATGCCGAAGTTTGCTGCTTTGTTCGTGTTGTTCTCTATGGCCAACTGCGGCTTACCAGCGACCTCAGGTTTCGTCGGCGAATTCATGGTGATCATCGGTGCGGTGAAGTTTAATTTCTGGATTGGTATGCTGGCCGCAACTGCGTTGATTTTCGGTGCAGCCTACTCTTTATGGATGGTAAAACGCGTGGTATTCGGTGCGATTACGCATGATCACGTTGCAAAATTGACCGATTTGAATAAACGCGAATTCTTTATGCTGGGCGTCCTGGCGATTGCCGTGATTGCGATGGGCTTGTATCCAGCCCCATTCACTGATGCGATGCAAGTGTCCGTTGCCGATTTATTGAAACATGTTGCAACATCTAAAATTGCTCCATAGTAGCCATTAGAAATTAGAAATCAATAATATGAACCTGATTATTCCACCATCACTTTATCCAGAAATATTTTTGCTGCTGTCGATTTGCGCTATTTTGCTTATTGATATGTTTCTCGGCGATGCAAAGCGAAATATTACTTACGCATTGAGCCTGTTGGCATTGGGTGTTTGTGGTGTGCTGACGATCAACGCAACGACGGGTACTTCAGTCTATCTGAGTAATAACATGTTCGTTTCTGATGCCATGTCGAATTTGCTGAAAATGTTTAGCTACATTGCGGTGGGTGTGACTTTTATCTATGGACGTCAATACGCGACTGATCGCGGTATGACGAGTGGCTTGCTCGGTGGTGAATTCTACACATTGGCCTTGTTTGCTTTGTTGGGTCAAATGATCATGATCTCCGGTAATAATCTTTTGATTATCTACCTGGGTTTGGAATTGATGTCTCTCGCTTTGTACGCGTTAGTGGCTTTGCGTCGCGATAATAATGTATCGACCGAAGCCGCGATGAAGTATTTTGTCTTGGGTGCTTTGGCTTCAGGTTTCCTGTTGTACGGTATTTCTATGCTTTACGGCGCGACAGGTACTTTGAATTTGAATGAAATGTCTAAGATGGCGGCTTCTGTGACTGCGAATAAGACTATTCTGGTCTTTGGTATTGTTTTCTTGGTCGCTGGTTTGGCATTCAAACTCGGTGTTGTGCCTTTCCATATGTGGGTGCCAGACGTTTATCAAGGCTCACCAACGGTCGTTACTTTACTGCTGGGTGGTGCGCCAAAACTGGCGGCGTTCGCAATAACGTATCGTTTATTGGTCGAGGGTTTGTTTAGCTTGGCGGTGGATTGGCAGCAAATGTTAATGGTGTTGGCAGTGATGTCGATGGCAGTTGGTAACATCACGGCGATAGCGCAAACCAATTTGAAACGTATGTTGGCGTATTCTACGATTTCGCAAATGGGTTTCATGTTGTTAGGTTTCTTGTCTGGCGTGTCAAACGGAAATGCTGACCTCGCAGCAGAAGCGTATAGTGCCTCGATGTTTTATACAATTACATATGTCATGACGACATTAGGTACTTTCGGTATTATTTTGATGTTGTCACGTGCAGGTTTCGAGGCTGAAAACATCGCCGACCTCAAAGGTTTGAACAAACGTAGCAAGTGGTTTGCCTTCATCATGTTATTGCTGATGTTCTCATTGGCAGGTATTCCGCCATTGATGGGCTTCTACGCAAAATTATCTGTGTTGAGCTCAGTAGTTGCTGCTGGGCAGATTTGGTTGGCTGTCGCTGCCGTATTGTTCTCACTGATCGGTGCGTTCTACTATTTGCGTATCGTGAAGGTGATGTACTTTGACGAGCCAGTTGATACTTCACCAATCGCGGCACATATGGATTTGAAATTGGTATTGAGTGTCAATGGTTTAGCAGTTTTAGCCATGGGCTTGATGCCAGGCTCATTGCTGCGTAGCTGTGTTGATGCGGTGAAGAGCGCTTTAGCCTCTTAATCCTTTCATCCCCTATCTTACAAGAGAGAAGTGCCTTGAATACATCACTATCAAGTTGGCTTGTGATTTTCGTGGCACTTTTCGCCGCAAGTTTACCGTTCGTTTCTGAACGAGTCTTTGGTATCGTTCCCTTAAAATCTCCGATTAAAAAGTCAGCATGGTTGCGTTTAGCTGAGCTGATTGTTTTGTATTTCATCGTTGGAGCATTAGGTTTCTTTTTAGAATCCAATGCCGGCAATCGCTTCGAACAGAAATGGGAATTTTTTGCGGTAACTGCCTGCTTGTTTATCGTATTGGCCTTTCCAGGATTCGTTTTTCGCTACTTGCTTAAAAGTCAAAAAACTAACACTAAGCAATAAAACTAAGCGCCAAATCTAAGTGACCAAAAAACAGCATGAATATTCTAGAGCTCGGTCCAGATCAAAACCCTCAATTAGCCGAAATTAAAGTTGACAGCCAGCATGTCTATCAAGGCAATTTCCTTCAAGTAGAAAAAGACACCGTCAGACTACCAGATGGCAATCTGGTCACGCGAGAATACATCAAGCATCCTGGCGCCGTCGTTATTCTGCCCTTGTTTGAAGATGGTACTGTCTTGATGGAACGGCAGTTCCGTTACCCTTTGAATCAAGTCTTTCTGGAATTCCCTGCTGGAAAAATCGATCCAAATGAAGATTCTTTAGTTTGCGCAAAACGTGAACTCAAAGAAGAAACTGGCTATACCGCCAGCGATTGGCAATTTCTCTGCACGATCCATAATGCGATCGCTTATGCCGATGAACATTTGGATATTTATCTGGCACGAGGCTTGGTCGCTGGCGAGGCAAAGCTTGATGAAGAAGAGTTTTTAGAAACCTTCACGGCACCAGTTTCTGAGGTATTGGAATGGGTGAAATCAGGAAAAATCACCGATGTCAAAACCGTCATCGGTGCATTTTGGCTAGATAAAATTCTCAAGCAAGAATGGCCGCTGTAAAATAAAAAACCGCTAAAAGCGGTTTTTTTGCTTAAAGAATGTACCGATAGACTGGTTAATACATTCGAGAAGAATCACATACTAGGGTAATTCGGCCCACCACCACCTTCAGGCGTGACCCACACGATGTTTTGCGTCGGATCTTTAATGTCGCAAGTTTTACAGTGCACACAATTCTGCGCATTGATTTGCAGGCGATCTGCACCTTCATCGGTTTTCACAAATTCATACACACCCGCAGGGCAGTAACGGCTCTCTGGTCCTGCGTATTTCGCCAAATTAATGTTGACTGGAACGCTGGCATTTTTCAAAGTCAGATGAATAGGTTGATCTTCGGCGTGATTGGTGTTGGAGATAAATACGGAAGACAAACGATCAAAAGTCAGCTTGCCGTCTGGCTTAGGATAGTTGATCGGAGTGAACTCAGAAGCAGGGCGCAGGCAGGCATGATCTGGCGTGGAATGACGCAAAGTCCATGGCGCTTTGCCACGCAATAAAACTTGATCTAACCAAACGAAAGGCGATCCATAAGCGCCTTTTTTCAGCAAATTCTTGACGTTACGAGCGACGTGTAATTCTTCATGTAACCATGATGCTTCAAATGCGCTTGTATAGGTCGTCAGTTCATCATGTTGACGGTCCGCACCCAAAGCCTCAAATGCAGCAGTGGCGGCCAGCATACCCGTTTTGATCGCAGCGTGACTACCTTTGATACGGCTCATGTTTAGGAAGCCTGCATCGCAGCCGATTAAAGCGCCACCCGGGAAGGTTAATTTAGGCAGTGATTGCAAACCACCTGCAGTGATCGCACGTGCACCGTAAGAAATACGTTTGGCACCTTCGAAGAAACCGCGGATCGTTGGATGTGTTTTGAAGCGCTGGAATTCTTCAAACGGAGAGATATAAGGGTTCTCGTAAGCGAGGCCCACAACATAGCCCACTGCGACTTGATTGTTTTCTAAGTGATACAAAAAAGAGCCGGCGTAGTCACTCATCATTGGCCAGCCTGTGGTGTGTACGACTAAGCCTTCTTGATGTTTAGACGGATCGATCTCCCATAACTCTTTAATGCCGATGCCGTAAGACTGTGGATCTTTGCCTTTATCTAGCTCGTATTTCGCGATCATTTGTTTGCCCAGATGGCCACGTGCGCCTTCTGCAAATAAAGTGTATTTCGCATGCAATTCCATGCCGATCTGGAATGAGGGGGACGCTTCACCTTCGCGGTTTACGCCCATATTGCCAGTTGCAACACCTTTGACTGAACCATCCTCATTGAACAGAACTTCGGCAGCGGCGAAGCCCGGGAAGACTTCTACACCTAATGCCTCGGCCTGTTGCGCTAACCAACGTGTGACGTTGGCCAAAGAGACGATGTAGTTACCTTCATTATGAAAACATTTTGGGACTAACCAATTCGGTGTTTTGAATGCGCTATTCTCCGTCAGAACATAGATTCGGTCTTCGGTAACTGGCGTATTTAATGGTGCACCAAGTTCTTTCCAGTCGGGGAAAAGCTCAGATAAAGCGATAGGATCCATGATCGCGCCAGAGAGAATATGCGCGCCAGGTTCTCCACCTTTTTCCAACACGACAACGGACACTTCTTTGCCACCTTCTGCGGCCAATTGTTTGAGTTTGATCGCCGCAGACAAGCCAGCTGGACCAGCGCCAACGATGACAACGTCATATTCCATCGCGTCGCGTGGACCGTATTCTTCTAGTAATTTTTGTGAAGTAGTCATAATAATCAGGGCTTTCTAATTTGGATGCAGAGACTAGCAAAAGTTGATGCACGATCTTATGGGCACGCACACAAATGCGCAAGGCGATCGACTAGTGGTGGATTTCTAATGTCGGATTCTTGTTGTATTTTGAATTGCTATTTATAGCGGGATTATCCCAGATTTTTGCGCACTTGCCTTTATGCTCTGCTCGGAAAAGCAGTGATTTGACCCGCGAAAATGCGTTTTTCTGACGAAAAAACGATTTGCTTGAAATCTCCTTAGTCGCATTTTCCCATCATAATGTTGATTGCGAGTATGATTCGAGCAATTTGCTGAGTTGAATTGTCTTCGGATAAGACACTTGTTAGGCACTGTTAAAGCGGTTTTTAGATCGAAGTTTTAGATCACAATTTTGTTGGAGATAAATATGGGTATAGAAGTCAATTTTGAGGGCAAAGTCGCTCTCATTACCGGTGCATCGAGTGGTTTGGGCGCACGTTTTGCGAAGGTGCTGGCGATGGCTGGCGCGCAGGTCGTATTGGCATCACGCCGCATCGATCGTTTAAAAGAGTTACGTGCGGAGATTGAGGCCGAAGGCGGCGCTGCGCATGTGGTCGCTTTAGATGTGACCGATTATGCGAGTATCAAATCAGCAATTGCTCACGCAGAAACCGAAGCGGGTCCTATCGATATTCTCATTAATAATTCGGGTGTATCGACTCAGCAAAAATTAGTCGACGTGACGCCAGAGGAATACGCTTTCGTGATGGATACCAACCTACGAGGTGCTTTCTTTGTTGCCCAGGAAACCGCGAAGCGTATGATTACTCGCTATAAAGGTGATCATAAGAAGCAGCATAGAATTATCAATATTGCCTCTGTCGCTGGTTTGCGTGTGATACCGCAATTAGGGATTTACTGCATTAGCAAAGCTGCGGTAGTGCAAATGACCAAAGCAATGGCGGTGGAGTGGGGGAAATTCGGTATCAATGTTAATGCGATTTGTCCGGGCTACATCGAAACTGAAATCAACTCGGAACATTTTCAAACCGAGCAGGGCAAGAAATTGATCGATATGCTGCCACGTAAGCGCGTTGGGACGCCTGAAGATTTAGATGGGCTATTGCTGCTGTTGGCCGCAGAGGAGTCACGCTTTTTGAACGGTTCTATCGTCGCTGCTGATGATGGCCTGAGTGTGACTTAAGTCTATTTCTGGCTGCGAAGCTAGTTATTCGTCGCTCAGATCCGTGGAATCGTGGCCTCGGTATTTAGTAGATGTGCCGAGTCAAAAATTTCACAAGCTAAAGTCGAAATAAGCATCATCCCTGCATGTGCGGGGATGATGCTGCCACAATTTTAGTTGACTTTTGTCAGTCTAAACCAGTTCAAATTCCAGCCGCCATTATTCACTTTAATGCCAAACTTATGTGAGCCTGCGGTGAGACTCACGTTATGTTTGACTGTGGTCCATGTTTGCCAGCCACCAGTCGCGGGAATATTGATCGCACCGTAAGAAGGTGTGCCGCCAGCTTCTTCGAATATTAAATTGCCGCCGCCACTCAAACTCGCGACACGGTATTCCACTTGGTAAGTGCCAGAGCTTGGAATGTTGACGGCAGGGTAAGACATCCAGTCGCCGGCATCGATGTAACCGACATTCATGCCGCCACCCGCATCGCTGGTATTTTCTAGCTTTACGCCATTCATCACGAGGTAGTCTTCAGCTTGAATTGTGATGCCATCGACGGGAGGCAAAGAACTTGATTCAAACTTGATCCAGTTTAAGTTGAATCCGCCGCTCTTCGCTGAAATCGCCAAGTTCTGTTTGCCCGCTGCAAGGTTCACCGTGTGACTCACATTAGTCCAGGTTTGCCAGCCTCCAGTAAAGGGCACATTCACGGTGCCATAGCTTGGTGTGCCGCCTGCTTGTTCGAGTTGAAGTACTCCTGTACTCGTAGCACTCGCCACTCGATAAGTGATCTTATAACTGCCAGCAGCGGGTACGTCGACGCTATAGCTCATCCAGTCGCCGGTATCGATATAGCCGACGTTTTGGCCCCCACCCACATCACTGGTACTTTCGGTTTGTACACCAGACATATTGCAAAATGCTTCCGCTTCTAACGTGCCTGGGGCGGTAAATGTTGTGCACGTCGTTGTAGTACTTGGCCAAGACGAGATTATGCTTTTGGCGAGATTGCCTGATGCTGTCAATTGTGAAGGACTCCAATTACCTGTGGCGCTGGCACCAGGAACCAAGGCGGAGGAACCTTCATTCTTATCATTCAAAGCCCAATTCGCATTGCTGATATTGTTGCGTTTCATGAAGTCAACCCAGGCTGCAGTCTCACCAGCATTGACGCCGCCATCCCCAGAGGCGCCGACTGAACCCCATTCGGTGACGAAGAGTGGAATTCCATTGTTCAAGGCGGTGGTTGCCCAATCGCGCAAGTACTGACCATGGCTACCCGCGTAGAAGTGCAGGGTGTATGCGATGTTTTTATACCCCGTGATCGGATCGCGTGATGCCTCATCCACTCTTTGTGACCATTGAGGCGTGCCAACGATGATTAAGTTGTTCGGGTCAATGGCACGAATTGCCGCGATCACCGCGTTGGCGTAGGGCTTTATGGTCCCACTCCATGAGATTTGCAAGGGCTCATTGTAGATCTCGTAAATCACGTTTGGATAGCTTTTATAGGTGCGCGCCATCTCTTGAAAAAACGCAATCGACTGTGCTTGGTAGTCCTCAGCATGGTGCGTATGCCAATCGATGATGACATACATGTCGTTCGCGATGGCAGCATCGACGACAGCTTTCACCCGCGCCTTGTTACTGGCTGGATCTTGTAGGTAACCGCCATCATCATTCACGCCCATTGCCGCGCGAACGATGTTCGATTTCCAATCACGTTTTAAAGTGCCAACCACGCCAGCGTTATAGAATTTTTCTCCACCCCAATTGTTGTTACTCCAAAAAAGACTATTACCAGAAAAACTTGCTACTTGACCACCCGCGAGCACCTTATTACCGCTTGTGCTTAGTGGCTGCACTGCTTGCGCATTGATGCCATACATGAGTGCTAGGCTACAGATGCAAAATTTGAATAGTCTGGAGATGGCCGAATCTGTGTGCAACAAGTCTGACTGTGACCGTGACTCCAGTGGTGAAGGGAATTGACTAAGTATGTTCATATCGTCTCTCTTTATAGTTGGAAAAATAGATTAACAAACCAGCGGTTGTGAACCCTTTACAAGCTTGTAGTGATCAATTTAAGCTAACAACATAGAGCAACCAGTAATAACGGTCCGGACGACATTGCCACACTCTACAAAGCAAATTTGATCACTTTGTTTTCCTACCACCAAGTGCTGAGCAAGATGGTAAGCGAAAGCGTTTTTTTGGAGCGGATATCAGTTGATAGTCGTGTTCCGATAGAAACCAAGGTGCAACGCCAATTCCGCTTTCGCTGGAAAGTTAAGCATGTGCTCCTGGTTACTAACTTCACTTGAATCCCATTCAGACTTCTCAAATAAATTCTTTTGAAAACGATTTCATGTGTGAGATTAGCATGCTTTTTGGGTGTTTGGAATCGTTTCCACATGGCTTCGAGAAATATTTTCTTGGTGCAAAGCAGCATTCTGAAAATAGTGAAGATCCGTGTTTGATGGTCTTATGGGAGTTAGCTAGATGAGCTAAAAGCGGAGGGCTTTGCTATTGGTTTCTAGGTCTTACTTGAACACTCGCAACGGCGGACTTGGCGTCAATGTCGATGTCGACGTACATGAATTTTCCAATATCAATTGGCGATGCGTAGTAGTTTATTGATGAGCTCGCTCGAACTTGCTGCATTCAACTTTTTCATCAGATTTGCTCTATACATTTCTACGGTTCTTGGACTGAGTTCAAGCTGTCGTGCGATCAGTTTGCTGGTTTTTCCATCGACGATGAGTGCCGCAATCTCACGTTCTCGTGCTGTCATCTCGGGCGAAACCGAGCGCTTAGCACTGAGGTCATCAAAAGTCCAAATGCCGGCGGCGTGTGGGTCTTCAGGATGTAGTGAGCGGCCCGAAACGTGGCACCAAAACAGTTCTTGGGTGGAGCGCTTCATGATGCGCTCGTCGGAGTACCAACCGGTGGCGTTCAAAATTGGCACGATGCGCGCTCCCATGCGTTCAAATTCGTCAGAACTAGGGTATAACATCAAGAATGACTCACCAATTAAGATCTCTTTGCTATACCCAAACATCATCGCCATGGCATCGTTGCAGGTGATAATGCGTCGATTTTGAGAGACGCACATGCCAAGTGGCGCCATGCGAAAAATTGCTTCAAAGTCGATTGTGAGAGTGGGGGCCATGTAGCAAGTAACCTAGGAGAGTTTGCGGTCATCAGTGCGCAGCCTAGCATAGCGCCGACGAGAGTCGAAGCATACCTTGATGTTGGCAACTTGGCGAGCCTCTGTCTCAAGTGAAATGGTCTGACACTTGAGGAAATCATAGCAAATGAGTCCAGACTAGTAGTTCTACGGTATTGCGTTCAAGCAGCGGCAGTTCTATGCTTGATTGTTCTAAAAATCAGTTTGACTATGCTGTTGAATATTTATTGCAATTTCTAACCAGAGGGAGACGTATGAATAAGCTCTATCCAGATGCCGTATCCGCATTAGCAGACATCGTTCAAGATGGACAAACGATCGCCGTGGGCGGTTTTGGTTTGTGTGGTATTCCTGAAGCCTTGATCGCTGCTTTACGCGACAGTGGCAAAAAAGATTTAACCGCTATTTCGAATAACGCCGGTGTCGATGGTTTTGGTCTTGGCCAATTGTTAAATACACGCCAAATCAAAAAGATGATTTCTTCTTATGTCGGTGAGAACAAAGAATTTGAACGTCAATATCTGGCGGGCGAATTGCAATTGGAGTTTACGCCACAAGGTACTTTGGCTGAAAAATTGCGTGCTGGTGGTGCAGGCATCCCTGCATTCTTTACCAAAACGGGTGTCGGTACGATAGTCGCAGAAGGCAAAGAAGTACGTGAATTTGATGGCGAGCAGTATGTGATGGAACGTGCTCTGGTGGCTGACGTGTCTTTGGTGAAAGCGTATAAGGCGGACAAAGCAGGTAACTTGGTCTACCGCAAAACAGCGCGCAACTTCAACCCGAATGTCGCGATGGCGGGCAAGATTACCATTGTTGAAGTTGAACACTTAGTGGAAATTGGCGAGATTGATCCCGATGAGGTTCACACTCCGGGCATTTACGTACATCGTATCGTTGTCAATGCGAATCCAGAAAAACGCATCGAGCAACGCACTGTAACGCCTAGCTAATTAGATAACAACAAAGAGGATATCATCATGGCATGGAATCGTGACGAAATGGCTGCACGTGCAGCACAAGAATTACAAGATGGCTTTTACGTGAATTTAGGAATTGGCTTGCCGACTTTGGTCGCAAATCATGTTCCAAGTCATATGGAAGTGTGGTTGCAATCTGAAAATGGTTTGCTCGGTATCGGACCTTTCCCGACGGAAGATCAGGTCGATCCAGATTTGATTAATGCAGGTAAGCAAACCGTTACGACTTTGGCGGGTTCATCGATTTTCAGTTCTGCTGATTCGTTCGCCATGATTCGTGGTGGCAAAATTAATGTGGCAATTTTGGGCGCGATGCAAGTCTCCGAAAAAGGCGACCTTGCGAATTGGATGATTCCAGGAAAAATGGTCAAGGGCATGGGCGGCGCGATGGATTTGGTGGCTGGTGTAGGCCGAGTCGTGGTCTTGATGGAGCATGTTGCCAAGGGTGATGCGCACAAAATTTTGAAGAGCTGTAATTTGCCATTGACTGGGGTTGGCGTGGTCGATCGCATCATCACCGATTTAGGTGTGATAGACATTACCACGAATGGCTTGAAACTAGTGGAACTGGCACCTGGTGTGACGAAGGAAGAAATTCAAGCCAAAACTGAAGCTGTCATTGATATGAGTCACATCTAAAATTTAGCTTGTGCCGATAAGAGAACCTGAAGTGCTAGCTTCAGGTTTTTTTATTTGTGGGGGCCGTGTTTATTGTGGCCGACAGTTTGTGTCCATTTTAATCCGCACAAAAAGAACAGGCTTAGTCTATTTCTTTGGCACTGCCGCATAGGGCTTAATATCGCCACAATCCGCACTCAACCATTTTCCGGTTGTTTCAATATGTTGGTTAACAGGGCGATTATTTGACTCGCCTTTGAAATCGTAGACCGATTGTAGGCTTTTGTCGCTATAAGTTGCTTTGACTATCCCCGTTCCTTTTAGTCTAGGGCCATCACATACCATTTCCACTGTAGAAGTATTTCCAGTGCGGCTGCTGCTTTTTTCCTTGCAGTCGCCAGGATTGTTTTGCAAGGGATTCTTACCAACTTTGTCTGTCATTTCTGCAGTTACACACATTTTCTGTATTGCAGCGCCATTTCCCATCGCTGGCATTTTAATTCCACGTTTTTTTAATTCCTCCAGTTGGGCTGGAGGGATTGCGGGCATGCTTTTTAGCATATCTGAACGTACCGTCATTTCCCAAAGACCTGGTTTCATCTTCTCTTGCGCATTCGCTGTTAGAGCCATTGCACATAGGGCTATAGACATCGCTATTTGGCGACATGTTGATGCCGAGCTTGCAGGGTTGTAATGCTTCATGTGTTTCTCCAAAGTTTGATTTAATGGGAAATGAAGGTACATCGGTTTATCTTGCTGTGAATTATTGTGCGACCCAACCGCCATCCATATTCCACGCAACGCCACGGATTTGTGTCGCTGCATCACTACAAAAGAATACTGCTAATGCACCTAACTGTTCGGGCGTAACAAATTCGCCAGATGGCTGCTTCTCTGAAAGTAAAGATTTTTTTGCCGCTTCATTGCTGATGCCATCACGCTCCGCGCGTGCATCCACTTGTTTTTGTACCAATGGTGTTAATACAAATCCCGGGCAAATGGCGTTGCACGTAATTGCTGTGTCGGCTGTTTCTAACGCGGTGGTTTTTGTGAAGCCGATTAAACCGTGTTTTGCTGCAACGTAAGCTGATTTTTGTGCGGATGCGACCAAGCCATGAACTGAGGCGATATTGATAATGCGCCCCCAATTTTTGGCGCGCATGCCTGGTAAGGCGAGACGCGTAGTATGAAATGCCGAGCTCAAATTAATCGCGATAATCGCATCCCATTTTTCAACCGGGAAATCTTCAATCGCAGCAACGTGTTGAATGCCCGCGTTATTGACCAGAATATCAACCCCACCAAATTCGGTTTGAGCCTGTGCCATCATGTCTACGATTTGCGTTGCCTGAGTCATGTCTGCATTCGAGTACATGGTCTTGACTTGAAATTCTTGTTCTATGGCTGTTCTTAGTTGTGCGATTTCTTGCGCATCACCAAAACCATTCAGGCAAATGTTCGCGCCAGCTGCCGCCAGTGAACGTGCAATGCCTAATCCGATTCCCGAAGTCGAACCGGTAACTAAAGCTGTTTTTCCAACAAATGCAGGTGTTTGCATACTATTTCCTAGTGAAATATAAAATATAGTGAGAGAAAAAGCGTCATTGCAGCGATTTTATGCCAAAGCCTCGGTAAAATGGCAGCTAACTTGTTCAATCTTGTAAAGAAATTTTCTATGGCCTTCACTCGTCAAACCGTGCAATGCATTTCTCCTGCTGGCCTGCATCATATGTCATATAAAGAGTGGGGCGATCCGCAGAGTGCGAAGGTTTTAATTTGTGTGCATGGTGTGACCCGTGTTGCTGATGATTTCGATATGTTGTCGCAAGCTTTGGAGAGTGACTATCGTATTATTTGCCCAGACGTCGTCGGGCGTGGGCAGTCTGGTCGTTTGCCGAATCCCCAGCTTTACCAAATTCCACAATATGTGAGTGATATGGTCACTTTGCTGGCCCGCGTCAATGCCGAGACGGTTGATTGGTTTGGGACATCGATGGGCGGTTTGATCGGCATGGTGCTGGCCTCGATGAAAAATAGTCCGCTTCGTAAATTGGTATTGAATGATGTCGGGCCAAGTTTGAATTTCGATGGTTTAAAGCGAATAGGTGACTCGATTGCGCAAGATGTGCGTTTTGATACTTTCGAGGAGGCTGAGCGATTCATTCGCGAAGTTTCTATCTCGTTTGGCCCGCATTCCGAAGCGGAATGGCACAAAATCGCACGCGATGTATTAAAACAAGATGCTGATGGTAAATGGGTGCGTCATTATGATTTGAGTTTGGCGATTCCCGTACAGGCGACCACAGCAGAAGTCGCTGCTATTGGCGAGAAAATGTTGTGGGCAGCCTATGATGCAATCACTTGTCAGACTTTACTGGTTCGTGGTGCGGAGTCCGATTTGCTGTCGAAAGCAACCGCGGCTCAGATGCAAGAGCGCGGACCTCATGCAGAGGTAGTGGAGATAGCGGGTGTCGGACATGCGCCGACTTTCGTGCAACCGGATCAGATCGCCATTATTAGAGAATTTTTATTGCGGTAACTTATTCGAGATAATTTGTATGCGTTTTTTTTAGGGAGTTTCTTTATTATGTTGCAACGTTTTCATGTGGGGCCGCGCTTGTCCGAATATGCGATCTTTAACCAAGTGGTCTATCTTGCTGGTCAAGTGCCTGAAGATACTTCGCAAGATATCGTCGGTCAAACACAAAATGTGTTGGCACAGATCGATCGCTTGTTGCTGGAAGCCGGTAGCGATAAGACTCGTATTTTAATGTGCCAGATTTTTATCACGGATTTGGCAAATATGGCAGGAATGAATCAAGCATGGGACGCTTGGGTCGCCGCTGGCAATACTCCACCGCGCGCCACGGTTCAAGCGGCATTGGCAAATCCCGATTGGTTAGTTGAGATCGTTGTGACAGCAGCACAAAAATAATATGGTTTCTTTATCAGCGACAATTTCTGAAGCAGCTTTGGTTGATGGCTTGTCAGAGGCCGATGCCGCACGTGTGATGCAGGCGCTTGAGTTCGTAACGCCTTTTTACGAAGATCATTGCATTTTAACTGAACAAAACACTTTGCAATTTGTGGTCGGTGTGACCTCTACTTTGGCTTTGCTTAGAACGGACGTTGATACGCGCATTGCGGGCTTATTGTTTGAATTGTCCGAAGTAAATCCACTTGCTGCCGCTAAGATTGAAAGTAAATTTGGAAAGGAAATTGCTGAGTTGGTTGCGGGCGTGCGGCGACTGATGCGCCTGCGCGAAGCGACCTTGACTCAACACGATGTAGGACGTGGTAAAGATGATGCCGAACGTACAGCTTCGCAGATGGAGGTGTTGCGTAAAATGGTGTTAGCCATGGCTAACGATATGCGCGTTGTTTTGGTAAGGTTGGCATCTCGTTTGACCAGCCTGCGTTATTTTGCCGAATGTAAGCGCGATGATGGTGCGGTTCAGCAATTCGCGAGTGAAACGATGGACTTGTACGCGCCTTTGGCAAATCGTCTCGGTGTCTGGCAGCTGAAATGGGAATTGGAGGATTTATCGTTCCGCTTTTTGGAGCCTGAGCAATATAAACGCATCGCCAAAATGCTGGAGGAAAAGCGAGTAGAGCGCGAGAGTTTCGTTGTGTCTGCCATCGCTCGTTTGGAAAAGGAATTAGCCGCTGTTGATGTTAAAGCTGAAGTCAGCGGTCGCCCCAAGCACATCTTTAGTATTTGGAAAAAGATGAAGGGGAAGAAAGTAGACTTTGATGAGCTTTATGATGTGCGGGCGTTTCGCGTCATCGTCGATGATATTAAGGATTGCTATACCGTATTAGGCATTTTGAATAACTTGTGGACGCCGATTCCCAAAGAGTTCGATGACTATATTTCTCGCCCTAAACCGAATGGCTATAAGTCTCTGCATACAGTCGTGATTGTCGACGATGGTCGCCCATTAGAAGTTCAAATCCGGACTAAGGAGATGCATCAGTTTTCAGAGTTTGGTGTTGCAGCGCATTGGCGTTACAAAGAATCGGGCGGGTCGAATTTTTCTGCGCATGAATACGATGAAAAAATCGCATGGCTGCGTCAGTTATTAGCTTGGAAAAATGAAGTTTCTGATGTCGTGGTAGATCAGGAGCAGTTGCAGCGTGAGTGGGTGGAGAAAGTTAAAGCTGCGACCTTGGATGATAGGATTTACGTGTTGACGCCTCAGGCCAGAGTGATTGAATTGCCGACTGGCGCAACACCGGTTGATTTTGCTTATCAGTTGCATACGGATGTGGGACATCGTTGTCGTGGTGCTCGAGTTGACGGTGTAATGGTGCCGCTCAATACGAAGTTAATGAATGGGCAAACCGTAGAGATCATTACCTTGAAAAGCGGCTCAATTCAGACGGGGCCTTCGCGTGATTGGTTGACGCCTGAGTATACAGTTGGAACCCGTACCCGCAGTAAGATTCGTGCATGGTTTAATGCTATTGATCAGGAAATGACGCTGTCCAGCGGGCGAGGTATGATAGAGAAAACCTTGCAACGCGAAGGTAAAACCTCTGTCAATTTAGAAGAGCTGGCGCGCAAGCTTAGTTTTGCTAATTTAGATGAATTATTCTTGGCGGTTGGTAAGGAAGAGTTTAGTTTACGTCAGGTTGAGATCGCATTACGGGATAATCCTGATCCAGAAGAAGAGACTGAGCTTTTTGTCGCGAATAAAAGTCGTGCCTCAAGTGTGGTGCAGGGTGCAAAATCGGGCGTCTTGGTGGTTGGCACTGATGGCCTGATGACGCAATTGGCACGCTGTTGTAAGCCGGCACCGCCGGACGATATTGTTGGTTTCGTCACTCGCGGTAAAGGCGTTTCTATCCATAGGCTGACGTGCAAAAATTTTGCAGAAATGCGCAACAAGGCTCCCGAACGCGTGATTCAAACGACTTGGGGTGACGGTGGTAAGGATAGTTTATATCCGGTCGATATCTTCGTTATGGCGCAGGATAGACAGGGTTTGCTGCGCGATATTTCAGAAGTATTTTCGCGCGAAAAAATCAATGTGATAGGCGTCAATACACAGAGTGCAAAAGGCCATGCGAAGATGTCATTTACGGTGGAAATCAATGGCACGACGCACCTTCAAAAAGCGATAAAGGTGATTCAAGAAGTGGTTGGTGTGCAGGAAGTTCGTCGCGCTTAATCCCATTATGAGACTAAGCGTCTGCTTAGTTATTTAGCTAAGTACCTTACAGGGCGAGTCAGCTTTAGTGCTGAGGATTGCAGTGAGAGTCATCAAATTCGTCATCGCGCAACACCTCAGCTTGTAAGGTAATGTGATCAATACCATGCTTTTCTAAGAGCATTTTTTTGATGGTTTCTAAAATTCGTGGCCAGGCACTGAGGTCGTCGATTTCTAAATGCCCAATTAATGCCGGTTGGCCTGGTGACATATCCCAAATATGTAAGTCATGAACGGCGGCTACGCCAGGAGTTGCCTCTAAATCCTCACCGATTTTGATGAAGTTAATGTGGTGAGGTACGCCTTTCATCAAGAAGTGGAACGAGTCTTTGATGACGCCAAATGTCGACTTCAAGATAAGTAAGGAGACAAAGATCGACAAGATAGGGTCGATCGGCATCCATCCGGTGTATGCAATAATGGCGCCAGAAACGATCGCTGCTACGGAGCCTAATAGGTCACCCATGACATGAATCAGCGCAGCTTTAGTATTCATACTTTCTTTGTCGTGTGAAAGTACCCAAGCGACGATAATGTTGATGGCTAGGCCAATCGCCGCGACCAACATTACCATGCCACCTTGCACGGGTTCTGGTTTGAAGAGGCGTTGAATCGCTTCAAAGCTAATCCATGCCACGACTCCTAACATCACTAAGCCATTGACAAAGGCGGCGAGCGCTTCTGATCGGCCAAAGCCAAAAGTATGCTTGGAAGTAGGCGGGCGCTTCGCAATCAATTGTGCTAACAGTGCTAAGCCCAAGGCCGCTGAATCCGTCACCATATGTCCGGCGTCAGAGATTAAGGCGAGTGAATTTGATAGAAAACCGAAGACAACTTCGACCATCGCAAAGAAGAGCGTGAGACCAAGCGCCCATGCCAGCAAAGACTGACTGCGATCCGCAAAATAATGTTGATGCTCAGCGTCGCCATGACGATGGGCGTGCAGATGAGCAGTTTTGTGATCGTGCGAATGAATGTCGTGTGGCATGTCTTTTTGGAATTGGATTGGATGCTGAATTGCAGATTGTTATCATTGTAAAGTATTTAGGTTACTGGCATATTTCGAAATTCGTTTTGTCAGTCGATTTGTTTCAGTGAGCACGTAAGTAAGTAGAGAGTTTTTTTATTACGCGAAAAAGCTCTTTACGAAAGAGATTGTATTTGCTATAGTCTCGGCTCTTCGGGCGGTTAGTTCAGCTGGTTAGAATACTTGGTCGACATCCAAGGGGTCGCAGATTCGAATTCTGCACCGCCCACCAGAATTTTTAGTAAAAATAAGTAGTACTTTGTAAGAGCGAGAAAGGCATCATGGTTATGACACCGCGAACTACGATCACATTCCATTGTGAGCGACGCTAGTCGAGGTGTTTTTTCGTCTTCAAGTATGATATGAAAAACGCGGCTAGTCCGCGTTTTTTTTCGTCTATAGATTTTGTTTCTTTAACTTTTGTTTTTTTCTTCGGCTAAATGCCCGTATGGAGATGAATATGATTTCAATTCGATTGCCCGATGGTTCGCAACGACAATTCGAGTCCGCTGTCACTGTAGCGCAAGTCGCAGCCAGTATCGGTACGGGTTTGGCGAAAGCTGCGCTTGCAGGTAAGGTCAACGGCAAGTTGGTCGATACTTCACATTTGATTGAATCCGACGCCGATTTGGCGATTGTCACAGATAAGGATGCGGATGGTTTGGACGTAATCCGCCACTCGACAGCACATTTGTTGGCGTATGCAGTCAAAGAATTATTCCCGGATGCGCAAGTGACTATCGGTCCTGTGATCGAAAATGGTTTTTACTATGACTTTTCATACAAGCGCCCATTTACTCCAGATGATCTGGTGGCGATTGAAAAGAAAATGATGGAATTGGCGAAGAAAGACGAGCCTGTTACTCGTAAGGTTTTGCCTCGTGATGAGGCTGTTGCTTACTTCAAATCGATTGGCGAGGCTTATAAAGCTGAGATTATTGAGTCTATTCCTGCAGACCAAGATGTGTCGCTGTACACAGAGGGTAGTTTTACTGATTTGTGTCGTGGTCCTCATGTGCCATCTACAGGCAAACTCAAAGTGTTCAAGTTGATGAAGTTGGCGGGTGCGTACTGGCGCGGTGATTCGAAAAACGAGATGCTGCAGCGTGTTTATGGCACAGCATTCGCGAAGAAAGAAGATCAAGAGCAATACCTGCATATGCTGGAAGAGGCAGAAAAGCGTGATCATCGTAAGTTGGGTAAAAGTCTTGATTTGTTCCACTTCCAAGATGAAGCACCGGGTTTGATTTTCTGGCATCCAAAAGGCTGGACAATTTGGCAACAAGTTGAACAATACATGCGCAAGGTCTATCAAGACTGCGGCTATCAAGAAGTCAAAGCGCCACAAATTTTGGATCGCACATTGTGGGAAAAAACAGGTCACTGGGAAAACTATCGCGAGAATATGTTTAGTACCGAATCTGAGAATCGCAATTACGCATTGAAGCCGATGAATTGCCCGGGTCACGTACAGATTTTTAATTCCAATATGCGTAGCTATCGCGAATTGCCGTTGCGTTACGGTGAGTTCGGTCAATGTCATCGTAACGAGCCATCTGGTGCGCTGCACGGCATCATGCGTGTGCGGGGCTTTACGCAAGATGATGGCCATATCTTCTGTACTGAAGATCAGATTCAAGATGAAGTGATGGCCTTTCATCCGCAGGCGATGAAGGTCTATGACGATTTTGGTTTTGAAAATATTCAAATTAAGCTGGCATTGCGTCCAGAAAACCGTATCGGTTCAGAGGAAATCTGGGACAAAGCAGAAGAAACTTTGCGCGCTGCTTTGCGTAATTGCGGTATGACTTGGGAAGAGTTGCCGGGTGAGGGGGCGTTTTATGGTCCTAAAATTGAATACCATTTGAAAGATAGCTTGGGTCGTCCATGGCAAGTTGGTACGATGCAGGTTGATTTTTCTATGCCGGGACGTTTGAGCGCCGAATATGTATCCGACGACAATTCACGTAAAGTGCCAGTCATGTTGCATCGCGCGATTGTTGGTTCAATGGAAAGGTTTATTGGTATTTTGATCGAAAATCACGCTGGTGCTTTGCCAACTTGGTTGGCTCCAGTGCAAGTTGCGGTACTCAATATTTCCGAATCTCAGGCTGAATATGCAAAATCTGTCGCAGAAAACCTGAAAAAACAAGGATTTAGAGTGCATACAGATTTGCGTAATGAGAAGATTACCTATAAAATACGCGAACATTCCATGCAAAAATTGCCTTACATCATCGTAGTCGGTGATAAAGAACGGGATGCAAATACAGTGGCTGTGCGTACGCGCGGTAATCTGGACTTGGGTGTAATGACTCAGGAAGCCTTCTTGGATCGCCTCAAAAACGACTTGGAAACCAAGGCTTAACCAGTGTTTGCCGGCGAAAAAGCGCAGCCTGTTTATTTAAATTTTTGAAGGAAACTAAGATAGCTACCGATAAGTCACATCGCATCAACGGCGAAATTACAGCGATAGAAGTACGTTTGTCCGGCGTTGAGAACGAGCCTTTAGGCATTGTTAAATTAAGTGAAGCATTTCGCTTAGCCGAAGAGGCCGAAGTAGATTTGGTGGAAATCGCGCCAACCGCGCAGCCGCCTGTTTGCCGATTGATGGATTACGGCAAATTTAAGTATCAAGAGCAGAAGAAGGCACATGAGGCCAAACTGAAGCAAAAAGTTGTTTTGGTCAAGGAAGTGAAATTCCGTCCAGGTACAGATGATGGCGATTACAACATTAAGTTACGTAATCTGACTAGATTCTTGGATGACGGTGATAAAACTAAAATTACTTTGCGTTTCCGTGGTCGTGAAATGGCTCACCAAGAAATTGGTATGCGTATGCTTGAAAAGCTGAAACTTGATCTTGAGCCTTACGGTCAGGTTGAACAGTTTCCTAAGATGGAAGGACGCCAAATGGTTATGATCCTTTCACCGAAGAAGAAAAAATAATTTGTAGGGTGGGTTACAACCCACCATTCAAACGAAAAGAATTTGTAGTGAAAGCGATTCGCAAGAATAGTGATTACAACAAAGGGTTTTGAACTCGATTTCAAGCCCAAGCTAAGTGAGAAGTAGGCATCCAAGAGTAACGTTATTGTTGCCACCTACCATCATATAAAAGGAGCTGTCGTAAAAGACAGAATGGTATTATGCCTAAAATGAAAACAAAGAGCTCTGCAAAGAAGCGCTTTCGTGTACGCCCAGGTGGAACTGTTAAGAGTGGTCACGCTTTCAAGCGTCACATCTTGACGAAGAAAACCACTAAAAACAAACGCCAATTGCGCGGCACCCGTAACATCAACGCGTCTGACGTAACATCAGTCATGCGCATGATGCCAACAGCTTAACCTCTACTCACTATTTTAAGGAGTTATCATGCCTAGAGTAAAACGTGGGGTTACCGCTCGTGCCCGTCATAAGAAAGTTCTCGATTTAGCCAAAGGCTATCGTGGTCGTCGTAGTAAGGTATTCCGTATTGCTAAGCAAGCAGTTATGCGCGCTGGTCAGTATGCATACCGTGACCGTCGTAACAAGAAACGTGTATTCCGCGCATTGTGGATTACTCGTATCAATGCGGCATCCCGTCAGCATGGTTTGACTTACAGCGTGTTCATGAACGGCTTGAAAAAAGCGAACATTGAACTCGACCGTAAAGTGTTGGCCGATATGGCTGTGATGGACAAGCCAGCATTTACTGCGATTGTTAATCAAGTAAAAACGACTTTGGCTGCTTAATTAGTCATAGTCTGTAGATTCGCCTAGTGCGAAGCTACAATATGAGCGGGGCAGAGGTTCAATCCTGTGCCCCGTTTGTTTTTCTGAAGGGCTTATACAAAATGATGTCGTGATGTAGACGGAATTATTTTGTGTGAGTCTTTGAATGCGGTATTCAAGCTGTACACATAAAAAAGCTTGAGCCGCAGAGGCGCAGAGTACGCAGAGAAAAACTTTCCTTTCTCTGCGTACTCTGCGCCTATGCGGTTAGTTCTTTTGTCTTGTGTGAAGATATTGTATTTAGTTGTAGAGACTCGTAATTTTCTATCATCCACACGAAGTGGGAAAAATCGCATGAATCCCTTAGATCAAATCGTAACCCAAGCCATCGCTGATTTTGCTGCAGCGCCTGATGCTGCCGCCTTAGAAAACGCGAAAGCTTTATATCTTGGTAAATCCGGCCAAATTACTGAGCAAATGAAAAGCCTAGGCAAGCTCGCGCCTGATGAACGTAAAGTTCAGGGTGCCGTGATTAATGTCGCCAAAGAAAAAATTGAAAATGCATTGACAGCACGTCGCGATGGCCTGGCTAATGCGCAAATGGAAGCACGTTTAAACGCTGAAGCGATCGATGTGACGTTGCCAGGACGTGGCCGTGGCATGGGTGGTATTCATCCTGTGATGCGTACGTGGCAGCGCGTAGAGGAAATATTCCGTTCGATTGGCTTTGACGTGGCTGATGGCCCGGAAATTGAAAACGACTGGACCAATTTTACCGCCTTGAATAGCCCAGAAAATCATCCTGCACGTTCTATGCAAGATACTTTTTATGTTGAAGGTAACGATACCTCCGGTAAGCCTTTGCTGCTACGTACGCATACCAGTCCTATGCAGGTGCGTTATGCTCGCATGAACAAACCACCGATTAAAGTGATCGCACCAGGTCGCACTTATCGTGTCGATAGCGATGCAACGCATTCACCGATGTTTCATCAAGTTGAAGGTTTGTGGATCGCAGAAGACATTAGCTTCGCGGATCTCAAAGGTGTGTATTTGAATTTCGTCAAAGCCTTCTTTGAGACCGATGATTTGCAAGTACGTTTCCGTCCGTCGTATTTCCCATTTACCGAACCATCAGCTGAAATCGACATCGCCTTTGGCAGCGGCCCTTTAAAAGGTCGCTGGTTAGAGATATCCGGCTCAGGTCAGGTACATCCATCCGTCATTAAGAACATGGGACTCGATCCTGAACAATATATTGGTTTTGCATTTGGCTCTGGTTTAGAACGTTTGACGATGCTGCGTTATGGCGTTAGCGATTTGCGTTTGTTCTACGAAGGCGATTTACGATTCTTGAAACAGTTTAATTAGACTGAGAATAAGCTGGATAATTGAATTAAAACCCCTCAATGCCGATACGCAGAGGCGCTGAGGTGCACAGAGAAATTCAAATGCGACGTAAAGATTTTCTCAAGTTTTTCTCTGCGTCTTAGCGCCTCAGCGTTGAGAGGTTTTCGGTTTCGATGTAGTCTCTTTTTTTGATTTATTCCGTACTGCGAAGTACACCATCAACATCACGGTTGAATTATGCAATTTTCTGAAAACTGGTTACGTACCATGGTTGATCCGAACATGACTTCGGATGAGTTGTCTCACTTATTGACGATGGCAGGTTTGGAAGTAGAAGAAGTGGAGCCGGTTGCTCCACCGTTCAGCAATGTGGTTGTCGCTGAGATTCGCGAGATCGCTAAGCACCCTGATGCAGATCGCCTGAATGTGTGTCAGGTTGATGTTGGTACTGGGACGTTGTTGAATATCGTCTGCGGCGCACCGAACGTCCGCGTTGGTATGAAAGTGCCATGTGCAACGGCTGGTGCAGTGTTGCCACCAGGTGCTGATGGCAAGCCATTCTTGATCAAGGTAGGTAAGTTACGTGGCGTTGAGTCGCAAGGCATGTTGTGCTCGGCACGCGAATTGAAATTATCCGAAGATCACGGTGGTCTGATGGATTTGCCAGCTGATGCACAAGTCGGTCAGAATTTCCGCGATTATTATCAGTTAAATGATTTGAAATTCACGATCAAGTTGACGCCAAACAAAGCTGATTGCTTGTCCGTTCTCGGTGTGGCACGAGAAGTGTCAGCATTGACAGGTACGTCTATGCATTTGCCAGAGGCGCATATTGTGCCGGTGGCTTTGACTGAAAAACTGCCAGTGAAAATCAGTGCGCCAGATTTGTGTGGCCGCTTTGTTGGTCGTGTAATACGTGGCGTGAATGCAAAAGCGCCGACACCGGATTGGATGAAACAACGTCTTGAGCGCAGTGGTCAGCGACCAATCTCTGCATTGGTTGATATTTCTAATTATGTGATGTTGGAATTAGGTCGTCCTAGCCATGTATTTGATCTCGATAAAATTCATGGCGGCCTCGATGTGCGTTGGGGTAAAGCTGGTGAGTCTTTAAAACTCTTAAATGGCAACACGGTTGCGGTTGATGAGTGGGTTGGTGTGATTGCAGATCATCAAGAAATTGAATCTTTGGCTGGTATCATGGGCGGCGATTCAACTGCCGTGACTTTAGATACAGAAAATATCTATTTAGAATCCGCTTTCTGGTGGCCGCAGGCAATTCAAGGTCGTGCCCGCAAATATAATTTCTCTACCGATGCAGCGCACCGCTATGAACGTGGTGTCGACTTCGAATCTATCGTTGAACACGTGGAGCGCATCACGGCATTGATTGTGGAAATTTGTGGCGGCACCGAGCACGTCAAAGTCGGCCCTGTTGATGATCACGTGGTGAACTTACCGAAACGCCTACCAGTAAAATTGCGTACTGCACGTGCCAATAAAGTGATTGGCGTAGATTTTACTGATGCGCAAATCGCTGATATCTTTACACGTCTTGGTTTACATTTCACGCAAGAACCAGGCTTGTTTTCAGTTACACCACCGTCCTATCGTTTCGATATCGAAATCGAAGAAGATTTGATCGAAGAAGTGGTGCGCGTGTATGGTTTTGAAAATATCCCGTCCTTGCCGCCAGTCGCACCAAACGCGATGTTAATTGCGCCGGAAAATACCCGCTCCGCATTTACTTTGCGTCGTCAAATTGCCGACTTAGATTATCAAGAAGTCGTTAATTACAGTTTCGTGGAAGAGGTTTGGGAAAAAGATTTCTGTGGTAACGAAAATCCTATCAAACTGCAAAATCCAATTGCCAGTCAAATGAGTGTTATGCGTACCAGTCTGATTGCAAGTTTGGTAGCAAACACACGTTACAACCTGAATCGCAAACTAAATCGTGTGCGAATTTTTGAATTGGCAGCGGTATATTTGCGCGACGAGGCTGTGACTGATGGGGCATTAACTGTTGCCGGATACGATCAGCCTAAACGTTTGGCTGCGTTAGCCTATGGACCAGTTGCTGCAGAGCAGTGGGGACAAGCGACACGTAATGTTGACTTCTTTGACTTGAAGTCAGACTTGGAGAATTTATTTGCACCAAAGGTGCTGCGTTTCAATAAAATTGACCATCCCGCTTTACATCCAGGACGTTCTGCGCAAGTCGAGTGCGATGGTAAAGTCATTGGTCTGATAGGTGAGTTGCATCCACGATTACAACAGAAATATGATTTGCCTTTAGCGCCTATCTTATTTGAAGTCGAGGCATCTGCATTGCAGGCCCTTAATTTGCCGACACATCGTGAAATTTCTAAGTTCCAAGCGGTTACACGTGATTTAGCTTTGGTTGTGAAACAAACCGTTTCCACTCAAGATTTGATCGACGTTTTCCATGCGGAAATAAACAAAGCAGAATCTTGTAAAATCGTGCAAGACCTTGTTTTATTTGATGAATATCGTGGCAAAGGTTTGGAAAATGATGAGAAAAGTCTTGCTTTCCGCTTTAGCTTGCAAGATACTCAGAATACCTTACAAGATGAAACAGTCGAGTTGGCGATGGCAGCTTTGGTTGCCGCTGCGACCGCCGGTGTTTCAGCGAGACTTCGTTAAATTCATTGCTTTTTTTGACGCCCTGAATGCCAATTCATCATGGCAAGTAGGGGCGTCAACGCATTTCAGTGAATCGAGAAGCTAGAGGTCTGATGCGCTATTCGTAGCGTCGAGCAAAATGAATAGAGACGGCGGCGCGCCTAGCGCACTCTACGAAAAGAAATAGACACCCTTCAAGAATAACTGGGTAAAGAATAGGTAAATAATGATGAACGACGTAAATTCTGCAGATCTTCAAACGCTGTTGGATGAAGATTTAAAACGCGCCATGAATGAAGCGCAGGCGCGTTCTAAGGCAGAAAAAGATTTGCCGACTTTAACCAAGGCAGAGCTCGCAGAACTGTTATTCGAACAAGTGGGTTTGAATAAGCGCGAAGCGAAAGATATGGTTGAAACCTTCTTTGGTGAGATTCGTGATGCTTTGGAGCGGGGGGCTGAAGTTAAACTTTCCGGCTTCGGTAATTTTCAGTTGCGCGACAAGCCACAACGCCCTGGACGTAATCCAAAAACCGGGGAAGAAATTCCGATCACCGCGCGTCGTGTAGTCACTTTCCATGCTAGCCAAAAGTTAAAAAGCATGGTTGATGATCTGCATTCTTTTAGCCAGTTTAACGGTATTAACGCTGCGTAATTTTCTCCTATGTTTGCCTTATGAGTGACGTCACAATGGAAAACCTCGTGTTGCCTCCTATTCCCGCCAAACGCTATTTCACGATAGGTGAAGTCAGCGATTTATGTGGTGTGAAACCGCATGTATTGCGCTATTGGGAGCAAGAATTTGCCCAGCTTAAACCAGTAAAAAGACGTGGGAATCGTCGTTATTATCAGCATCATGAAGTGCTGCTGATCCGCCGTATTCGCGAGTTGCTTTATGAGCAGGGTTTTACTATCAATGGTGCGCGGAATAAACTTAATAACCAAGTCGCGCATGACGAAGTGAAAGTTGAAGCTAGCGATAATAAAATTGAGACTGCGAATTTCGCGCAGATTCGTAGCGAACTACAGGCTTTGTTGGGTCTTTTGAAGTTATAGCGAATTCTAATGTACGTTGCGCTGAGCAAAGCGAAGCCCAACTTATATTCGAAGCTCTAACATCGCCAGGCTTGATTTCGGTCAGCACCAACTTACATATAATCAACCTCAAAGCATCACCGCAAACTCACCGTCTGATGTTTCCACATTGGATCCTGCCATTTGTAAAAGACATTCAACGAGGCAGGCTGGTCCGCACCGTTTTCAGTTTGTAGTGTCTCCATATTCACGACTTCAAAGCGGCGTTTAAATACGCCATCTACTTTAGCTTCTCGGGCTACTAACATTTTGTTGGTAGCAGGCACCCAACCGGCAAATTCTACATAACCTAAATTAGGATCAGTATTGGCGGGTGGTAAAACGTCGATTACCCAACCTGTATTTGTTTGATGGAATAGCCAAAGTTCACGCCAGGTGTCCATGGGTTGCACTGCCAGTGTTAGTGCCGTGTTGTGCGGGTTGGTACGCGCCGAGGCTTGCCACACCACACTATATGTACAGCGTGTAGCAAGCGGGGTTTTGATGTCGTGCTTATTTTCACGCTTAGTGTCAATCAAGTGCACGCAGGTTTCCCCAGCATCACCCGGGCTGGTGATGATTTGTAGATTGCTTATTGTATTGACTGCCAACTCCGCAGCCCAGCGCGCTGTACCTACGCGCACACCCGCATCGGCATAACTCTGCTTATCTTCGTCAGTTATTTCTTCTTTATTCACCGACGCAAGTTCTAATAAGGCGCGATTACCAGCGGCTTGCACGTCTTCTTTTTTGCGACTACGTTGGTAGGCAATACTGGACCACACGCTGGCTTTGCGCATCTTGATGCGGTTTTTGAGGAGCTCACTCAGATTGTTGGTGTCGACGCGATCTAGGACCTCGGCGCGCCAGTTATCGATGGCGAATTTCTCCAGTGGGCGTGTGGCGGGATCGATGCATTCTGCTCGGGTCAACGCTAAAGCTGCACGAGCTTTTTGTTCACTACTGGCATTCATGGCGAGTACGCGGCGAAAGGCCTCGCCGTCATAACATAATTGAATCCGGCCTTCGCGTTCGAAACTCTTAAACTGTACACCGTAATAGCTAGCAACTTCCAGATGTGCGGCGATCGTTGTTTCAATTTGCTTTGCAGGTTTCGTAGTGGATCCCAATTGGCTTTGCAAATTGGTCGAGCGTCGTGCCAAGCGTTCCGCCATGCTACCCAATGCGTCAAAGGCTTCAGCCCCGATCTGCTTAGCAGGTGCGGCTTTTAAATAGGCAGCGGTGTAACTGATGCCAAGTGCCTCGGCACCAGGTGTATCGCGTAGGAATCGGATCACCGCAAAGCTATCGGGCGCATCGTCGGGATCCAACGGTACTAGCCGTACTTGACTCGCTTTGATGAAACCTGCGCGTTCACGTCTATGGTCATACACTTGCAAGTAGTCCATGCGCTCGCCTCGAATTTCCAAACTATCGCCTTGCCATAAAACGACTTGTTGCTGCGCGCTGTCTTTGGGAGCTGCGCGCAGCGCCGCCTGATCTTGAGTGACGATAGCGATTAGGCTGGAGGCAGCTGCCGCGGTAATGCTTGATAACATGATTTTCCTCTATGGTACGAAATGCTGATTTTGAACGGAGCTTAGTTATTCTCGGTATTGTTTTCAGTTTGACTAGCTTCCTTGTTGGTCGCAGTATTTGTCAATCCATTGTTTTGCGTTTTGCCAGTTCCGAGCAAGGCTGATCCAATAAAACTACCATCAGCAGGAGGTGGGGCAATGATGACGGAGATCTTGTCTGAGAGTTTATCCGCCATGGTTTTTTGAATCAGCAAAGGGTGCTTGGACAATAAGGCACCATCGCGTTCCAATTGCGCGCTGGAGACCTTGCCGACTAACTCCTGACGATAGGCGTCAGCATCTGCTAACTTACGACGTGAATCGGCTTCACCTGCGGCTTCGATCACACGCGATTGTGCATTTCCTTCTGAAGTTTTGATCATAGATATTTTTGCTGCTTCAGCTTCTAATTGTCTTTGTTCGATTTGTTTTTGCTTAAACGGCAAAACGTGTTTCATTGCCTCTTCTTGCGCCTTAGCCGCAATCACCTGTTCATTGCCCGCTGCTTCCGCGGCTTTTTCGCGACGTATCTTCTCTGCATCAGATTCCAGTGCGGTTTGCTTCACTTGTTTTTCTTTGAGTTCTAAGGTGTAATGCATTTTTTCGCTTTCTAGTTCTTCCGCTAACAGTTTTTCCATGCCACGTTTGTAATCAGCTGGAAGATCAATTTTGCCTATCATCACTGCATGTAAAAGAATGCCGTCGTTGGCTAATTTAGGCTTCAATTCGGCTTCTATAATTTGTTGAATCTCTGCACGTTTAGTGGAAAAAATTTCTTTCACTGTGTACCGGGTGAAGGCTTTGTACATTACGCCTTGCACCATGGGCTCGACAATGTCTACATTGATATTGTCAGGTAAGCCTTTGCCTGTGCTGGTCAATTTGCTAGGGTCAATGGCATAACGTACAGTGAGATCAACGCCCAGCGATAAACCTTCGATGGACTGAAACGGTGCTTCGTTTTCTGCGCTGGTTTTGTTGGGGCGGTATAGCTGATCTTGTAACGAGTATTTGCGTAATTGATAGATGCCAGGGATGACGATGACACTGCCTTCGCGAAATTGCGCAACATTTCCCGTGAATAAATTAGAACGAACACCAACTTGACCGCGGCTAATAGTTTGAATTGGGGGATGGGTATACACCGCATAGACGAACGCACCTAAGGCGCCGAAAACAGCGACTTTTTTTACGCTAGCTTTACTTATCCATGGCGCTTTAACCTGAAATTCAGAGGGATAGTCACTTTGGTATTCCGTATCCGCATCGCTGTTGGGTGGAGAGACTGTTCCAATATCGGATTGAGATGATGTGCGCGCAGTAAAACCGGATGTAAACACAGAGGATAATGTGGAACGTATTGCGTTGACGATGGATTTAAGACGATTTGCCATGTTGCCTCCTGAAATTAAATGTTGGTTTAGGGTCAGAGTTCGCTCGCATATTTTTATGCGTTTCCCTAAGACGTATCTTGCTTTGTCAGGTGCGGAGGATTCAATGCTGTTTTGCGGGAGCTATCGTCACTGCTAAGTCGTATTTGCTAATAAAACGGAATATCCATGCTAGCTTGTGAAGAAAAACTCACGGGACAGCACTGACTTTTTGTGAGAAAACAGGGATACTGGATGCACATAAAGTAGGAGGGAGTGTTTTGTGTCGAATCTAGTCAAAGTTGCTGTCATTGAAGACGATCTGCCAACTAGTAATCAATTCAAAGCTTGGATAGAAGCTGCGAAGCCAGGAATACAAATCGATCAATGGTTTAATCGTGATGACGCTGAAGCGGCGATTGCACGTGAGTATTACGATCTGGTGGTTTTAGATATTGAACTGGGACGTGAGCGGCATGCGGGTGTCGCTATTATTAAGGCGATCAATAAGAATATAGGTAAGGATGGCGACGGTCAGGCAACACCAGTTTTAGTGGTCTCGGCTATGCCCGCGACCATTTATCGTAGCATCATGAAAGCATTAGATGCCTGGGATTATTTACAGAAAGCGACATTCGAAGAGGCCGATTTTATTGAGACTTTTCTTGATATGCTGCGCGCGGTAAAAGAGCGTCGCCAGCAAAGAATATCAAGTAGTCAGAAGAAAGAGGAGAAGCCACCGGTCATCGATTCTTTAAGTATGGATCCTTTACGGCAACGCACCCCGACTTGGCGTGGGCAACGCATTAACTTACCTTTAACGGCGCAGCGCATACTCGCCGTGATGTTTGAAAAACGTGGTCAGGTTGTGTCGTATGATGATTTATACGAAGTCGTCAAGAGCGGTCGTAATCGTGACAATATTCGTAAGCATGTGAGTACGATACGCGATGCTTTTCGTGAAATCGATCCAGCATTTGAAGGCATAGAAAATGTCCCTATGCGCGGCTTTCGTTGGGTGGCAAGTACCTAGCATGTCGTTCAATGAGTGTCGGAAAAATGCCCTTGAGACATTAGGTTTTTAGTAAAAATCCAGAATATTCCTCATGAAAAAAATCCTGCTTTCCTCGTATCGCTTACGTTTACTTTTTCGCGGTATATTTTTGTTGCTAGGCGTGGCAACAATTGGATTGGCGCTTTCGGTGTTGCAGCAGGAAAAACAACTCAGTTACAACAATTATCAAGCCAACTTTAATAAGACCCGCAATCAAATTACTGCAACTTTACGTCATCCTGCCGGACAGTTGGCTTTGCTCAATCCACGTAGCGCGGTTGAAGATAAGGGATCAGTAAAGGATGTAAATGCTTTGCATCCTTTGCTCTTGCCATTTTCTGCACTTGATTTTGATGATCAAAGTAAGGTTCAGCAAGCGATTACGATGTCGGGCTGTCTGGTGCAGTACGGTGAGCATGGATCCTTGTGTGTCGGCATTGGAAATAATCCTTGGGCGGGTGGTTTTATTTATGTGGCCGGCAGTTTTAATAGCGCAGCTTTAGTCTCGCGTCCCCGTGGACAAATGGTGCGGGATGAAGCTCATCGAATACGCGTCAGTGTCTCTTTGCGTGGTGAACACTATCAATGGATAGCACCGTTTGAAGAAGAATCTAGCAGCAAAGCGAATGTTGGTATGCGTGGTCGTTGGGTAGGATTTGTCGAAAGCGACATCACAAAGCCTAATCAGCGTCCGGTGCGTGATTTTCGTGGTTGGGCCTGGCAGAAAGCGATTTGTAATGATGCCGATAAGGACACCGCTCATTTAGTTGGTTCAGAAAACTTAAATCTAGACAAGAATCCAAAATGCCTGCGCAACACGTTTTTTTCCTTGCGCCTTCCCATCGCCATATTGCAGGAAGCATTGTTTGAAAAAAAACGTCCAGTGTGGCCGCCACAAGATTTGGATCAAATCCAGGTTGCACTAAGTGTGTTGGCGCCAGGGGGTGAAATAGCGCTATTGGATAGCAGAAGCGTGCCGACCGCCACACCATTTTCTTTGCGTGATTTAAATACCATCTTGTTGCCAGGCGAGAGCTTAACGATACGCAAAGCCTCCGATAAAAAGGATGTTATTCAGTTACTAGGTGAAGTTGAACAAGAAGAAGGCTCATGGAACCTATTGACCCGTTTAATCAGGCGCTTGCCGGTTGATGAGTACGATACACCTTTAGTTGGTAATGATTTGATTAGCACGGCTTTGGATAATTATGAAATTAATTTGAAAGGTGACGTGCGTAGCATTAGTAAAAGCTTGAGTGTGGTTGCGACGCGTGTATCCTGGTTCGTGGGCGGTATGTTACTTGCCTTGTTATTGGCATGGTTATTGATAGAAATTAATATCATTCGGCGCATTACTTTATTGACTAAACGTGCAGCGACTTTGTCACGCACTATGAAAGACGCTGGTGAGCTTGATCAATTGGACGTGAGTGACTTACGCAGCCCTGATGAATTAGGTGTGTTGGCGAGTGCGCTGCATGATCTGTTAAGACGTGTTAAGGAAGACGTCGAGCGCGAAACTATACGGACTGAGCAAGAAAAGCAGATGTGGCATGCGGTAGGTCATGAGATTATGTCGCCCCTGCAGTCTCTAATGGTTTTGCATCAGTCACCGGATGATCAAAGTCATCGTTATATCAGTCGTATGCAACAAGCGATCAAAGTTTTATACGGCAGCGCAACACCTAGCGAGGCTTTTCAGACTACGGTATTGCAGCTGGAAGAAATCGATATTGTCGAGTTCTTAGTACATGTAGCACGTAATGCGACGTGTATTGGTGTCGACCAAGTTGAGTTCGTAGCGCCCATCGGACGTCATAAGAATATAAAAGTAAAAGCCGATGAATATTCTTTGGAGGACGTCGTTACGCATATTTTGAAAAATGCCGATCGTTATCGCCCCATTGGAAGCGTGATCAGTATCCGGATGGCGGTTGATGAACTTAGTGTCAGTATCAGCATCCATAATCGTGGCTCGCACATTCCGGACACCATGTTAGAGAAAATATTTGAGTACGGTGTGTCAGATCAATTGGAATCCGGGGCAAACGGCAATCGTGGTCAGGGCTTGTTTGTGGCGCAAACGTATATGGCAAAAATGGGCGGCACCATTAAAGCGCAAAACGTGGAAGGGGGGGTGGATTTTGTACTAACTTTAATGTTAGGTATGAGTTAAACCAAACTAGTTGTGGTTTGGATAGACAAGTTGGTTTAATGCCGTTCGTATCGCAGGAATTATCTCGCTTGCACTCAAACCAATTGGACCCAAGCCATTTTTTACGCAATCGTCAGCGGCTAGGCCATGGATAAAAGTAGCGAGACGTGCAACGTCAAGCGCATTTAATCCTTGTGCCAATAAGGTACCGCAGACACCAGCTAAGACGTCGCCAGTACCAGCTGTCGCCAAGGCAGGATTGCCGCTGCTATTGATGGTGATATGTTCTTGGTCGGCGATGACACTACCTGCACCTTTTAGAACGACAGTCGCTTGAAATTTTTTCGCCAAGGTTTGTGCAGCCTGGCAACGATCATTTTGAACATCGGTCGCGCTGCAATTCAACAAACGTGCCGCTTCTAAAGGGTGGGGCGTGATGATGGTATGCCATGATTGAAGTGATCTGTCACGACACAATTGCGCCAGATCTGCATGCTTTGAAAGCAAGTTTAATGCGTCTGCATCGATGACTATGGTGGGTGTTTGTACCAAGCCTAGTCGTAAAATTGCTATAGCTTTTTGTGAGTCACCCAGACCCGGACCAATGACTAGGTTCTTAGCTGAAAAATCACTAGACTCTGCGAGCCTGCACATGAGTTCAGGGTGGGAAAAATCTATCCCACTAAAGGCCTCAACAAATTCTACGTGTACACGTCCAGCGCCAGTATATAAAGCGGCGCGTCCTGCTAGCAACGGTGCTCCTTGCATGCCGGCGCCGCCGCCAACGACGATGACGTCGCCATAGCTACCTTTGTTACTGTCCTGTTTGCGCGGTTTAACTAAGGTTGAAAGTTCAGCGCGGGTCGACAAGCGCGCGTAGGGCGCGGGATAGAGATGCTTTTCGACGCCTAGATCGTCGACGCGGACGACGCCTGCATAGTCTTTTCCTTGAGCCGTATGTAGTCCAGGCTTGTTGCCAATGAACGTAATTGTGTGGCTGGCGATGAGTGCGATACCCACAGCGCCTGAACCTATGATTTGCCCTGTGTTCGCATTCAAACCGCTAGGCACATCTAAGGCCAATACAGGGCACTGGCTGATTTGATGAACTTGTTTGTTAATGGCTTCAATGAGAGATGCAATTTCTCCTGTGATTGGGCGGTTTAAGCCTATGCCGAACAATCCGTCGACAATTAGAATGTATTGCTTAGGATCGAATTTTTGGATTTCGTCGAGCTGTAACCAACGACAATTCCTTGACTTTGCTCGGTGCAAGCTCAATTTAGCATCGTCGGAATAATCCTCAATGGAGCCGCAAACAAGAACGTGAATTTGAAGTTGATTGGCCTGATCTAAGCGTGCTAATTGATATGCGACTTCGAAAGCATCACCACCATTATCTCCTGGTCCCGCCAGAATGCAGATCGCTCTGTGGCTGTCTATGTTACTTAATCTTGGACTTTTAGCGTGTGCTTCATCTATGAGTTGAGCGGCTAATTTTGCAGCTGCTGCACCAGCCGCCTGCATCAAATTTCCTGGCGCTAATGCGGTTTTTGCGCTTTGTTCAAGCTGACGTATTTGCGAAATTTGATACAGCAAGTGAGCTTGCATGGTGTGAGGTTCGAGAGTAAGTTAAAGTGATTTTAGCTTGATATTGCTTAATTCTATTGTGCAAGTTGACGAAACGCCTAAATTCGAACAATTACTTAGCTATTGCTTGATAGTCCGCAAGTAACGATGAAAGTCATGTCACCCAAGAGAAGACAGCGTATCAATTAAGTGTTGAAACATGTTTTCTATAGGCTGTAACAGGTGTGGCAGAATCAAACTCAACATCAAGAAGCCAACGCCGATTGTCACTGGAAAACCAATACCAAAGATGTTTAACTGAGGCGCCGCACGCGTTAGGATTCCCAACGCAATATTCGTGATCAGTAAAGCGGCGACGATTGGCAGAGAGATTAAGAGACCAATTTTGAAGATTTCTTCGCCCCAAATCGCTAGCTTTTGAAAACTAAATCCCATCGTCAAAGAGGTGGAAATAGGAATACTCTTAAAACTAGTGATGATCGTCTCGAAAAGAACCAAATGCACATTCAATGAAAGAAATACTAAAGTTGTGATGATAACTAGAAATTGGCTAATAGCAGATGAGCGCCCTCTGGTTTGTGGATCAAAAAAGGTCGCAAATCCCAGACCCATAGTAAGGCCCGCTACCTCGCCCGCCATCTCTATACCTGCGAATACAATGCGTACCATGAAACCCATTGCCATGCCAATAATGAACTGTTGCAAGACAACCATAATGCCGGTAATCGACAGCATGTCTACACCTTGGATCGGATCTATCGTTGGTGCGACGATCATCGCTAAGAATACACCGAGCGCGATTTTTACTTGGACTGGGACACCATTATTTCCGAAAGGTGGTGCGATAGCGATGAAGCCTAGAATGCGTGTGAGTGGCCACAGGAATGCTGCAATCAGACTGATTAACTCATTACTGTTGATGGAAATCATAAGGACTTTTTTCAGCCAGCCATCGTAGCAATACCGGTGAATACTTCACGCATATAATCACCTAATACCGACAACATCCAAGGACCAGCAATGATTAGTGTCACGAAGATACCCACCAACTTAGGAATGAAAGATAGGGTTGTTTCATTAATTTGTGTTGCCGCTTGAAAAATACTAACGATCAAACCAACCCCTAGCGCAACTAAGAGTAGTGGCGCTGAAATCATCAAGGTGATTTCCATGGCGTGCCTGCCCATGGTCATTACGCTATCGGGTGTCATTTTTTGTCCTTTAATAGAAACTGCGTGCCAGCGAGCCAATCAACAACTGCCAACCATCAACTAAGACAAATAGCATAAGCTTAAATGGTAGCGACACGATAGAAGGTGAAACCATCATCATACCCATCGCCATTAAGACGCTCGCGACTACCATATCGATAATCAAAAATGGTATGAAGATCGCAAAACTAATTTGAAATGCGGTCTTCAATTCACTGGTTATAAAAGCCGGAATCAAGACCCTTAATGGTATATCTTCAGGACCTTGTAAAGCTGGCGTATTCGATAAACGCACGTACAACGCAATATCCGATTCACGTGTTTGCTTTAGCATGAAAGTTTTGAGCGGCTCTACACCTTTCTCCATCGCTTTTTGCATAGTGATTTCATTTTTTGAGAAGGGTAGGTAGGCATCTTCATAAATCTTATCAAATGCGGGCCCCATCACAAACAAGGTCAGAAATAGGGATAGCCCAACCAGAACTTGGTTAGGCGGTGCCGATTGCGTACCTAAAGCTTGGCGCAATAAGGAGAGGACGATGATGATGCGGGTGAAGCTGGTCATCATCAGCAAGGCCGCTGGAATAAATGCCAACGATGTTAGAAAAATTAAAGTCTGAATACTCAGTGAATAATTTTGGCCGCCACCCGAAGCTGGCGACGTTGTTATAGCGGGTAAGCCACCGCTTTGCGCCAGAGCGACATCGGGAACGCACAGGATAAAAATAAGGATAGGCAATGCGATCGGTACGAGCGCATTGGCGAAATGAGAGGTGAGGGAGCGCAAGGTTTTCATGATGCTTTAGGTTTCAGGTGTATTGCGCTTGTCTAAGGTCTTTTTGAGCCAGTGAGAAAATTGATTTTCTGGATTGGGATTTGCGTGTGCCGGGTCTGCTGTAGCAATCTCTTGTTTTGGCATACTGCTAAGGGTATTGATTTGTTGTGCGGTGACGCCTAACACTAACCACTGATCACCAACTTCTACCACCATAATTCGTTCACGATTACCTATGCTCAGTCCACCAACAACTTTCATAGGCACTTTATTCATACTGTTGATCGGACCTATGCGTTTAAATAGCCAAGCGATCAACAACATTAAACCAATCACTGCTACCAGAGCTAAAAATATTTGCAGCAAACCTGTGGTTGGCGACACGCTTGTCTGTCCCTTCGTTTGCGCCAATGCCGAGCTACTTAAGAGCCCAAATAGTGAACCGAGTAACAGGCAAGATCTGGCGTGTAATTGCATAGGATACTGCTTCACTTGTTCAGCTTACGAATACGTTCGGCTGGCGTCACAATATCTGTTAAACGTATACCAAATTTGTCATTCACCACGACCACCTCGCCTTGGGCAATTAAGCAACCGTTGACGAGTACGTCCATAGGCTCACCCGCTAAACCATCGAGTTCAACCACAGAGCCCTGCGCTAATTGCAAGAGGTTTTTAATGGCGATTTTAGTACGTCCCAGTTCAACAGTTAATTGAACTGGGATATCGAGAATGAAATCGATATCGTTAGACGTTTGTGCTTGAGGACCTTTACCAAATTCTTGAAAAGCCCCTGTAGAAAGTGCGGTAGGAGGGGGTGGGGCTGCAGCGGCAGCTGCGGCGCGTGCGGCTGCCTCCGCATCGGCTTTCTCTTGCTCAGCAATGGCGGCGCCCCAATCATCCTCGTTGATGGTGTCGTTATTGTCATCCATTGGTCTCTCCATTTAGTGATTCGTGTGCTATATCGTTGACGCTAGAGCCTAGCATTTTGTCAACTCTAAGTGCGTACTGCCCATTAAAGACGCCATATTTACATTCCATAACGGGTGTTCCGTCTACTTTCGCTGAAACGATTTCAGGTACAGCAATGGGTATGATGTCGCCTACTTTCATATTTAAGATATCGCCAAGATTGATCCTTGCTGTGCCAAGATCAGCGACTATCTCTACTTCTGCAATTTGAATCTGTTGGGTCATTAGGCGTACCCAGCGCTTGTCGATTTCTAGAGTTTCACCTTGCAGACTACTGGTTAGCAAATCGCGTATTGGCTCTATCATGGAGTAAGGCATGCACATGTGCATCTCACCACTTACCGGCCCAAGTTCTATCGTAAACGTGGTGGAAACCACCACTTCATTTGGTGTCGCGATATTGGCGAACTGGGTGTTCATTTCGGAACGAATATACTCAAATTGAACGGGATAGACGGGTTCCCAAGATTTAGCGTAGGTTTCGTAAATTATCTCGAGTATTTTTTGAATAATCCTTTGTTCCGTCTGTGTAAAGTCTCGACCTTCAACACGGGTGTGAAAACGCCCATCGCCACCGAATAAGTTGTCGACCAGGAGAAAAACTAATCCCGGATCTAAAACAATTAACGATGTGCCACGCAGTGGCTTCATGTGAGTTAAATTGAGATTGGTGGGAACAACCAGATTTCGGATAAATTCACTGTACTTCGATACCTTCACGGTACCAACCGACACCTCAGCGCTGCGGCGTAAAAAATTAAATAAGCCTATGCGCAAAAGGCGGGCAAATCGTTCGTTGATAATTTCCAACGTCGGCATACGACCACGAACAATACGTTCTTGGGTTGCCAAATTATAGGGGCGGACACCCGAGGTGTCTTCAAGTGACTCTGCGTCATCTTGATCACCCGTCACGCCCTTTAGTAGGGCATCGACTTCTTCCTGTGAAAGAAAATTATCGGACACGATTTTATTGGATTACAAATGAAGTAAAAAACACACCGCTGACTTTTTGTGGATCGCCTTTTGGTGTGAAGGGTAAGTTAACCTGTTCGGTAATTTCCTTAATCAACTTGTCTTTTCCTTCAGGCGTTAAAAGCTCGCCAGCATCTTTGCTCGATAGGAGCATGATTAAACGACTTTTCACCTGGGGTGTATTCGATTTGATTAAATTGGACTGAGCCTCATCTGGGATTTGTAGTGTCATTTGTACTTGCAAATACTTTTCACCAGTGTCCGATTGCAAATTGACGACGAAAGGCTCTAGAGGAAGAAAAACAGGTGCTTTTGCAACTTCTTCTTTATGCTCTTTTTCTTTGGTGTTTTTTTTGCCTGACAACATAAATACTGCGCCACCGCCGATTGCGCCAAGCAACAGCACTGCCACACCTATTATGATAAATAGCTTCTTTTTTGATTTTCCTGCTGGCGCATCTGCTGCTGGTTTTTCGGGGGCTTTTGACATAGTTGGCTTTCACCACTTCATAAATATTGTTACGTTTGAAAAAATTATCCACTAAGTCAGTGAATCGCTATCTGAAAAAAAGAGTGGCATTTCGGGCTTTACTCTCGATTTTTGCTTCTTATAGAGATAAACATCTAGCTTTTTGATGTGCAACAAGAGGGCGCATGACGGTACTGAAAACGACAAATTTTAAGGTGGCCCCATGTTTCACAAAAGAATGGTTTCTCTGGGATTGATTATAGTATTGTTTTCAACTATCGGGTTTGTCTTGAAGGGGGCTACGTTGCAAACGATGTTGTCTGTACTTAAGATTTTGAATCGATAAGTGGCCAGTTGGCTCGAATTTGCAAAAGACGAAGCAAGTTGGATTAAAAAAATGCAACTTGCTTCGAGATTTAGCAACTCTAATACTACTCAAGCCCAGGTTTCAATTCAATGATTGATCTCTAAGCTTTGGCATAGGCTATCACTATACAAACGTGTCTACTAATCCTTTTGGATGGGATTGACTATTGTTCATCGCAGCAATCGGTGTTGAATCCTGTGCATTGGTAGAGAACCCTTGTTTTTGATTGTTACCGTTGCTTCTGTTGTTGCTATCAGGTGTGAATGCATTGCCCGAAGGAGTTGATTGTGCAGCGACTGAAAACCCGGAAAGTGACATACCTGCATTGTCCATCATTTCGCGCAATTTGGGAGCTGCCGCTTCGATTGCTTCACGCACGTCTAGGTGGGATGAAACGAAACTAGCGTCGACTTGGCTGTCGCTGATACTTAAAACGATTTGCACCGGACCAAGATCGGGAGGATTGAGCGTGAGTTGAGCACTTTGTTCTCCACCAGCAACCATCCAGACGATTTTTTGACCGATTGCCTGATCCCACGCTTTGGTACCAACTTTAGGCCCGATGAAATTCGACGCCGATGAAATACTATTTGCTTCTACCGCGGCTTGAATGGGCGGCGATGCTGGCATTGACTCAGCTCTAGGCGGTTCGATGATTTGAAGGTTTTGTGTACTTTCTCTATTTGGCTCAAGCTTATTTTTCCGCGTTTCTTGAACCTGAGCTTTTAGATCAACCGAAAATTGATCAGAGGCACTGCGTTCATTTGAATTTAGACTTATTCGGCTTTCTTCAGGCAACTGATTCGAAAGCTGTTCAGCGCCCTTGGTTTTGATTGTTGTATTGTTCAATGAACTGTTAATGACCACTGATGGAGGCGCACTATTTGCCTTTGGCTCCACCGCTTTTAAATTCATCGATAGTTGTTCTGAGTTTACTACCGGTATGGTGTTGACGACATCTTTGACATCCTGTTGAACTTTGTTGTCGTTGCTTTGCTGTTTATTGATATCGCCGCTAATTTTATCGAATCTTGGGTTCGAGTTTGCTAGCACCGAGTCGGCATCTGTACCGTCCGTGAGCTCATGTCCAGATGTCAAATTTGTAGATTCGTTGAGGTCAACTTTTTGTTTTTGTTCCGATGCGATTGGCTTGACCGCTAAATCTGAATCGGCGTTCAAGACCGAGCGGGTATCGGTTGTCGGTTTCAATGATTTTGCCAGACTCTCCGTAGGTTTTTTGTCCAACATCGTTACTTTAGTATTGCTGTTTGTTGGTGTTGAGCTAACTGCTATTGATGTATCTTTTGGCGCGGAAGGTGGCAATGCTGCGCCGTCCTTGAGATTGTCTATCGAAGTGTTAAGATAGTCTGACGGAACTTCGAGCATGTCCAATGAAAGCTTGTCTGACGAAACGTCGAACTTGTCTGGCGAGGCACTGGCGCTGTTATCCACGTTCTTAGCGATGTCGGGAAGCGTAAAAGCACTGATATCGCCAACAAAATTGATTAAGTTATTTGTTTCATCTGAAATCGCTAGACTTGCATTGTCGACTTCGTCGGATTCGCTATTAGCCGTGGAAGTTTTGTTCTCGTTTGATGGAACATCCTTATTGGCAACCATGCTTCTTTGGCTGGCTGCTGATTCAGTCGCTGGATTATTGGTCGACTGTTTAGTCGTATTTGTAGGGGCTTTTTTTACTTTGTTGGCGACTTCGTTTTTGAGTATTTGATTGAAGTTGCTATTCGATTTTAATTCAGCCGAAGTTTGTCCGCCTTTAGTCGCTGTATAGCTCGGCAAAACTTGTGAAACTGTTGATGTGTTTGGCATTTTTGACACCTATAAAATCGGAAGTATGTTCAGTTTTTCGTTGATCGTCATTGGTATCTTTTTTTTAAATCACTTCTTGTAAAAAAGGGTACGGGTTGCACGTTCATCGGTTTGTTTCTGATCGCGTTTATTTTCTTTCTTGAGCTCTGTAGCGATGTTTCTATTTATCAAGGTTTTGTAGGAAAGGCGTTTTTTCTCACATTCTTGCCAGAATTTTTTCGCAATCTCGACTCTGTATTCGGCATCTATAATTAATTTCTTTTGGCCTTCAATCGCTTGGTCTAATTTGCCGATAAAACCTTGGAAATTGGCATACTGTGAAACCGTTAATCCGCGCTGTGCATTGTTTTGTAGCCTGGCTTCATAATCTGCACGGTATTGCGTCAGTAGACCTAATTGCTGGGTTGCTTCATCTTTCGCCTTTATGCTTCGTCCTAGATTTTTGGCAGCATTTTCCACGTCATTTTCTGCTAATTCAATCAAGGTGCTTAGCGCCGATCCAGCCATAATGCTCTCATCACTTTCTCATTTTACGTATCGGGCCAATATTTTAAGCGTCGAAAAGCGAGGAAAGTCCCTCTAAGCTTTGCGATATGGATGACTTTTCCGTGATTTCTTGTTGCAAAAATGCTTGAATTCGACCGTACTTCCGTATCGCTTCATCCAATACCGGGTCTGCGCCGGCCGAGTAGGCTCCTACGTTGATTAAGTCTCGGCTACGTTCATAGCGTGAATATAGCTGTTTTAGCTTTCTGGATAAGGCTTGGTGTTCTGGCGAGGTAATGCCATGCATCGCGCGGCTGATCGATTGTTCAATATCAATTGCTGGATAATGTCCACTTTCTGCCAGAGTTCGATTGAGAACGATATGGCCATCCAAAATCGCTCTTGCAGCATCCGCAATCGGATCTTGCTGATCATCACCTTCAGTCAAAACAGTATAAAAAGCAGTAATAGAGCCACCACCAAGTCGACCATTCCCAGCGCGCTCAACCAAAATTGGCAGCTTGGCAAAAACTGATGGTGGATAGCCTTTGGTTGCTGGGGGTTCGCCAATGGCCAGTGCAATTTCACGCTGTGCCATCGCATACCGTGTTAAGGAGTCCATGATCAGCAAAACATTTTTATCCTGGTCACGGAAGTATTCCGCAATAGTCGTTGCATAAGCTGCACCTTGCAGTCGCATCAATGGCGGGGCATCAGCAGGTGCCGCGACCACAACCGAGCGTGCTAAGCCTTCTTCGCCCAAAATTTCTTCGATAAATTCTTTGACCTCACGTCCCCGTTCACCGATCAAACCGACAACGATGACATCAGCCGTGGTGTATCTCGCCATCATGCCCAACAATACGCTTTTACCAACGCCAGAGCCCGCGAATAAACCGAGGCGTTGGCCACGCCCTACGGTCAGCATACTATTTATTGCACGTATGCCCACGTCAAGTTTTTCTTTGATTGGAGCTCGTGCTAGCGGGTTGTAAATACGCGCGCCCAAGGCAGCAGTCGCTGTGTTACCTAACGGACCCAAAGTATCCAGTGGACGCCCATTTGCGTCTAACACGCGACCAAGCAGTTCATAACCGACTGGAAGTCGCTTGGTTCTATCATTATTGCGTCGCTGTGGATGATTTGGATCATGATCTGCAGGTGGCGTCACGGGCACAACTGCGGCGCCAGGTACTACACCGTCGAGATCACTTTGCGGCATCAAAAATAAGCGGTCACCATCAAACCCCACGACTTCGGCTTCAATTTTTATGTCATTCGGAAGATGAATGATGCAGGCACTGCCAACAGGCAATTTGATACCAACCGCCTCCATTATCAAACCAGTAACTTTGACAATGCGACCAGAAATGCTTTCAGCCTGCATGTGGGAAATCAGTTTTACACTGTTCGCCAATTGGTCTTTCCAGTGTTGTGGTGATAGAGGGGCGTTCATTTCAGTCTGCCTTTGATTGCGCTAATTGAGCTGCTTACCGACTTGGATGCAAGTCAAGCAACGCCTGAGTCAGGCGCGACCAGCGTGTTTCGAAACTGGCATCGAGCAGATTTTGCGCCGTTTCAATTCTGCAGCCGCCACGTGTCATAAGATGGTCAGGTAACAGACGCCATGCATCACGTTCTAGGCTATCACCCATTTGATCTTTTACCATCTGTAAATCTTCTGGATTAAGGAAGATCTGTGCTGGTTGCTGTATAGAGGGCAGGGTTGCGATAGCCTCTTTGACTATATCTGCAATAGCTTCGGGGAATTGTTCGAAACGATATTTAGTCATGGCACTAGCCAGTTCAAGTGCCAACTTGATCAGATCATGGCCTATCGTGTTTTGCGCATTCAAAAGCTGTTCTTCAAAAGCATTTTTTAAGTCGCCCAACTGGCTAGTTACCAGTATCGTTTGTTTTTGCATCTCTATTTTGCCAGCCTCTTGACCTTCTTGATAACCGATAGCGTAGGCTTCTTTATAGGCATCTGCATAGGCTTCATTTTTTGCTTGTTCTTTGATAGCAGAGATATCGGCAAGGGTAATTTGTTCTTGCTCCGCCATTTTCTCTAAATGCGTAGGACGAACATCACCAAAAGACGGCATTTCCCAGCGTTGAAATGCTGTCTGCAATTCTTTTGGAAGCGCATTAGACATAGGCGTCTTCCCCTTTTGCGCCCAACATAATCTGTCCATCGTCGGCTAAGCGTCGAACAATTAAAAGTATCTGTTTTTGTTGTGCTTCTACTTCTGACAACCGTACTGGTCCCTTCGACTCTAGGTCCTCCCGCATCATTTCCGCTGCACGTTGCGACATATTTTTGAATATCTTTTCACGCATGTCTGCATTGGCACCTTTTAGCGCAATAATCAATGAGTCCGATTGTACTTCGCGCAGTAATAATTGAATTCCACGATCGTCAATTTCGAGAATGTTGTCGAATACGAACATTTCATCCATGATTTTCTCGGCCATATCGCCATCATATTTGCGTAGATTCTCCATGATGGAGGCTTCGTTTTCACCACTCATAAAATTGAGGATTTCTGCTGCTGCACGAACGCCACCGATGGATTTTTTCTTCAGGCTTTCATTTCCTGTCAGTAGTTTGGTTAACACATCATTGAGTTCACGCAAGGCGGTTGGTTGAATACCATCTAGTGTCGCGATTCTCAGGACGGCATCATTACGCAAACGCTCGCTAAAATTATTGAGCACTTCACTCGCTTGGTCACTTTCCAGATGAACCAGGATAGTGGCAATAATTTGCGGGTGTTCGTTCTTAATAAGTTCGGCAACCGATGCGGAGTCCATCCATTTCAGACTCTCGATACCACTCGCATCTTTGCCACCTAAAATGCGGTTGAGTAGCGAGGATGCCTTGTCGTCGCCCAGTGCCTTGGTTAATACATTACGAATGTATTCGTCAGAATCAAGTCCCACTGAGGAACTCAAATCTGCCTGAGATTTAAATTCCTCAAGTACCTTGGCAATTGATTCATGCGGAATAGCACCTATGGTCGCCATGGCAGCGCCAATCTTTTGTACTTCTCTAGGGCCGAGGTGCTTCATCACTTCGGCCGCAGCATCTTCACCTAATGCAAGCATTAAGGTGGCTGCTTTTTGTATCCCGTCGTCACTCATTGCTTACCCATGTTTTAATCACGTTTGCGACAATTTTAGGATCGCTGGCGGCTAATTGCTTTGCCATGTCCATGTTTATTTCGTAACTGGACAATTGTTGTCTGCCGTTTGCGTCTATAGCTTTATTATTCAATTCAACAATCGCAGCTTCCTCTTCTTCTGCTCTGGCTGCGGCTTCTTGCTCTTCTTGTTCTTTCTCTTTACGCAGGGATTTCGGATCTTTACCAGTAAGTTTGTTGAGTGTCGGCTTCAAATATCCGAAAAATAAGTAGAGTAACAGTAAAGCACCCACAAGGTATTTTCCCACTTCTTTTGCCGTTTGTATTACGTCAGGCTGTTTCCAGAGTGGAATATCTTCAGCTTTAATTTTTTCTGGCGTTGCAAACGGGCTATTTACTACGTTTAAAGTATCGCCACGTTCTTTGTTGTAACCCATTGCTTCGCGAACCAAGTCGGTAATCTGACTTTTTTCTATTTCAGTTAGGGCACGTGTAACAGTTTTTCCTGATTTATCTGTTTCTGTTTTGTAGTTGACCACAACTGCAACTGACAAACGTTTTAGTCCACCCATGGCTTGTTGAGTGTAGCGTATCGTTTTATCGACTTCAAAATTGAGTGTCGACTCTTTTTGCGTCAAGCCTGTGTTTGCTGCAGCTGCCGTTTGGGCATTCTGATCGGCTGCGGCTGTGATCGGTGCCGTTGCAGGCACTGGAGGTTGGTTGCTCAATGCACCAGGGATACCAGAAGCGTTGGCTGGTTTTCCATAGCTTTCGCTGGTTTGTTGACTGCGAATGGTGCTCGCTTCCGGTGGTGCGTTAGGTCGATAGGTCTCGGCTGCTTGTTCACTGCGCGAAAAATCGATGTCGGCTGTCGCTTCGGCGCGGACATTTTGTGGCCCTACGATAGGCGAAATAATTGATTCAATTTTCTTGACGATGTTTGATTGAAATTCCTGTACATATTTTAATTGGGATGGGTCCAGATTATTGTTACTTGTCTGTTTACTTGTATCCGATAATAAGTTGCCATTTTGATCGACGATAGTGACATTCTTCGCTGGTAGTTCTGGAATGCTGCTAGCAACCAAGTGGATGATGGCACTCACTTGCTGTTGATCTAACATTCGACCTGGATAGAGGTTTAGTAGCACTGACGCAGTAGGCTTTTGTTGTTCGCGCACAAAAACTGAGGCTTTGGGAATTGCTAAATGTACCCGCGCAGTCTGAACTGCAGAGACAGCTTGAATCGAGCGTGCCAGTTCGCCTTCGAGCGCACGTTGGAAGTTCACTTGTTCTAAGAATTGAGAGATGCCAAGTTTTTGGTTTTCCATCAATTCGAATCCCACGTTGCCGCCTTTTGGTAAACCTTGGGAAGCGAGCTTCAGACGAGCATCATGCACTTGATTCGCGGGAACCAAGATTGCGCCGCCGCCATCTGAATATTTGTAAGGAATATTGAGTTGCTGGAGCGATGCGACAATGGCGCCTCCGTCTTTATCATTGAAGTTAGAAAAAAGCACGCGATAGTCTGGTGCCTGACTCCATAACCAGACGCCCACCATTATTGCAATGGTAATCGCGGCACCGACCGACAAGAGAATTGTTCTAACGGCCGGGGTTTGCGGGATTCCGAATACGACTGGTACCGGCGCTTCTAAAGTCGCGTCATTTGCGGTTGCCATTTTCGCCCCCGTTATCGTCTTGTTCTAAATCATGTTGCAGCATTTTGTTTCCCTGTGAAGGTTTTTTCCTTACTAGCAATTGTGCGACTTTTCGAAATTTTCAATTGCAAGAGAAACGGCCGTTTCACCCGCCTTCTTGAGCTTACGCTTACCGTCATCGATGCTACTCTAAGCATATCTGAAAAAACGGAGAGCTCAAGTGAATGTCGGTGGAATAGATAAAAGTAGAATCGACGCGATGGTTGCGCAACTGAAAGCGGCTGCAGCAAAAATGGAAGGTGGCACTGGCAATACAGTATCACCAATTAGTCCAGGTGCGCCAAAATTAGATTTTGCTGACGCTTTGAAGTCATCACTTGATCAAGTGAGTGCTGCGCAAAGCGCCTCTCAAGAGATGGGCAAAAAATTTGCTCTTGGTGATGATAGCGTGAACATGTCAGATATGATGATTTCTATGCAAAAAGCCAGTATCTCATTTCAAACTACGATTCAAGTACGAAATAAACTGGTGTCTGCATACCACGATATTATGAATATGCAAATTTAGCTTTATGCTGCGAGGTGCTTTCGAGTGATTTAACTCGAAATTCATTAGATATTTAATGCCTTACTGTTCTTGGTAAATTAACTAGCTAATACCGGTTAACTTTGCATTCCGTTCGCGTTCTAATTTCATAATGTAGCGTTGAACAGAAGCCAGTGTCTTGCTAGATAAATTCAAAAATGCGCAACCTATACGACGTGTAGTTTTGCCATTTAATAGCGTCAACTCTTGCGAGTTGCGTATCTGTAGTTCCATTTGAATTAAGCCAATGCCCGGAATGTCCATCTCACAATCGGGATAGCTGGTTCCAGCCGCGATATCGATCAATCGGCCATCATCCAAGATGGCGATGCCGCCGCAACTGATATCGACCAAAGAAAATTTATGTTTTTGTATGCCCGAATCAACTTCAACTGCGATAACACATTTGATGGGGGTTGAAACTGGGGTATTGATTCTATAGTTTTCGCGGCGCTGCAAGCGTATCACACTTGTTGGTACGGGCATTTGTAAGGCAGGTTTTCCTTCAAACGAGATAACTTTGACGTTGGAAGACGCAAATTGAATGCTGATGCGATCAAGTAAACCATCAAAAAAAACAGCTGGTGCTGCAATAATTCGTTGATTTGCTTCGGCGCTTGGTGTGCTATCAACAATGATGTTGTTGTTTTTGTCGTCAATTTCCAGCACCGAAGTAATAAATGCTTCGTTACCACTGTTGATCATCATGCTAATCAATTGTGATTTATCCCTGAAACCTTTCAGTATTGAGAGAATCTCTCTTTTTGATTCAACTTGATATGGACTTTGATTCTCAGTTCCCAAGGACGGATGCGTTGCTTGCATAGTGCTTTATTCTGTAATAATTATAAGTAGGGAGGGGCAGAGATCGCTTATTTTGTTTTTATCTCTGTTTCTATATAGTATAGCCAAGCGAGCAGTTCTGCAACAACTGCGTAGAGTGCCGGTGGAATGTTGTCGTCTAAGTCCACTTTCATCAATAGACTGACTAATTCTTTTGACTGGTGAATAAACACACCATGTTCATTGGCTCTAGCGATGATCTCTTCAGCGATCAAGCCTTTACCTTTGGCCACCACTTTCGGAGCCCCATCTTCTGGGCTGTAAGTTAACGCAACAGCAGTTGAAATAAGGTGCTCAGAGTTGTTCATCATGTTGCACCGTGAATGACTGGATATGAGTTCCGTTATTTTCTATCGATTGCTGCAAAGTGCTGTATTGAGTTTTCAAGATTGACATTGTGCTCTTGTCGCTACTCTTGATGTTAAGCTGAAGTTGATTTGAATGTAAATTGATGGTCATCGCCACGACACCTAAATTGGGTAGCTCGACGCGTAAATAGCTTTGCCAGTCAGATTTTTCTTGTTGTTTTTCGTGTCCGTGCTCAGTCGATTTTTGTGTCGACTTTTCTATCGTAAGTTGTACAGGCATTTGCGGCGCGAGCATACCTGTCCAGAGTAATTTTTGTTGCTCAAGCACATCGAGTTGTTGATGAATCAATTGTGCGAGAGCGGCATGATTGCCGTCTTCCTTGTTGGTTAATACTGAGCTGTCTACATTCGCAGCGATCTGAGACTGTGGTTCTGTCTGCAACTCCAACTTACTGCGTTGGCCGATTGACCACTCTGCCACATGCGATTCGTAAAAGAGACCGCTATTTTGTACGCTTTGATGTAGATTGCTTTCGATTTGCTTAGCCAATTGTGGCATAGGAAGCTTTTCCGCTATGTCGTTGACCAGGGGAGTGCTCCCTTTGATGCTTAATTTTTCGCCGGGTTTGCTTGTTTCCAGAATCAACTTATTGATTAATTGGCCAGTGTTACTGAGTTCCGTTTTTGAACTGGTTTCGCCAGTTGTTGGGGACGTGTAATCTGCGGCGAAGTGGTTTTCGGGGCCGATTGTTGTTTCTGATAATTTGACTGAATTGCTGGTGCGGTTAGGCGATAGAGTGTTGGTGAAATTAGCCTGTGTTTGTTCTAGATGTACTGGATTGCTGGTTTGGGTAGGCGGTAAATTGTTGGTGAAACTAGCTTGTGTTAATACTGGCTTACTCTGATCTGAAGGGGAGTTTGTTGCTTGGCGGTTTGTGCTTGTTGTCTGGGTGCGTACCTCGGAACTTGAGAGAAACTCAGTTTCAAAGGGCTGATTTTCTGGAACCAAATTACGCGATACAGGATCATTCGCTCTGAATTTTTGGGGTGTGTCGAGCAGAGTGACTTGGCTTTGTCCATTCAATAAAAACACGGGACGAGGCGTAAGGTGTAACAATGTTAATGACAGTTTTTCGCCAACTTGCGTATTGCTTGGCAAGCTCAAGCGCATTGGGGTTCCATCTACTTTCGCCACAAAACTTCCATCGCTTAGTTTTGCAAGCACTTCCCCTTGAATATGTTTGCCTATCCCATCTTGGCTCAATCTTTGTATGACGTCCTGTTTGATCGCCTCTATTGATCTTAAAGCAGTCGGTCCTTCTACAGCTGTGGTGATCAATAGATTGGGATCTAAGCGGGGGAAAATTGTTGACATGCATTATCCCATTTGATTGGCACCATAGCTTTGTGAAAGTTTACGGGTCGTGCTAGAGCTTTTCATTAAGTTAGCTAAATTTTGCATCCATGGTTCGGTAATATCTCGAATCGCACGATCATCAGCCAGAATTCGTTTAATGATAGATACCTTCTTCGCTTTCAAATCAGCAGGTAATTCACTTGGCCCCTCAAATTCTCTTAGTGTACTCACATGCGTACTGCAGTCACCTTCCAATTGAGCTAATAATTCCCAATCATTCGATTGCGCAGCGACCAGCATTTCTGCAGTGATGTGAGCAACTTTTTCATACACGTTTAACAATTCTAAACTATTCATGGTTCAAGCCTCAAAGAGATTCGCGCGACGTGGGGCGAGTGGGTCAAGCTGGGGTAGTGGCGCTTCAATGTTGGGTCTGTTGCTATCTGGGGCAATGGCTTCCCATGACGCTTTGAGATCGCGTAACAAGCCCTGAACTTCAGTGAGTCCTTCCACTTGATTATTGATATTTGCTTGAAGTAGACGGTTAGTCATGTATTCATACAAAGCATCTAAACTCGCTGCAATCTCACCACCAGCTTTTTTGTCGAGGCTGGCGCGCAAGCCATTTTCAATGATAGCGATCGCCTTCGAAATGGAATGGCCTTTGGCGGGGATGTCGCTATTTTTCATGTGCTGAATCGCATTGTTTAATGCAACGATAGCACCGTCATAAAGCATAACGATCAGCTTATGCGGGCTGGCAGAGATAACGCCGGTTTCAATACCAACTTTTGCGTAGGCATTAGCGCCATGTGAGTTAGAAGAGCCAAACATATATGAATCCTTAATTATTTGGTGTTACTACCAGTTAAAGCTGAAAGTTGCTGTGTCAGGAATGAACTTGTGTTATTCAAGCCACTTACGATTCTATCTAATGCGGTAAATTGAGCTCGGTAGCGTGCTTCAGTATCGATCAATCGACTGTTGAGTATGTCTCTTTGTTTGCCAATGTCTTTTATAGAGCGGTTGACACCATCAGTGGTACTGGCAATACTGCCGCCACTCCCAGTGATCGTACCGAATAGGGTATTCAATTGACTCGCATAACCTTTAGAAAAATGAACGGTGCCTCGATCTCCAGTTGCGCCGCCCGCAACGAGAACTTTCAAGCCATCCGCCGCAGAACCCGCATTGCCAGTTAAAAACTGTCCCGCACCTGTCGTAGCAATGCCATTAAAAGTTCCGGTAACATTTGTTCCAGGAGTGCCGCTAAAAATCGTTCCCGCGAGCGTTGATATGCTGGTTCCAGTACCGTTAGCCAGAGTAATATTGGATGTGCTGCCAAAGCTATTTGAAGTTAACTTTAGAAAGCCGCCACCCGTCGTAGTGGCAGTAATTTTAATGCCTGCATTAGTGAATGCCGTGTTGCCATTAATTGAAGTTTGCAATAAAGTTGTTAGTTGGCTAGCTGTATACGTGCCAGCCGCAAGTGATACCGCAGCGCTAGTACCGTCCACTGTGACATTGATGCTGGTGCTCGGATTGATTGTGGTGCTGCCCGCTGTTAGATCTAGATCACCTGTCAGGTTGCCCTGGGTGGCTAATGCCGTCACATTTAGCGCATAACTGCCTTGTGCTGTTGTCGTGCTCGATGTGCTGTAACTAACCAGGCTATCGGTGGCCTTACCTATCGTCGTGAACAGGCCACTGATCTCTTTGAAATTGGTATTGACCGCAGCTTGTAATTTAGTCGAATCAACACTTAATGTGCCATCTTTCTGGAAAGTAATTCCTATCGATGACAGAGTCGTAATACTTCCGCCCAAGCCGTTAACAGCAGAAGACAAGGCATTTCGCACTTGAGTCTGCGCACCACGAGCGGCAGCGTCACCAATTAATACTCCACCTTTTTTGGTTGACGCATCAAAGCCGGTAAGGGACTTTAAGGTCGCTTGAAGGTCGTTGTAGCCTTTGACAAAAGTATTTATGGAATTTACAACGCCAGATGTATTATTGTTTAGGGCGAGCGTCGTGCTTCCGATTTTTGCCACTGTAATTGGAACTCCTTGCACCGCATCATTGACTGTATTGGAAGCGCTAGTAATATTGATGCCGTTGATCGACAAGTTGGCATTCTGCCCAGTTGTCGTTTCGCTTAGATTTTGTGTGCCTGCCGGGTTGTAGCTAAGTAATGACTGCAACGTGGCATCGCCGCTCACATCAATTTTTAGGCTGGAGGTTAAACCGGTTTTATTCGAACTCAGAACCAAGTGATAGGGCGTGGCAGAGCCATCGCCAACAATAGATGCAGTAACGCCCTTGCCAGCAGCATTGATAGCATCACGAATACCTTGCAAAGAATTATTTGAACTATCAATAGTGACCGTGCCGATCGCCTGATTCGCATCTTGGGCAAAGCTAGCGCCAGTATAAACGCCATTGCTTAAAGTGCCACCACTGATGGTGCCAAATTGAAATGAAACAGTCGTCGCAGCACCAGTACCTATGGTGTTCGTTGTGCTGACTTGACCAGCGCTAGAAATGGTCTGAGCCTTGGCAAGTTGCGTCACATTGATGTTGTAATTGCCTGCAGTAGCAACGCTGGTAGTGCTGGCCGACAAGATACTAGCGTCGCCAACGTTCGCGGTTAAATTTTGAAAGGCCGCAGTACTATTTAATCCGACGAAGCTGCTTTGAAATGAGCTCAAGGCCCCGTTTAACGATCCATACGCCGTCAGTTTTGCAAGATAACTAGCTTCTTTTTTTGCGAGGGTCGTTAGCGGCTGGCTTTCGATTTGCATCAACTTAGTGATGAGACTATTCACATCTAAGTTAGAGCCAACTCCGGTTGATTGTATGCCCACCACGTTCCCCTTTTGTAAGTATTCGTACTATACAAGTTAACGGCAAAAGCAAATCAGACTTTAGAGGGGCATTTACCTATCTATTTTAATCTTGCAAGATTTGTCGCATCGTTCGTGCTTTGAAATATGTAGATGATCAGTGAAATCAGGCCTGTTGCTTGATCAGCAAACCTTGCAGCTTGTCTAGAGACTTTGCAATCTCTAAAGCTTCCACGGTAGGGATTTGGCGTAGCACTTCTTTTGTTTGTTGATCCACTACCTTAACAACGATTTCGTTGGCGTCGGTATCGACCGTAAATTCCAAATTTTGTGAAATCGCTTGCACCGTCTTGTTGATATCACTAACAGCTTTGTTAACTTCACTAGCAGTGGGCGCTTTTGCCGTTTGAGTAACGGCGGATAACGTCTGTGCATTTGTCGCATTTTGCGTATTCGCCACAGCAGCTGACGGAGGGGCTGGAAGTTTTTCTGCGACCGATGGTCCAGAAGGCAAATTCCTGCCTATCGATTGAATGTCCATGATCTTTTCCTTTAAGCAAAATTCCCCTGACCAAAAAACTTGGGCAGGGGACAGTCTACATCAATGAATAATGTGGTGGACTACATTATCGCTTAACCTCTTAACAGAGCCAATACGCCTTGTGGTAACGCGTTTGCCTGTGCCAAGATCGCTGTACCTGCTTGTTGCAATACCTGACCGCGAGTCAGTGTTGCAGTTTCTGAAGCGAAGTCTGCGTCACGGATACGGCTACGTGAAGCTGTCAAGTTTTCAGATGTTGTTTGCAAGCTCGAAACCGCAGATGAGAAACGGTTTTGATAAGCACCTAAAGAAGCTCGAGAAGTATTGATTGATTGCAATGCGGAATCAATGGTGGTTAATGCCGCTGTCGCTCCCGCCGCCGTACTCAAGTTAAGTGATGAGACGCCCGCGCCGACTGTCACAGTAGCTGAGGTGTAACCGCTTGTAAGGTTGGCCGCTGCCAAGCCGCCGCCAACGCCGTTTGCGACCGTAATACCTGCGGAACTTGTTGAGCTCAAAGTCAAGGTTGACGTTGCGATCGTTGTTACGCCCGATGTTTGAGTCAAGCCAGTATTGGCTGTCACTGCCGCCGCATTGGTACTTGTGACAACGTCAATGTTGCGACCGTCGGCAGCAGTTAGCGCAATGGCGCCTGTCGAAGTGTTGAAAGTAGCTGTCACACCTGTTTGACTGCTAACGGCGTTGATCGCGCCAGAAAGTTGCGCACCACGTCCAGCACCTGTTGTCGATGCAGACAACGCACCGATGTTCACACCGTTGATAGTGATATCACCAGAAGCGATTGCTGTTGCCGAACTGTTAGAGGCGCCAGCAACAGTTGTCGAGCCGACAGTTGCTGTAACACCAGTCTGTCCGCTGACCGCGTTAATTGCTGCCGCTTTTGCGATGCCACTTGCACTGGCATTGACGTTAGACACACCATCAGTTGCACTGGCGCCTACTTGATAGCCGTTAATAGACAGATCGCCAGCTGCAAAGGTGTTAGTCGTTACTGCACCTGCGCCAGTTACTGTCGTCGAGCTAGATGATCCGGCACCAACACCGAGCGCATTGGATTTCGCACTTGCGATTGAGGCTATCGAGATTTGATCATTGCTTGTGCCGTTTGCGCCGACTTGGAAAGTTTGGGAAGAAAACGAGCCATCTAACAGATTAACACCGTTGAAGTTAGTATTACTAGCGACGCGGTTAATTTCAGATATCAACTGCGTTGCTTCGTTGTTCAAGGCCGCACGGTCAGTGACACTGTTAGACGCATTGGCAGACTGTACAGCCAAGTCACGAATACGTTGTAAGTTAGTGCCGATTTGAGATAAAGCACCCTCAGCCGTTTGAGCGAGAGAGATACCGTCATTTGCATTACGAGCGGCTTGGTTCAGACCACCAATTTGTGAAGACAGACGCTCGGAAATCGCTAAACCTGCAGCATCGTCTTTCGCACTATTAATACGCAAACCTGAAGACAGACGTTGTAATGAAGTATTTAATGAACTTTGGGAAGTCGATAAATTGCGTTGTGCATTTAAAGACGCGATATTGGTATTAATAAATGAAGACATGATGGTTCTCCTAACTGGTTAATTCGATTCGACGCTTAGCTTGAACTTCGGTCTGTCTTGTTGACCATTGCACCGCCGTTGCAAACTTTATCGGGCGCTCACCGAAAACATTTAGCGTATTTCCCAAAATAAACTAATATTTTTTTCCTAAAGTAACTCGAGTTTGGTCGCCTATCGGCAGTTTTATTGAAAACTTTAAGGGTGAAACTAAGATATTTTCTTGTGTCTATTTTTGAAATTAAGTCTGATTATCTAGGATAAAATGGTTCACAGTACAGATGACTTTAATTTGTTAATGAGGTTTTTTTGATCGCAAAGGGATACAAATGAGTAAATCGAAAACTTCTAGTACGGCATTGGAACGTCAAATGCGTGAAGTTCGAGATCTCTATGATCAGGGGAAACGTGATTTGGCATATGCGCGAAATCGAGAAATTTTAAATAGTTTCCCAAACTCGGCTGAGGTAAATTATTTTTTTGCTAAGCTCCAATTTGAGATGGGTCTGTATAAAGAGACATTGACCTCGCTCAAGAAAGGATTTTCTTGTCTGGGTATTGCCCCTGAATTCAAAGCCTACTATGAATTGTTAACCAGACTTCAGACCGACCGTGCGATTGACTTGTGGGAAGAGGGGGCTTTATGGTTAATTCAACATTATCCGAAAAATGGCGTGGGCTGGGATTACTATGGTTTGGCTTTATTAGAGAGGGAGAAGTTTGTTGATGCAGAAATTGCTTTCCGTCAAGCACTCGCTTTGCTACCAAATAATCCTCATGTATTGAATAATTTGGCATGTAGTCTTAATTCTCAAGATAGAGGCGCTGAAGCAGAGCGGTTCTTAAGTCGTGTTGTTCAAATCGATCCCAAAATGGCGGTTGCTTATAATAATTTGGGTAATGCACAGAGGATGGTCGGACGTGCTAAGGAGGCGATTACCAATTTTTTAAAGTCATTGGAGCTTGTACCAAATCAAGCCTTTACCTACAACAATTTAGGACTGGCCTACCGTGTAGACGCAAATTATCAAGAGGCGATTACCTGTTATAAAAAAGCGTTGGAGTTGCAACCAGGTTTGTTTCAGGTCTATCCCAACCTAATCGACGCGATGCGGCAAAATGGACAGTTGCAAGAGGCGATAGATCTTGCCGAAGAGGCTCTATCAAAAACACCCGATCTTCCTGAATTATGGGCATGTTTTGCAGATGTCCTACGTGATGCAAATCATCTCGATGCGGCAGTTGAAGCATACATACGAGCATTGTCGTACCGCGCAGATGCCCATAGTAATTTCAACCTGCGCGTGTATACCAATTTATTGTTTTGCTTGAATTATCATCCTGACTTAAGTGCAGAGGTGATCTTTGATGCTTACAAAGAATTTGACAAACGTTTTGCACAACCTTATTTCAAAAAACGCACCTATGCAAATGATAAGAATCCTACCCGTAAACTAAAGATTGCCTACGCAACACAGTCTTTTTATAACCATGTTTGTGCGTACTTCTTGATTCCTTTGCTTGAGCACCAAGATCGCACTCAATTTGAGATCATTGCCTACTCTAATGTAGTCAAAGAAGATGAGAAAACGCAGCGTTACAAAGAAATTGTAGATCAATATATAGTGACGACGGGAATGACTGACGATGAGTTTGCGAGTCGAGTTATTGCAGATAAGATCGATATTTTTATCGATTTATCTGGACATACAAACGGTAATCGCTTAGCAGTATTCGCGCGAAAACCAGCGCCAGTATCGGTGCATTGGTTGGATTATGGCTATACAACCGGTTTAAGTGCGATTGACTATTACTTGACTGATAAACCGACGGTGGAAGGCGGCGCTCAGCGTTATTTTTCGGAGAAAATTTGGGCTTTGGATGGCCCTGCGTACGCATATAGGCCCAATAAACTTAATTTTGAACAAACCCCATTACCTTATTTTCGAAACGGATACATTACATTTGGTACGTTGTCTCGTTCGGTTCGGCTGAACCATAGAGTAGTCAGGGTGTGGGCTACAATCTTGGATGCAATACCGAATTCGCATTTAGTGATCGATAGTGGCGATTTCAAAGACCCTGCCGTGCAAGACGAAATGGCCTCTCGTTTTGTTAAATATGGCATTGAGCGTGAGCGCATAAAAGTAGGCTATTCAACGCCAGTGTCAGCAGCAATGCGGGAATTTGATATTGGACTCGATTGTTTTCCTCACAATTCTGGGACAACGTTGATTGAATGCATATACATGGGTATTCCGTACATTACCTTAGCGGGTCGACCTTCAATCGGACGAATTGGTTCTAGCATCTTGCATGCAGTTGGGCATCCAGAGTGGATCGCCAACAGCGAGGCAGAATATGCGGAAAAGGCAGTTATTTTGGCACATGATATTGAACGACTCGCTTATTTGCGCGAACATATGCGGGGTGAGACAGAAAACTCTCCACTAATGGATGAGCTAGGTTTTGCACGTTCTGTAGATAAAGCGTTTCGGCAAATGTGGCAGATCTATTGTGAAAGCGAGGCGTCATGAAGGCAGTTATTCTAGCGGGTGGATTGGGTACCCGTATCTCAGAAGAAACGCATTTAAAACCAAAACCGATGATTGAAGTGGGAGGGCATCCTTTACTTTGGCATATTATGAAAAGTTATTCACATCATGGTGTCAATGATTTTGTGATTTGTTGTGGCTATAAAGGTTATGTGATCAAGGAATATTTCGCTAACTACTTTTTGCATATGTCAGACGTAACGTTTGATATGAGTACAAACCAAGTTGAGGTGCATGAACGTCATGCGGAGCCCTGGCGCGTCACTTTGGTGGATACAGGCGAAGAGACGATGACTGGTGGACGCCTAAAACGTGTGGCGCAATATGTTAAGGATGAAGAAGCATTTTGTTTCACGTATGGTGATGGCGTTTCTGATATTGATATTGCGCGACAAATTGCCTTCCATCGTGAGCATGGGAAACTGGCGACGGTCACTGCTGTCTTACCGCCTGGCCGCTATGGCGCTTTGCAGCGCGATGGAAATACTGTGCAGGGATTTATTGAGAAGCCGCGAGGCGACGGTGGATGGATAAATGGTGGTTTCTTTGTGCTGTCACCTGAAGTTCTCAATACGATTTCTGGAGATGCAACAAGTTGGGAAGCAGAGCCGTTGTCCGAACTCGCTCGCAAAGGCGAATTGATGGCATACGAGCATGATGGTTTTTGGCAAGCGATGGATACTTTGCGCGAAAAGAATCTGTTGGAAGATTTGTGGCAAGCTGGCAAAGCGCCGTGGCGCAAATGGTAGAACTGAAGACACGGTCGCATGAAATTATGCACCATCGATGGAAAATGTGAATACGATGAATCAAACTATACCCAATGCGGATTTTTGGTCTGGACGGCGTGTGTTATTGACGGGGCATACTGGGTTTAAAGGTGCATGGTTGGCTTTAGTTTTGCGTTCCCTCGGTGCTGATGTCGTGGGATTAGCGTTGCCACCGACGACCGAGCCAAATTTATATGGTGCACTAGGATTGCAAGGCAAGATGCCCGAGTATTTGGGGGATCTGCGAAACGCGAAATGGGTCGCGAGTGTGATTGAATCAGTTTGCCCCGAGATCGTTCTACACCTTGCGGCTCAGGCATTGGTGCGGCCAAGTTATGAAGATCCTTTAACAACTTACGCCACAAATTTCATGGGAACAGCTCATGTGCTTGATGCGCTGCGAACGCCGAAAACACTTCGTGTTGCGTTAATGGTTACCACAGATAAAGTTTATCGCAACCTAGAGCGCATCGAACCCTATGCAGAGAGCGCAGAACTAGGTGGATATGATCCGTATAGCGCAAGTAAGGCAGCATCAGAAATTTTAATTGCAAGTTACCGACAAAGTTTTCTGCAAGCGCAGGGCGTTTGCGTGATGAGTGCACGTGCTGGCAATGTAATTGGTGGTGGAGATTGGTCGGCTGATCGTTTAATTCCGGATGCCGTGCGCGCTTGGAATCGTAGTGAAGTCGTAAAGATTCGAAGGCCAGATGCCGTCCGACCGTGGCAGCATGTTTTGGAACCAGTTTGCGCATACCTTATATTGGCGCAAAAAGCCTGTCAACACCCGGAAAAAATGGCTCGGTCGTGGAACATTGGTCCAGATGGGGTGGCAAGTGTCCGTGATGTAATGGTGTTGGCGCAAAACGCTTTTGGTTTCGGTGATGTTGAATTCGCGTCAAGCATAGATGGACCGCATGAAGCTGGATTTTTGTCCTTGGATACCAGTTTGGTGAGAGACGAGATAGGTATTGCGCCACGCTGGGATTTATCAACTGCCGTGAACAAAACAATGAACTGGTATCGGGACTTTCATGATGGCGCAGACGCATCATATTTGTGTTCGAGAGATTGGAAGGCGTACAGTGAAAATGACGCCTAAGCGATTTCAAAGTTCGCCGACCTTCATAAATGGTTTATCCATTGTTAAGCGGGTTGTGAATCAGGATCAAAGAGGATATTTTCAACGCCTTTTTTGTGCACAGGAACTGAGTGAATTGGGTTGGAGCAAACCTGTCATGCAGATAAATCAGACAAAGACTGTGATGAAAGGAAGTTTGCGCGGAATGCATATGCAAATCCCGCCATTCTCTGAACGAAAGCTTGTAAGCTGTTTACACGGCAGCGTTTTTGATGTTGTCGTAGATATGCGTAAAGGTTCGCCTACTTTCCTAGCTTGGCATGGCGAGATTCTCAGTGAACATGAATCTAACGCTCTCTTGATTCCTCCTGGGTGCGTACATGGGTTTCAAACGCTGACAGATGATGTCGAAATGTTGTATTGCCATGATCAAATATTTTCGCCTGAGCATGAGTTCGGGGTGCATCCATTGGATCCTAGAGTAAGTATTCAATGGGATTTGCCAATAAGCGTAATCTCGGACAAAGATGCATCGCGTGTCTTTCTAATAAATGAATTTGAAGGTTTTGATTATGCACGATAACCACTGCCGTCATTGCAATCATGTGTTGACGAAGACTTTTTTGGACTTAGGAAGTGCACCCCCTTCGAACGCTTATATCTTGCGCGAAAATCTCGATCAAGAGGAAATTTGGTTGCCATTGAAAGTCATGGTATGTGAACAGTGTTGGCTGGTGCAAACTCTTGATTTTGCTGGGCGAGAGAATTTGTTCAGCGAAGATTATGCCTATTTTAGTTCCTTCTCCAGTACTTGGTTGCAACATGCACAGAACTTCGTTGAAGTTATGCAAAAACGCTTCGATCTTACACAAGACAGTTTAATATTAGAAGTTGCGGCGAATGATGGCTATTTACTTCAATACGCTCAGGCAGCTTTAATACCTTGTTATGGCATCGAGCCAACTACCAGTACAGCGACTGCCGCGAGAGCTAAAGGCTTAACAATAATTGGAGATTTTTTTGGGCAGTCATTGGCTCAACGTTTGGCCTTAGAAGGAAAGCAAGTTGATCTGAGCGTCGCAAACAATGTATTGGCACACGTACCAGATATTAACGATTTTGTTGCTGGTTTCTCGACGATTTTGAAGCCGGATGGTGTTGCTAGCTTTGAGTTTCCACACCTTTTGAATCTCGTTCGTCTCAATCAGTTTGATACGGTATACCACGAACACTATTCCTATTTGTCACTCACCGCCATAAGCACTATTTTTGAAAAACAAGGATTAGGGATCTTCGATGTTGAGAAATTGACGACCCATGGCGGAAGTTTGCGGGTCTTGGCCCAACGCGTGGATACTGGTCGCCGTCCGATAGCGGCGGAAGTAACAATAATTTTGGACGAAGAGAAGCTTGCGGGTATTCGAGACATTCATTTCTATGAAGCTGCTCAAGCACGTGCGGAGCAAGCAAAATTTGATTTACTTGCGTTCTTATTAGATGCAAAAAAGGCTGGGAAACAGGTAGCAGCCTATGCTGCTGCTGCAAAGGGCAATACTTTGTTAAATTTTTCTGGTGTGCGCCCTGATTTAATTTCATATGTGGTCGATATAAACCCACATAAACAAGGTAAATATTTACCAGGAAGCCGGATACCAATACTTGGACTTGAGGCATTGCATCAATGTATCCCAGATTATTTGCTTATTCTGGCTTGGAACTTAAAAGACGAAGTTATCAAGACTCTTAAGCTGGAGTTGGGAGAATTAATCGCAAGTCGTATACAGTTTGTGACTGCAATTCCAGATTTAAATTTTGAAGTTGTCAAATAACCGCTAAGTTTTTTGCTTGGCTAATTAGGAGAACAAAATGATTCCTGTTTTTAAACCGTTAATCGAACAAGAAGAAATTGATGCGAGTCGTGAATCTTTGGAGCTAGGATGGTTGGGAATGGGAAGTTATGTTTCCAAGTTTGAGCAAAAAGTAAAAGAAATAATTGGTGTTGAAGATCGTTATGTGGCTGCCGTGAGTACCGGGACTGCTGGATTACACATCGCCCTGTTGGTTGCGGGTGTTCAACCTGGCGATGAGGTGATTGTTGCATCGTTCAATTGTTCTGCTGATTTTCAAGCAATTGGTTGGGTTGGTGCAGAAATGGTTTTTTGTGATTGTGATGATGATACTTTGGAGCTCGATCTAGAACGTGCAGCAGAGTTGGTAACACCCAAAACCAAAGCAATGATTGTGATGGATTATGATTGCATATTGAGTGATCATGATGCAATTGCGGCATTTGCCGAGAAATATAAAATTCGAATCATTCATGATGCGGCGCATGCCTTCGGATCGAGTTACAAAGGAAAAATGGTTGGAAGTTTTTCTGATATCTGCGTGTTTAGTCATGATCCCGTTAAGACCATTACTTGCCTGGACGGAGGGACAGTCGTTGTTAAGACAGAAGAAGAGTTGAAATATGTTCACGAACTTCGTCTCCTTGGAATGCAGCAACCCGCTACTGTGATGTATCAGAACCAACGTGCGTGGACCTTTGACGTTGAGCGTGTCGGGTTTCGTTATCACATGTTGAATATGCATGCGGCGATAGGCTTGGCGCAATTGGGAAAACTCGATGTGATTTCAGAAACGAGACGAGCAGCCTCTCGTTATTACAATGAACTTTTGCGAGATCTACCCCAGGTAAGAACCCCAAAAACCGATTTTGAGGGGGTGAATCCTTTCCTGTATTACATTCGGGTTCCAGCAGAACTTCGTGATGATTTGCGTGCTGAATTAAAGGCAAATGGCGTTGATACAGGAATTCACTGGCAACCAGGCCATTTATTTAGTCTTTGGAAAAATGCAAAAGCTGGCGATCTTTCGGTTACAGACCGAGTAGGGAAGGAAATCTTATCATTGCCGCTTTATTCAAAAATACCGCTTGAAACAGTGAAGGAGGTCGCCGATCAAGTAAAGGCCTTTTTTCAGAGGCACTCAAAATGAATCAAAAATTAACAGATGGGCGTGCACTTCTTCGGGTCATTAAGGCTAGTGCGGCCTGCAATCAATTGTCGCTTGTGTTGCCCGTAGATTCCCCAGTACGAGCTTATTTGCGGCCGATTGCGACTGCAGAGGGACAATTAGATGAGACAGATTTAGTTTTACTAAGTGATTGGCGCAATAAATATGTCAAATCCTTCTTAACCGAATTCCATGCAAATCCAGCTCGCACAGCTGAATGGTTGACTAAATTTGTTCATCAAAATGATGGGAAAATTTTGTTTATGTTGGAAGATCTGAAAGGAGGGCGACTTGGGCATATTGGATTAGCTTTTATCGATTGGGATAATTCTTATGGAGAAGCAGACGCTATAGTAAGTGGCGGTAATTCTCCACCGGGTTTGATGAAAATAGCTTTGCAAGCTTCTTTACGTTGGGCGCGCGAACAATTAGGCTTGAAAAAACTTGGTGTTCGGGTACGCTCAGACAATTCGGCGCTCGAGTTCTACAAGAAAGTAGGATTTTGTGAGATAAAACGGGTTCCTCTAGGATTTACGCAAGATGGTGACGATATAACCTGGTTTGAAGACGAAAGTTTAGGAAGCGATGTTCCAAGTTTGGTTTATATGATTTACGAGGGCAAATAAATTGGACTTGATGGAGTTTGATCGAGCAGGCTTGGTGAACTATTTGGATAATCAACTAGATCATTTTTTTCCAGATGGTAGGTCTTGTCGCCCTGAAATTGAGAAATATTTGGATCGAGCCCTTGTTCGATTGAATTTGTGCATCAATGCGGTAAAGATATGGAAGCCGGACCAATTTGATCACTTACATTCATCGCAGTATTGTACATTTTTGTATTTTTTATCAAATACTATGTATCGGGATGGTGCCGATAAGCGAGTATGTACTAAACTCTTTTTGTTAAACAAAGCTTTAAATGCGATTGATTTGTTTTACGAAATTGAGATGCCGGACATATTTTTTATTGGACATTCGGTCGGCATCGTTCTGGCAAAAGCCAACTATGCAAATTATCTGGTCTTGTACCAAAATTCCACCGTCGGAAAAAATCATGGCATTGCACCGAAGCTGGAGGAGGGGGTCATCATGTATCCCAACACTGCAATTATTGGCGACTGTCATGTAAAAGCGGGGAGCGTAATTGCTCAGGGCGTAAGCGTAATAAACAAGGACACTGTTCCAAATAACTATGTATTTCAATCAAGTTCTGGTGCGCTGGAATTTAAACCATGCTCGAAAAATATTCTCGGTGATTTCTTTCGACATTTCTAATTTGCACTTACTTCTGGATTATTTCTAGATTCACATTCGAAATTTTGTAAAACAGCTTTGAATTCGAACCCGTCTGACTCGAGGGTAGTTTCTCGCCCCGAGAGACCTTTATTTTGAAGCTCTCGGGGGATCAAAAAATCACTACTTTTCTTAAACAATTCGCTGTCTTGTGAATCTAATTTTTAGGCTGCCAGTAATTAGGTTTGCTATACGACGCCCTTAAAAAGTCGACGAAAGCACGAATCCGTAAAGGTAAGTGCCGGCGTTGCGCAAAGATTGCATAAATGTCGTTGCCTGGCGCATTGAATTCATCCAGCACGGTAACCAGTTTGCCTGCTTCAATTTCAGTCCCGACCTCCCACATCGAGCGCCAAGCTAGGCCTTTGCCCGACAAAGCCCAGTCATGCAAAACCGCACCATCGTTACACACCATATTGCCTTCGACTTTACGTAAAACGTTTTTACCGTTGTCGCGGAAGGTCCAGCCGCGCTGGCTACCATCGCTGCTAAAGGTCAGACAATTGTGATGGTGCAGATCATCCAAAGTGACTGGGCGACCATGACGCTTGATGTAATCGGGTGAGGCGACCACTACGCGTTTATTATCCGCCAGTTTGACACCAATTAGATTGGAGTCTGTCAGTGCCGCAATACGTATCGCGACATCGACACCTTCTCCAATTAGGTCAACGACTCGGTCATTCAAATTCAGAGTCAATTTGACTTCTTTGTGCTCAGCCAAAAAGTTAGGAATTAAAGGTGCCACGTGCTGACGACCAAAACCACCCGGCGCGGAAATAGTTAATTGGCCGCTGGCTTTGGCGCTACGTTCGGAGACGGAAGTTTCTGCTTCCTCTAATTCCGCCAATATGCGCTGGCAGTCTTCCAAAAATGCCGCACCTTCTATGGTTAAGGCAATTTTGCGTGTCGTGCGTTGTAAAAGTTTAACGTCGAGTCTTTCCTCTAAGGCATCGAGTCGCCGACCTATCATGGCTGGTGCAACGCCTTCAGCCCGCGCTGCAGCGGATAGGCTGCCGCGAGTGGCGACTTCTGCAAAGGTTGAAATTTGTTTAAATTGATCCATTTTTTATCTCCGCCAGAGTGAATTTTCGCGCTATTTTTACTTTATTGCGCTGTTTTATTGGTGTTTGAACGAGCTTTATGGTTTGTTGCAATTCCCAGTACTTACATCAAAAGAGTTTGAAGTGGCGTTCATCTTTTGATAAATAGTAACTATATATTTGCATAAAACCGATCACTTGCAACTAAAATGCAAGAATACTGTGATAAAACGAGGCATTATGTATACAAGAATGTTGAATATACTTTGATTCACCTATTCAATTTATTCTTTATTTGCCATGTTTTTTCGATTTTAATAAATAAATTTTGAATAAATGAATAAATCAGTCATTGCAGCTGCTAAAAATCAATAACAAGGAATAAATTGTGCAGTGCGGTGATTGAACCGGTTTTTTTACTTATTTTTTGATAATTTTTATGAGTGAGGCTGCAATGACACAAATTACATTACCTGAGGGTATGCAAATCACCGGCGCAATTAAACCGGGTTTCGAACAAATTTTAACGACAGAGGCTTTGAGTTTGGTGGCGAAATTGAGCCGTCATTTTGAAAACCAGCGCCAGCAATTATTGGCCCTACGAGTCCTCCGGGCTGCACGTATGGATGCGGGAGAGCGTCCTGATTTCTTGACTGAAACTGCACACATACGTAGTGGTGATTGGAAGATCGCACCTATTCCTAAAGCTTTAGAATGCCGACGCGTTGAAATCACCGGGCCTGTCGAACGTAAGATGATCATCAATGCGCTGAATTCTGGCGCAGATAGTTACATGACGGATTTTGAAGATTCCAATACACCAAACTGGGACAATCAAATCACAGGTCAGATCAACTTGCGTGATGCCGTACGCCGCTCTATTAGTCTTGAGCAAAACGGCAAACGCTATCAGCTCAATGACAAGATTGCGACTTTAGTGGTACGTCCGCGTGGCTGGCATTTGGATGAAAAACATGTACTGGTTGATGGCAAGCGTATCTCAGGCGGGATTTTCGATTTCGCTTTGTTTATGTTTCATAACGCAAAAGAGCAAATTGCTCGAGGCGCTGGACCTTTCTTTTATTTGCCAAAGATGGAATCGCACCTGGAAGCCCGTTTGTGGAATGACATCTTCGTTATGACACAAAATGAATTAGGCCTGCCTCAAGGCACCATTAAAGCGACGGTGTTGATAGAAACTATTCTCGCTGCATTTGAGATGGATGAAATTCTGTATGAATTGCGTGAACATAGCTCCGGTTTAAATGCGGGTCGTTGGGACTATATTTTTTCCTGCATCAAAAAATTCAAAAATGATCAGAATTTTTGCCTAGCAGACCGCGCCAAAGTTACCATGACGGCGCCATTCATGCGCTTATATGCCTTATTGTTGTTAAAGACTTGCCACCAACGGAATGCGCCAGCAATCGGTGGCATGGCGGCTCTAATTCCTATCAAGAACGATCCAGAGAAGAATGATATCGCTATGGGTGGCGTGCGCAATGACAAAGCACGCGACGCGACCGATGGCTACGATGGAGGTTGGGTTGCTCATCCTGGTCTGGTCGATCTGGCGATGGGCGAGTTTAAAAAAGTCTTGGGCGAAGCGCCGAATCAGATCAGCAAACAGCGACCAGATGTTGAAGTGACAGCGAAAGATTTGCTCAACTTCCAACCAGAAACGCCGATCACCGAAGCTGGCTTGCGTTATAACATTAACGTCGGCATTCACTACCTGGGCGCATGGTTAGCAGGCAACGGTTGTGTGCCGATTCATAATCTAATGGAAGATGCAGCGACAGCAGAAATCAGTCGTTCTCAAGTTTGGCAATGGATACGTTCTGCCAAAGGCAAACTGGAAGATGGTCGTAAGATTACGGCAGAAATGGTGCGCGGAATGATCGCGGAAGAATTGGAAAAAGTGAAGCAAGCTGTGGGCGATGGGGCGACTTACGATAGAGCTGCTCAGATTTTTGAACAGATGTCGACATCCAACGACTTTGCCGAATTCCTGACGTTGCCTTTGTATGAGGAAATCTAGACCGTAGAAAGAATTTGACCGGAGTGTAGGTCACGATCTTACTTTCGCGATGCTTTTGAAAGTCAATGTCGAGAATCTGTTGGGGGATTGTTATACGACAATCTCCTTTTCTTTATTAAGAATCGAAAGAGGAGCGAGAATTTGATTGATCACAGATCTGGTTGTTTTTTGCAGTTAATACTCAGCTTTCTTTGTTGACGAATTTAGTCTATAACGATATCTTGGCGCAATGCAAATATCGTTCACAAAAGCATTACTTACTTATTTAGGGAGGCTTTATGACAGTTCAAGAAAAGACCGTAATCGCAAGACCATTTTCTGGTGATTATCGTATCGATGTATTGATTGATAGCGTCACGTTTCGTTGGAATGCAGCTAGCGCATTAGCAACTCCTGTTCAAGTTCAGTATAGTTTTTTAAAAACACCTGCCAGTTATGCATCCGATAAAGACAAAGTAGGGTTTTCTACTTTTACTGCTGCGGAGATTGCGGCGACTAAACAAATTTTTGCCCAGTTATCTCAATTAATTAATATTAGTTTCGTTGAGGTTGCCGAAACCGAGATTAAATCAGGGATACGACTGGCGAATAATATTCAAGAAAAATCCGCTGGTTACGCTATTTTGCCGCAGCCGAATGCTGCAGGTACCGCATTCGTTGACGGTAGCGGCGATTTGTACATGGCAAGTAATCAAATCAAGAATGATGCTTTTTTGCCCGGTAGTTATGAATATTTGACCTTGGTCCACGAAATTGGCCATGCGATCGGTCTAAACCATCCAGGCAATTACAACGCGGGTGAGCCAGCAAGCCAAGATGCAGGTAATTATCTGGCAACCTCTGAAGACAATGCCTGGGTTTCTATCATGTCATATAACTCTGTGCCACAGGCTCAGAACAGGGATTTTTTTGGTACCTACGATATGCTGGCGCTGAAATATTTGTATGGATCCAAAGCGTATAACGCTGACGCAACGCTCTACACCATGACCGACCAAGATGGGCGAGTGCTAAAAATTATCAACGATACCGGTGGCATTGACACTTTGGATGTATCACAAACAAGTGTTGGCGCTAGTATTAATTTGAAACCCGGCGCGAATAGTTCGGTTGGAACTTTGGCTGATGGCACCACACCAGCAATCAATAATTTATCATTGGCATTCGATGCCTTGATCGAAAATGTTATCGGCACTCGATTTGATGATGTATTGATAGGTAATACCGCGAATAACTTAATGAATGGCGGGAAAGGTAGTAACAACATCGATGGAGATGCCGGATTTGACATTGCGGCGTTTTCAGGTAACAGATCCACTTTTAGTGTGAAAAAAGCTGCGGCTTCTTTCACAGTTGAAAAACCAAATGGCGAAGGCGTCGATACGCTGAAAAATATTGAGGCGCTAAAGTTTAACGATATGAGCATTAATCTCGGGGTCGGGGATAAATCCAAAACGATAGACGCGAGCGCATTAAAATCGATTGTGGAGCTATATATTGCGTACTTTAATCGCGTCCCAGATGCTGATGGTATCAGCTATTGGATAGACCAGAATAAGTCAGGTGTCAGTTTGGAGCAAATTGGTAAGTCCTTTTATGATGCTGCTGTCAGCCCCAGTTTTACGGCACTGACTGGTTATTCAAATAGTATGAGTAATGTTGATTTTGTGAAGATTATTTACAAGAATGTGTTGGGTAGAAATGAAGTGGATCAGGGTGGTTTGGATTATTGGTCTGGTGCTTTAGGTGGTGGTAGCCAAACGCGCGGTTCCTTAATTAAATCAATCTTAGATTCGGCTCACGGATATAAGGGAAAAGCCGACTATGGATATGTCGCTGACTTACTGGACAATAAATTTACAGTAGGTAAATTTTTTGCGATAGAACAAGGTATTAATTACAATACGCCAGAAGAGTCTTATTCTAAAGGTGTTGCAATTGCGGCCGCAGTGACTGCTACAGATATCCAAGCTGCGATTAAGCTAATCGGTGTTAGTGATGCCGGTTTTACTTTGGTTTAGGCCTATGTCTCTATCGGTTTAAGCATAAAAAAAGCGACCTTAGAGTCGCTTTTTTTATGAGAAATTTAGATTGAAATCTAAATATTAATCGGCAGGCGGAACATAACCTTGCGCAGCATCGGCGCCGTCGCCAAAGAAATGCTTCTCCATTTGCGTTGCCAGATATTTACGAGCACGGGTGTCTGCAAGATTTAAACGATTTTCATTGACCAACATCGTTTGATGTTTTAACCAAGCTGCCCAAGCTTCTTTGGATACGCTTTCGTATATTTTTTTGCCTAATTCACCTGGGTAAGTAGGAAAATCTAAACCTTCGGCTTCTTTGTCTAATTTAATGCAGTGGACCATGCGGGCCATAATCGGTACTCCTTTAATAATTCAAATTCTATGGTGGTAAGACTGAGATTATACGTTTGATTCTAAAATCAAGTCGGCTATTGGGCTTACAACTGTTTGATTAAGACTAAAGACTTACGCTGCCAGTTGTACATTTTTTGTCTGTCTTTCGGTAAATCATCAACTGTCGCTTGCACAAAACCACGCTTTAAGAACCAATGTGCCGTGCGCGTGGTGAGAACAAACAGTGAGTGAAATCCAGCGCGACGCGCACGTTTTTCCATGTGCTTCAAAATGCGCTCGCCGTCACCTTGGCTTTGTACTTCAGGATTAACTGTCAGACACGCCATTTCGCCGACCTTATCGAAAGGGAAAGGGTAAAGTGCAGCGCAACCAAAGATGACACCATCATGTTCAATCACCGAGAAGTAATTGATTTCACGTTCTATCAATTCGCGGCCACGTTTGACCAGAGTACCATCTGCTTCCAAAGGCTCTATTAGTTTAATAATGCCGCCTACGTCTTCGACGGTGGCTTCACGCAGGCTTTCCAGATTTTCCGTAGAAATCATGGTGCCGACGCCATCATGGGTAAATAGTTCCAGTAGGGCGGAACCATCAATTTTATATGGCACGATATGTATACGTGGCACGCCGCCACGAGATGCCTTGACTGCATGTTCAAGATAAAAAGAAGATTCTGGCGTCAAATAATTGGCAGCTAATTCCGCCTCTGCTTGTTTGTAGGATAGCTCGCGCATGTCATCGCCATCTTGATCCACCATCATCGGCGTTTCAGAAATGAAGATAAGTTTATCGGCACGTAGCGCATTCGCTGCTGAAACAGCGACATCTTCCATCGTCAGATTAAAAGCCTCACCTGTAGGAGAAAAACCTAAAGGGGATAGTAATACCAAGTTACCAGCATCGAGCACTCTGTCGATTGTGTCGTAAGCGACTTTGCGTGCAGTGCCCGTTAATTGGAAATCGACACCGTCGACAATACCAATTGGCTTGGCAGTCACAAAATTGCCTGAAATAATACGAATGGCCGAATGTGCCATGGGTGTATTCGGCAGACCTTGACTAAAGGCCGCCTCAATATCTAGGCGCAATTCACCAGCAGCCTCTTTGGAACATTCGAGCGCAGCGGTATCGGTAATGCGTATGCCATTGTGAAATCGGCCTTCAACATTGCGCAACGCAAGTTGCTCGGCAACCTGAGGACGTGAGCCATGCACGATAACAATCTTAATCCCGAGTGCATGCAATAGCGATAAATCCTGTGCCAAAACGGGCAGGGCGCCAGCCACTACGAGTTCTCCAGGAAAGGCGACCACAAAGGTCTTTCCACGGAATGCATGAATATAGGGTGCGACCGAGCGCAACCAGTGAACGAATTGAACAGAATTTTCCATGGACGAATTATAATCGCAGGTACTATGTCATCTAACAAAACAAATACAAATTCTCCGGAAAAAGTCGCTTCAGACCTACGTCAATTGCGCGATAACCTGCGTCAGGCAGCCCAACAACAAGCAAAAACCGCTAATTTCCCGAAAAAGGAAAAGGCTGGTACACCTGCGAAGCCACAAAATAGTACTGAAAATGCTATTCAGTCAGGAAATAAACCTGCGTCGGTGACCAAGACGACTGCGGGCAAGCAGTCACAAGCACGAGCTAAGCCGCCAAAAAAGCCAGAAACACGATTTGAACCAGCGCTACCTTTCCGCAATCCGCCGCCCGTCATTACATATCCCGAAGAACTACCCGTCTCAGGCAGGCGTGAAGAAATAGCTGAAGCGCTGCAAAAAAATCAGGTCATCATCGTCTGTGGTGAAACTGGTTCAGGTAAAACCACGCAGTTGCCCAAAATTTGTCTGGAACTAGGGCGTGGTCTAAAAGGCTTGATCGGTCATACGCAACCACGTCGTATTGCAGCGTCATCGACCGCCAAGCGTATCGCGCAAGAATTGAATTCTCCATTGGGCGAGCACGTCGGTTTTAAGGTTCGTTTTACGGATACCTTGACCAAAGGTGCATCGGTCAAACTAATGACCGACGGTATCTTATTGGCTGAAACACAGACCGATCCGCTCTTGCGTCAATACGACACCATCATCATCGACGAAGCGCATGAACGTAGTTTGAATATCGATTTCTTGCTTGGCTACTTGAAACAGATATTGCCTAAGCGTCGTGATTTGAAGGTGATCATCACCTCCGCGACGATTGACGCACAACGCTTTGCGAATCACTTTGGTGAGAACGGTAAAGCGGCGCCTGTGATTGAAGTATCGGGACGTTTGTATCCGGTCGAAGTGCGTTATCGCCCAATTCAAGCAGATGAAAAAGATAAAGAACGTGATCTGATGGTCGCGATCACGGATGCTGTGGATGAGTTATGTCGTCTAGGTTCAGGTGATGTGCTGGTGTTTTTGCCGGGTGAGCGTGAAATCCGAGATGCGGCGGAAGCTCTGCGTAAGCATCACCCACCGCATGTAGAAATCTTGCCTTTGTTTGCCCGTCTATCAGCCCAAGAGCAAGAGCGCGTCTTCAAGATTTCGAATGCGCGTCGCATCGTCTTAGCGACCAATGTTGCCGAAACTTCCTTGACCGTGCCAGGCATACGTTATGTGGTCGATGCAGGTTTGGCGCGCGTGAAGCGCTACAGCTATAAAAATAAAGTCGAGCAATTACAGATCGAAGCCATCGCCCAATCGGCAGCTAATCAACGCGCCGGTCGTTGTGGTCGTGTCGCGGCTGGTGTGTGTATTCGTCTGTATGACGAACAAGAATTCAAGCAACGCACAGCATTTACAGAACCGGAAATTCTGCGTTCGTCTTTAGCTGCCGTTATTTTGCGGATGAAATCATTGCGCCTTACGGATGTTGAGACTTTCCCGTTTATCGAGCCACCACCAGGTCGCGCAATTGCTGATGGCTATCAACTCTTGCAAGAGTTGGGTGCTATGGATGATAGCAATCATTTGACCGCGGTCGGTAAAGAGCTCGCAAAATTGCCTTTAGATCCGCGTGTAGGTCGTATGATTTTGGCCGCACGTGATAATCAGGCTTTGAGCGAAGTCCTAATTATTGCTGCTGCCTTATCGGTGCAAGATCCACGCGATAGACCGATGGATGCACAAACTGCTGCTGATCTAGCTCACAAAAAATTTTCGGATGAAAAGTCAGAATTCACCTCGTATCTCAAAATCTGGAAATGGTTTGAAGACGCGATTGAGCACAAAAAAACTAATCGTCAATTACAAGACAATTGCCGTAGTAACTTCTTAAGCCAAATGCGTCTACGTGAATGGCGTGAAGTGCATTCGCAATTACTGACCATCGTTAAAGAGCAGGGCTGGCGTATCAATGAAGCACCAGCGACGTATGAACAATTGCACCTCGCCTTATTGACGGGTTTGCTCGGTAATATCGGATTTAAATCGGAAGAGGACTCGCATTACTTAGGCGCACGCGCTATTAAGTTTTATATCTGGCCTGGTTCCTACTTGGCGAAAAAAGCTGGAAAATGGATTATGGCTGCGGAGTTGGTCGATACCACTCGCTTGTATGGACGTTGCCTCGCGCAGATACAACCCGAGTGGCTAGAAAAAGTCGGCGGTCATTTACTCAAAAAATCTTACGGTGAACCACGTTGGGAAAAACGTACGGGGCAAGTTTCAGGCTTTGAACGCGCGACTTTATACGGCTTAGTCGTGTATAGCCAAAGACGCATACAGTATGGCTTGACGCACCCGAAAGAAGCTCGCGAAATATTTATTCGCGATGCTCTGGTCGAAGGGGATTTTGATACTCGTGCACCGTTCTTGGCGTTCAACCAAAAACTCATACGCGAAATCGAAAATATCGAACACAAATCACGCCGCCAAGACGTGCTGGTCGATGACCACTTAATCGCTGCGTTCTACGACAAGCATTTGCCGGCCGACGTGTATAACGCGGTCTTGTTTGAGCAATGGCATAAAGAAGCGACCAAGGGCAATCCTAAATTACTCTATCTGAACAAAGACGAATTAATGCGCCACGAAGCGGCGGGTATTACCACCGATGTGTTTCCTAAGACGATGCAAGTCTCAGGCGTGGGTTTGCAACTCTCGTATCACTTTGAACCGGGCAGTCCGCGTGATGGCGTCACGCTGTGGATACCTTTATTCTCACTCAATCAAGTATCGAGTGATCGCTGCGAATGGTTAGTGCCGGGTATGATCAAAGAAAAAGTACAGTTGCTGATTAAATCATTGCCACAAAAAATTCGCCGCCATTGCGTACCACTGCCCGATTACGCTGCGGGATTCTGTGAACGGAATGAATTCGGAAAAGGTAATTTCTTAGAAACTTTGATCGCCGATATCCGCGAGCAAAAAGGGCTGCAATGTTTGAGCACCGATTTCAAATTTGAATTGCTCCCAGCGCATCTCACGATGAATTTTAAAATCATCGATGAACACGGACGCCAGCTAGAAATGGGCCGCAACCTCGCCACACTACGCGCCGAATTTGGCTCACAGGCACGTGAGAGTTTTCAGAAAATCGCCAGCGCCGATAAACTGGCTCTGCTAGATAACTCAAAACAATTAGCAACAACGAACAATATTGACCGTCATTCCCGCGAAGGGGTTGGCGAGGAATTCGGGCAGCATGCTGCCCGCTCGCAAACCGGATTGCGCTTGCAAGCGCAATCGCGCCCTGCAAGGGGGAATCCAGAGTCTCCAGCAATCCAACAAGAAAACTTAACCGCCTGGACCTTCGATGAACTCCCAGAATTACTAGAAGTCCAACAAGGCAAACAAACCTTAATCGGCTATCCAGCCTTAGTCGATAAACAAACCCACTGCCACATCGAAGTCTTCGACGACCCCGATGAAGCAGGGCGCGTTCATCATTCTGGCTTACGTCGTTTGTTTGCTTTGCAGATGAAAGAACAAGTCAAGTTCTTAGAAAAAAACATCCCCGGCTTACAGCAAATGGGTATGCAATTTATGTCGCTAGGCTCGCAAGAAGAGTTGCGCGAACAAATCGTCACAACCGCCTTAGACCGCGCTTTCATGCAATCGCCGTTGCCGAAAAATTCGGGCGAATTTAACAAACGCCGTGATGAGGGCAAGGCCAGACTCAATTTACTAGCCAATGAAATCGCCCGTTTGACAGGTTTAATTTTGGCCGAATACTACAGCCTGCCGAAAAAGCTACAAGGTCTCAAAGCGCACGCGCAAGCGGCAGCTGACATGCAACAACAATTGCAAAATTTGGTGACCAAACGCTTCATCGCTGAAGTCGATTTTGCCCAGTTAGCGCATTATCCTCGCTATCTCAAAGCAATCACGGTTCGCATGGACAAACTACGTGCGGATCCAACGCGAGATGCGAAATTACTCGCAGACTGGAACAGTGTCGCACAGCCTTGGCAACGCACGCCGCGCAAATCGGGCGTGGATGCTGATCCTAAGTTGATTGAGTTTCGTTGGTTGTTAGAGGAGTTGCGAGTGTCTTTATTTGCGCAGGAGTTGAAGACGCCTATGCCGGTGTCGGTTAAGCGTTTGCAGAAGGTTTGGGAGAGTTTACTGCGGTAGATAAGGGGTTTTTTAGTTGAATCGATGGTCTAAATTTAGCTATGTAGGGCGGGTGAAACCCGCGCCGCTTATACTTTGAAAATATTGTGACGGTAATTTGATGCGAGAAAACAATTCAGCTCAGCAGTGGGGGGAGTTTCTTTTGCTCGCGAAAAAAACGTCAATCTTATTCGCAAACAAATTACCTATTTGTATCCAAGCTTTCGCTTGCAAACAATCTCAATGTTCGCAGTTCGGTGGTTGACCGACGGCTACTCACTTTCTTTGCTTCGCCAAAGAAAGTAAGCAAAGAAAGGCGACCACGCTGCCACTGCCCTGCGGGTGCCCAGTTGTGCAGGACAAAAAATGGGAAAGCTTCGAAACTCGCTTCGCTCAGACAACGAAGCTTTCTTTATTCATTTTCTGTCCTGCACAATTGGCAGTGTCAGAAGTGGATGAAAGTCAAAAGCAGCACCAACATCAAAACAATCAGCATCGACGGTTAATCATTTTTCGTATAGTAGTTGTAGGTCGTTGCTTTTGACCTGCCCCCGTTTGAGACGATGTAATTTGTGCGTCACAGAAAATGGATAAGAAAGTGTTGTTGTCTGAGCCGCAGGCGAGTTTCAACACTTTCCCATTTTTTGTGACGCACAAATTATGCTGAAGCGTAGCGTAAGCACCCGAAGGGCGAGTCTACGGTCGCCTTTTTTGGAGGACCTTTTTTGGCGAAGCAAAAAAGGTGCTTGGCTGTCGGGCCACACCCGACCTGCAAACGCGGAGAATGAGCCGCAGTCAAGTAGGGTGGACAAGCTTTTTTCCCTACGCGGGAATAGCCAATTATTTGCAAACTTATCCAATTTTTCCCTTGCAAACAATCTCAATGTTCGCAGGTCGGTGGTAGACCGACGGCTACTCACTTTCTTTGCTTCGCCAAAGAGAGTAAGCCATGTAGGGCGGGTGAAACCCGCGCCGCTAAAACTTTGAAAATATCGTAATGGTGATTTGATGCGAGAAAAATTTTCAGCGCCATAGTGTGAGCAGCTTTTTTCACATGGAAATAATCAATTTCTGTCGTGATTAAGTCACCTATTTTTACTCAAATTTTCGTTTGCAGACAATCTCAACTTTCACAGGTCGGTGGTAGACCGCGGCTACTCACTTTCTTTGCTTCGCCAAAGAAAGTAAGCAAAGAAAGGCGACCACGCTGCCACTGCCCTTCGGGTTCCCAATTGTGCAAGACAAAAATGGGGAGAGTCAGAAACTCGCTGCGCTCAAACATCTGACTCTCTTTATCCCATTTCTGTCCCGCACAATTGGCAGTGTCAGAAGTGGATGAAAGTCAAAAAAATCAAAAGCAACGGCAACACCAAAACAATCAGTAACGACGGCATTAAGTTTTCCAATAGCGGTTGTAGGTCGTTGTTTTTGACTTTGCTTTTGACCTACCCCCGTTTGAGACGATGTAATTTGTGCTTGGCAGAAAATGGGATCAGGGTTGCTAATGTCTGAGGTTTAGCAGGGGTTTCGATGTGCATGCAGATCGCCTGAGTACGGTCTTCGCTTGCAAGCGAAGATGCGCCCTGCAAGGGAAGCGAGTTTTCACAACACCCTATTTTTTGCCACGCACAAATTATGCTGAAGCGAAGCGTAAGCACCCGAAGGGCGAGTCTACGGTCGCCTTTTTTGGAGCACTTTTTTTGGCGAAGCAAAAAAGGTGCTTGGCTGTCGGGCCACACCCGACCTGCACACTCAGAGAATGCGCGGTCGTCATTTCAACATCAAGAATTCAAGACCTAAGAATACAAATCCAAGCAAATTACTCTGACAGTCATCCAGGCGCCCTCATCCCCAACCCTTCTCCCGCTCGCGGGAGAAGGGAGCTCTCGAGACTCAACCAAAGTAGGGCGCAATACGCTGACTCTATTGACGAACATTTTTGTGTCTCTCAAAATATTCACAAATAAAAATGAAATCGCCAAATTCAATTCGAGGGCGTTTTTGGTTTTTAAAGCAGCACTAGCCAGCGATTAGCAGCAGCGCTATTTGCGTTCCAAACAGCAAAAACCAAACCGCCGCATTCAACATAAGATCCTCTCTTACGCCATTAAACAACAGCAATTATGTAAATCTAGCGTCATCGCTTTAAAGACTAACGACCAGATTTCCGCCGATTCTTTCCAAAAGTGTGGCGTCTCTGGTAATCATCCCATAACCAGTGACCTATCTGCGATCCAGTAAGTTTAGTGTAAGACTTGCCGTCTAGAGTTCAATGTCATAAGGAGACGCACATACAAAAAGTGCGCTCTTTACCGAGGAAATCTTGTTGTGCTGTGCTCTTTCTTAGAAAGTAAAAGACGCTAGTTCAACGACATGATTGGCGATAGATAAAACGCCAATTTTCCCCGAAATATCTAGGTTTTCCGACAGATTGATTCGACCGTTTTTTAGTAAATCGGTATGAAAATTTGTGAGATTAGGTGGACAAACCGAGTACTAAAAAACTAAAAGGAGACATAGCATGAGTAATTCAGGGGTTTTAAATCAGGGTGTGAGTAGCTCACATACCGCAAGTCCGGATATGACGAAAGAGGAGCGCAAGGTTATTTTTGGATCCTCATTGGGAACCGTTTTTGAGTGGTATGACTTTTATCTTTACGGCACACTTGCTGCCATCATCGGTAAGAAATTCTTTACTGCACTAGACCCAAATTCACAGATGATTTTTTCGCTGTTGGCATTTGCAGCAGGTTTTATTGTTCGTCCGTTTGGCGCGTTGGTCTTTGGGCGACTTGGTGACATGATAGGACGTAAATATACTTTCCTAGTCACCATCGTCCTCATGGGTGGAGCAACATTTGTCGTTGGTTTATTACCAGGCTTTGAGCAGATAGGTATCGCGGCACCGATCCTGCTGATCGCTTTGCGTATGCTGCAAGGCTTAGCACTTGGTGGTGAATACGGCGGGGCTGCGACTTATGTGGCAGAACATGCGCCGCGCAATAGACGCGGGTTCTATACCTCATTTATTCAGACCACGGCAACATTGGGTTTGTTTCTCTCATTGCTCGTGATCCTTGGATCGCGCACAATTGTAGGTGAAGAAGCTTTCGCGGATTGGGGATGGCGCATTCCGTTCTTGTTCTCAGCCTTTTTGCTCGGCATCTCAGTTTGGATTCGGATGACGATGAATGAATCTCCAGCTTTCGCAAAAATGAAGGCAGAAGGCAAGGTTTCTAAAGCACCGCTGACGGAGTCCTTCGGTAAATGGGGTAATCTTAAAATCGTGATTTTGGCTTTGGTTGGTTTAACGGCAGGACAGGCGGTTGTTTGGTATACCGGTCAGTTTTACGCTTTGTTCTTTTTGACGAATACCTTAAAAGTTGATAATGCGACGGCGAATTTGATGATCGCTGCGTCGCTTGTGCTTGGCACGCCATTTTTTGTCGTATTTGGTGCTTTGTCAGATAAGATAGGTCGCAAACCCATCATTTTGGGCGGATGTTTGATTGCTGCTTTGACTTATTTTCCTTTGTTTAAGGCATTGACAGAAGCGGCAAATCCAGCACTTGCTGCGGCACAAGTGGCGAACAAGATTGTGGTTACTGCGAATCCTGCTGAATGTTCATTTCAATTTAATCCGACAGGTGTCGCGAAGTTCACGACTTCATGCGATATCGCCAAACAGGTCTTAGCCGCCAATTCGGGAAGTTACGAAACTGTTGAAGGTACTGGCGTCGCCACAATCGCGATTGGCAATACGATTATCGAATCCTACACATCAAGTGGCCTCGCTGCACCAGAAGCCAAAATTAAGAAGGCAGCATTTGAGAAATCGGTGACGTCTGCGTTGGTTGCTGCCGGGTATCCTGCCAAAGCAGACCCGAAAAGAATTAATAAACCCTTGGTCATTTTGATACTGTCGATTTTGGTGATTTACGTCACCATGGTATATGGCCCAATCGCAGCGATGTTAGTCGAAATGTTCCCGACTCGCATTCGTTATACGTCAATGTCCTTGCCTTATCACATCGGCAATGGCTGGTTCGGTGGACTTTTACCTGCCACTGGCGTCGCGATTGTCGCCCAAACCGGCAATATGTATAACGGCTTGTGGTATCCGATCATCATTGCCAGTGTGACCTTCGTTATCGGTATGCTTTTCGTCAAAGAGACTAAGGATGTCGACATTTATGCAGGCGACTAATTTATATGGCGTAGATTAAGTCCTTAAAGTAGCCAAATGAAAAAATGCCCGTCATTCTGATTATTCTCAGAGCGGGCATTTTTTTAAGAACGCTTCGTTTTTCTTTACTGTTGATTCTTATTTCTTAGATCTGATCGACACATGTTTATGCTGCGAGAATAGGAGGCGAAAGGCATGAAAATCGCTTGAGAAGAAACTAGTGATTCGATCCTGATGGTGCCAGCTCAAGAGAATAGCCCAAACCACGCACGGTAGTAATTCTGATGTCGCCAATCTCCAACTTTTTGCGCAAGCGATGCACGTAAACTTCGATCGCATTGCTACTGACTTCTTCCCCCCAGCTACACAATTTATCGATTAGTTGTTCCTTGCCGACCATTTTTCCAGCGCGCAGAACCAATAGTTCTAGTAGTGCCAATTCGCGCGCAGAGAGTTTGAGAAGTTCGCCATTGACGTGCGCCTCGCGATCGGCTTGATTGTAGGATAAGGAGCCATAGACAATGTGGTTGGTGTTGCCACTTCCTCGACGTGTTAATGCGCGAACGCGCGCAAAAAGTTCTGCCAAGGCAAACGGTTTGGCTAGATAGTCATCAGCACCAGCGTCAAGGCCGCGCACACGATCGTCGACACCGTCGCGACCCGTCAATATCAACACCGCCGTAGTGTTTTTGCGGTGTCGCAAGCGTGTGAGTACGTCAATTCCGGATAGTCGCGGTAAGCTCAAATCAAGTATGAGCAAGTCATAGGCTTGTGACATTAAGGCGGCGTCCGCCATTGCGCCATCTTCGACGTGATCGACTGCATAAGATTCCTTGCGAAGGGCTGTCACCAATCCGAGTGCGATTGCTTGATCATCTTCGGCTAGTAAAATTCTCATGGGTAGATTTTGCAATGGGGCTGCGTTGAAAAAAACGATTTTGCCACACTAATAGGCTCGCTGCCAATGTGTTGTAAAAAGTGGATTTCAGCATTTCTCTAAAAAGCCACGTAAGTCTTACGTAAGGCAGGTTGGGTAAATTTATTACAAGGAAGTTTTGCTGCTTAGCTCTGCAGCGAGACTTTTGTAAATTTATGTTTAACCCAGATTTCCTATTAGGATTTGCGCTGATGACGGATGCACTTTTCGAGATAATTTTGATGCGAATGAGGCGCCAATAGCTAGCTATTGGCAACGAAGAGCAACAAAAGTAGCCGAAAATGCGCCGTCAACACGCAAATAGCACCGCAGGTGCGCCTAATGAAAATCTGGGTTCAATCCCAAAGAGGAGACCTTCATGTCAGTCATCAATTCAGTGGTAATCGAAAACCGTATTTTTCCACCTGCAGAGGCATTAGTAGAGCGCTCTACCATTTCTGGGAGAGCCGCTTACGATGCGCTCTGCAGAGAAGCGGACACCGACTATAAGGGCTATTGGGCGCGTCTTGCCCGAGAACATGTGACATGGAAACAGGAATTCACGACATCACTCGATGAAAGTAGAGCGCCATTTTACCAATGGTTTGCTGACGGCACGCTCAACGTCTCGCATAACTGTTTAGATCGTCATGTGGAGGCTGGGCTTGGCGATAAGCTTGCGATTATTTTTGAGGCAGATGACGGACAAGTTAGTCGTATCTCCTATAAGCAACTGTTGGTTCGAGTCTGCCAATTAGCAAATGCCCTTAGAGCAAGGGGTGTCAAACCAGGCGACCGCGTGTTGATCTATCTACCGATGTCGATCGAAGGTGTTGTCGCGATGCAGGCATGTGCGCGGATTGGGGCGATTCATTCTGTGGTGTTTGGTGGTTTCTCTGCCAAGTCGATTCACGAACGTATCGTTGATGCGGGCACGGTGGCTGTGATTACCGCGGATGGACAGTGCCGTGGTGGGAAACGCATCCCCCTAAAGCCTGCTGTGGATGATGCCATCGCCATGGGTGGTTGCGAGATGGTTCATTCAGTGATTGTATTTCAGCGTACCGGTGACGACTGCACTATGCAGGCAGGGCGCGATATATGGTGGCACGATGCAGTGCGAGAGCAAGCGCAGACCTGTGAACCAGAATGGGTTGGTGCTGAGCATCCTTTGTTTTTACTCTATACGTCTGGCTCTACAGGAAAGCCAAAAGGTGTCCAACATAGCTCAGGCGGCTATTTGCTGCACGCCGCACTGACCATGAAATGGACTTTTGATATTCAGACAGACGATGTGTTCTGGTGCACGGCGGACATCGGTTGGGTCACGGGCCATACCTATATTGCTTATGGTCCTCTCGCTTGCGGAACTACCCAGCTCATGTTTGAAGGTGTACCGACTTATCCAAATGCGGGTCGATTCTGGCAGATGATACAAAACCACAAGGTCAGCGTTTTTTATACTGCCCCAACCGCAATCCGCTCCTTGATCAAAGCAGGGGAAATCAGCCCAGAAACCCATCCGAAAAATTATGATCTTATAAGCTTGCGTATCCTCGGCTCGGTCGGTGAGCCGATCAATCCCGACGCTTGGATGTGGTACTACGAGCAGGTTGGCGGTTCGCGTTGTCCTATTGTCGATACCTTTTGGCAGACAGAAACCGGCGGGCATATGATCACCCCCTTGCCTGGCGTTACACCGCTGGTGCCAGGTTCTTGCACCTTGCCGTTTCCTGGCATTCAGGCCTCTGTCGTGGATGAAACTGGGCTGGAGTTGGAGTGGGGTAAAGGCGGCCTGTTAGTGGTCAAGAAGCCTTGGCCTTCTATGATAAGGACGATCTATGGCGATCCACAGCGATATGCGAATTCCTATTTCCCAGCGGATTTGGGTGGGAATTTGTATCTGGCTGGGGATGGCGCGATGCGCGATCCGAATACCGGTTATTTTACGATCATGGGCCGCATTGATGATGTACTCAATGTTGCAGGACATCGGATGGGAACGATGGAAATAGAATCTGCATTGGCATCGAATCCCTTGGTAGCGGAGGCAGCCGTCGTCGGCCGTCCAGACGATGTGACTGGTGAAGCGATTTGCGCCTTCGTGGTACTCAAACAAGCGCGTCCTAGTGGCGCCGAAGCTGCAGAAATTGCGAACCAATTGCGCAATTGGATTACGAAGGAAATTGGACCGATCGCCAAACCCAAGGACATCCGTTTTGGCGATAACTTGCCCAAAACCCGCTCCGGTAAAATCATGCGTCGCTTGCTGCGTTCACTTGCCAAAAACGAAGATATCACCCAAGATGTCTCAACCTTGGAAAACCCAGGGATACTCGATCAACTCAAGCAAAATGCCTGAGTCTATGTACCCATTCAGCCTTGAAAGCGATGAAAAGGAGGCACCCATGATACGTTCTCGTTTATCAAAGCAGAGACTGGCAGCTTTGTTTTTACTTGGCTGCATTTGGTTTAACTACCCAGTCTTGTCGATTTTCGACAGGTCAGCCAGCATTTTCGGCATTCCCGTGTTGTATGCGTGGCTAATGGGGGCGTGGTTGACCTTGATCGTCCTGATGGCATGGGTTACCGAAGGAGCGAAGGACTAGGATGCTGCAGGGATGGCTGATCATTCTCGTTTCTTTGCTTTATCTCGCCGTTCTATTTTTAATCGCGTGGGTGGCAGACCGGCGTGCAGACGCCGGGCGTTCATTGATCGCCAATCCTCAGATTTACGCATTGTCGCTTGGCGTGTATTGCACCACTTGGACGTTTTACGGCAGCGTTGGTCGGGCAGCATCGAACGGTGTGGATTTCTTGCCCATCTATCTTGGGCCGACACTGCTATTTGCGTTAGCAGGATTTGTGGTGCTGAAGATGATCAGGGTGTCCAAGGTCAATCGGATTACCTCAATCGCTGATCTGATTGCATCGCGTTATGGGAAGAGCCAATTATTAGGTGGCTTGGTCACGGTGATCGCGGTAGTTGGTGTGGTTCCCTACATTGCGCTGCAACTTAAGGCAGTGTCGAATAGTTTTGGGATCCTTGTGCGCTACCCGGAAATCGTGATGCCAACCAGTATTGCGGCTGTGCCCTTACTGCAAGATGGGGCGCTCTATACCGCAGCAATTTTGGCCTGCTTCACGATTTTTTTTGGTACCCGACATCTCGATGCAACTGAGCGCCACGAAGGTATGGTAGCTGCGATTGCCTTTGAATCGGTGATGAAATTAGTGGCTTTTCTTGCCGTCGGTATTTTTGTCGTGTGGGGAATGCACGATGGCGTCGGTGACATATTTTCTAAGTTTAAAACCTTCAGCGCGATGCCGGCACCCATCATCCCGCAAAGTAGTGCAACTGCTAATATGTCACCTCATACGCCCTTGGTCTATGGCAGCTGGGGTGCACTGGTGTTCTTATCCATGCTGGCCTCGCTGTTGTTACCTCGACAGTTCCAGATTGCGGTGGTTGAAAACGTCAATGAGTCCCATCTAAAACGCGCGGTTTGGCTGTTCCCGCTCTACCTATTTCTCATCAATTTATTCGTGTTGCCAGTGGCAATGGCAGGCTTGCTGTACTTTCCATCAGGCGTCGATGCCGATACCTTTGTTTTGACTTTGCCTATGGCACAGCACCAACAGGCATTAGCCTTGTTAGCCTATATCGGTGGGCTTTCTGCCGCGACCGGTATGGTGATCGTGGAAACCATCGCATTGGCGACCATGATTTGCAATGATTTGCTGATGCCGGTGCTGCTGCGTGTTGCACCCGTGCTGTTGGCAACGCACCGCAATTTGTCTCGCGTTTTACTCACTATTCGCCGTGCCGCGATCGTCTTGATACTGGCATTGAGTTATGGTTATTTTCGATTTGCGGGTGAGGCTTACGCCTTAGTATCAATTGGTTTGATTTCTTTTGCCGCCGTCGCGCAGTTTGCACCAGCGGTATTGGGCGGTTTGTATTGGAAGGGCGGCACCCGTAATGGCGCAGTGGCAGGCTTGTTGGCTGGATTTTCAGTCTGGATGTACACCTTGCTACTGCCTTCGTTTGCCAAGTCTGGCTGGCTTCCCGCCAAGTTCATGGAAAGTGGTTTTTTCGGAATTGAAATGCTGCATCCTTTGCATCTGTTTGGGCTTGATGGCTTAGATGTCATCACTCATTGCATCGTTTGGAGTTTGTTGGCAAATCTGAGTGCCTACATCGGTGTTTCACTCATGCGCGCGCCCAATGCCGGCGAGGCGCGGCAGGCAAATTTGTTTGTATCTCGCGGCACTCAGGCTATGCATCCTGGTACTTGGAGTGGAGGTGCAAAACTTTCTGAACTGATTCCACTTGTGAGCCGCTTTTTGGGCGCTGAACACACCCAGGAGGCTTTTGCGCGCTATGCACAAGAACGGGGCTTTTCGAGTGCCGCTCAGTTGCCCGCAGATGCACAGTTGGTCAATTTTGCCGAAGCCTTACTTGCCGGTGCAATCGGCTCAGCGTCAGCACGTGCCATGCTCGCATCGGTCGTCACGGAGGAGGCGTTGGATATGGAGGAAGTGATGAGTATCCTTGACGAAGCCTCACAGCTACGTAGCTATAGCCGCGAGATCGAGGAAAAATCACGTGAACTCACCCGCGCGACAGCCGAATTACGGGATGCCAATCAGCGCTTGCAGCAACTCGATCAGATGAAAGACTATTTCGTCGCCACGGTGACCCATGAACTGCGTACACCCTTGACTTCGATTCGTCTATTTTCTGAAATTCTGCACGATGATCCTAGCATGACGGTCAGCGAACGGACGCGTTTCCTTAGTATCATCGTCAGTGAAACCGAACGGCTTTCACGCCTGATTAATCAAATTCTCGATATGGCCAAATTGGAATCGGGGCGTGGAGAGTGGGTCATTAGCACGGTGGATGTCGCCGATCTTATTTTGTCGGCTAGCACAGCACTCACTGCAATCTCCGCTGATCGTCAGATTGCGCTCAATATGGATCAGATCGAATCTGGATTGATGGTGATGGCGGATAGAGATAGGCTAATCCAAGTGATGCAGAATTTGCTGTCCAACGCATTTAAATTTGTACCAGCGACAGGTGGAGTCGTCACTGTTTCTGCGTCCAGTATTGATAGCGATGTTCTTATCAGAGTGTGTGACAACGGGCCCGGCATTAAGGCTGAAGACCATGAACTGATTTTTGAAAAATTTCATCAAGGTGCAGGTAATCGTGACTCTCTCACCGACAAACCAAAAGGGACTGGTCTTGGATTACCGATCAGCCGACAGATTGTGGAACATTTTGGTGGGCGGCTGTGGGCTGAGGCTGCTCCGCAGGGTGCGAACGGCGCTTGTTTTTGTTTTACGCTACCACGCCAATTCGACAATAAACTTGATCAAGAAGGTGTGCGGTCATGAGTGAAACGAGATCCTTACGAGTCCTAATTGCCGACGATGAAGCTAACATTGTTATTTCACTTGAATACTTGATGCGAAAAGAAGGTTACCAAGTAGCGACAGTAGCTGATGGAGAAGCTGCTTTGAAAGTGGCAGCCCAATTTTCGCCCGATCTAGTTTTGCTAGACGTAATGATGCCGAGAAAATCGGGCTATGAGGTTTGTGAAGCCTTACGCGCAAATCCAGCGTATGCGCACTCGCGTATCATCCTTCTGACAGCCTGTGGCCGCGATAGCGACATTGAACGGGGAATGGCCTTGGGCGCTGATGCGTATGTCACAAAACCATTTTCACCCAGAGAGCTAATGCGAAAAATTAGAACGATCATGACTTGATGCGTAATTTTTGCGCCAAAAAATACGGCGTTTTACATCGATCAATGCTCGCTAGTGTGCCGGCCTCTCGGTGGCAAGAAGCAAGACCACGGTTTACCAATTTTGCCTGAATAGTCACTAACAAGCCTCACCAATAAAAATCAAAACCTCAATACTCAAGCAAGGTCGTTTTACCCCAGAAAATTCGATATACCATCACCGTGTATCCAATAATGACGGGCAAAACGATGCAAGCACACACAAAAATAATCATTAAAGATTCAGGCGCGCTTGCTGTTTGCCAGAGTGAGCGTTGGGGAAGTGAGATCAAGATGCTTTAACTCGTGAAATTAGAGAAGAAATGATGATCGGTTCTATTCGGGAGACTTGAAAGTCTATCTTGCGTCTGAAGTGCAAGTGTAAAGAAAGCCTCATGGTATGATGATGGCGATGCTTACTTGCCGTACTTCTGGATGTTTGGGTACATCCGATTCGGATTACAGCATCCACGAGATCAATTGGTTGGGTTATGCGGATATCGCTCAAAGTGCAGTGGTAGTTCGAACTTTATTTGAGCAATTACATTAAAAGAATCTGATTTCTTAAACTGTGCGTGTGGCAACTTAGGCTCAATGTGGTAATTGAAGTAGGCAAAGAAATAGGTGCCGAGCGCGCTACTAATTTGCACCGTACTTTAGGATTCACAACTTCATATCATGAACAAGAAACCTTCAAAAACATCAGCACCTAGCCCCAAAAGAATTTACTTTCTATTGCTATTGGTTTTCGCGCTCTTCGTACTGTGGCAGTTAAAGCCTGCGATCCATCAAAAGAACATCCAGAATGCGCAGCAAGAAGAGATGAAGGATGAGGTTTTTTACGACGATCAGGGTAAACAGATTCATCGTTCGGTGTTTGAACAGCAGCAGGGTTATAAACGGGCGAAGGAGCGCGGTTTTTCTTCGCATGCAGACTGTAAGCGCGAGTTTCAAGGTTTAGCAAAAACGGGCTGCGATGAATTTGTGTCTGCTCAGGTGGTTGCACCAGCGGAGATCAAACGTGGTGATTGGGCTAGTGGTAAAACGACTGCCGAGTGTGAAGCGGAGGTCGATGCGCATTGGGATCCTATCATTCAAGATACCAAGGACAAAGGCGATAAAGAATATGCTGATAACCTAGCGCGTACCAAGTTTTTGAGTTTCTCTGAATGTCGTAATTACGATAATGCAAGAATCACGCAAGTCATTCATGAGCCTAGAGTTCGGGTTGATGCATTGATTTCAAAGATCATGACGGGGCATGAAGTGACCGAAACAGAGATTGCACTTGTGAGAAAAGAAGTGGAAGTTGCTAAGCGTTTTCCTGATGACACGGCTCGCACGGGCTATTTATCGCAAGCTGAGCGTTTCTTTGGTATGGTGGAGGGACGGATTCCTAAACCAAAACTCAATTTAAAATTGTTTTGCGTAGAATTACTCGCCAAGAAGAAGAGTCTGAATCAGTTGTTGATGTCGGCTTCAGTAGAGCTAGCGAAGTACACTAAAGCGGACGGAAGTGTGATCGACAAAGCCTTGCACAAAGAAAAATCAGACAAATTAATGGACATTTTTTCTGAACTGGACTTAGTGAATCAAAGCGCGAGGGCGGCTTCGTGTGATGGTTTTTGAACAGAATTCAGCAAACTAGCTCAGCCCAGGGTTAACCAATTTTTTACCAACTAGCGCGGCGGCGGCCAGCAGACCAATGGGTACTGGGTACTTCTGTATCAAGATGAACTTCGTCTGTCGTCATAAAAATGAATTCACTACCAACGCGACCTCGATACACGCTTTTAGCGTTTGCGACTTTCCTGGTGACAGCCGCAAAATTCCACGCATCTTCCATAGTGCACTGTACGGTTTTGTTCAGGAATGAGGAGTGTCGATGTGTGGCGCCCCATTTTTTTGCGAGCTTGGCATGTTTGCGTAGTGCTGAAGGAAGTGAATCATTGGCCCACGCCCAAGTAAATGAAGCCGTTGTTTCGTTATAAGTACCTATCGTTTGAAAATGCGCCGTTCCTGTTCTATCTCCGTCAAATTTAAACATAATAACGCCAGCACTGAGATCGGCCGTCCAACCTCTTTCTTTACCGTGCGGCCAAGTGGCCGCATGCTCCCGATGTTGAGTGAGCATTTCATCATAAGCCATCGTGATAAATGCTAACGCTTCTGCGTTCGGCATTTGGTCTGGGGTGCGGCGCAAGATGCGGTGTAAAAATTGGCTGAAGTAATTCATGGGTGCTGATAAAAAAGCTAATTAAATCAAATTTTTATGTCTTGCCAATTGTATTGGCCAAAATAACTTGCATTATAGCAGCACAATTTTGTGGTGGAATTTGGGTTCGAGTTTGGGTTGTATGATCTGCCTTAAGAAGGGACTTTAGATATTTAAGAAACATGTTACTTGCCTACGAGTTATGCCAAGACTAACAGGCATGGTGCGCCGAGCGCACCATGACTATGGATGTAGATCAAATTGAGTGGACGCGAGCACCTTGGCGACTTCTTAAAATTTCAACCTAAAATTAACTTTATTCAATCCATGTACAGCAAGCATGATGAGACTGGCATAGATCAAGGCCGCTAATATGCCATAGCCACCCTCAAAGGAACGCAGTGGAGAGCGTATGCCAGTTAAACTTAATATCGATTCAATCACAAATGGAAGTAGGTAGCAGACCAGTGGATTAATTGCGGCAGGTTTGACGGCATGCATCCAGTTTTGCGCCTTCTTAAGATCGATTAACCAATATAGAAAAGCAAATACGCTGATGCAAATCGCAGCAGAATAAAAACACCAGGAAGGTGTGGCATAAATTTTGGAAATTTTAAATTCAGGTCTTAGTAAAGTCGCTGCGCTGATAAGCACGATCGTCAGACCAAATGCTCTTAAAAAACGAGCTGCTTGCGATAGACTTTGATCTTCTGCAAAAAAAATAAAACTGCAAAGAATGCCGCAAATTACGATAGAGCTGTGCGCAGCATGTGCGTCTAAACTTAATATAAATTGGAGTGCCTGATTAGTTTGTGCAAGCGCGATCGTGTATGCCTGGTGGGTAACTATATACAGCGTGGTGCAAAGGCAAACAGCGAGCAACAGCAATAGTTGCTTGCCTCTGACAACTTGATAAATGACACAAGAAATTAAATACGCCCAGCCGATCAAGCCTAGTATTCCCCACCATTGCGGTTTCATACTTTGAGTGCCATCTACGCCACCGCGATAACTAAGCGCAAGTAAGGTCAGTATCAAAACCCCTATGCAAACTAAGGTTCGATTGAGCAACGGCTGCTTGAATTGGTAGACGCCCCAGATCAACATAAAAGCGAGGTAAGACAATAGCGCCCAGAGTTGTATTGGCATTGACATTGAAGCTTGGTGATAACCGTCTTCGGCATTCACCATAAAAAAACCCATGACAATTAACGCCAGCGCGCGCAGCAGAATATGCAGATTTAGAGTGAACCGGGTTTCACCTTTTGCTATGCGATGATTTATCCCAAATGGGATCGACATACCAACAATAAATAGAAAGGCAGGAAATACAATATCGGGGAAGCTCATTGCATCGGCACTGGCTGGCATGTGCTTGAGCCAGGGAGAAATACCTGCGACGCCTGCGAGCTCATTGACGATAATCATAATCAAAAAAGTGATTCCACGAAAAGCGTCGATGGAAAGGATTCTCTGATTTTTGAGCGTATTGTTGGCTGTTGACATAAATAACAAACTTTCAGGAAGCTAAAGTAGGCTAAGACTGTTTCGTTGTGAATTCGCTTGGTGCTGAAATAGGTAGATCAGACTTGCTGTGCTCGCTAACTGCATGATCACCTAAATATCTGGCAGTCACTATGGGGGCGCGATGAATTGCAGCGCGGCAGCGCAATTTTTGAATTCAAATTAACGCAATGTTGATAAATCTGCCGGTGGTTCATCGCCTGCCAATACGCCAGCGCCACCAGAGAGCCCCTCACCTTTGCGAACCAGATAGTCGGTGTGTTCATATACATTCGGGCAGCCTGTTTCGGCGATCAAGGTTTTAACGATGGCGACTTTCCAAGCGTCAACGCCAGCTGCTTGAAATTGGCAACTTAGATAACCTGCATTGAGTGCGTGGTAATCGACGATTAAACCCGGTAGCTGGTCTTCTTCTGCATTTATGAGTCTTTGCGGTATACCGGCTATCGCCTTAAGTGGCAAATGCTTGGCAAGTGCGGCCTGAATTCGTCGTTTAAACATTGCGTGATCTACCGCTTCGGCTTCATCAAAACTCCAAACCCGGGCGCGGATTTGCGATTTGGGACTCCAACCAGCACGCGCCAAAAATTGCCCGGAGGATGAACGAACTAAGGCAGTGGCGCCAAATTTCATTCTTTCATGAAACTTACCATCGACGCGTTCTATGGCCGATAAGTAAATCCAAGGATCGCCTGCTAACAAGCTTTTTTCCTTACCTTGTTTGATAGTAATGATGAGCATGGTGGGCCTTGTCGAAAATAATGTTGATGCCTAATAATAGTAGTGCGCAAGTATACACGTTGCATTGTCTCTTACGGCTTAGTTCCTATTGGAAAAAATCTTATTTAAATGACGCAATTGAATATTTATCTTGTCATTTTAAATGCTTGGATTACTATGCTTGTTGGCTTATTTCTTTTTGGGATGGTGGTATGTCAATTCAATTAAGTTGGGCACAAATTGCTAGTCTTGCGCCTAAGGCACTGCCCGTGTATCAACAAGCATTCATGAACGCACAAGTGGCATTTGATCGCCATGGTATTACCACTAATCCTTTGCGGATTGCGCACTTCATGGCGCAAGTGCTGCATGAGAGTAGTGCCTTGACCATACAGTTTGAAAATTTAAATTACAGTGCAGCCCGATTAGTAGAAGTCTGGCCAAGCCGCTTTCAGCCGAAAGGTCCACTTGATCCCGCACAATACGCCAAAAATCCGCAGGCTTTGGGAAATCAAGTCTACGGTGGTCGTATGAATAATACGGCACCTGGTGATGGTTACAAATATCGTGGACGTGGTTTGTTACAACTGACTGGAAAAGATAGTTACACTGAAGCGACCAACATCGTTAGAAAGACTAATTTAACCTGTCCTGATTTTGTGGCGGATCCTGATCAAGTGGTGAGTAGCGCATGGTGCGTGGAAGTGGCTGCCGCTGAATGGGATGCAAAAGGCTGCAATGCCTTGGCAGACCAAGACAATATACAAGCTGTGACGCTGAAAATTAATGGAGGCACGATAGGTCTTAGCGATAGAGCGGCGTGGCTCGCACGTTGTAAAATAGTATGGCATGCATAGCAGGACGGCTTGATTTCTGGTGCTATAAAATTAAACCGCTTGCGCTGCCGATATCCCGCTGCGCACAGCTGCTTCTAGCGTCGCTGGGTAGTCACTTGCTGTGTAATCTCCGGCAATAACTAAGCCATGAAATACTGTGCGGTTCTCTGGCCGAGGTAAGCTTGGCGTGCAGGCAAAAGTCGCTCGTTTCTCAGTGATAACTTGTGTCCATTCTGGCTTAATTAGTTCAGGCATTCTTAGTTGTTCTGCAAGCTGTTGTGCGATCGCCTTACTTAGGGTCGAATGATCGTTCTGTATTGCATTGTTCGATGCACTCACCACGACCGCCAGTAAGCCTGCTTGTTCAGGGTTGAGTTGGCCGCGATCAAAGACGAATTGAGCCCATTGTGCAAGCTGCGGATTATCTGCTAGCGCAAAAAAAGCCCGCTCTAGTTTAATGCTAGGTGCATATTGTAAGTAGCAAGTGGTGATGGCTTCGTAGCTGAATTCAGGAGGGTTTGGCAATTCTGGATTGCTTGAAGAGCTACTGCTAACATCAGCAAGCATACGCTGGCACTGTGACGCACTGGTGGCAATGATAATGCGATCAAATTCGTTCTCTGTTCCGTTTTCAGTACGTGGTACTTCATCTAAGCACCAGGTGCCTTGATCGGTTGATCGTAAGGTTTTGATGTTGATACCAGTTAGCACACGGCTATTCTTTTGTTGTAAGTATCTGGCGGCAGCATCGGGCAGCAAACTGCTTAGATCGACACGAGGAATTAACATGTCAGAGGCTTTGCGCTTTGCTCCCAAGCTATCTCGTAACACATTCAAAAAGACTTGGGCTGACGCACGCTCTGGAGGCGTATTTAGGGCGGCAATGCAAAGCGGTGTCCACATCAATCGACATAGGCGTTCGGTTTGCTCATAACTTTCTAATAGTTCGCTGACGGTACAATCTTGATTCAGTTGCCAACCCATCCAGCGAGCTGTCGTTGAGAAACGGGCTAGGGCCATTTTGTCGGCGCGATCGAGACCTTTCGCATTGATAAGCGCGAAAAGTAGGTGTATGGGCGCAGGTAATTTAGGTGCAATAAAATGCATGCCTGTTTGGTGTGGGTACACCATTTGTAAAGGCAAGCGCAGCAATGTTTGTTCTAAATCGATTTTTAATCGTCGCATTAAATCGAGACAAGCGGTGTAGGCACCGAGCATAATGTGCTGACCATTATCCAACTGGTAGCCCTTGATCTCGACGACACGTGCTCGGCCGCCTAAGTGGCGCGCTGCTTCAATCAGCGTGACTTGGTGGCCTAACTCACAAAGCGTAACCGCCGCTGCACAGCCAGCCCAGCCTGCACCGATGACTGCTACACGCTTTGTGGTCGAATTCTTTTGACGCTTAACCACGAATATAGGTCTTCCACGCTAACCAAAGTTTACGGATAGGTGTCAATGAAATTCTCTGCTTCAGTACCTGGAATTGATCTTGCTGAATCTCCACTAATAAAGCACGATAAATGGCAGCCATGATTAAGCCCGTACGTTGTGCACGTCTATCTTCTTTAGGCAATAAGGCAAATGCATCGTCATACAATTGTTGAGTCCGCTCGTACTGAAATTGCATAAGTTTGGTGAATTGTTCGCTATGCTTGGCATTGAGAATGTCGCTGGCGGGAACATTAAATTGTTGCAGTTCATTGACTGGCAGATAAATTCTGCCTTTACGCGCATCTTCACCTACATCTCGAATGATATTTGTCATTTGAAATGCCAGGCCTAACTTTTCGGCAAACTGTTTGGTTTGCGGATTTTTGATACCAAAAATACTGGCAGATAAAATTCCCACCACACCTGCCGCATGCCAGCAATACTTTTGCAAGGCGATGAAGTCCAGATAGCGATTTTGGTTGAGATCCATCTCCATGCCATCAATGATTGCGAGTAAGTGTGCGCCATCTAATTGGTAAGTACTCATGTGTGGTAACAGTGCATTGGTCACCGGATGGCTAGGATTCTTGGCTAGCATGGCTTGAACTTCTTTGCGCCACCATGCGAGCTTGTTCCGTGCTACTGCCTCATCGCTGCAATTGTCGACGACATCATCGACTTCGCGACAAAACGCATACAGTGCGGTGATCGCACGGCGTTTTTCCTGCGGTAAAAAAAGGAAACTGTAATAAAAACTGGAACCGCTCTGGGCGGCTTTTTCTTGGCAATATTCGTCTGGAGACATGCGAAAGCTGAGCTGTTTAGATTCTTGGGCACCTATTTCAAACGAAATAAAGTGGAAATTAGGCGTAATCCTAACCGACTAGCGCAGATCGCACAAACCATTACGAAATTACCCGGTAGTCTTTTCTTACAATATATAGACAAAAAAATGCTACTGGCATGTTGTACAATGCGAGCTTATTTTCATCTGTTCGAGTCGGAGACGATCTCGGAATCTGGCTTAAGCCGCTTTAAAGGTAGAGTGATCTTGATTAAATTGAATAAAAAATTGGCGATTATTGGTTCAACATTGGTCGCAGCGCTTGTAGGGTGCGGTGGGTTTGTCTACACAACAGTAGGTGGTTCTGTGAAAGGATTAACGACTGATGGTAAAAGCACATTGGTGTTGGTGAATGATGCGAGTTACAGCCAGACCTTGTCGGCCGATGGTAATTTTTCTTTCAAGATAGCAAGTAATGCCGCATACAATATCTCTATACACACGCAGCCGAATCCGGTGAACTGCACAATTGCTAACGGTAGTGGCAAAATGACTAGCGAAACACCAGTTACCAACATTAGCGTCAATTGCGTTCCTAATGTTCCATTGAGCGGTGTGCTAACTGGCCTTAACGACACTAAAACTTTGCAGTTAGCTGTAAATGATATTCAGCAAACCGCGATAACTGCAAATGGCGCGTTCAATCTGCAAACCTACATCGTCAATCAGAAAGCCTATGCCGTAAAAGTTTCAATCCCACCCGCATCACAAGTTTGTACTGTCTTAAACGGTACTGGTACCGCAAATGTTAATGATGTATCAGCGGCGAAAAATATTGCAATTGATTGCGTTGCTGGCGTGCCAGTCGGCGGTACCTTGGCTGGCTTGAAAGTCGGTACTGTTTTAGGTCTTACTAGCAATGGAACCGATGTTCGTACTCTGCTGGCAGATGGCGTATTTACGTTTAATTTTAGCTTACTAGATGGCGCTGCTTATGATGTTCAGGTCTCTACGCAGCCGACTGGTCAAAAATGTACGGTAACGAACGGCGCCGGTAGAGTTAATGCAGCGGCACCCGATGCTTCGCAGAAGATTTCAGTGTCATGTGTGGCTGCCTAAAGGTCGAATGGTCGCTAGATTTATTTAGCTAGCCTAATAAAAAAGCCAGGACATTCCTGGCTTTTTTATTGTTCTCAGTGAGGGGGCATATCGTATGATCACTCTGATAAATTGAAAATGGATTTAGAGTATGGCTAATTGCCCAGCTTGATCAAAATAAAAAATGTCTTCGTGCTTAAATCCCCATTGACCACCTTTAAGTCGGACAAATGGTTCAAAGCTAAAAAAATCAACGGCTGAAAGTGGTAAGTGATTATTGGATTGAATGAATTGACGTAATTCCCTTTGACTTTCAAGGCTATGCCCCACATTGCTTCGAAAGTCTAAGTTGACAAATCCGCTCTCGCGAATCCGCACATTAGTCCATTGGAATAGCTGATGAAAGCTCACTTCCGGTCTTAACCATCGCATCATTTCTTCATGTAATTGAACAAGAAAGCGCAAGCCATTGCGGTATTCCAAGGTTTTGGGGTATTCGACAAATGAGCCAAATTCAAAAGCAAAGGTGCGTGAATAATCGCCCCAGACGCCTTTTTTTTCTGGACTGAGATCGATACTAATTAAATTTTTCCCACCAATTTTTTCGTCGCTGGCTTGATATTGCTTGCCTGAGATTGACAGGCAACTTCGACTTCCAGCCAGCACCAGAGCAGGGCAGTCGTAGTACCAAGTATCTGGATAGCCGGATTGGCACAATAAGTCATGCGCTTTTTGGGCAATACTACGTTCGCTATCATCAATACTCAATAATGACGGCAGACGTGCCATTGCTGACTTGGCCGCGTCCTGTACATTGCGATAAAGGTGTATCTGCTCGAGGCTAGGCATAGTTAATCTTGGTCTACTTAGTAAGATCTATTGAGCATTTTACACTCACACTTGTCTCGATGGCGTTTACATTTTCAATGAACGCCACATCAATAGTGATGCATCCGCTTTGCCGATTTTGGGGCGCTGATGAAATACGTCGCCATTGACTCGTTCTATCTTTTCCAGAATTCGTAAGCCACCTTGAACCACCAAACGTAATTCAAAACCGAAACGACCTGGTATTCGTCTGCAAAGAGGCGCTCCGTCCAGCATCATTTGGCGAGTACGTTGAATTTGGAATTGCATTAGTTGCTGCCACGCTTTTAGTTCGTCTCTTGGAACGCCCCGGTCAATGCTATCTGCGCTTATGCCAAAACGTACAAGGTCTTCTTGTGGAAGATAGACCCGCTGTTTTTGCCAATCGATCGCGATATCTTGCCAAAAATTGATCAACTGTAGTGCAGTGCAAATTTTATCGGAACATGCAATATTGATTGACGTGTCTTCACCAAACAGCGTCAACATAATGCGACCAACGGGATTGGCGGATCGCTGGCAATAATCTAGGAGGCTGAAAAAATCAACATAATGTTTCGTATGAATATCTTGTTTGAACGCTGATAACAAATCGAGAAAGGCGGAGATAGGGAGCTGGTGACGGCGAATTACTTCGGCCAAATCTTGAAAAAGAGCCTGTTCGCTATGACCGCCAGTCGCAATCAAATGCAATTGATTCTCGTAGTTTTGCAAATCGGCGAGGCGCTGTTCGTTGCTGGCGTCGCCTTCGTCAGCAATATCGTCCGCGCTACGCGCAAAGGCGTAAATAGTACGAACTGCAGGCCTTAGATGAGCAGGGATTAGCCAAGACGCAACTGGGAAATTTTCGTAATGATTGATTGTCATAATGACATTTGAAAATAAATGACTCGAAAGTCATTGGCTTTTAAAAGATTCATCATTATAATTACTTACCCATGAGTCAGTAATTTAATTGTGCTTACTTTTTTGAATTCAAAGTACTCTTTTATAGTTCAGGAACGTGATATTCGAAGTCTGATGTCAATCCCTGTGTTTTTAGTGCCTTCATGTTGTAGCGATTTTTTGCTTGATTATTGATTTAAATATGTGATGTCAGGCCGTAATGTTTAATTGCAGTCACTACTGAGTTTGCGTAGCTAGTTTTGTTTAGAAAAAGTCGCTTAGAAGCGCTTTGTAAATCAGCTTTTAGAATGAGTTGCTTAAAAATTTCCCAAGGACAGCGCTTAAGCGTTGTACCGTATGCGTTGTGACGGAATAGTAAAGGAAAATCCCGTGTCAAATTCTCCATTGATCTCCAATCCTGTCTTGAAAACATCAAGTCAATCACGTTTGTTAATTACATTGCTTTCAATGCTCGGCCTGGTAACGGTTTTGAGTCTGGGTGCTTGCAGTAAAAAAGTTGAGAAAACAGAAGACGTTCGCCCTGTTCGAGCATTGCAAGCCGTGATGGAAGGTAGCGACATTGCGACCGAATTTTCTGGCGAGGTGCGCCCACGTATCGAGTCACGTTTGGGTTTTCGTGTACCTGGCAAAATCATAGCGCGCAAAGTGGATGTCGGCACTGTTGTAAAGCGCGGACAGGTCTTGATGCAGCTAGATCCGCAAGATTTGTTATTGGGGCAAGCACAAGCTAAGGCAGGTTTAAGTGCTGCGGAGAGTAATCGTGATCTAGCAAAGGCGGAATTAAAGCGATATCAGGAATTGCGTGAAAAAAATTTCGTGGCTCAGGCCGTGTTGGATGCGAAAGAAACCGCTTTCAGAGCGGCACAAGCGAGTTTCGATCAGGCCAAGGCGGGATTGTCGAATCAATCGAATCAAGCTTCCTACGCCAGCTTAGTGGCTGACGTCGATGGAGTAGTGACAGGCATCGATGCCGAGGTAGGACAAGTGGTTGGCGCCGGCTCCCCAGTTGTACGCCTTGCTAAAACAGGGGAGCTTGATGTAGTAGTGGGTATTCCTGAAGATAAAATTAATAGCATACGTCAACTGTCGGATGTCAAAGTGCGTATGTGGGCAAATCAAGCTGAAGTGATTGCGGCAAAATTGCGCGAGTTGTCACCGATAGCAGATCCAGTCACTCGTACATTTACTGCGAAAGTTGCTTTATCTCCCGACGTCAAGAGTGTGCGTTTAGGTATGACGGCAATGGTGTCATTTGGAATGAAAAATCCGCAAGCGATGGTACGTTTGCCTTTGACTGCTTTGCTTCAGGATAAAAATGTTAATTCAGTGTGGATCGTTGAATCTGGTGCGGTGAGATTAGTGCCTGTGCAATTGGGCGGTACAGTCGGTGAAGATGTGTTGATCGCTACTGGTGTTAGTGCTGGTCAGATGGTGGTAACTGCTGGCGTGAATTTGCTTAAAAACGGTCAGAAAGTCAAAATTCTCGGTGTTGAGACGGCATCAGGTACTGGTAATGCAGCGGCACCAGCGACGAATGCAAGTGGAGTTGCTAAATGAGTCAAGTAAATCATCAGTCGCCGGGCGATAAGCCTGAGCACAAATCCGGGGGATTTAATTTGTCCCGCTGGGCGCTAGAACATATACCTTTAACACGCTATTTGATGGTGGCGTTACTGTTGGGGGGGATCTTTAGTTTTGGGCGTTTGGGGCAAGATGAAGATCCACCATTCACGTTTAGAGCGATGGTGGTCCGTGCGGTTTGGCCTGGTGCCACTGCATTGCAAATGGCGGATCAGGTGACTGATAAGCTAGAGAAGAAGTTACAGGAAGCGCCGTACGTCGATAAAATTCGTAGTTACTCCAAGCCAGGCGAAACGCTGATCATTTTGCAGTTGCGTGAATCAACGCCACCCAAAGAGACTGCGCAAACCTGGTATCAGGTTCGTAAGAAAATCGGAGACATAAAAGGCACTCTGCCAGCGGGTGTTAATGGTCCCTTCTTTAACGATGAATTTGGTGATACCTATGGCTCTATCTTTGCGATTTCTGCTGATGGCTTTACATACGAAGAAATGCGTGAATATGCAGACTTCGTGCGTCAACAATTTTTGCGTATTCCAAAAGTCGCTAAAGTAGAAATGTTTGGCGTTCAGGAAGAGAAAATTAATATCGAATTTTCGCAGAAAAAGTTTTCGCAACTAGGTGTGCCATTTGAAACTGTAGTCGCGCAAATTAGTTCTCAAAACTCTGTCGAGGGTACGGGGGTGTTAACAACATCGGCCAGCAATTTGCAAGTGCGTATTTCAGGTGCTTTGTTGACGGTCAAAGATCTTGAGAATTTGCAACTGCGTGCCAATGGAACGACCTTTCGATTGGGGGATTTTGCAGTCATCAAGCGAGAGTACAAAAATCCACCCGTCGATAAAATGCGATTCAATGGCAAGGAAGTCATTGGCCTAGGCATTTCGATGGAGAAGGGGGGCAACATTATTGAACTCGGCAAGCATTTGCAAACCGAGGTTGCCACGATTAAGTCGCAGTTACCTGTTGGTATACAACTGGAACGTGTTTCTGATCAGCCCAAAATTGTTGCTTCATCCGTAGGTGAGTTCGTTAATACTTTGATAGAGGCGGTGGTGATCGTCCTTGCTGTCAGCTTCTTATCTTTAGGTTTGCATACTAAGCCTTGGCGCCTGGATGTATGGCCTGGTTTGGTCGTTGGTTTGACGATACCATTGGTGTTGGCAGTGACCTTCTTGTTTATGCGTATGTTGAACATCGACCTACATAAGATATCGCTGGGAGCGCTGATTATTGCATTAGGCTTGTTAGTCGATGATGCCATTATCGCTGTCGAAATGATGGTGCGAAAAATGGAAGAAGGTTTTTCTCGATTTGATGCGGCAACTTTTGCCTACACATCAACGGCTATGCCTATGTTGACTGGTACGTTGATCACTGCCGCGGGCTTTTTGCCTATTGGTTTGGCGGAGTCTGCTGCTGGCGAGTATACGTTTTCTATGTTCTCAGTAAATGCTTTAGCTTTGTTGATTTCGTGGTTAGCCGCCGTATTATTTACGCCTTATCTCGGTTATCTCTTATTGAAAGTGAAGCCGCATGCTGGTGCAGATGGTCATCATGAATTATTTGATACGCCGTTCTACACGCGTTTCCGCGCCTTGGTTAACTGGTGTGTGACTTGGCGTAAGACGACAATAGCAATCACTTTGACGGTTTTTGGGCTAGGTGTGTTTGGCTTTAAATTTATTGAGCAACAATTCTTCCCAGACTCTAGCCGACCAGAATTAATGGTGGAGTTGTGGTTGCCGGAGGGATCTTCTTTTGCGGCGACCGAAGCGCAAGCGAAGAAGTTTGAAGCCTTTATACAAAAACAGCAGGGTGTTGAAAGTGTGACTAGCTATGTCGGTACCGGCAGCCCACGATTCTACTTGCCTTTGGATCAAATTTTCCCACAAACGAATGTGACGCAAATTGTGGTGCTGCCAAAAGATTTGAAAGCGCGCGAATCTTTGCGTTTGAAAATTACGCAGGCCTTTAAAGAGGATTTTCCCGAGGTTCGTGGCCGCGTCAAACTTTTGCCGAATGGCCCACCTGTGCCGTATCCAGTTCAATTCCGTGTTACAGGATTAGAAGTGGCCAAGGTGCGTGAAGTTGCTGATCGCGTCAAGGAAGTGATGCGCGCCAACCCCAACGCGATTGGTGTCAACGATAACTGGAACGAGTCGGTAAAAGTTGTGCGTATTGATATGGATCAAGACAAACTGCGCGCGCTTGGCATTACGTCTCAAACAGTGATGCGTGCCGCAAATACTATTCTGACTGGCACATCCGTGGGGCAATTTAGGGAATCGAATAGATTGATCGACATTGTGGTTCGCCAGCCAGTCGACGAGCGCTCTACCGTGCAGGCTCTAAGTAACGCAAATATTCCGACACCGAGCGGTAAAACTGTGCCTTTGTCTCAAGTGGCTCGTATCGGCTTGGCTTGGGAGCCAGGAGTGGTTTGGCGTGAAGGGCGTGAGTGGGCAGTGACGGTGCAGTCGGATGTTGCAGACGGCATACAGGGCCCTACTGTATCTTCGCAGATTAATCCAAAGTTGGATGCAATCAGAGCGAGCTTGCTGCCTGGTTACAAAATTGAGCTGGCAGGTGCAGCTGCAGATAGCGGTAAAGCACAGGAGTCAATTGCGGCAAACGTACCTTTGGTTATTTTCATCATTTTTACTTTACTGATGTTGCAGTTGCATAGCTTCTCCCGTGCGGTATTGGTGTTCTTGACCGGTCCGTTGGGTGTTGCTGGTGCGGCGATGGCCTTGTTACTTTTGCAAAGACCATTTGGTTTTGTTGCACAATTAGGTGTGATTGCCTTGTTTGGTATGATTATTCGTAACTCTGTCATTTTGATCGATCAGATTGAGCAGGACAGGGAAGCGGGTGTTCCAGCGTGGGATGCAATTGTGGAGGCCGCTGTGCGTCGTTTCCGTCCCATCATTCTGACGGCCGCCGCCGCAGTACTAGCGATGATACCTCTGTCACGTTCAGTGTTCTGGGGGCCTATGGCGGTAGCGATTATGGGCGGTTTGATTATTGCAACGGCTTTGACTTTGTTATTCCTACCAGCACTGTATGCCGCTTGGTTCAGAGTTAAGAGAGTTTAAAAGTAGGCTTTGGTCTTTAAAGTTGTCTCGTAATTTTTGATGTTGGAGTAAGAGAAGTGCTGTAGTTGATCCTGTGGTTTCTACCCATTGATGAAAAACATCGATGAGAAATTCAGGGCTAAAAGTCGTGAAAACAGGTTTTATAGCAGTTCTTTCTAATTCGATTACAAAAAATACGAGACAAGCAGCACAGAAATCCAGTAGAATAGTCGGCTGAAGTTGAAATGCCACAATGGAAGTTATGGGCGACAATGCAATTGAAGTCGCCCTTTGCTTTTGTTGGAAGGTATGCTCATCCCGCGAGGATGGCGAAATTGGTAGACGCACCAGGTTTAGGTCCTGACGCCAGCAATGGTGTGGGGGTTCGAGTCCCCCTCCTCGCACCACAGACTCTTTATATTTGGACGATTTTCATGGCAACTGCAGTCGAAACTTTAGAAAAATTAGAACGCCGTATTACGCTCACATTCCCAATTTCAGAAATGCAACCGGAAATTGAGAAGCGTTTGAAAGTACGTGCTCGTTCAGCAAAAGCGCCTGGCTTCCGTCCAGGTAAAGTGCCGATGAAAATGGTCGCGGCTCAGTATGGCTATCAAGTTGAAAACGAAGTTCTCAACGAGAAAGTTGGTATCGCTTTCAGTGAAGCAGTTAAAGAAAATAACTTGCGCGTTGCCGGCTATCCACGTATTGAACCTAAGAAAAGCTATTCTGAAAACTACTTCACTTTTGATGCCACTTTTGAAGTGTATCCAGAAGTTGTCGTGGGCGATTTGTCCGGTGTTGACGTAACGCAGGTTAAGACTGAAGTTACAGATGCTGAAATCGACAAAACGATCGATATTTTGCGCAAGCAACGTGTGCATTTTCACGTTAAAGGTGAGCAAAGCGCACATGGCGATGGTGGTGCAGATCAGTCTGCACAAAATGGTGACCGTGCTACAGTTGATTTCGTTGGTACGATTGACGGCGTTGAATTTGCTGGTGGTAAAGCAGAAGCGTTTGCTTTTGTTTTGGGTGAAGGCCGTATGTTGCCCGAATTTGAAGCCGCGACTTTGGGCTTGAAAGTAGGCGATTCCAAAGTTTTCCCACTTGCTTTCCCTGAGGATTATCATAGCAAAGACGTGGCTGGTAAAACAGCTGAGTTCACCGTTACTTTGACTAAATTAGAGTGGGCACATCTGCCTGAAGTCGACGCAGAGTTCGCGAAAATGTTAGGCGTAGAAGACGGCGACCTGACAAAAATGCGTAACGATATCAAGGATAACCTTGATCGCGAAGTTAAAGGACGTGTTAAAGCAAAGACCAAAGACAGCGTCATGGATGCATTGGTCAAAGCAGTTGAATTTGATGCACCAGCTGTATTGATTGAGCAAGATGCAGAGCGTTTAGCTGAAATGACCCGTCAAGATATGGCGCAACGCGGTATGAATGTACAAGGCGTTCCATTTCCAACTGAGTTGTTTACTGCGCAAGCAGAACGTCGCGTACGTTTAGGTTTGATTTTGGCTGAATTGGTAAAAGCAAATCAGTTGCAAGCAACAGCCGACCAAATCAAGGCACAGGTCGAAGACTTCGCTCAAAGTTACGAAGATCCGCAGCAAGTAGTGAAGTACTACTACAGCGATCGTAATCGTTTGGCTGAAGTTGAAGCCCTTGTTTTAGAAGAAAACGTCGTTAACTATGTGCTAGGTAAGGCAAAAGTGAGTGATTCAGTTTTGCCGTTTGACGAATTGATGGGTAATAACCCAGCACAATAAGATAGGATAATTCATGACAGGCATCATTCATAACTCTGGTTTGGAAACAAATATGCTTGGCATGGTGCCAATGGTTGTTGAGCAAAGTGGGCGTGGAGAACGTGCTTACGATATCTATTCCCGCTTGCTTAAAGAACGTGTGATTTTTCTGGTTGGTCCTGTGAATGACCAGGCTGCTAATTTGATCGTAGCGCAGTTGTTGTTTTTGGAAAGTGAAAATCCAGATAAGGACATTTCACTTTATATTAATTCTCCTGGCGGCTCAGTATCTGCGGGCATGGCGATTTTTGATACGATGCAGTTTATCAAGCCCGATGTCTCGACATTGTGTACTGGTTTAGCGGCCTCTATGGGCGCATTCTTGTTGGCTGCTGGTGCAAAAGGTAAACGTTTTTCTTTGCCTAATTCACGCATTATGATTCATCAGCCTCTAGGCGGCGCCCAAGGTCAGGCAACTGATATTGAAATTCAGGCACGCGAAATTTTGTATTTGCGTGAACGTTTGAACGGTATCTTGGCTGAAAAAACCGGTCAAAGTGTCGAACAAATTGCGAAAGATACTGATCGCGATAATTTTATGTCTGCAGAAACTGCGGCTGAATACGGTCTAATCGATAAAGTATTGACTCACCGCAGCTAAATGTTGTGTGGATTCAGTATGTAAATAAGTAACGCCCGCAACCAACAGCTGCGGGCGTTTTTATTTGTCATTATCTAGTTGCTTTACTTCATAATTGAAGTTTGTCTCTGTAAAATCATTTGCTTTGTCCGGTTTGTGTGAGTTTTGCAGTAATATAACGGGCATCGCCTACTTCGTTAAAATTAATAAAAAGCATTATGTCAGATAAAAAAAGCACTGCTGGTGAAAAATTACTTTACTGCTCATTCTGCGGTAAGAGTCAACATGAAGTGAAGAAATTGATCGCTGGGCCATCGGTCTTCATTTGCGATGAATGTATTGATTTGTGTAACGATATTATTCGTGATGAAATCAATGCGCTGGAACCGATTAGCTCCGCAAAAAGCGATTTGCCAACCCCGGTTGAAATCACTGAGTTGCTGGATCAATATGTGATAGGTCAGGAAAAAGCAAAACGTATCTTGGCGGTTGCTGTTTACAATCACTATAAACGCCTTAAACATCTGGGTAAGAAAGACGATGTTGAGCTGGCTAAAAGTAACATTTTGCTAGTTGGCCCGACTGGTTCCGGTAAGACCTTGTTGGCGCAAACGCTCGCGCGCATGTTGAATGTGCCGTTCGTGATTGCAGATGCAACTACTCTGACCGAAGCTGGTTACGTTGGCGAAGACGTAGAAAACATCATTCAAAAGTTGCTGCAAAATTGTAATTATGAAGTTGAGCGCGCGCAAAAAGGCATCGTCTATATCGATGAAATTGACAAAATTTCTCGTAAAGCGGAAAACCCTTCCATTACCCGCGATGTATCGGGCGAAGGCGTGCAGCAAGCCTTGTTGAAATTGATTGAAGGTACGATGGCATCTGTGCCGCCACAAGGCGGTCGTAAGCATCCTAATCAAGATTTTATTCAAATCGATACCACCAATATAATGTTTATTTGCGGTGGCGCATTCGATGGCTTGGCGAAGATTATTTCTGATCGCTCTGAGAAGAGTGGCATTGGTTTTGCGGCTAGTGTGAAGAGCGAAAGTCAAAAAAGTGCAAGCCAAGTTATTCTTGATGCTGAGCCACAGGACTTGATTAAATTTGGGATTATTCCTGAATTGGTTGGTCGTCTGCCAGTAATTGCGACCCTGATGGAATTGGATGAGACTGCTTTGATTCAAATTTTGGTTGAACCAAAAAATGCTTTAATCAAACAGTATGCAAAATTGCTAGAGATGGAAGGTTGTGAGCTGGAGATTCGACCTTCGGCGTTGCAGGCAATTGCGAAAAAAGCGATTGCCCGTAAGACTGGGGCGCGTGGTTTGCGTTCTATTCTTGAGCATGCATTGCTGGACATTATGTTTGAGCTGCCGAGCGAAAAAAATGTCGCTAAGGTTGTTATTGATGAAAACACCATTAATAATGCTGCAAAACCATTGTTAATTTACAATGAGCAGCCTAAAGTTGCAGGTGCGTAGTATTTTTTGATATCTGGACTTGAGTTGTAATTGAGTCTTTTATTGGAAATTTCCGCAATCTTTTTGTGAATCATTGTTTTTTGTCTGTGGTTCGCAAAAATAAGCAGTACAATTTACTGAAACAATAAAATTAGTTAGCTTCAATCGAAAAGCTACCCGGAGACTTCTCTGTGTGGCTTTTTTTATTGTTTTTTTCGGATGACGGGCTTGAGTTTTAGCCTAGTGCGCCAATCTAGTTAATGTAATTTTTTAAAAGGTGCGCCATGACAACTCCCACAATTACTGAACGTACAGAATTACCCTTATTGCCCTTGCGCGATGTCGTGGTATTCCCTCACATGGTGATCCCATTGTTTGTTGGTCGTCCAAAATCGATCAAGGCTCTGGAAGCTGCGATGGAGCAGGGTAAGAGCATTATGTTGGCGGCACAAAAAGCCGCTGCAAAAGATGAGCCTTCGGCCGAAGATATTTATGAAATTGGCTGTATCGCGAATATTCTACAAATGTTGAAATTGCCAGATGGCACGGTCAAAGTGCTGGTTGAAGGTACACAACGTGCGCGCATTCACAATATTACTGATTCTGAATCCCATTTTATTGCTGATCTGACGCCAGTTGCATTAGATGAGGGAGATGATTCCGAAGTCGAAGCAATGCGCCGCGCGATTGTTCAGCAATTTGATCAATATGTAAAACTAAACAAAAAGATTCCACCAGAAATTTTGGCTTCCTTGTCCGGTATTGATGATGCTGGTCGCCTGGCCGATACCATTGCCGCACATCTGCCTTTGAAGTTGGAGCAGAAGCAAGTTATTTTGGAAATATTTAGCGTGGCTAAGCGGTTGGAGCATTTGCTTGGTCAGCTAGAGGGTGAATTGGATATCCTCCAGGTCGAGAAACGTATCCGCGGACGTGTAAAGCGTCAGATGGAAAAATCTCAACGCGAATACTATTTGAATGAGCAGGTCAAAGCGATTCAGAAAGAACTCGGCGAGGGAGAAGAGGGCGCAGACATTGATGAGCTAGAGAAAAAAATAACTGCGGCAAAGATGCCAAAAGAAGCGCGCGATAAGGCCATGAATGAGTTGAAGAAACTTAAAATGATGTCGCCTATGTCCGCCGAGGCAACCGTGGTGCGTAATTACATTGATACCATCGTTAATTTGCCTTGGAAGAAAAAATCCAAAGTAAATAATGATTTGAGCAATGCTGAAAAAGTATTGAGCGATGATCATTACGGTTTGGATAAAGTTAAAGAGCGTATTTTGGAGTATCTCGCTGTTCAACAGCGTGTAGATAAATTGAAGGCTCCAATTTTGTGTTTGGTTGGGCCTCCTGGTGTCGGTAAGACTTCACTTGGACAATCCATTGCACGTGCGACGAACCGTAAGTTTGTTCGTATGGCCTTGGGTGGTGTGCGTGATGAGGCTGAGATTCGTGGTCATCGCCGTACCTATATTGGTTCTATGCCGGGTAAGATTTTGCAGAGTCTTTCAAAAGCGGGTGTACGTAATCCTTTATTCTTGCTTGATGAAGTCGATAAGATGGGGGCGGATTTCCGTGGAGACCCATCATCAGCTTTATTGGAAGTTTTGGATCCCGAACAAAATCATACTTTCTCAGATCATTACATTGAGGTGGATTTTGATTTGTCCGATGTGATGTTTGTAGCGACATCGAACTCTTATAACATTCCAGCAGCATTGCTGGATCGGATGGAAGTGATTCGTTTGTCGGGTTATACCGAAGATGAAAAAGCTAGTATCGCAATACGTTATTTGTTGCCCAAGCAAGTCAAGAATAACGGTTTGAAGGAAGAGGAAATTTCAGTTTCTGAATCAGCTATTCGCGACATCATTCGTTACTACACGCGTGAAGCCGGTGTGCGTTCATTGGAGCGTGAAATCTCTAAGATTTGCCGTAAGGTGGTAAAAATGTTGTTGCTCAAGAAGACAGAGAAGAAAGCCACTATCACTTCAAAAAATTTGGATAAATTCTTAGGTGTGCGCCGCTACGATTTTGGCGTAGCGACCAAAGAGAATCAAGTGGGGCAAGTCGTTGGTTTAGCATGGACCGAGGTTGGTGGTGATCTATTGACCATCGAGGCGGTCTCTATGCCTGGTAAAGGCGCGACGATTCGTACCGGTACGCTTGGTGATGTCATGAAAGAATCGATCGAAGCTGCGCGTACGGTTGTTCGTAGTCGTGCTGCTAGATTAGGTATCAAGGCTGACGTTTTTGAGAAGACCGATGTGCATATTCATGTACCAGAAGGCGCGACGCCGAAAGATGGTCCATCCGCAGGTATCGCGATGACCACGGCAATGGTCTCGATTTTTACAGGTATTCCGGTGCGTGCTGATGTGGCGATGACAGGTGAGATTACTCTTCGTGGCGAAGTTCTGCCAATTGGCGGTTTGAAAGAGAAATTATTGGCAGCACATCGTGGTGGCATTAAGACAGTGTTGATTCCTGAAGAAAATGCGAAAGATCTGACGGAGATTCCTGATAATGTAAAAAACAAGTTGGAAATCATTCCAGTGCGCTGGATTGATAAAGTCTTGGAAATTGCTTTGGAGCGCCAGCCAGTGCCCCTAACGGAAGAGGAAATGGCAGTCCCCGCAGTCGCAAAAACTGATGCAAGCGCAGATACTTCTACGATTAAGCACTAATCTGTACTCAGAACTTTTCTTTGTCGTTAAATAGAAAAATGCCCGATGATTTTGTCGGGCATTTTTTTATAATCTAACTAGTTATAGTTGATATATTTGTCGCGAGAATTTTTAATCGCTTTGGCTGTTTGATTCGAGCATGTGACTCTCCCTATCTACTTACCAGCTACGCATCAAGCCAACTGCGAGACCTTCTAGCGCAAAGTCGGGTACATTCTCATCAATAATAATGGGTGAGAAATCCGAATTCTCCGGTAGTAGCTCAACGCCATTTGATGTTTTCATATACCGTTTCACAGTAACTTCTTCGCCTATTCGCGCCACGACAATTTGTCCATTACGAGCACTGTCTGTTTTTTTGACTGCGAGTAAATCACCATCCATGATTCCTATGTCGCGCATTGATAAACCACGTACTCTGAGTAAGAAGTCTGGCTTTGCAGAAAATAACGATGAATCAACTTGGTAAGTTGCTTCAACATGTTCGGTCGCCAAAATAGGTGATCCTGCCGCGACACGTCCGACTAAAGGCAAGCTCAATTGCATCAGTGCTGGATGTGGTAATGCCATTTGCATATTTGGCATTGAGTTCGATAGTGCAGACTCCAGCAATCGAATGCCGCGGGAAGTGCCTGCTGCAATTTCAATAACACCTTTGCGAGCCAAGGCTTGTAAGTGCTCTTCTGCAGCGTTGGTGGAGCGAAAGCCTAATTCGTTAGCGATTTCGGCTCGTGTTGGAGGAAATCCCGTATTTTGAATAGCATCTTTTATAAGGTTAAGAATTTGTTCTTGGCGAGCGGTGAGCTTGAGCATAGTAGTCCCGTTAGGATCTTAATTGAATCTTTTATTGAATTTGTAGAGGCTGTATATATAAGCAGACTGTATTTTTATACAGTAAATGACTGAATGCAAGTTATTTTGTGTTTTTTTTGCACTTAACAGGTTAATCGCCATCAAATAAACGTTTTTCGCTTCGCGAAGTATGAGTGTAATTTCTAATTAACCATTACATGTAATCTAACCGCTTGATTGTGATGGGAAAATAAGTTATCATCGCGGGCTGTCCTCTTCCTGCACTCGTCTTGACGCCGAGGCAGGCTTTATTTTTGTCCACAAGGAGAAATTATGCGTCATTATGAAATCGTATTTATCGTACATCCCGATCAGAGCGAGCAAGTTCCTGCAATGATCGAACGTTACAAAGCTAGTGTAACTACACGTGGCGGCCAAGTGCACCGTGTTGAAGATTGGGGCCGCCGTCAATTGGCTTACATGATTCAAAAATTGGCTAAAGCTCACTATGTTTGCATGAACATTGAGTGCGACGCTGAAACTTTGCTTGAGTTGGAAACAGCATTCAAATTTAATGATGCCGTATTGCGCCACCTCACAGTTAAATTGAAAAAAGCAGAAACAGCTCCTTCTCCAATGATGAAGTCTGTGCAGAAAGAAGACTCTGCTAAGGCTCAACGTGTTGAAGCTCCAGCAGCTTAATTATTTTGACTAAGTGCGCGTAAGAAATCATAAATCATACTTGTGAATCAACTTAAAGTCGTAGCCACAGTTGTAGAGAAATCGGTGTTGCGTTATACCCCAGCGGGAATACCCATCGGCACAGCTACATTGAAGCACGATTCTAAGCAAGAGCAAGCAAGTGCTCCGCGCCAGGTTGAGTTCGAAATTCCAGCAATTGCTGCTGGTGAAATTTCTAAACAATTCCTGGAGATTGAATTGGGGGCTTTGATGATTTTTACTGGTTTCTTGGCGCGCAAAAACCGCAACAGCAAAAGTCTCGTTTTTCACGTTACTGAATTTCAGAAATCGGAAAACGAAACAAATTTACTAGATTAGGAGCCTAAAATGGCATTCGGTAAAAAATTTGATAAGAGCAAATTAAAACAAAAGCGTCAGCAACAAAATCCTTTGTTCAAACGTAAAAAATTCTGCCGCTTCTCAGCGGGTCATGTAGCAGCAGTTGACTACAAAGACATTGATACTTTAAAAGATTTCATCCAAGAAAACGGCAAAATTATGCCTGCACGTTTGACAGGTACTAAAGCTTTGTATCAACGTCAAGTTGACACAGCAGTTAAGCGCGCACGCTATCTCGCGTTGTTGCCTTACACTGATTTGCACACAGCGTAATTGACGACGGAAATTAGGAGAAAAACATGCAAGTTATTTTGATGGATAAAGTCGTTAATCTCGGCAATCTGGGTGATGTAGTTCGTGTTAAAGATGGTTACGCTCGTAACTTCTTGATTCCACAACGTATCGCTCGTCGTGCAACTGCAGCTGCGATCGCTGAATTTGAAGCGAAACGCGCTGAGTTGGAAAAAGCAGCAGCCGCTAAATTAGCTGAAGCTCAAGCTCAAGGCGAAAAATTGAACGGATTGACAGTTCAAATTTCTCAAAAAGCAGGTGTAGATGGTCGTTTGTTTGGTTCAGTAACCAACTTCGATATCGCTGAAGCATTGGCTAAACAAGGTTTCGCAGTTGAAAAGGCGCAAGTTCGCTTGCCATCCGGTCCTTTGAAAACAACTGGCGATCATTCCGTTTCTGTGGCATTGCACACAGACGTTGTGGTTGACGTAATCGTTGCTGTTCTGGGCGAGCACGCTTAAGCTTTAGTTCTTTCTAGAGTACAGAAAAGCCGGGTTTTCCCGGCTTTTTTTATGCCTTTTTTAGTGAACGTTAAATACTAAGGTGTCCCAATTATTTGGCATAAAAATAGAGATATTGAAATTGTAAAATAATTTGTGTATCTACTATTTGCTCGACCTATTTTTGATTTTAAGCTTGTTATTTGAGATGTTTCTTCTGTTTTTGAGTAGTAATAAAAAGGTATAATGCGCACCATGAAACCGCCTTCAGATCCTCAGTTAGACTCAATCCGTGTACCTCCACACTCCATCGAAGCTGAACAGTCAGTTTTGGGTGGTTTGCTGCTCGATAATGCTGCATGGGATAGGATTGCTGATTTTATTCGTGAAGATGATTTTTACCGCTACGATCATCGCATTATTTTTCAATTCATCGTTAAGCTGGTTAACTCTTCCCGTCCAGCCGATGTCATTACAGTTTTTGATGCCTTAAGTGCAGCCGGTAAAGCGGATGACGTTGGCGGTCTGACTTATTTGAATGCACTGGCGCAAAATACGCCCTCAGCAGCGAATATTCGCCGTTACGCTGAAATTGTCCGTGACCGCGGTGTCCTGCGTAAGTTGATAACTGTGGCAGATGAAATTTCCGGTCAAGCATTTAATCCGCAAGGCAAAGAAGTTAAGCAAATGTTGGATGAAGCTGAATCCAAAATCTTTGCGATCGCTGAAGAGGGAGCACGTGGTGCTCAGGGTTTTCATGCAATTCAGCCTTTGTTAACCCAGGTGGTTGAACGTATTGATGAACTGTATAACCGAGACCATACCAGCGACATTACGGGTGTCCCAACTGGCTTTGTCGATCTAGACCGTATGACCTCGGGCCTGCAGCCTGGCGATTTGATTATTGTCGCGGGTCGACCATCCATGGGCAAGACGGCCTTCTCAATTAATATTGGCGAGAACGTCGCGATTGATAGCGGACTTCCTGTTGCTGTGTTCTCGATGGAGATGGGCGGGACACAGTTAGCAATGCGTATGTTAGGTTCGGTAGGTAAGTTGGATCAGCATCGTTTGCGAACTGGGCGTTTGATCGATGAGGATTGGCCACGCTTGACACATGCGATTCAAAAAATGAATGAAGCGCAATTTTACATTGATGAAACGCCTGCTTTAAGTTCCATCGAGTTGCGTGCCCGTTCTCGTCGCTTGTCGCGTCAGTGCGGCAAACTTGGCTTAATCATTATCGATTACTTGCAGCTGATGTCAGGTAATTCTGGTGGCGAGAATCGTGCAACTGAGATTTCTGAGATCTCTCGTAGTTTGAAAGGCTTGGCGAAAGAATTGCAATGCCCGGTTATTGCGTTGTCGCAGTTAAACCGCTCATTGGAGCAGCGCCCGAACAAACGGCCTGTTATGTCAGATTTGCGCGAATCAGGTGCGATTGAGCAAGATGCAGACGTAATTTTGTTCATTTATCGTGATCAAGTTTATAACCCGGACTCTCCAGATAAAGGGACAGCGGAAATTATTATTGGTAAGCAGCGTAACGGCCCGATCGGTAGCGTTCGTTTGACCTTTCTTGGGGAATATACCAAGTTTGATAATTACACCGGCTCCTTGTCGATCTATGGCGATAGCGAGTAGTTTTTTTGTGGTTTGAATTTGTTTTAGCTTCATTTTTAGTTTTTGTAGTACCACTAAGTCAGATGATCCTTGCAATAGAAGTTTAGATAGCAGGGACTTAATATAAAAATTTTCTATTCTAGGGAATAAAGATGTTTGGACGATTGATGCCCACTGAGGGTAAATTTTTTGAGTTTTTTAATCAGCACGCTGAATTGTGTGTGAAAGGCTCTAAAGAAATGGTCGCGTTGATGACTAATTTCGACGACTTGGAGATTCGTGTACACGCGATAGAAGGTATTGAAAAGCAGGCTGATGCTGTGACCTACGCGGCGATTGAACTACTGCATAAAACTTTCATTACGCCAATTGATCGCGATGATATCCATAAACTGATTACTAAAATGGATGACATCCTTGACTTGCTCGAAGATGCCGCCCAAACAATTTCTTTGTACGATATTCGTGAAATTACACCAGAAGCAAAACGCTTAGCTGAGTTGTGCTTAGCATGCGCTTTAAAGGTGAAAGAAGCTGTTGCGCTTCTGCATAATATGGACAATTCCCGTCAGATTTTGACTATTTGTGAAGAGATTGATCGTTTGGAATCAGATGCAGATCACGTCATGCGTGCTGCAATGTCAAAATTATTCCGTGATGAGCCGGATGTCCGCAATTTAATTAAGCTCAAAGCGATTTATGAAATTCTTGAAACCGTGACTGATCGTTGCGAGGACGTGGCAAACATCATTGAAGGCATTATTGTTGAGAATGCTTAGTTTCAACAAAATGCTTTTTCGGGAGTGTTTATGCACTCCGTTGATAACGTGAGCTCACGAGAGAATTTACTATGCATATAAGTTTATACGTCATCATTCTATTGGTGGTTCTAGCACTATTGTTTGATTTTATGAACGGTTTTCACGATGCCGCAAATGCTATTGCGACCGTGGTTTCCACTGGCGTGTTAAAACCAGGGCAGGCGGTTGCGATGGCTGCTTTATTTAACGTACTGGCGTTTTTTGTATTCAATCTTTCCGTCGCCAAAACCATAGGGAAGGGAACAATTGACCCAACGATTATTGATCAATACGTCATTTTTGGTGCACTGGTTGGTGCTATTTTCTGGAACCTAGTTACCTGGTACTTCGGCATTCCATCATCATCGTCTCATGCGCTGATCGGTGGTCTGATCGGTGCAGCGGTTGCAAAAGATGGAACTGGCGCATTAATTGGCACGGGTCTGTATAAAATTCTTTTGTTTATTGTACTGTCACCTCTACTTGGGTTTTTCTTGGGCGCATTAATGATGTTGCTGGTTTCTTGGTTATTTGTAAAATCAACACCAATTAAGATTGATAAATGGTTCCGCCGTTTGCAATTAGTGTCCGCCTCTGCATTTAGTCTAGGTCATGGTGGTAACGATGCTCAAAAGACGATGGCGATTATTTGGATGTTATTGATTGCCGCAAAATACTCAGATCCTGCTGATCCATTGCCGCCAATGTGGGTGGTTTACTCATGCTATGCAGCAATTGGCTTGGGAACTCTATTTGGTGGGTGGCGCATCGTTAAAACCATGGGCCAGAAAATCACAAAATTGAAACCTGTTGGCGGATTTTGTGCTGAGAGTGCCGGCGCATTAACACTTTTGTTCGCTAATATTTCTGGAATTCCTGTGTCAACCACACACACGATCACAGGTGCCATTGTTGGTGTTGGTTCTTCTCAAAAAATGTCTGCAGTGCGTTGGGGTGTTGCTGGAAACATTGTCTGGGCATGGATTTTGACAATTCCTGCATCTGCATTTGTGGCTGCGATAGCGTGGTGGATTGGGACAAAAATAATTTAATTGTTCATCCTCGGTGACATAGCAAAAAAGCTGGAGTTTTCCAGCTTTTTTTTGAGACCTATAGTTTTGCCACTGTCCGCAAACGTGGATGAGACGGGTGAGCTAAGAGAGTTCACGCTGCAGATCAATATGGCTTGATATCAAGGATTTACATTCACATTTTGAGATGGTTCAGTTGGTGCTTTGGCTCGTCACATTTGTTTAAACAGATGTACGAAACTGCGACTCACCTCAAGTTTTTCTGTTAATCCTTTGATTTGCACTAAATGACGTCCACGCATGTCTCGTACCACACCAGAGATGGCTTTGGAATTGACTAAGGTGGAACGATGAATTTGCCAAAAGAGTTGCGGATCGAGTTCTTCTGCCAGATCGCGTACTGGTTTCCGGATTAATGCCTCGTAGGTCGCCGTTTGCACGCGAGTATATTTCTCATCCGATTGAAAAAACAAAATGTCCTCGACTGGAATCAGACGTAACTCTTGGCCGATAGACGCTTGTATCCATTGCAGGTAATTTGCTTTTGGTGCTATGCCTAACTGCTTAGCCAACTGGGCAAGCATATTGCTCATGTCATTAGGTTCTGTGGCAGTAGTCAAACGAGCTTTCAAGCGTTCTACCGTCTTGCTGAGACGTTCTGTATCGGCCGGCTTTAAGACATAGTCAACAGCGCCCTGGTCGAATGCTTCAACCGCGTATTGATCGTATGCGGTGATGAAAACGATATGTGCTTTCGTGCCAATTTCTTTGGCGGCTTCTAATCCAGTTTTAGCAGGCATGCGGATGTCGAGGAAGGCCAAATCTGGTTTATGCAAATCAACCAATTGAATGGCTTCCTCACCATTTTTTGCTTCCGCCAAAATTTCAAGTTCTGGCCATACCTGTTCCAGACGCGAGCGTAGTTGGTCGCGCATAAGTCTTTCATCATCGGCGATAATTGCTGTTGGCATTATTCTCTTCTCGTCTTATGAAGTGGGGTTAAGGGTACTTAGCGAATTGTATTGGCAATCGACTTCACTATCATTTCGCAATCTCGTAAGGGATCTCTATGGTAACGCAGACGCCACTTGGTTGGTTAGGCGAAATTATAATTTGTGCTTTATCTTTGTAAATTAGTTTCAAACGTTCACGAATATTTTGTAAGCCAAGTCCAGTTCCATTGCTGGCTACCGCGCCAAAACCTAGGCCATCGTCGCGTACTGTGACCGCTAACCGGTTCTGTAAAACTTCAGCACGGAATTGCAGCGTGCCACCTTCAGTTTTAACTTCCAGTCCATGTTTGATCGCATTTTCAACCAAAGATTGCAGCATCATTGGTGGGAACGATGCATTGCGCAAGCTGTCAGGCATGATGAAATCGATAGTTAATCGCTCTTCCATGCGCATCTTTAACAATTCCAAATATGCTTTGACCATATCCGCTTCTCGACCTAGATTGGTCTTGGCAGCATTTTCGCGCATTTGTGGTAACACTGCGCGCAAATATGCTATCAGGCTTCTTTGCATTTTTGCTGCGCGTGGTGGATCCGTTTCAATTAAATACTCGACTGATGCCAAGGTATTAAAAAGAAAGTGTGGTTCAACTTGTGCTTGCATCATTTGCATTTGGGCTTCGCTAACTTGCCGTAATAAAGCTTCGCGTTCGGCACTGGCGTTGGCTTCTTTCGCTTTTTCTTCAGCGCGTACTTTTCCGCCTAGTAGTGCCTTCATCCCAAATAGGCCAAAGACTAACAATAGGACAAAGTTCTGGAACCAACGTGAGGATTTCGTTTTTTCGACGTCACTTGCCTCCGCTGCAGCGTTAGCCTTGGCTCGATCCATTTCAGCACGGATCTCTCTGGCTAATTCTTTGGGTAGCTTGATGTGAACATCATCTTTACCAAAAGTGATTCCAGGTATGTCGCTTTGCTTATTGTTACTAGGTAAACTTGCTACAGTTGATTCGATCTTGTCGCTTAATTTTTCTTGATTTTCATCGACTGTTTTCCAACCGCTACCATCGATATCGATACGCTTATTGCTGGCCATTTTTTCTGGCGCTTTGATGCGAATGCCAGTGTTATCAATCTCGATCTTGGGGTCATCGTTTGCGTTACTGCTGTCAGGTGTAATAACGGTTTTCTTAGGAACATTCCTAACTTTTTTCGCTTGTTTAGTTTCCTCTGTTGAAAAGAAGGTATTTTGAATTATGTCAGCCGATGCCAGCAATAAAATGGCGAATAAGAAAAATTTCCACCACGATAGTTTGCTAACCCAAGTGGCGGTTTTGTCGAAAGCTCTACTGAGCCAAATTAAAGTATTCGTCAGAATAACTTTACCGGTTTCAATAGTTTGTGGGTCAATAGTAAATTTGCTCATAAAAATTCTTTTGCTTGGTTGTGCCATCGAGAAATAAATCGTCGAATAACCTGGGAGGGCGATTTCGTAACGCCGATTATCTGATGTTGTGACTGTATCTTAATAGGGGCATTGATATGAGGGAAATGCGACGATCCGCGAAAACTCGGGCATAGGCTGATATTTGGCGATACTTTTTTGTGTTAGTTGTGTAACACATGAGCCAGATAGTTTTTTGCAAGTTGAAACTAATCTCTTTTACGAATGTGATCAGAGGTTTCTTTTAGCTAAATCGGTTGGCTGCAGTTTAACCGCCAACCGACTTATGCAAGATGAAAGCAAAGGTTAATTTACGCTCTTTGCCAGCCAGCTACGTAAATCATCTTTGGTGAGTGGACGTGCATATAAATAGCCCTGCGCGAGATGGCAGCCGAAAGACATTAGTGTTTGTGCTTGGCGCTCAGTTTCTACTCCTTCAGCGATTACCTTAATATTCAGGCTTTTACTTAACTGAACGATCATTTTTGCAATGCTACCCTCATCGGAGGTCTCATTGATTTCGTTCACAAAGGCACGATCAATTTTTAGTTTGTCTACATTAAGTTTTTGTAGGTGGCTTAGAGAAGAGAACCCAGTGCCGAAGTCATCGATTGAAACTTGTACTCCCAATTGCTTGATGTGAAGTAGCGTTTTAATTAACAACTCAGGATCAGTCATTGCCATTGATTCAGTAATTTCCAGTTCGACGCAATTCGCAGGTGCTCGGCTCTCACTTAGTGCACGCTCCAAACTTTGTAAAAACAATGGATGTGAAAATTGCGCTTGCGAGACGTTAACTGCCATTTTTAATTCAATATAGCCGAGATCATGTAGTTGCTTGAGTTCGAAACAGGCGCTACGCATCACCCATTCGCCAATATCAACGATCAAGCCAGAGTATTCAGCAATTGGAATGAACTGATCAGGGGGGACAAATGTGCCATCTTCGGTTTTCCATCGTAGCAGCGCTTCTGCACCAACTGCAGATTTCGTACGCATATCGATCTGGGGTTGGTATACGACGAACAGGCGCTCATTCTCAAAAGCAGCGCGCAATGCGTGCATCATTCGTACGCGCTCTCGGATTTCTACTCCCATATCAACCGTAAAATAGCTATATGAGGCACGCTGGTGAGCCTTTGCACGCTTCAATGCAATATTGGTGTCTTTCAGTGCGTCAGCGCTTCCACCTGCATAATTTTCTAGACGTACCAAGCCTATTGTTGCGGATAATTGTACGTCTTGATTATCAACGTCGAATGGTAAGTGGAAAACTTTGGAGATATTCTCTGGCGATACCAAACTTTCACTACCAAGTAAGGCAAAGGTATCGCCGCCAACCCGAGCTAAATGACACGAAGTGCCAAAATGACTTAAGAGCCTTTTCGCAACGGCGCAAAGCAACATATCGCCGAATTGATGGCCGAGAGCATCATTAGTTTCGGCAAAGTGATCGATATCGACTAAGGATAAAACTATGCCTTTTTCGTTGCCTGATTGTAGTGCCTCGCTTAAGGTCTGTAACAATTTAAGGCGATTTGCTAAGCCGGTCAAGGGGTCGAAGTAAGCGTATTTATGTAGGCGGGACGTCAACATAACATTGTTGAGGCCAACCGATATATTGCTACAAAACACATCGATAAGACGTTTATCCATTTCGCTAACGCCTGTTTGTAGAAAGACATAAATATCTTTTTGGGCTACATTTTCGAAGCGTAATACGCTGTCTGAATCGCCAAATATGCTCTGGCGTGAAGTGACCGATTTTTCCAGCTGTTGTTGGATATGATTATTCTCTAATTTATCTAGCATTAGCCCATTAAGATTGCTAAATGAGTTGCTTGTAGCGATCGCTAATAAAGTTGCGCTAGATTCGGCGTTTTGAGCGTCGTCGAGTGGACTACAGACAAAACCCTCGATGTTCTTACCAAGTAGTTTGGAAATTTGATGTAAGACGCCAGTGGAAAAATTTTGCAATCCTTTCAGTGACATTAACTCGGTACTAGCATTAACTATAAGTTCTAATCCACGTTGGCTAGCTATTATCGAACAAATTTGTTCATAGGATCGGATAGCTGACGTGACTGTGGTGTAAAGCTTGGTTCGAGTTAATTCTGACTTGGTTTTGTAATCATTGATGTCATAGTCTCGAATGGCATCTATTTCTGGTGCGTAGCCTGGTTGTCCAGTCCGGAGAATAATCCGAACATCATTCAAACCCAAGTTTTTTCTTACGTAGTTAACGAGATTTAGACCGGCATCTTCTTCCTCCATGACGACATCAAGTAAGATTACCGCGATGTCTGATTCGCTTGACAGAATGTCTCGCGCCTCACTGGCAGAATACGCATGCAAGAAGCTTAACGATCGATTTTGTATTTCTAAATTACCTAAGGCGAACATAGTCGCTGAATGGACATCGGGATCATCGTCAATGATCATAATGCGCCAACTTGGTTTTTTTAGATCGATGTTAGGCAAATGTTCTGGATTTAATTCATCCAAAAAAACTAGCGCATCGTCGTTATGATGATTCAATTCACTCATCTAGGTTCATGCTCCAGTGGAGGCCTTATTATTTATCGTAAGCGAGCGCAACAATTTTGTCAGGATTTTATGATGCGTCTTACGGCAGTATAAAACAAGATGGTATAAATAAACTGTTGGTTTGGTGCAAATAATTGGTTTTAAATCGTTTTTTGTTTGAGTGCCAGACTTTCGACGATTTCGATTTTATGAACAATCACGGCAAGACTGATAAAATGCTTTTGCTTTTTCCACTTTGAAAACTAAAAATATGTCAGGCAATACTTTAGGAACTTTGTTTACAGTGACGACATTTGGCGAGTCGCATGGCCCAGCAATTGGATGTGTGATAGATGGATGTCCACCCGGAATGGAATTAACGGTGGAGGATATCCAGCCAGAATTGGATCGTCGTAAGCCTGGCACATCCCGTCACGTGACGCAACGGAAAGAGGCGGATACAGTCGAGATATTATCCGGTGTGTATGAGGGGAAGACAACTGGCACGCCGATTGCACTTTTGATACGTAACGAGGATCAGCGTAGTAAGGACTATGGCAATATTGTTGAGACATTTAGGCCAGGTCATGCCGATTATACTTATTGGAATAAATATGGAATACGAGATCCACGCGGTGGTGGTCGATCTTCAGCGCGTTTAACAGCGCCTGTCGTAGGTGCTGGCGCGATTGCAAAAAAATGGTTACTGCAGCAATATGGTACGAAATTTTATGGCGGGATGACACAATTGGGTGATATCTCAATTCCTTTTTCCTCTTGGGACTACACGACTCAAAATCCATTTTTTGCGCCCACGAATGATCCGCAATTGATCGCGGACCTTGAAACTTACATGGATGGTTTGCGTAAAGATGGCGATTCTATTGGCGCTCGTATTGATGTGGGCGCAAGCAACGTGCCTGTAGGTCTGGGCGAGCCGATCTACGATAAGCTGGATGCAGAAATTGCCTATGCCATGATGGGTATCAATGCGGTCAAGGGGGTTGAAATTGGTGCCGGCTTTGGCTGCATTGCACAACGAGGATCTGAGCACGGTGATGAATTGACCGAAGCTGGTTTTATGAGTAATAACGCCGGCGGTATTTTAGGCGGAATCTCTACCGGACAGGATATTCGCGTATCGATGGCGATTAAACCAACGTCCTCTATTCGCACACCGAAGCGTTCAATTGATAAGCAGGGAAATCCAGTCTTGGTAGAAACTTTTGGACGCCACGATCCCTGCGTAGGTATTCGCGCGACACCGATTGCGGAGGCCATGTTGGCATTGGTGCTTATGGATCATGCCCTGCGCCATAGAGCGCAATGTGGTGATGTTGTTTTGTCGCCAACTACAGTCTGATGTTTTACTAAACGCTGAAGTTGTATAGGGCGGCAGGCGTTCAAATCTAAGTGAGAGAAATTTTTCAAAGTCATTTATGATAAAGATGAGTTTCTTTCAATTTGCCTCAAAATAAAAGTTGGTTGTTTGTTTGCTTAACGCGATTTTTCAAGTAAAAATTTCGATTTTCGTAAAATATTGGAATATTGTTTGGTTGATTTGAGCTTAAAAAAACCGAATTGTGCAGTTTTGCAATGCACAATTGTGGCATAATCAAAAGCTGATTTTTAGCTTTATGAATTCTTTTAATTTCAGGCAACAATTATGGCCAAAACGCTTTACGACAAACTTTGGGAATCTCACGTAGTTCATACAGAAGACGATGGTACTGCGATTTTGTATATAGATCGCCATCTTTTACATGAAGTCACCAGCCCTCAGGCATTTGACGGGCTTAAACTAGCTGGTCGCCAACCGTGGCGCATTTCTGCCAATCTGGTCGTTGCCGATCACAATGTCCCTACTACAAACCGACAGGATGGTATCGCCGATCCTGTTTCTCGTTTGCAAGTTGAAACACTTGATGCCAATGCTAAACAATATGGTTTAACTTATTTTGCGATGAACGATCTGCGTCAGGGGATTGTTCACGTGATTGGGCCAGAGCAAGGTGCAACTTTGCCAGGAATGACGGTCGTTTGCGGCGATTCACATACTTCAACACATGGCGCTTTCGCTTGTTTAGCGCACGGTATAGGCACTTCGGAAGTAGAGCACGTGCTCGCTACGCAGACCTTGCTGGCGAAAAAATCAAAATCAATGCTGATCAGAGTTGATGGCGATACACCGCACGGCATTACTGCGAAAGATATCGTTTTGGCGATTATTGGAAAGATAGGTACAGCCGGTGGCACAGGTTATGCGATTGAGTTTGCCGGTGCAGCCATCGAACGCCTGTCTATGGAAGGTCGGATGACGGTCTGTAATATGGCGATTGAGGCAGGTGCCAGAGCTGGCATGATTGCAGTTGATCAAACGACGATAGACTATGTGAAAGGGCGTCCTTTTAGCCCCGTCGCTAACGATTGGGAAAATGCCGTCACATATTGGAAAACTTTGCGGTCGGACGAAGGCGCGCAGTTTGATACTGTTGTTACCTTGAATGCCGCAGATATTCAGCCACAGGTCACTTGGGGAACCTCACCAGAAATGGTGGTCGCAATCGATGGACAAACGCCAGATCCTAAGAATGAAGTCGATGCCGTCAAGCGCGACGCGATTGAAAAAGCCCTTGTGTACATGGGCTTGCAACCGAATATGGCTATCAGTTCGATTCAAATTGATAAAGTTTTTATTGGCTCTTGTACCAATTCACGAATTGAAGATTTGCGGGCCGCAGCCAAGGTCGTTGCTGGAAAATCCCGTGCTGCAAATGTTAAGTTAGCAATGGTCGTGCCGGGTTCTGGTCTGGTGAAAAGACAAGCGGAACAAGAAGGTTTGGATAAAATTTTTACGGCCGCCGGATTCGAATGGCGTGAGCCAGGTTGCTCTATGTGTTTAGCGATGAACGCGGACCGCTTGGACCCGGGTGAGCGCTGTGCCTCAACCTCAAATCGTAATTTTGAAGGACGCCAAGGGCAGGGGGGGCGTACCCATTTGGTCTCCCCAGAAATGGCCGCAGCTGCTGGTATAGCAGGGCACTTTGTTGATGTGCGCAATTTTGCTTAACTCACAAAAAAGGACGAAACAATGAAAAAAATAACTGCTCTGGTTGCGCTGGCGATGATTTCATTGGGTTTAGTAGGCTGCAACACGATCCAGGGTATAGGGAAAGATGTGAAAAAAGCGGGCGAAGTTGTGGAAAACGCTGGAAAGAAATAATCATGGAAAAGTTTACTTTGTTGGATGGTTTGGTTGCACCTCTGGATCGCGCCAATGTTGATACGGATGCCATCATCCCTAAACAATTTTTAAAGTCGATTCAACGTACAGGTTTTGGGCCGAATTTATTTGATGAATGGCGCTATCTTGATCATGGCGAACCAGGGATGGATAATAGTTTGAGGTCATTGAATCCTGACTTTGTATTAAATCAAGCACGTTATCAAGGGGCGTCAATTTTGTTGACGCGCAAAAATTTTGGCTGTGGCTCTTCACGCGAACATGCACCTTGGGCATTAGATCAGTTCGGTTTTCGTGTAGTTATCGCGCCTAGTTTTGCTGACATCTTTTTCAATAATTGCTTTAAGAATGGCTTGCTGCCTATCGTATTGAGCGAGGATAAAGTCGACTATCTGTTTACTCAAGTTCGTGATAGTGAAGGCTTGCATTTGCAAGTCGATTTGGAGTCGCAAACTGTTGGATTGAAAACTACTGGTGACAGATTTCCGTTTGAAGTCGATGCATTTCGAAAATACTGTTTGCTTAATGGCTTGGATGATATAGGTTTGACTTTGGTTCACGCAGATAAAATTCTAGCATTTGAAAAGAGGCATATCGAGGCTCGTCCTTGGTTGGCTGCCGTTATCTAATTAAACCTATCGTTCTCATTTACATCTTTCTCATTTATATATCAGCATGAAAATTGCCATTTTGCCGGGTGACGGTATTGGTCCTGAAATCGTTGATCAGGCCGTTAAAGTTTTAAAAGTTTTGGGTGAGTCCTTTGAATTGGAATTCGCACCTGTAGGCGGTGCTGGATATGAAGCGGCGGGACATCCGCTGCCAGAAACGACGCTTAAATTAGCACAAGATGCAGATGCTGTTTTGTTTGGTGCCGTTGGTGATTGGAAGTACGATAGCCTTGATCGACCGCTGCGTCCTGAGCAAGCAATTTTGGGACTGCGCAAAAATCTGAATTTATTTGCCAATTTGCGTCCTGCGATTCTGTATCCAGAGTTGGCAGGCGCTTCGACTTTGAAACCTGAAGTGGTTTCTGGTTTGGATATTTTGATTATTCGTGAATTAACTGGCGACATTTATTTTGGTCAGCCACGTGGTGTACGTGAATGTCCTGATGGACCATTCAAAGGTCAACGCGAAGGTTTTGATACGATGCGCTATGCGGAAGGCGAGATCCGCCGCATTGCTCACGTTGCATTTCAAGCAGCACGCAAACGCGACAAACGTCTGACTAGTGTTGATAAGGCGAATGTATTAGAGACTTTCCAATTTTGGAAAGACATCATGATTGATGTTCATAAAGAATATCCTGACGTCGCTTTGGATCACATGTATGTTGATAATGCGGCGATGCAATTAGTTCGCGCACCAAAGAAATTTGACGTGATGGTCACTGGGAATATGTTTGGTGATATTTTGTCGGATGCTGCGGCGATGTTGACAGGTTCTATTGGTATGTTGCCTTCCGCCTCACTCGATGCGAACAATAAAGGCCTTTATGAGCCATCGCATGGTTCTGCACCCGATATCGCTGGAAAAGGTATCGCAAATCCTTTGGCAACGATATTGTCTGCGGCTATGATGCTGCGTTATTCATTCGGTAAAGTGGAGCAAGCGGATCGTATTGAAGCTGCTGTAAAGGCAGTGTTGACGGAAGGTCTGCGCACGCCAGATATTTTTGAGGTTGGCTGTGTCAAAATTGGTACCTCGGAAATGGGTGATGCCGTGGTGAAGGCTTTGGTTTAATTTTTATGTAAACAGGGAGACCTGTAATTTTTAGGGAAAGATGATGAAACTAGTTGGTTTGGTCGGTTGGCGTGGAATGGTTGGCTCAGTCCTCATGCAGCGTATGCAAGAAGAGGGGGATTTTGCTCAAATAGAACCTGTGTTTTTTTCAACTTCGAATACCGGTGGCGCGGCGCCAACGATGGCAAAGAATGAAAAAACATTGAAAGACGCAAATGATATTGATGCATTGAAAAAGTGCGACATTATTATTACCTGCCAAGGCGGTGACTACACCTCTGAAGTTTTCCCGAAATTACGTGCCGCTGGCTGGAACGGTTTCTGGATTGATGCGGCATCGACATTGCGCATGGAAAACGATGCCATCATCGTCCTTGATCCTGTCAATTTAGACGTGATAAAAACTGCGCTGAACCGTGGCGTGAAGAACTACGTTGGCGGTAACTGCACTGTATCTTGTATGTTGATGGGTTTGGGTGGATTATTTCAGCATGGTTTGGTAGAGTGGATGTCATCCATGACTTACCAGGCAGCATCTGGTGGTGGTGCTCAACACATGCGTGAGCTGTTGACGCAATTCGGCTCAATCAATGCCGAGGTCAAAGCTTTGCTTGATGATCCTGCTGCGGCGATTTTAGAAATAGATCGTAAAGTGTTGGCGAAACAGCATAACTTCAGCGCAGATGAGACTAAGCAATTTGGCGTACCTTTGGCTGGCAATTTGATTCCGTGGATCGATAAAGATTTGCATAATGGCGTTTCCAAAGAAGAGTGGAAAGCGGGAGCTGAAACCAATAAGATTCTTGGTTTGGGCGAGGCCTTTGGTTCTAAAGCGATCCCAGTGGATGGTTTGTGCGTACGTGTCGGCGCGATGCGCTGTCACTCACAAGCCTTAACCATCAAGTTGACCAAAGATGTGCCGCTTGATGAAATTGCCGATATGCTTGCGCAAAACAATCCTTGGGCAAAAGTAATACCTAATACGCGTGAAGATTCGATGCGCGATCTGACACCTGCTGCCGTGACTGGTGGTTTAACGATCCCTGTTGGTCGTTTGCGCAAGATGCAAATGGGTGGTGATTATTTGTCCGCGTTCACGGTTGGTGATCAGCTATTGTGGGGAGCTGCGGAACCTTTGCGTAGAATGTTACGAATTTTAATTGAAGATTGAATTAATTAAATTCGATAATTAGTCAAAAAAGGGATGAAATATCATCCCTTTTTCTTTATCATTTCGTATTTTTTTCATCTAATTGTCTAGCAGTAACAACGAATTGGGGCGGAAATTATCATTTCTCCTCTTAATGTATTTACCATATCTAGAATTCACGTTAAGCTTGCGCGACAAGTTAGGTAATGTTATCTTGGATCAACATGTCTTTCGGTAGTGCAAGTTTGTTAAATCAGTTAACAAAATTGTATTCAATAAATTTCCCAGGAAATGTTCTAAAAATGCATAATTACAAACGCTTACCGATGAGCTTTTTAAGCTCTAAAGTGCTTAAAGCAGCGGCTTTTTCTTCATTGCTTGTCTTCTCAAATGCATATGCAACCGGTCTAGGGAAGTTAACAGTTTTATCTTCACTCGGGCAGCCACTGCGTGCAGAGATTGAATTGACCTCTCCGAATAAAGAAGAAATAGCTTCTTTGGTTCCTAAGGTGGCATCGATTGAGGCGTTTCGCCAGGCCAATATTGAATTCAATCCGGCTTTACTTTCGTTACGTTTTGCCGTCGAGCAACGTGGTAGTAATTACATTATCCGTGTTACTTCTACACAGGCAATGAATGAGCCATGGATAGACTTCTTGCTTGAAATGAATGCGAGTAATGGTAAGTTGTTGCGTGAGTATACGTTTTTGTTAGACCCTGCTGAATTAACAAGTGGGCAAGCAGTGCAAGTAGTTAATCCAGGTTCTACAATAGCCAGCAGTAAGCCAGTGAGTAATTTGCAACCGGCAAAGGCTGAGCTATTGCAGAAAGATCCTGTTGCGGGTGTAAGACTAGGAACAAAAAAAAACGCTCAGACAGTGGTCGCGTCGACTAATTTGTCAAACGCTAGTGCTCGCCAGTATCAAGTGAAACCTGGTGACACTTTGATGAAGATTGCGGCTAATAATTTGAATGGTGTCTCTTTAGATGAGATGCTGGTGAGTATTTATCGAACGAATCCTGAAGCATTTGTTGGCGACAACATGAATCGCTTGAAAGCAGGGCAGATTCTGAATATTCCCGATGCTGATACGGTGCGTTCTAATGCTGTGCCAAATGCTCGTTCGGTTGTTCAGGCGCATTCTGCCGATTTCAATGCCTATCGAAATAAGATCGCCGGACAGGTGCTGTCCGTTCCTGCTGAGCGAGCTGTTCAGAAAAAACAGGCTGCGAGCGGTTCAATTACTACCAAAGTTAAAGAAACACCGACTGCAACGAACGAATCATTAGATAAGTTGAAATTGTCTAAAGTTCAGGCGGGCGGAAAAAATACTGCTGCTCCAGCCAAAGGAATGACAGAGGAAGATAAAATTGCAAAAGATAAGGCCTTATCTGAAGCAAATGCCAGAGTTAAAGAGCTAGAGAAAAATGTTAGTGAGCTGAATAAGCTATTAGCAGTACCAAGTAAAAATGTGGTGAAACAACCGGCGTCCGAGTCTAAAGCAGTTGAAGCAAAACCTGCTGCGCCTGAAACTAAAGCCCCTGCGCCAGTAGTTGCTCCGGCATCAGTTGCGTCTGCTGCTGCAAGTGCTGCATCCTTAGATAAACCGAAAACAGCTGCGGTAGAGCCAAGTGCCAGTGCTTCGGCGTCTTCAGTGACCGCATCTGCAAAAGTAGAATCTGCTAGCGCTTCTGCTGTTGCTTCTAAACCGAAACGGCCTATGCCACCTCCGCCGCCTCCTGTAGTTGAGGAGACGAGTTGGTTTGATACTAAATACTTGATTGCAGCAGGGCTCTTGGCTGCTTTAGGTGGTGCAATTGGTTTGTATGCATCGAAAAAGAAGAAAGTATCCCATCAATTTGAAGACAGTATTTTGACTGGCTCAAGTTTGAAGGCAAATTCGATGTTTGGATCGACAGGTGGGCAGAGTGTAGATACCAACAACAGTGTCTTTAATTCCAATTTTGCGCCTTCGGCTAGCCAACTGGATGCAAATGAAGTTGATCCAGTTGCAGAAGCAGACGTATATATTGCTTACGGCAGGGATTCACAAGCAGAAGATATCTTGAAGGAGGCATTGCGAACTCAGCCGGATCGTCACGCAGTGCGCTTGAAGTTGTTGGAGATTTATTTTGGACGCAAAGATATTCGTTCATTTGAACTTTATTCTGGTGAACTTTATGGCATGACGCGAGGCGAGGGGGAAGATTGGGCGCAAGCTGCTTCTATGGGTATTTCCTTAGATCCAAATAATCCTTTGTATGCTGGTGCCACTGCGCAAGTCGAGGCTTATGCTGCTAGTAGTTTAGGTTTACCAACGCAGCCATTGGAAGATATTGAATCAGATGCATTACTAGATAATTCCTTGTCGGAAGATATGCTTGACTCAATTAGTATCATTGATACGGCGCACGCATTGTCGGATGATGGGTTTGGCGCGGCAGATAAGAGTAAATCTGATCTGGATTTATCGTCGTCCTTTGCTGATGATGGGGGCTTGGATTTTGATTTAGGTATTTCTACCGACAGTGCACCAGAAGTGCCATCGATTGAAGACGCATTTCCATTGACTCTGCCAGAAAGTCCAGTTTCTGAAATAAAAGTGCATGAAGAAGAGCAAATCCCGACTATCGATTTCGGATCTATTGATTTTGATTTGGGGGGGGATGAGGTTGCTGCAAAACCATTGGAATCCGAAAGTGATAAAGGCATAGCTTCTGATTCGTTTGGTTTGGAACTGGATATGCCAAAGTCGGTCGAGTTGGATCAAGCGCAGGAAAATGTACTGGGCAAGGCTGAGGAGTCGTTTGACCTTGGATCACTAGACTTTGATATGGGTGATGAGTCAGTTTCGGCGAGTGCTGTAACTGATTCGGCCTCGGTTGGTAATAACCAAGACTTGCTCAGCTTAGATCAAGAATTAGGTAATAACACTGCTGAGGATTCAGGTGATGCCGCTGCTCTTGAAGATTCTTCACCTTATAATGCGGAGATGGCAACTAAACTCGATTTAGCAGTGGCTTATCAAGAAATTGGTGATAAGGAAGGTGCGCGTGAATTGCTTGAAGAGGTCATTAAAGGCGGATCCAACGAGCAGGTTGAACGTGCTAAGCAGATGTTAGACGCATTGGCCTGAGCGTTTTTGCAGATGCAGATGGGCGCTAACTTGACGTTAGCGCCCATTTTTATTTAAAAAATAGTAAATTGATGACGATGAAGCGAATAGTTCTTGGGATTGAATACGATGGTAGTCCCTATCAAGGATGGCAAACTCAGCCAAATGGTCGGACTGTTCAAGACGTATTGGAGATTGCCTTAGGTAAATTTGCCAAGCAAAACATTCAAACTGTTTGTGCGGGAAGGACTGATGCGGGTGTCCACGCAGTTGAGCAGATCGTTCATTTCGATACTGAACTTGATCGTGAGATGTATTCATGGGTAAATGGTGTCAACACCTTTTTACCTTCAAATATCGCCGTGCGCTGGGCTAAAGAGTTAAATCTTGATCCAAATGATGCGCATTTTTTCCATTCTCGGTTTAGTGCGTTTTCGCGCACGTATCATTATCTTCTTTATAATCATCCTGTGCGTTCGCCGCTTTGGGCTGGGCGTGCTGGCTGGTTCTTCCGTCCTTTGCAGCTCGATTTGATGCAGGTTGCGGCGCAGTACTTGATTGGAGAGCACGACTTTACGGTATTTCGGGCAGCTGCCTGCCAGGCTAAATCTCCAATTAAGCACATGTATGATGTGAAAATTCGACAGCAAGGTGACTTAATTGTATTTAGCTTGCGTGCCAATGCATTCTTGCATCATATGGTCAGAAATATTGTAGGTTCTTTAATTTTTGTCGGATCTGGGCGTCGTGAACCAGAATGGATTAGAACACTAATTGAAACTAAAGATAGAAGTTTATCTGCTCCCACTTTTATGCCTGATGGTTTGTACTTGGCAAGGGTGGAGTATGATCCTATCTGGGAATTGCCGCATGAGTTAAATGAGAATCTCCCTTATGGCTTACAGTTTTCGTGATTTTTAGTGAATGCTGTTTAGAAAAACTTGTCTGGTTCATATCTGTTGTTCGCTGTCGGTGCGCTTTTACATTTTGTGCCACAGTAAAATAGGGCAATCTAGTTGGAAATCCGGTAAAATGTTGTTTTTGCATAACCCAATTATTAGGCGCTCGCCTGGGGAAATTGCCCAGATCGTAGCGCCTTTTTTGTACTTAGTGTCTCGAATATCTAATGAAAAATATCCGTAATTTCTCTATCATCGCTCACATTGATCATGGTAAATCTACTTTAGCAGACAGAATTATCCAGCTGTGTGGTGGCTTATCTGATCGCGAAATGGAGTCGCAAGTACTTGATTCTATGGACATTGAGCGTGAACGTGGGATTACGATTAAAGCCCAGACTGCAGCGCTGAGTTACAAAGCTTTAGATGGACAAATTTATAATTTGAATTTGATTGATACCCCAGGGCATGTGGATTTTAGCTACGAAGTAAGTCGTTCTTTATCTGCGTGTGAAGGCGCATTGTTGGTGGTGGATGCTTCACAGGGGGTTGAAGCGCAAACCGTAGCAAATTGCTATACCGCGATCGAACTTGGCGTAGAAGTGGTCCCAGTCTTGAACAAAATTGATTTGCCATCGGCAGATCCAGATAACGCTTCGCAAGAAATTGAAGAAGTGATTGGTATTGACGCTAGTGACGCTGTGCATTGTTCTGCCAAAACTGGTCTGGGTGTACGTGATATCTTGGAATCTCTGATTGTTAAGGTGCCGCCGCCAAAAGGTGATCCAGATGCGCCGTTGCAAGCTTTAATCATCGACTCTTGGTTTGATAATTATGTTGGTGTTGTGATGTTGGTACGTATCGTCAATGGCACCCTTCGACCAAAAGATAAGATTCTGTTTATGGCAACCGAAGCGCAACATTTGGTTGAAAGCGTTGGTGTCTTTACACCGAAATCCTTGTCTCGCTCAGAATTAACTGCAGGGCAAGTAGGCTTTATTATCGCCGGCATTAAGGAATTGAAATCAGCAAAGGTCGGTGACACGATTACGATTGTTGGAAAACCAGCTGCACAGCCACTACCGGGTTTTAAAGAAGTGCAACCGCAAGTGTTTGCTGGCTTGTTTCCTGTTGAAGCGAATCAATATGATTCCTTGCGCGACTCTCTAGAAAAATTAAAGCTGAACGATGCTGCCTTGATGTATGAGCCTGAGGTTTCACAGGCGCTTGGTTTTGGATTCAGGTGTGGTTTCTTAGGTCTATTGCACATGGAGATCGTGCAAGAGCGCCTGGAACGTGAGTTTGATATGGATCTCATTACGACTGCACCGACGGTGGTGTACGAGGTCGTTATGGGGGACGGTACTATTTTGATGGTAGATAATCCTTCTAAGATGCCTGATCCATCAAAAATTGAAGAAATCCGCGAACCTATTGTCACAGTCAATCTATATATGCCACAAGAGTACGTGGGGTCTGTGATTACGCTTTGTACTTCAAAGCGCGGTGTTCAACTGGATATGAATTACCACGGCCGTCAGGTTAAGTTAACTTATGAAATGCCAATGGCGGAAATCGTCTTGGATTTTTTTGATCGTTTGAAGTCAACTTCACGTGGCTATGCGTCAATGGACTATGAGTTCAAAGAATATCGTGCTGCTGACGTGGTCAAAGTCGATATGTTGATTAATAGTGAGAAAGTCGATGCCTTGGCGATTATCGTGCATCGCGCGAATGCGCATTATCGCGGTCGTGCAGTTGCTGCGAAAATGCGTGAATTAATTCCGCGTCAAATGTTTGATGTCGCGATTCAAGCAGCGATCGGTGCCAATATCATTTCTCGTGAGAACGTCAAAGCTTTGCGAAAAAATGTTTTGGCGAAGTGCTATGGCGGTGATATTTCTCGTAAGCGCAAACTATTGGAAAAACAAAAAGCCGGTAAAAAACGCATGAAACAGGTCGGTTCTGTAGAAATTCCTCAAGATGCATTCTTGGCGATCTTGCAAGTGGAGGAGAAATGAGCTTCCAGTCTTTAGTAGGGAATTTTGCTCTAATCCTGTTCATTTTATTGGTTATTACAGGGATTATTTGGGCATTTGATTTGTTTGTGTTGTCTCGTCAACGTAGGCAAAGAGCTGATGTCGCACTCAAGGAATTCGACTTAAAGGCAAATCCAGATCCAGCAGCTAGAGCTCTGTTACAAGCGCAATTACTGAAGCAGCCAGTCTGGATTGAGTATTCTGGAAGTTTCTTTCCAGTTATTGCCCTGGTATTTGTTTTAAGGTCTTTCTTATTTGAACCATTTAAAATTCCCTCCGGATCGATGTTGCCTACTTTATTTGTAGGAGACTTTATTCTGGTCAATAAATTTACCTACGGAATTCGTTTACCAATTATTGATAAAAAAATCATTTCGATAAATGAGCCTGAGCGTGGCGATGTGATGGTGTTTAAGTATCCAAAAGATACAACACAAAATTATATTAAGCGTATCGTTGGTACCCCAGGTGATGTAGTAAAGTACAGCAATAAAAAATTGACGGTCAATGGTGTAGAAGCAAAATATACGGGGCAGACTGACTTTCTTCACGCCGGCGCTGATTTGAGCTATTCGAAGCAATTTGAAGAGCAATTCCCAGGGATACAGCATAGAATTTTGAACGATGAAGATAAATCATCAGCGGTGTACTTATTTGAGCCTGCAGATTTTCCTTTTGCAAATCAATGTAGTTATGATGATGCAGGTTTTACCTGTCGTGTTCCGCAGGGACATTATTTCATGATGGGAGATAATCGTGATAATAGTCAGGATAGCCGTTACTGGGGTTTTGTCCCCGACCAAAATATAGTTGGCAAAGCCTTCTTTATTTGGATGAATACGAGTGATTTAAAGCGTGTGGGTAGTTTTAAATAAATTGGAGAATACGATGCGTAAAGTGAATGTACATAGCTTGAAGAACAGTGCTGGGATGTCTTTGATTGGCTTAATTTTTATGCTCGCGATACTTGGTGTGCTGGCGATCTTGGCTGCTAAAATTACACCCACAGCGATCGAATATTTTTCTGTAAAAAAAGCGATTCAAGCTGCCAAGGCGGCGGGTACCTCAGTGAAAGACATCCAAGTCGCGTTCGACAAGCAAGCTGATGTTGGCTACATAGATTCCGTCAAAGGTCGTGATTTAATTATTGAAAAGAGTGAAACTGGTTTTGAAGTCGGCTTTTACTATACCAAAACGATTCCTTTGGTCGGTCCAGCTAGCTTGCTTCTTGAGTATCAAGGTACCACAGCAAAAAGTGGCGGCGTTCATAAAAAACAAGAATAAAACAGGAAAAAACAGGAGTAGTTAGGCGTTTATGAATGAACAATTGTTGCAGAAGCGTTTGGGACACCAATTCAATAATGTTGCTCTTTTGCAGCAAGCATTGACTCATCGTAGTCATAGTGTTTCGCATAATGAACGCTTGGAGTTTCTCGGTGACTCAATTCTTAATTGCGTTGTTGCGTCAATATTATTTGATACTTTCGAGAATATTGATGAGGGCGATTTATCCCGAGTTCGTGCCAATTTGGTCAAACAACAATCATTGTTTGAAATCGCGCAGAAAATGGAGTTGTCTCAATTTTTGCGTCTTGGTGAAGGTGAGCTGAAATCAGGTGGTTTTAGACGTCCATCAATTTTAGCTGACACGCTTGAAGCATTATTTGGTGCGATTTTCTTAGATGCTGGATTTGAAGCTGCGCGTAAAGTGATACGTTCTTTGTATGAACCGATATTAGTTTCCGTTGATCCGACTACTTTGGGTAAAGACGCTAAGACACTTTTACAAGAATTTTTGCAGAGTAAAAAAATTGCCCTGCCTTTGTATAATGTGGTTGCCACTCATGGCGCAGCGCACAACCAAGAATTCGAAATTGAATGCTTGGTCCCCAAGTTAGAGATTCAGGTATTCGGCACAGGCGGTAGTCGTCGTGCAGGTGAGCAGGCTGCCGCTAAATTAGCGCTTGAAACCGCATTAAACTTACTCGCCAAAACGCCTAGTGGGAAAAAAACTAAGCCCCGTACTTCGCAAATGAAGTTGGCGGGAATTGCCACCATTCAGTCAAGCAATAAACTTGCTGACGATACTTCGGGCAACACTGCCATTCTTGCTCAGCTTGCTAAAGAAGAGCAGCTTTCTCTCGATGTGTCGATGCCTGAAGTAAAACGTAAAGTAAACTAAGATGAATGTTATTTCAGAAAATGCTGAATTTCGCTGCGGTTACATCGCGATAGTTGGCCGCCCGAATGTGGGCAAGTCGACGCTTATGAATGCGTTAATCGGCGCAAAAGTCAGTATTACTTCTCGTAAGGCGCAGACGACACGTCACCGCATTACCGGCATTCAAACCAAAGAGCAAACACAGTATATTTATGTTGATACGCCGGGTTTTCAAACACGTCATTCAAATCCATTAAATCGCACATTAAATCGCACTGTCACTAATACTTTGATGGCGTCCGATGTGATTTTGTTTATTATCGAGGCGGGCACCTTTGGTCCTGCAGATCAACAAGTCATCGATTTGCTGCCGAAAAATGTGCCATGCATTTTGGTGATTAATAAATCTGACCGCGTTAAAGACAAAGCGATTTTGATGCCGTTTGCACAGAAGGTGATGAGTCTATTTCCATTCGCTGCTGTCGTGCCTGTTTCAGCCACGCTTAAATTTCAGCTCGATAGCTTGGAACAAGAAACTAAAAAATATTTACCCTTCAGTCCGCCGGTGTTTGGGGATGATGATATTACTGATCGCAGTGAAAAATTTCTTGCTACAGAGATTGTTCGAGAAAAATTATTTCGCTTCGTCGGTGATGAGTTGCCATACACCAGTACCGTGTTGATCGAAAAGTTCGAACAAGAAGGCAATTTGCGTCGCGTATTCGTTGCGATTTTGGTTGATCGAGATGGTCATAAATCCATGGTAATCGGTAATAAAGGTGCGCGTTTGAAAGACATTTCTACGCAGTCGAGACAAGACATGGAGAAGCTTTTTGGTGGCCCAGTTTATCTCGAAATCTGGATCAAAGTGAAATCCGGTTGGGCCGACAATGAAGCTGGCTTGAGAGCCTATGGCTACGAGTAGTTGTCGCTTGCAATATTGGCTGAAAGTAGTGATTGGACAAAGAGCAAATTCTTGTGCTTGATATTCCGAAACGACGTGCGCGTAAAACTTACAGTGCCACTGACCGCGCCAATGACAATAACAACGCGAATAGCATATCTGTCGCTCCGTCGTTGTCGGCGCCCAAAAAAAACGTTAAAGAAATACGTATCCTGCATCAGCCAGGTTTTGTTCTTCACTCCTATCCTTACAAAGAAACCAGTTTAATTGTCGACATTTTCAGTCGAGAATACGGACGCGTTTCACTTGTCGCCAAAGGCGCTAAGCGACCTACCTCCGCCTTACGTAGTGTATTGCAGACTTTTCAACCTTTGAGCATTTCTTGGACAGGCAAAACCGAAGTCAGAACTTTGACTACCGCTGAATGGGTTGGCGGTATGTTGCCGCTTGAAAAATCGGCTCTGCTATGCGGTTTTTATTTGAATGAATTGTTGGTAAAGTTTTTGCTGCGTGAGGAGGTTAATACGGTCTTATTTGATCTTTATGTCTCTACGCTCAATCAATTGGCGCACAATGAAAATGCAGCCATTGTTTTGCGTAAATTTGAGCTTATACTTTTGCAGCAGGCAGGTTTTATCGGGGATTTAGGCTACTGCGTGCAGTCGAGAGAGCGTATCCTTATTGATCACTACTATGTCATTGATCCAACTCGTGGCGTGCGCCCCTTTGTCTCTGGTGAAGGTCTGCCCCAAGTTTTAGGGAAAACTTTATTCGATATGTCGGTCGGCGATTACAATGACCCGGTGACACAACTGCAAAGTAAGCAGCTGATGCGCTATCTACTTAGTTTTCATTTGCATGGTATACCCTTAAATACCCGTCAAATTTTAATTGATCTACAAAAGCTATGAACATACACGGACAAACCCAAAGCATTGACTTGGGCATTAACATTGATCACGTAGCAACCCTGCGCAATGCACGCGGCACGATCTATCCTGATCCTTTGCAAGCAGCCCTAATGGCTGAAGAGGCGGGCGCTGATTGTATTACTTTGCATTTGCGTGAGGATCGCCGCCATATTAAAGACAAAGATGTCGAAGTGATTCGACCACGTTTAATGACGCGCATGAATTTAGAAGCGGCAGTCACACAAGAAATGATCGATTTTGCTTGTCGAATTAAGCCGCATGACGTTTGCTTAGTGCCGGAGCGACGTGAAGAGGTAACTACCGAAGGCGGCTTGGATGTGGTGCGCTTCTATAAGCAAGTAGATGCCGCGATCAAGCAACTACAAGGCGAAGGTATTCGCGTCAGTTTGTTCATTGATGCCGATCAGCAGCAAATACAAGCGGCGCAAAATCTTGGTGCTCCAGTTATTGAATTGCATACGGGACGCTATGCCGATGCGGCGAATGCTGTTGAACTAGCGCAAGAGCTAGAACGAATCAAAGCCGGCGTCGATTTTGCGCAAAGCGTGGGTTTGAAAGTGAACGCGGGTCATGGCTTGCATTATACGAATACACAAGCGATCGCTGCTATTCATGGTATTTCTGAGTTAAACATCGGACATGCGATCGTCGCCCAGTCGATTTTTGTTGGCTGGCACAAAGCCATCTCCGATATGAAAGCCTTGATGGTAAAGGCAAGACTGGACGCGAAATGATTTTTGGAATCGGTACCGATATTGTGAAAATGTCGCGTATTCAGTCCGCGTTGGAGAGTAATCCTCAACGTTTTCCTGAGAAGATTTTAGGTACAGAGGAATTGCTCGCGTATCAGGAGCGCTTAAATCAATCGCCGCGTCGCGCGATACGCTTTATCGCCACTCGATTCGCGGCAAAAGAAGCCTTTGCTAAAGCCATAGGGCTGGGCGTGCGACATCCTATGAATTGGCATTCACTGCAAATTTTAAGTGGTGAATTTGGACGGCCGGAATTGCATTGGCAAGGTGAGCTGGCGACGTGGATGCAAACCCGAGGATTGTCTGCGCACGTGTCTTTGTCCGATGAAGAGGATTTTGCTTTGGCCTATGTGATCGTTGAGAAAAGTGTCGAAGCAACAGCCTTAAGTGCTCATTATGGCTAAGTTGAGAGAAGCCTCAGAAACACCCGCGGCTGTCTTAGAATTAGTCGCTGCACTTCCTAATTTGCCTGGTGTCTATCGCTACTTTGACGAAGGCGATCAAGTGCTCTATGTGGGCAAAGCGCGTGACTTAAAAAAACGAGTATCGAGCTATTTTCAAAAAAATTTGAGCAGTCCACGCATCGCAATGATGGTGGCAAAAATCGCTCGTTTAGAGACCACGGTGACGCGTAGCGAAGCGGAAGCTTTGATCTTAGAGAATAATTTAATCAAGGCTTTAAAACCGCGTTATAACATTCTATTTCGCGACGATAAGTCTTATCCCTACCTAAAAATCACCAACGAAAAAACACCGCGCATGACCTATTTTCGCGGCAGCATTGATAAGAAACACCAGTATTTCGGACCGTTTCCATCTGCCTGGGCGGTGAAGGAATCGATGCAGTTATTGCAGAAGATATTCTTGTTGCGTAGCTGCGAAGATAGCGTTTTTGCGAATCGCACCCGACCCTGCTTATTGCATCAGATTCAACGTTGCAGTGCGCCCTGTGTTGATTTTATTTCTGATCAAGATTATCAATCTGACGTAGAAAACGCCTCCAATTTTTTGCGCGGACGGCAAACCGAAGTGCAGAATAAACTTGAACAAAAGATGTTGGGCTTCGCACAGAATTTGGAATTCGAAAAAGCGGCTATCGTACGTAATCAGATGAGTGCTTTATCCAAAGTCTTGCACCAACAAAGTATGGAGTTGGCGGGCGATGCGGACATCGACATCATTGCTGTGGTAGTGGATGGCGGACGTGCTTGCGTTAATTTGGCAATGGTACGTGGCGGCCGACATTTGGGTGATCGCTCGTATTTTCCTACGCATTTGGAATTGGTTCAAAGCGCAGTCAACGAGGCGATTGATGTTGAAGTCATTACTGCCTTTATTGCACAGCACTATATTGACCAATTTATTCCCGCACAGTTGATATTGAATGTGGAAATTGATGTGCCTGAATTGTTGCTGGCCTTGATGGAGCAGTGTGGTCATCGCATTCACCTGAGCTTCCAGCCGCAAGAACAAAAGCGAGCTTGGTTGGAAATGGCGATTAAAGGTGCGCGTTTGGCCTTGGCACGTGCATTGTCTGAACAAGGCGCACAACAGATACGTACCAAAGCTTTGATCGACGCACTTGATATTGATGTGCCAGACATGGATCGGTTTCGCATTGAATGTTTCGATATCAGCCATACGCATGGGGAAGCGACACAGGCATCCTGTGTCGTGTTTCATCATCACGCGATGCAAAATGCGGAGTATCGACGTTTTAATATTAAGGATATTACCCCTGGTGATGATTACGCTGCAATGCGCCAGGTAATTTATCGTCGTTTCGAGAAATTTGCTCATGCAGAAGAGATGCTAGATGATCTCAAGGCGATTTTGCCTGATATCGTTTTGATTGATGGTGGTAAAGGACAAGTCGAGGTTGCGCGTCAAGTATTTGAGGAATTGGGCTTAGACACGAGTTTGATCGTCGGCGTAGCGAAAGGAGAAGGGCGCAAAGTTGGTTTGGAAACCTTGGTTTTTGTAGATGGTCGTGCATCGAAAGAATTAGGCAAAGAATCTGCCGCTTTGATGCTGATCGCCCAGGTACGAGATGAAGCGCATCGATTTGCTATTACCGGTATGCGTGCCAAACGTGCGAAGGCGAGGCAAGCATCGAAGCTTGAGGAGATTGATGGTGTCGGACCTAAGCGCCGTCAAAAGCTGCTCACACGGTTCGGCGGTATCAAAGGGGTAGAGGATGCCAGTGTTGAAGATTTAATGGCAGTAGAAGGGATCTCTCGGACTTTGGCAGAAGAGATTTATCAAAGACTGCGATAACTAAGCGATTTTTTCCAGATTTGTTGCTTTGGTAGCGTGGGATGAAATTTATTTTCTACGGCTAGCTGCGGCAAAATATAATGTAAACAAATTCCTCGCTATAAAAAAATATGCCATTTAACTTTCCCATCTTACTGACGTGGTTGCGCGTTGCTCTAATACCCTTAGTGGTCGGTGTATTTTATTTGCCGAATACGATGTTGACACCACTGGAAAAAAACCTTGCATCCACGATTATTTTTATCGTAGCCGCAGTAACGGATTGGTTCGACGGATTTTTGGCGCGGCGCTGGAATCAAACCTCAGCATTCGGGGCATTTTTAGATCCTGTCGCAGACAAATTAATGGTCGCGGGTGCGTTGTTGGTATTAGTTGAATGGAATCGTGTAAATGCAGTCATCGCATTTATTATTATTGGGCGCGAAATTACCATATCCGCTTTACGTGAATGGATGGCGCAAATTGGCGCCTCTAAATCTGTTGCAGTGAGCTCCCTCGGTAAAATCAAAACGGCAGCACAAATGATCGCGATTCCTATGCTACTGTTCTATGGTGAATTGTTTGGCGTGATTGATACGATATTGTGGGGCCGGGTTTTACTTTTGATAGCTGCTGTGCTGACGGTTTGGTCGATGTTTTATTATTTGCAAAAGGCTTGGCCCTTAATAAAAGAAAAAGCTGGACAAGGTATTGATCATAAATCTTGACAACTTTTGCAGGTGCTATATAATGCACGGCTGTTGTCGCAATGCGGGAGTAGCTCAGTTGGTAGAGCGCAACCTTGCCAAGGTTGAGGTCGAGAGTTCGAGACTCTTCTCCCGCTCCAAGTTTTTTTGGGTGGCGATTTGGTGGTAAGAAGTAATATGCGGGAGTAGCTCAGTTGGTAGAGCGCAACCTTGCCAAGGTTGAGGTCGAGAGTTCGAGACTCTTCTCCCGCTCCAAGTTTTTTTGGAATGGCGCTGTAATGGTAATAAGAAGTATTATGCGGGAGTAGCTCAGTTGGTAGAGCGCAACCTTGCCAAGGTTGAGGTCGAGAGTTCGAGACTCTTCTCCCGCTCCAGATTCCGAAGGGGGAGCACAGCTTCCCTTTTTTATTAGTAAGTTGTTCCGCGTTTTGTTTGCAAAAATTTGAAGAAATTCAGATGCGAATGAAATAGCAACCCTTGGCGGGGTAGCAAAGTGGTTATGCAGCGGCCTGCAAAGCCGTAGACGCCGGTTCGATCCCGACCCCCGCCTCCAAGAATTTTGATAGTTAAGTTTCGAACTATCATTAAGTAACAAGCTAGCGAATTGCTAGATGCAAGTTGAGTGCCCGAGTGGTGAAACTGGTAGACACATCGGACTTAAAATCCGCCGCTTTCCGTAAAAGGGGCGTGCCGGTTCAATTCCGGCCTCGGGCACCATTAGTATGTTTTAAGAGATCCAAAGAAGTCCAATAACCCGCGTTACTCACTATGAGAACGCGGGTTTTTTGTTTCAGGACGTGTCAAGCGATATCTTGACAGCGCAAGGTTTTGACGGTATCAGTGACGGTATACGGTAAAAAACTAGATACCGTCAAAATGCGTATACCGTCAAAACCCCTAAATTTTGACGGTATACGCCGAACCTTCATAGGGAAACTGTCAATCATGCCTAAGCTTGCCACTCCACTCACTGACACCGCTTTAAGAAATGCCAAAGGCAAAGACAAGCCCTACAAATTGTCTGATGGTGGCGGTTTGTACTTACTTGTGAACAAAGATGCGGTTAAGCTTTGGCGCCTGGATTACCGCTTTGAAGGGAAGCGCCTCACTCTGGCGTTTGGAAAGTACCCAGATGTGAGCCTGTCAGTGGCTAGGGCAAAACGTGCAGATGCAATTGCATTGATTGATGCAGGCACCGACCCCAGCGAAACGAAACGCACAGAGCGCATAGAGCAAACCCAGCACAAAGAAATCAATCAACGCGAGGCAAGCGGCCTGCCTTTGTTCGGTTCGTTTGAAGAAGTAGCGCTAGAGTGGTTCAACACTAAGATCATGCCGTTATCTGAGAGCCATAGTAATCGCACGATGGCGTATTTAAAAAACGATCTGATACCGTATTTAGGTAAATTGCCTATGATTGAGATCAAAGCACCTGCCTTACTGGAGTGTTTGCGCCGTGTTGAGGCCAGAAAGAACAAACAAGGCAAACCCGTTACTGAGACGGCTAACCGTGTGCGTGAACAAATGGGGCAGCTATGGCGCTATGCAATTGCCACTGGAAGGGCGGATAGGGATATAGCGGCTGATTTACGTGGTGCCCTAGGGGTGCATGTGCAAAAAAATTACTCTCACATCACAGATCCAAAATTGTTAGGGCAACTGATGCGTGATGTTGAGACTTATAGCGGAGCAACAGTCACTGTTGCTGCACTAAGAATGTTACCTTTGGTTTTCACTCGACCAAAAGAGCTAAGAACCGCGAAGTGGGCTGACATTGATTTTGAAACAAAAGAATGGCGTTTTTTTAGTGAAAAAACCAAAATTGATCATATCGTGCCTTTGGCATCACAAGTGATTAAATTGTTGCGTGAATTGCAGCCGTACACTGGTGTCGGTGAATATGTTTTCGGCGTAAGGTCTGGGCAGAGGCCGCTATCGGAGATCACCATAAACCAAGCGCTGAAATCTTTGGGGTATGGGGCAGACATAATTCACCCGCATGGATTTAGACACACGGCAGCAACAATGCTAGCAGAGTTAGGCTGGGATGAGAATGCAATCGATCGCCAGCTCTCGCACTTAGTGCAAGGTGTTAAAGGTGTCTACCAGAAAGCCAAATACATCGAAGATCGACGCAAAATGATGCAGGCATGGGCAGACTATGTCGATCAGTTGAAGCTCGGTGCGAAAGTGATACCTATTAAAAGCGCATAATGCTTGTATCAGCAGAAAGTGTGGATGCAATTGGTAAGGATCTCACATGTACCCCGATGATCACCCAAGCCTTGCTCATTTATCCATTCAGCTTTTTCACGGCTGTCGGTGATACCTTATAGGTAGAGTTCCTGATAGCTTGATAGGGTGCGTCTCGGATTAGATTTATCAACTTCACCTTGATGTTTGAGAGCCCCGCTAGGCTCAACGTTGGCACTATTGAGTGTCACACCAAAACGTTCAAGCTGCTCAATTGTCTTTATATGTTCTTGCTCTTGGTTGACTATGAGTTGTTCACGCTGTGCCAGATCAGCTGCTTTTTCATCTTGGATCACCTGCAAGCCGACGACTTTAATTCGTAGTCGTAAGTCTGGTAAAGAGACGAAATAGTCCCACGCTGCCAACGACGTTTTTTTGCCTCAGTCATGTCGGTGTTTCTCAATTCTAAAAATAATCGTTTAGCCTTGCGGGTTAATTCTTGCGCACTTGTCCACGCATCACGAATATTGTATTTTTTAAAACTACGATATAGAGCCTTCCGAGTCAAATTTGAACAAAAAAATCAGCGAACTCTGAATTACTACCTGTTTTGTTCACTTAACCTTGAATTCGTCTGTAAATCGACTTTACCTCATGATGAACAACTTTCCTAGTTTGTGACGTTTTTAAATGTCCGGCTAACTAGGGGAAGTCCATACTTTAGTATGGGGACAATTAAAAACAGTTGCATATACTACGAAGAAGGAATCTATCTTTAGTGCTTTGAAAGTAAAGTCAATTTTGAAGAGAAATTACAGACTTCCGTGCAAGTAGTAACAATGCATTCGCTATTAACTCTACAGCTGAAGATTTACACTCTATCCATCAAGGACATATTTATGAAGTTTTTTTCAGCGACATTATTAACAATATTCTTATTTCTTTCATCGCTGGACCATGTGAAAGCTGTAAATATTGACCACTCCATAACGGCCACGCAAACACAAAAAGTCGATACGATTTTTTCGGCATGGAATAAATCAGATACACCAGGTTTAGCGTTGGCAGTAATTAAAGATGGAAAGATTATTTTTAGTCGTGGATACGGTATGGCTGATTTGGAGCGCCATTCGCCAAACACCCCAACCACCTCGTTTCACATTGCATCGATGTCTAAACAGTTTACTGCATTTGCCATCCAACTATTGGCCGACGAAGGGAAACTATCACTAGATGACGATGTCCGCAAATATCTTCCAGAACTACACGATTTTGGCAAGACAATCACCATACGTCATCTTATCCACCATACAAGTGGACTCCGAGATCAATGGAATCTACTGGCCCTAGCTGGATGGCGTCTTCAAGATGTCATCACTGAAAACGACATCCTAAATCTAGTTTGGCGTCAAAAGGAACTCAATTTTCAACCGGGTAAAGAGTTTTCATATAGCAATACAGGCTATACATTGCTTGGGCTCATCGTTAAGCGCGTCTCAGGTAGCTCTTTAGCGGCCTTTACAAAAGCACGCATATTTGCTCCCTTAAGTATGAATAACACACAGTTTCAAGAGGACTACTCAACATTAGTGGACCATCGCGCATCATCCTATGAAGTCGATCAAGACGGGAAATATCGATATCTCGCGCTATCCTATTCGAATGTTGGTGCGACGAGTCTATTTAGTACTACTGAGGACCTAGCAATCTGGGATCAAAATTTCTACGACGGCAAAGTTGGTGGTACTGTTGTTTTGTCGAAAATGCAGTCCACGGGTGTACTAAATAATGGCAAGAAATTGAACTATGCGTCCGGGCTTTTTATCGAAAAATATCGTGGTCTAAATATAGTCGAACATGCAGGTGCCGACGCAGGTTTTCGCACCAATCTACTTCGGTTTCCAGACCAACATTTCTCAGTAGTTATTCTCTCAAACACCGACGAATCTAATCCTGACCAATTAGCGAAGAAAGTCGCAGATGTATTCTTGGATTCCTTGTTAACACCTATTCCCAAAGGGAAGCAACTATCGAGAAAACTGGAACCAACAAAAAATGAAATAGATCCGTCAGTTTTAGATTCGTTTGTTGGTGACTACGCGTTGGCGCCGGAATTTATTATCTCAGTCTCGAGAGAAGGCAAGCAACTCGTTACACAGGCAACAGGGCAGCCAAGATTTCCGATCTTTCCATTGTCCGAGCGCTCCTTCTTCGTGAAGACGTTCGATGCACAATTTAGTTTCGAGGCGCCGAATAAAGATGGCATCGTCGCAGCTGTAGTTCTTCATCAGGAGGGAGAGGATCATGTCGCAAAAAGAGTCAAACGAACATCAATGACTGTGGATGACTTCGAAGCGCGAGAAGGAGAATTTTATAGTGACGAATTACACACACTTTATACGGTAACGCATGAAGGCGATAAGCTAGTCATTCACTATCCGCGTGGAAGAATTTTCTTGAATCAATTAAGTAAGAACGTATTTTATGGAGATTTTCCAATTGGAAGACTTCAATTCACCTGTGTAGATGAAAAAACCTGCAATAGCTTTACATTAAGCGATGACAGGGTTCGTAATATTCATTTTGAAAAAGTAAAAGTTAAAGCAGTGGCCACCTCTAAAGAAAAAGCATTAATTGCTGCTCAGTTAGCTGAAGCCAACAATCCAATTACACTATTTAACGCTGTACCAGCATATGTTCGTGGAAGCATGAATCAATGGGGAGTTCGCGACAAATTACTTGCAAATGAAAAAAATAAATTTAGTGTACATATCTCCCTCAAAAAAGGGAAATACGATTTCAAAATAGGTTCGGACAATTTCTCTGATATCGACTTCGGTGGGAACTACGGTGATACTTCCATTCGGTTGAATACTGCAAACCAAATGAACACTAAAGGTGAGAACTTCACTATCGAAATACCTCACGACGGAACTTATTCGTTCACGATAGACATAATAGAAGCACATATTCCCATGATTACGATAAAGAATATGGTAGGAAATCTTTGATTTTTTAACCGACGATTTTTTCAAATCTGATCAAAGAATGGGTTCATTATCCGGAGGGGATACCCCCATCTCAGGCCTTGAAATCTTTATCGTTCGGCAAACTAAGAGCCGATTTAAAAAATGCCATTCTCGTTTGCAGTATTTATTTGATCTAGCGACTTGTGTACGGAATTTTTCTAAATTCGTTGAACCATACTTTAGTAGGGTTACGAACCAAAAATATTTTCATAGACTGAGAATGACTTGAATCACTTATTCTCGGTTATTCATCTTATAGGCATGCAGAATTTTATTTGGCCTATGTAAATTATTGACTAAAAAGAATCCTGTTCATTACAGGATAGTCTCTACTTCACCCTCAATCTACAGTCTATTTTCATCACGAGAAATATTTTATGCCAGCTCATATCTATCCATTGCCTGTGATCGAAAAAAGCGCTGACCGATGCGGCAATGAAGTTGATTTACATCTTTTTAACGAAGTTTCACGAGATGAGGGGGTGCGTGGTGATGCCTCGATTTTTCAAGCCAATAAAGACGCGCTCACTTCACTTCCAAACCGATTTTGGTTAATGAACCACCTCAGAACTTGCGTCACTGTAACGCAAGTTCAATCGATGAACATCGCTCTTATTTTTGTTGATTTAAATGAGTTTAGAGATATTAAGTATACCTTCGGACATGTGCTCAGTGAGGAACTATTGCGAGAAGTCAGTTTACGCTTAAGTGCTTTACTGAAATCGGGCGATTATCTCGCACGGCTTAGCTATGGCGAATTCATATTCCTTTTGAGTGACGTGTCACATGTCCAGGAAGTACGAGATATGGCAGAACAAATCTCAACATCATTAAGACAGCCATTTGAGTTGCGAAATAATCGACGGCACCTGGTGCAAGCATCAATTGGTATAAGCCTTTACCCTGAAGATGCAAAAACGGGTGAGGAGCTACTAAAGCACGCTGATATTGCTATGTATAAGGCAAAGGGGCAAGTGCGAGAATCTTTTCTCTTCTATCAAGCATCGATGTCAGCCGCTATTCTCGCAAAAATGACGATCGAACATGCATTAAATGGAGCGTTGGATAGGGATGAGTTTACAGTGCATTACCAGCCAAGGGTTGATAGCACTGGAGGTGAATTACGAGGCCTGGAGGCACTGATACGCTGGGATCATCCAGAACGCGGCATGGTGCCACCGGTTGATTTCATTGCAATCGCCGAATCATCCGGATTAATTGTGCAAATCGGTGAACGCGTCATAGAAATGGTCTGTCAACAAGTTGCGCTTTGGCAAGCGCAAGCTTATCCGCAGTTCCCAGTATCCATTAACGTCTCAGCACGTCAACTAGATGTTGCTGATTTTCAGTCCAGATTGATACGACATACAAGTGCATACGGAATTGATCCGGTTTTGATAGAGATCGAAGTGACCGAATCCTGTATTGTCAATAACGAAGACGACGTCAGGCATCAACTCAATGCGTTATCAAAGCTCGGAATGAAAATATTGCTTGATGATTTTGGTACGGGATATTCATCCCTCTCTAAATTACAGCTATTCCAAATGGATATTCTGAAAATAGATAGGTCGTTTATTTCAGCGCTAGATGTAAGCGGTAAGGGTCATGCTTTAGTGGCAGCGATCATCGCGATGGCGCATGCCATAGACATGAAAGTAATTGCAGAAGGTGTCGAAACAATCGAACAATTGCGTCAACTGCAAGCGATGTCGTGCGACGAGGTGCAAGGATATTTAATTTCAAAACCGCTAAAGGCTACCGACATCGAACAACTCTTCTGTAAAAGTTCTTGGTTCGCTGATTAATCGAGCGAATATCTATTGTTTCGAAATGCCATACCCAAATCCATACTTTAGTACGGTTGCCAGTAAAAGGGATTCATTTACATTACGGATACTTTCAACGGCCGCAAAATCGTTGAAGACTTTGTAGCAGCGATTTGCCGCCTATTCGTTTTTTAATAAGTAACCTTGGATCAACCATGAACAATATCTCTTTACACAATTCAACACATCTGACGACGAAAAATCGTATTCCAAAAATTTTAGGCCTCGCCGCAAATATTGCAGCGCTGGGTTTATTTTTCCCATGCGCTTCCTCGTTCGCGCAAGCCATTGACAGTATTTCTACGGCGACACCGCCTTCAGGCAACTACGTTGGTATAGGTGCTATATCGGTTCCTAAATATCAAGGTTCAGATCAATATGAAATTAGAGCAACCCCATTGCTTGAATATAATTTCGGTAACGGTATTTTTATTGGTGGGGATAATCAATCGATCGTTGGCTATCAGTTTGTAGAATCATCGAAACTGAAGTTTGGTGCCTCACTCAGTGTCGATTCCGGACGTAGGAAGAGTCACGCAGTCGCACTGGCCGGTATGGGGAATATTGATGTCAAACCGACAGCAGTTGCTTTTGTAAAGGCTTCGTTGACAGACAATATTTTAGTTAATGCTAGCGTGCATTATGGATCTGGAAATAATCAAGATGGCGCGCTATTGAAGCTTGGTACATCGTATGTGATGGCATTTGGTCCAAGCTCCATTCTGAGTTTTAACGTCGGTGCCACATTGGCAAACGACTCCTATATGCAAGACTACTTTGGCGTGAATGCAGGCCAATCTCGTACGAGCGGTTATCGTATATATACTGCAAAAAGCGGTTTGCGCGACAGTACTGGCGGAGTAAGTTTCATTCATCGCCTTGATAGTGATTGGAGTTTGCTAGCAGGGATCAATGTCACAAAACTATCAAACATTGCTAAAGATAGCCCAATTGTACGTACTGCGAACACCCAAAGCGTATTTTTGGGTCTTGCATATAGTATTAAATAATAGACGCCTACAGACTGTGATAACCTGACTGAGAGGCTGTGTATATGCAAAAAAACCTATCATCGGGCAAGGGTGTAGCTTGGTGGAAAATCGCGGCTTTGCTTTTGCTCAGTGTCGTGCCTGTGGCTGCTGGCATAGTGCGTTTACTCGGTTTAGAACCAGGTCGTGCTATTACGTTGCAGAATGCGCGTTTTTTTTATGCACCTTTACCTATTTTTATTCACGTCCTCTGTGCTGGCGTTTTTTGTGTATTCGGTGCATTTCAATTTGACGCTCAGATTCGACGTCGATATCTTACCTTGCACCGAATTAGCGGGCGTATTTTAGTAGTGTGTGGGGCATTTTCTGGATTGACGGGTATATGGATGACGATCATTTATCAAATCCCGCCATCACTGCAAGGAGGTCTGCTTTATGGAACTCGCCTCGTGTTTGGGAGCTTGATGGTACTTTTCATTGCTCTTTCACTCTTTGCGATTCTGAGTAAACGTATTGCAGGGCATAGGGCTTGGATGATACGTGCCTATGCTATCGGGCAGGGAGCGGGGACCCAAGTTTTGATTATTGCACCTGGGTCCATCATCTTTGGCGAAACGATAGGTTTAACGCGGGATATTTTAATGAGTAGTGCATGGGTCATTAACCTCATTTTTGCTGAGTGGATCATTAACCGGCAACGAGAAAAATGACATAGAGAGCATTAGCGCCAATTCATTGATTTCATGATGCATGTTTAGTATTTGATTGAATTTTATTTGTCCATCTCTCGTTGCGTATTCCGACACCTTGTATGGACCCTTAGTCTTGAAATGAACACCTAGAGATCAATATTGATGACTATCCTTGCAACCAAGTTATTTGTGCCCCCGCTGCCACAAAATGCAATTTCCCGAGCTGCGCTCATCGCGCGCTTGGATGCAGGATTAAGCGGAAAGCTAAGCTTAATTTGTGCACCCGCGGGCTTTGGAAAATCGACGGTATTAAGTGAGTGGTTAAATGCATGCTCGTATCCGAGCGCGTGGCTGTCTTTGGATGAAGGCGATAGCGATCTGATTCAGTTTTTGCGTTATTTGGTGGCGTCATTGCAAACTATTTCCGACACAGTTGGGGCAGGGGTGTCGAGTATGTTTCTGGTGGCACCGGCACCCTCAGCAGAATCTGTTTTATCTGTCCTGCTGAACAATATCGCTGCGACACAGAATAAACTAGTCCTAGTGCTTGATGATTATCATATAGTGGCAAATCAAGAAATCAATGCTGCAGTTGATTTCTTGATTGAACATCTGCCACCCCAGATGCACCTGGTTATTTCAACACGCGAAGAACCCAATTTATTACTCGGACGCCGGCGTGCGCAAGGGCAGGTAACCGAGATACGACAAGCTGATTTACGAATGAATTTCGATGAAATAGCTGTTTTTTTTGCGCAAGCGAATGTGCCCAAGCTTTCAGATGCAAACATTTTGGCTTTGGAAGAACGTACAGAAGGTTGGATCGCAGGTTTAAAATTAGCAGCTATTTCACTACAAGCTTACGTGAATCCTGATGATTTTATACAATCGTTTACGGGCACTCATCGTTTCGTGCAAGATTATCTCATCGAAGAAGTGTTATTCCAGCAGACTGAACAGGTACAGAGTTTTCTATTGTGTACATCCGTTCTTGACCGCTTTTGCGCGCCTCTTTGTGACGCCGTATTGCTCGAAAATAATAGTCAAGAGACTTTAGATTATTTGGAGACAGTCAATCTATTTATTGTCCCTTTGGACAATGAAAGACGCTGGTACCGATATCATCATTTGTTTGCGCACTTATTGCGGCAACGAATGCGACAGAAACATGATGCTGCGACTCTCCATATCAGAGCAAGCGAATGGTACGAAAAAAATGATCAAGAGATCGACGCTTTTCATCAAGCAATTGCCGCTGCGGATATGCATCGGGTAATACGTCTAATCGATAGCAATGGCATGCCCTTATATTTTCGTGGCGAAATGAGTCCCATTGTTCAGTGGCTACAAACGCAACCGCCCAAAGTGCTGGATGCTTACCCCTCATTGTGGGTGACGTTTGCCTGGTCCTTATTCATTGCAGGTCAATCGCATCAAGTTAGCCCCAAATTGGTTGCAGCGGAAGCAGCGTTAAAACTTACTCCTGCTAGTGAGCACAAGCAAGACTTGCTCGGGCAAATCGCTGCCCTATGGGCATGGTTAGGCGTCTCACAAAACAATGTAGAGACTATTCATAACAAAGCAACAAGCGCATTGGAATTATTAGCGCCGGACAATCAGGCGGTGCGTACGGCTGCGCAATGTGCGCTCGGTGTGGTTCACTTGTTTCGAAATGAACGTGCTGCGGCAAAGCAAACGTTTTCTAAGGTACTAGAAACAGGACAATCGAATGGTAACCTCATGTTCACGATTGCGGCATCAATCGCAATTGGTGGGATTCATGCGTCGGATAACCAACTCAGATTAGCTGCGGACTTTTACCGAAATGCGCTAGCGTTGATCTCCGATCCAACACATCTGATTGGTTGTGAAGCTCATCTTGGCTTGGCGAGAATACTTTATGAGTGGAACGAGCTAGATGATGCAGTAGCGCATGCCCTCCGAAGCAGCACCTTAGCAGCGCGATCAGAAAGCGAGAATGGTCTCGGAGGAGATGTTTTGCGTGCGCGTGTGATGCTGGTCCAAAATGACACGGATGGCGCGGCCACTTTACTTGAGCAATCAAGCCATGCAGCAAAGACGAAAAAATACGTCGGTCGTATGCAAGAAATTGCCACAGCTCAGGTCGTCGAAATGTTACGCCGTGGCGAGATTACAGGCGCAATGTATTTGGCTACTGAACAAAATTTACCGCTATCACAGGCACGCGCTTTCTTAGCGCAAGGTGACAAAAATGCAGCGCTTTCGGTAGCAGATCAATATCGACGCACTATGACGGAAATGGGATGCCCTAATGAAGTGCTCAAAGCACTGGTGATACAAGTTGTTATCTTAGATTCGTTAGGCAAAACAAACGAAGCATTGCATGTCTTAAACGAAGCGTTGGCAATGGCAGAATCCGGTGGTTTCGTTCGGCTTTTTGTCGATGAAGGTCCAGCAATGTCAAGAATTTTGGTTAGCGCTGCGCCACAAGCCATAAAGCCCGATTATGTCGCGAAATTATTGAGTGTTTTCGCCCTGCAAGAATCCATGCAGTATCGAGATATTTCCATCAATAATTCTCAGTCCATCGCAACCTTGAACGAAACTTACAGCACACGTGAGCTAGATATACTACAACTCATGTATCAAGGTCGATCAAACCAAGAGATTAGCGAACGACTTTTTTTATCTCTCAGTACCGTCAAATGGCATAACCAAAACATCTTCGGCAAGCTCCAAGTGCAACGACGCACGGAAGCGGTAGCACGTGCGATTGAACTCAAGTTGTTGCCACAACTTTCAAAACATACAGAATGAAATAGTGGTCGATATCCATAAATGACTGTTAATGATTCGTGATCGGTCGAACATAAGTAAATGACAATTCGCATAATCGAAGCGTGCACAGAACGTAAAACCATACTTTAGTAGGGTCACCAAGGCAAAGTATTTGCCTACACTGTGTCTTAAGAAAACATCTCTGCGGAATAAAAAGCATTAATTGCATTCCGATATTGGCCATCTTGTCTCACACATAGAGATGAATTGCTGCAAGGCACGCGGGCGTGTTTCGATTTCAATTTACCTAATTTACTTATAGGAACACTTCATGTCGACTTCATTGCCACATCAACCTACTAAGCTCCCGCGTAGCGTAGCTTTGCTAAATAATTCATTTGTTAGAATTGTCATCGCCACACTCATATTATCACTATCGGTTGCAATCCCTTTCATCTTAATTCAGCATACCTTCGACAAATCGGTGCGCCAAGTATGGCCGCAATTATTGTGTGTGGGGTTGAGTATTGCAGCCTATCTATTTTATGTACGAAAAATAGAAAAACGCAAAGCGAGTGAGTTGTCATCCAAGGGCGCGGTACGCGAATATTGTATCGGCATGGCAATTGGCACTGCGATATTCCTGATGGTAATTGGGGTAATGTGGATCTCCGGCGTGTTCCACATCCTTGGCGTCAATTCTTGGACTGTACTTATTGCGCCAATTGCAGAATTTCTATTAGTGGCGTGTTTTGAGGAAATCCTGTTTAGAGGAATCATTTTCCGTATCGTTGAGAAATCGCTGGGAACTTCTAAATCGTTACTGATATCAGCAGCATTATTTCCACTAGCACATATGCCAAATGCTGGCTTCTCTTGGTTGGCGTTTGCGGTCACGGCAGCGGCCGGTTTGATGTTCTGCGCCGCTTACATGCAGACTCGACGATTGTGGCTACCAATTGGCATTCACTTCGCATGGAATTTTATGTCAGATGCCGTCTTTTCGTTGACAACTTCTGGTAACCAAGCTAAGGGACTATTGCAAGCCCAATTGACCGGACCAACGTGGTTAAGTGGAGGCACCTACGGCATTGAAGCATCGTTATTGTCGCTTCTAGTGATTGCCATTCTAACGATTTACTTGTTGCGTCGCGCAAGCACAGTCAATCCATCGATATCAACCCAAGCAACATCGTAAATATGCCGATAGTGGTGCGGATATTGCCATTCTTTCGACTCAATAAAATAGAGAAACAGAAAATGAAATACTTAATTTTTGCGGTCGCAATGATAGGCGTAATGCCCCACGATATCTACGCGCAAGATCAGTCAAAAGGTACTGAGAAAATAAATGCGATAGACGCACAGGCGGTTGTTGTCTCTGGTACTAGGGATCCCGATTGGAAAACCTATAAAGCATTTCTTGCTGGAATGAAGATCTTTGATGCACAACATCAGCTAGCCCCTCTAGCGGATTTACGTTTCATTTTGCGTCCCCGCAGTCATCAGACCAATGTTGGCGACGTCAAAATGACGATCGAAACAGATGATATTCGAATCCCTGTTCCGGTTTCTGAAGAGGGTATTTTTGTGCTTCCGCGAGATGAAAGAGCGGCCGAAAATGGTGCAGAAATTTTTCTTGGAAAAAAACGCAATACCTTGAGCTGGCGGCCAGCTATTCACACACCAGGTCTCCCCGCCGGAACTCGTCGACTCGGTGATCTGCGGCTTGAATGTATTGTACGCTGGACTATCGAGCAGGCGGACATGCTTGCTTTTTTTCGCGGCACCATCAATGCTTTTGGTGGTCCCTGTTCTAGCGCGATGATCAAAGTTGACTACATTTCGGTGCAAGCACTAGCGGCCGTCTATTTGGTATCCGAACATCGTTCAGGAAAGCTCGCCGGGAAATGGATAGAAGAAGGCGGTCATGTTTATTTGCCACCCATACATGATCAAACTTGGCCAGACGATACCCTGTTGGAGTTTGAATACGTACGTCAGAAATCAGGGAAATAGATTTTCGCATGCGAAAAGATTTCTAAATTTCGCGCATTTAGCACTAGTCGCCAGCAATTTTCCAATTAATTCAACTTAATAAATAGCGCCATGCAAATAAGTCGCTTTGATCGCCACACTGGTCGATATCTAGTCTTCATTCTTATTTTGGTCATTCATATAGGCATGATCATAATCTCGCAAAATAAGCTATTGCCGCCATCTACAGCGACAAATACAGATAAAGTCTTGCGTCTTTATGATTTGCCAAGGCCAAATATAGAAGCCAACAAACAAAAAACAATACAAGAAATCAATACTAGGTTAGCGAAACACGCCACAAACAAAAGGAATAATCGTCCACCAGAATCAATCACCGTCATCAGTCAAACTCCAGAACCTTCTTTACAATCTGATGTTCACGTTCCATCAACAACTATACAAAAAAATATTCATGATTTGAGTCTGACTTTAAAAGAGGATCTTCTAAAGCAAGAAAAAAACTTCCGTTCAGACAGCAAGAGTAGTGCTGATAATATGAAAAATCTTTCAAATGCCTTGGCCGATGCAGCGAGAATTCAAAGGGAAGGCGTGATTATCGAAAAGAAATTTGCTTACGATGGTAGACCCGTAAGCAAAATAAAAACACCCTATGGCACATATTGCGTACGACATCCCAAAGCGGGAGAGAAATTAGAATTGTCACCACCACCGCTTCCAGTTACTTGTGGCCAACTTTAGAATATTCTGAACTTTGTCGATATATTCTTTATGTAACCAACTTAATTGAAATGGGGTATAAGGTTCGGCGTCAAGACGTGCCTTTGTGAGTATTTCCCCATACTGATAGGCTTTGCTTCTTCGGTCTCTTGAGCTATTTGAATAAAAAAGTACGGGACGCGGCTGGATATAGGTTTTAGAAATGTCAGATCTAAAAAAATTTCGGTTATTCCTTAAAATGAATTCTAAATCACATTAGGCACTCAACAGGCATGGCACAAATAACTGCAAGCGACTTGCCCGAGGAGGCATTCTTACAGCGTTATAGACGCGATAGTTCATATACGGATTGCTATTGCATGATCATAGAGCGCAGCGTATCCATGCCTAAATACATCTCCGCCTTTTATACAACAAATATCTTCAAAGTCGAACGCCAACTTTTATCCCTGGTCGCAGGCAAACATTCTTCAGATGAGGCCGCGCAAAATTTGGCACTAGGCAGCGAAACAAACTTTGCCGCATGGAGCGTTGAAGAGCGCTCGAGTAGTCAACTTCTTCTTTGTGACTACCTAGGTAGAACGAGATCTTGGCTCATGGTGCAACCGCAATCAAATTCAACGCGACTGTACTTTGGTTCAGCAGTCGTACCAAAATCAAAATCAGCCAATGGCAAAGCTTCATTTGGCATTGCTTTTCACGCGCTGTACGGCTTTCATCATCTCTACACGAAGGCCCTCATGAGGGCGGCTTTTGTGAAACTATCAAAATAAGCTAACACGACGCTGTCAGTGGTCGAAGGGACACTAGCACTTGCTAGTAGGTATTAACTCCCACTTTGCTGTCCATTACAATACAGCTTATCTTGCGCGTAATCCATCGAGGAAGCTTTGGATTGAATGAGCACCTGGTGCTAGCTTTCAATTGCAACTCTCATCGTTACAAACTCTTCTGCCGCTGTAGGATGAATTCCTATCGTTCCATCAAATACGGCTTTGGTAGCTCCTGCTTTCATAGCAACCGCAAATCCTTGAATGACTTCACCAGCATCAGCGCCCACCATATGCAAACCTACCACTCGATCAGTTGCATCATCAACGATGAGTTTCATCATTGAACGTTCTGTGCTACCACTTAACGTGTGTTTAAGCGCTTTAAACTCGCTGCGATAAACACGTATTTTTTTGTACTTTTCTTGTGCAGTAAATTCGCTATAACCGACCGTGGCAACGTTTGGATGAGTGAAGACAGCGGTTGGGATAAAATCATAATCCATCTGCATTTGATTTTTGCCGAACAGATGATCAACCAGTGTCATTGCTTCACCTAATGCCACAGGCGTTAGCTGAATTCGAGCGGTAACGTCTCCCAGAGCATAAATACCGGGGGCGGAAGTCTGATATCGATCATCGACTTTAATTGCCCCGTCAGCGCTTTGTTTAATATCATTCTCTTCCAGACCCAATCCTTGAACATTTGGTATTCGTCCAATGGCATACAGGACGGTATCGACTTCAATCTCTTGCATATCTTTTAAAGTGACAGTCAAGGCTCCTTCAGACTTGACGATCGAAGACACATCAGAATTCATGCGTAAGTCCACACCCGATTTACGCATTTCCGAAGCAAGAAATTGACGCACGTCATCATCGAAACCGCGCAAAATCTGTTCTCCGCGATATAACTGAGTCACTTGAGCACCAAGACCATTAAATATCGACGCAAACTCACAAGCGATATACCCACCGCCCACTACCAACAATCGTTTAGGAAATGCGTTAAGATCAAACATGTCATTAGACGTAATCACATGTTCCACGCCTGCAATTCTCGGCAACATCGGGGTGCCACCAGTCGCGATCAACAAAGTCTTCGTATGATAGTCAACGCCATTAACTTGCACAGTACTTTGACTAGTTATCTTGGCCCAACCTGTAATTATCACTACACCAGCGTTATGCAGTAAATTTGCATATACTGCATTAAGGCGCAAAATTTCTTTGCTCCGGTTGGCTTTCAAGCGTTCCCAATCTAACTTTGGTTTTTCAGAGATCGACCACCCAAAGCCTGGTGCTTCGTCGAAGGCCTCAGCGTAATGCGCTGCATAGCTATAGAGTTTTTTGGGAATACAGCCTACATTGACACAAGTGCCGCCTAAGTCACCGCCTTCAATTATCGCTACACGAGCACCTTTCTGTGCTGCTATACGAGCCGCACGCACACCACCGCTACCACCACCAATGACTAATAAATCAAACATTTCAGTGTCCATTGCAGTTTCCGATCGTTATTAAGTTTTATGCCAGGATTTAGTTAAAACTGCTGCGTCCAAATATGAAAAATATTCCATTTAAATTCATTCCGACGTGCGGAAGAGCTCTAGGTTCATTTCACGAAGAATTAGTTTCGTAGAACGCTAACGCAACCATTGGGAGTACATTTCTTTTAATCTAACTTCAAGTACGTTTGGGTACCTCGAGGCCTCTTTTGACTGCAGGTCGACTTGTAAAAGTGTCTAATACTCTAACAACTTGCGGAAAATCTTCGATACCGACCAAATCAGCAGCGCCATAGGAGCCAACCAAATTACGTACCCATGGGAAGATAGCGATGTCTGCGATAGTGTAATTATTTCCCATCATCCAGTTACGGTTCTTGAGGCGACTATCTAAGACCGCCAAAAGTCGTCTTGATTCCGTTACGTAGCGGTCTCTGGGTCGTTTGTCTTCGTATTCACTACCAGCAAATTTGTGGAAAAACCCGAGTTGACCAAACATCGGACCAATACCGCCGATCTGAAACATCAGCCACTGAATTGCCTCGTACCTTTCCGCGGGACCAGTTGGCAAAAAAAGGCCAGTCTTCTCGGCCAAATAGAGCAAAATCGCTCCTGATTCGAAAAGAGGTAAAGGTTGGTTGTTTGGGCCATTTGGGTCTAGAAGGGCTGGAATTTTGTTGTTTGGGTTTAGGGACAAAAATTCAATTGACGTTTGATCATTGGTCGAAAAATCAACGAGATGAGCCTCATATGCCAACTCAGTTTCTTCCAGCATAATCGATATCTTGACGCCATTAGGCGTAGGGAGCGAGTAAAGCTGAATGTCATTGGGCCGGGTAGGGGGCCATTTTCTTGTGATAGGAAAAGCAGAGAGATCAATCATGATGTTCTTTCTTTTATCATCTTGTGTGAGCGTGATTTTTGTAAATTAAAACATTACAGACCACTATTACTGTTTTGAATTTTCCGTCGCTATAATTGTTTGGTCTTGTTAAGTGTATTTGTACCTTATTAGCGGCTGTGCACTTTACTTAAACAAGAACAAGGTCAATTATTCGCGAATAGTTATGAACGAAAATGTGCCACCCCTTTTTTCCAATACCCTTTCGTACGAATATCTTTTTTATCCAATTTCCATGTTTCTTGCAGAAACGAACGTATCTCTATGACGCTACTTGACTCACCAGCCACCCATGCTTGGCCAGAGCCTGAAAGTTTTTTTGTCTCACCAAGTGACTTGATTAAAGCGCCATCGCTTACTGACCCGTTGTGAGTACGTTTGATCCAGTATAGGTTCATATTTGGACCTACAAAAAAAGGCTTATGTTCGTTGGGATGGTCGACTTCAATTAAGACGATTCCTGATAAGTCGGAAGGTATCTTAGTCAAAATGACCTGTATCGCAGATAAGCAAGTTTCATCTCCAATTAGGGCTAGCCAGTCAGATACAGGATTGAGGGCAAATCCACCATCGCGTGGACCGGCGAACTTAATTTTATCGCCCACTTGTGCCAAATGCGCCCAAGACGAAGCAGGCCCGTTTTTATGAGTAAAAAAATCTACGTCGAAAGTACCTTTGCCAAGATCGAACTTACGCAGGGTGTAAGCGCGTCCAACAATCTCTCCATTTAAGGACGGCACGAAGAGTTTGACCCACGAGCCTGGAACCTGTGATGACTCATTACGAATAAATGTCGCCACATCACTACCACCAAAGGTAAGGCGTACCCGAGCGCCATTAAGTTGTTCGCGCTCAATCACAACAGCCGGCAACTGTGGTCGAGTCTGTATTGTATCTTGAAGATCATTTTGCGCTTCAATAGGGATAAAGGAAATATGATCAACTATTGGTTTATTTGTGGTTGTTTGCATTTGGGAATCTGAAAATTATAAGTGTCATCAATCAGCAACTGCGCATCTACTTAGTAACTACATTGCCGACGTCAAAACCGCCAGCGAGCACAAAATAGGACCGAGCGGTGCCCATAGCAAAGTCACGCTTTGCACTGACGAGTTGTTCACCAGCTGCAAGGGCGATTCGTTCCGCTTCTAAGGTACTGAGCAAACTTTCCATGCCTTCGTCGTAACGCAGGCGGGACAAACGAACGCTCGCTTGCGCGTGAATATAAGCAGTGCTTAACTCCTCATTGCGCTTTCGAAGTTGCACCCAAGTGGACAAAGAAGTATCGGCCTCTTCAAGAGCTATGGCGACAACTTTATCGAAGTTGGCTAATGCGGCTTGAACATCCGCTCCAGCGGCACGGAATTGAGCACGGCGCGCGCCTGCGTCAAACAAAGACCAAGAAGTCGTTGCACCCATGCGCCAGCGATTCGCATCGCCACCCAACCAATTTCCAGCCACGCCAGAGTTACCGAAAAGGGCTGATAGACTAATTCGAGGAAATAGTTCCGCGTATGCGATACCTTCTCTTGCTGTGGCCACTGCCAGCGCTCGCTCAGCAGCCTTTACGTCTGGGCGACGGAACAAAAGCTGCACCGGTTCGTCCGTCATTAGCGTCTGTGGTAGGCTGACAGAAACCGGTTGATCCAGCAAGGTGAGTTGTGGCGCATCGAGCCTTTGCCCGGTCAGTGTCGCTAGGCGGTTGCGTGCTGAACGTTCTTGCGCGATCAAGCTAGGCAAACGCGAACTAAGTAATCGCAGTTGTGTCTCGAAGCGAAGACGTTCCGATGACAACGTGCCACCAAAAATCTCGCGATCACGGATAAGCTTCAATGAACTAGTTTGGTTATCAACTTGAGCCTGAATGGATGCCCTTAGCATCTGAGCACCACGCAAATCAAGATAAGCTTCGACTACGTGCGCAAGAATCACTCGCCGGACATCATCATGCAGCGCAGAACGCTCCTCGACCGAGGCTTGTGCAGCGTCAATACTGTGACGAACACGCCCAAACAGATCCAACTCCCAGGCCAAAGACATCTGCCATTGAATAGGACTGACAATGGCTGAGGTACCACTACGGCTTTCGATTGCAGCGAGCTTATTATGGCTTGAACCCGCATCAACACTAGCGTTGGGTATGATTGCACTCTGGGAAACTTGCAACTGTTCACGGGCGCCTGAAAGTCTCGCTACTGCTGTACGCAAATCATAATTATTTCGCCACGCAAGTTCTACCAAGTCGTCTAACTGGATATCGCCAAATTGCTTCCACCACAAAGCAGACGGTGTGCCGCGCTGAATTGATTCGCTTGTGCTTATTGAGGGTAGGGTCGATACATGCTTGCTATCTAGAAGTGGTGCCTTGTAGGACACTACGCTAGAACAAGCGCCAAGAAAGACCGTTGACAACAATACGGACAAGCGCGTTTTCAATGAAAACTTCATCGTGTCTTTCATTCTTCAACTCCATTCGTCAGCGTTTCGTTTTCAGTGTTTTTAACTTTCCTACGTGCCAGCAAAGCGAAGAACAACGGGGTAAATAGTAGTCCGAAAACTGTTACCCCTATCATGCCCGTAAAGACAGCAGTGCCGACGGATTGACGCATCTCAGCACCTGCGCCAGTAGAAAAAGCGAGAGGTAAGGCACCCATCAGGAAAGCGAGTGAAGTCATCAATATGGGGCGTAGTCTGGCATGGGCTGCCGCGATTGCTGCTTCGCGCGCGGTAGCGCCATCGTTAAACGCTTGACGTGCAAACTCTACAATCAAAATTGCGTTTTTAGCCGCAAGCCCTATTAACACGACAAAACCGATCTGTGTCAGGACGTTGTTGTCCATTCCACGTAACCACACACCGGTAAGCGCAGCCAAAATGCACATCGGGACGATCATTACGACTGATAAAGGTAATAGCCAGCTCTCGAACAGAGCAGCAAGCAACAGATAGACGAACACCACGGCTAGTGTTAAGGCAATTAGCGTGCTACTTCCGGCCTGCTTCTCTTGAAGTGCAAGCTCTGTCCATTCGTAGTCAAATCCTGCAGGGAGATGTGCCGCTAGCATGGATTCAATGGCAGCGATTGTTTCACCCGTTGAGAATCCTGGCTTGTTACTACCTTGAAGTTCTGCTGTTGGAAATAAATTGTAGCGTGGCACACGGTAGGCGGCGGTAGTTTGTTGGAAGCTAGCAAGGCTGCCCAATGGAACCATGGCTCCATTAGTGCTTCGCGTCTTCAGCGCAGCCAAGTCATCAATGTTGCGTCTATAACTTGAATCAGCTTGTGCAGTGACACGCCAGACTCGCCCCATTAAGTTCATGTCGTTGACGAACACCGATCCCATATAGATTTGTAGCATTTCATTGACACGATCAGGGGTAACGCCCAACAGCTCTGACTTGCTACGGTCGATGTCCACCTTAAGCTGTGGGGTCATGGCATTGAAGGGGGTGAAGGCGCTCGCAACCGAGGGCAGCTTAGAGGCTTGTTCAACCAATTCGCGAGTAACCGCCTGCAACGCCTGCGGCCCTTGACCATTGATGTCTCGAATCTGTAACTTGAAGCCACCTCCCGTGCCGATTCCACGTACTGCTGGCGGTGGAATCACCATGACACGAGCACTGCCGATAGGGGCCAGCGTCTTGCGCATGGCCGCTATCATCGCAGGACCATCGAGTTTATTTGCTGCACGATCGTTAATATCTTTAAAGATGGTAAAAATGACGGCAGCATTCGGTGCGGCTGTAAATGTAGCCCCATCAGTGCCGGCGAAGGCTGCTGCATGCGCCACACCTTCTTGCTTCAATAAGCGCTGAGTCGCCTCGTGGGTCACTTGCGTAGTGCGCTCCAACGTTGATCCGGGAGGTAGTTGAATCGATACAATTGCATAGCCACGATCCAGCTGTGGAACAAAGCCTGTGGGTGTGGCCACGAAGCGCCAGACTGTGAGTCCAACTAGGCCAACATACAATGGCAGCATTAACCAGCGGCGCGACAAGGTAAATCCAGTCAGTTGAGTATAACGATCAGACAAGCGCCCAAAGCCCCGGTTAAAAATCGACATCCATCGCCCACCAACACTGTGGCCGTTCTGGCTGTGCTTGGGTTTTAGGAGTAATGCTGCCAGCGCTGGTGAGAGCGTCAGTGACACCATCGCCGATATTAATGTGGATGCAGCAATCGTGACTGCGAATTGACGATAGAACATACCAGAGATACCGTCGATGAACGCTGTAGGAATGAATACAGCAACTAGGACTAGCGCAATGGCAATCAGTGCAGAACCAACCTCACTCATACTACGACGCGCCGCATCGGAGGGGGAGAGTCCAGCCTCGATATGGCGCTCGACGTTTTCAACGACGACGATAGCATCGTCCACTACAATACCTATTGCTAGCACCAAGCCAAACAACGACAAGGTGTTAATTGAAAAACCTAACCCGGCCATCACTGCAAAGGTGCCGATGAGCGAAACAGGAATTGCTAAAATTGGTATCACTGCGGCACGCCATGAGCCAAGGAACAGGAGTACAGTTAAGCAAACCAGCAGGGCAGCTTCGAAAATAGTATCCCTGACTTTGTCGATCGATGCACGAATGAATTCGGTCGGGTTGTAGTGCGCATTAAAGGTCAAATCATCGGGGAAATCAATTTTAAGTTTTTCCAATTGAGCGAGTATCCGATCAGCGGTAGCCAAGGCATTCGATCCCGGCTTTTGGCTGATGCTTAAGGCAACTGCATTCTGGTCATCGACAAAGCCGCTTTCCGTATAATCTTGCGCCCCCATTTCGACACGTGCGATATCACGCAACCGTACGATGGCGCCATCGGCATGCGTTGCGACGATGATAGACTGGAACTCCTCCACATCGCGCAACCGACCTTGTGCCTGTACTTGAATCTGAAAGGCACCATCACTTCCTCCAGGTGGCTGATTTAGTACGCCTGCAGCTACCTGCACGTTAGAACGTCGTATAGCGGCAACCACTTCTGCGGGTGTGAGACCCATAGTTGCTACACGCGCAGGATCTAGCCAGATGCGCATCGAAAAATCGCGTGCTCCGCGGGTGTAAATATCGCCGACACCGTCGAGACGGCTCAACGCATCCTTGACTTTGGCACTGACGAAATTGGAGATGTATTGTTGATCGTGCGTTCCTTTGGGTGACGCGAACATCACCACCATCAATTGATCTGGTGACGCTTTCTTGACGGCGACACCTTGACGTCGAACTTCCTCAGGAAGCCGAGAATCCGCAATTGCAACGCGGTTCTGCACGAGAGATTGTGCTTCGTCGATATTGGTGCCAGGTTTAAAGACAACGCTGATGACGAGCTTGCCGTCGCCAACTGACTGGGACGAAAGATAAAGCATTCCATCGACACCATTGAGTTCTTGCTCGATCGGCGCGGCAACCGTTTCAGAAATTTCTTGCGCAGAGGCGCCTGGGTAGCTTGCCTTCACGGTGACAGTTGGAGGAACAATTTCTGGAAATTCCGAGATAGGTAACTTGAAAGCTGCGACTGCGCCAATTAGTGTGAGAAGGATAGACAATACGATTGCGAAAATCGGTCGTTTGATGAAGTAGTGTGAAAAGTGCATGAGTCAGGCTCCTTCTTATGCGCCAGCGGCGGGCGCGGAGAGTTTGACACTATCTCCTGGGCGAACGCGCTGAGCACCAGACACAATGACTTTGTCATTCACTGACAATCCGGACAATACGACACGCTTACCATTAAACAGCCCGCCCAATTCAACTCGCTTGGGCGCGACCTTTCCATTCGCATCAACGACGAGCACGAGCTTTTTAGTTTGATCACTTTGTATAGCGGAATCGGGTACGAGGAGTTTTTCCTCAGGCGTGCCAACGGGAATGCGAACGTGTGCAAAAGTGCCCGGCTTAATCACTTTGTCTGCATTTGAGATGCTCGCGCGGAGACGCACAGTACCGGACCGGGCATTGATTTCGTTATCGATAAAATCGATTGTGCCTATTTGGGTTTTGGTAGTCCCATCAAACCGTAATTGCGCACGATCAGGGAACTTTTTTTGCTGGTGTAAACGTTGGAAGTCAGCCTCAGACAGATCGACCACGGCGCGCACGGGACTTTGCGCTATGATCGTTGTGAGCAACCCACCTTGAGCAGTGCCGCCCACAACGTAGTTGCCGATATCGACACGATGATCAGATACGGTGCCAGTGATAGGTGATCTAATAGTCGCAAATGACAGTTCAAGTTCAACGCTTCGCAGTTCCGCTTGGCTCAATAGCACAGCTGCCTGGGCACCTTCAAACTCACCGCGAGTGCGATCGAGTTCATCTGGGCTTGATGCGCCAGATTGATGTAGACGTGTGACGCGAGTGAGTTGGGTTGCCGCAAGTTTTTGGCGTGCGACGGCTTGTGCCATGATTGCCTGCGCACGGTCTCGTGCGACAGCAAAGGGGCGCTGATCAATCACAAAGAGCGGGTCTCCTGCCTTGACCTGCTGTCCATCGCGAAATTTGATCGCTTGCAAATAGCCAGATAAGCGTGAACGCACTTCAACTCGCTGTGATGGCTCGATTCGTCCTGTGTAATCCAGAGTATCCTGAACCATCGATCTCTCGGGTGCTGCTACTGTAACGGTTGCTATTTGGGGAATAGCTCCGGACGAAACATTTTTTGATGGACCGCATCCCGACACAACTGCGACTGCGACGATCGCTAGGAAGAATATTGGAGAAGTGTTTTTGTAGTTTTTTTTCATACTACACTTTCAACTAATTCTACAATTTGCTTTGAAATGAATGACTGCACGATAACCTCTGTTTATTGGGAGACTCGCAAAATGGAGTGATGTGCAAGGTATCATTTCGATTTGTACGGCGGAAGCCGCACGATTTGCACTTTATTCATGCGCTTGGCGCTACAAGGGTACGTTTCAGCGATGAGGTACCTCCAATCAGATAACTGAGCAAATTACCACCAATGTTGATGCGGATTGAGGCGCGTTGTTTGCACTATATATGTGCGTTTGACGCGGTATTGATTAATATTGGCTGTGCTAAACTGAATTCATGACACATCCTGATTTCAACTTACTCATCACACTCGATGCCGTTTTGGAGGAGGGGAGTGTTGCGCGTGCAGCTAAACGACTTGGACTGAGCCCCTCTGCGATGAGCCGTGCGCTTGCGCGATTGCGAGAGACTACGGGCGACCCACTTTTGGTGAGAGCTGGTCGTGGTTTGGTGCCGACGCCCAGAGCGCTGGAGCTTCGAGAGAGAGTAAGTCAGCTTGTTCAAGATACAGAAGCAGTTCTGCGACCTACAGAGAACCTTAACCTCAAACAGCTCGTCAAAACATTTACGATAAGAACACGCGAAGGTTTTGTAGAGAACTTCGGGCCAAACTTACTGCTTCGCGTCGCGGAGGAAGCGCCTAATGTAAGATTATGTTTCGTACAAAAACTGGACAAGGATAGTGTTTTATTGCGCAATGGGACTGTCGATCTGGAGACAGGTATTGTAGGAAATACGATGGGTCCTGAAGTGCGTGCCCAAGCATTACTACGTGACCGTTTGATTGGTGTCGTTCGAGAGGGACATCCACTTTGTAAAGGTGAAATAACGCCCCTCAGATATGCGAACGGCAGGCACATCGGTGTTTCATTGCGTGGCAATGAAAAAGGTTTGATTGATGAAGCTTTGAGTCTTCATAATTTGGAAAGGGAGATCACCACAATCGTCGGTGGTTTTTCGACCGCACTAGCACTTGCGCGTTCCACTGACTTGATCGCCACCGTTCCTGAACGGCATACTGGAAATCTTCGATCTGGAATGTTTAGTTTTCCGCTTCCGATCACGATGCCAGAGTTCACTGTTTCATTACTTTGGCATCCTAGGTTTCACACAGATCCGGCGCACCGCTGGTTACGCGGTATTGTTCTTGATACCTGCGCGTCATTTCGCTGAACAACTGTGTTTACGATGCGCGCTGGTCATTTTGACGCCATCTGCGAATCGACTTTGAATGCATTCGTAAAAAAGTTTGTGTTGATCGATGTTGAATACTGCCCTAATCAGTTTCACTCACATGAGCCGAGAACAAAAAACATCAAGCGAACGATAAACAATACTTTAGTACGGTTGCAAGTAAAAGAGGGTCATTTACATTAACAATACTTTCAACGGCCGCAAAATCGGTGAAGCCTTTGTAAGCGCTACTTTCCACCTATACGCCGCTGAATTGATGATCTTGGATCAACCATGAATAAAATTTCTTCGCGCAATTCAAGTCATTTAGCAGTAGTCGTTCAAAGAGTGACGATTCCATAGAAACTAGTTACACCAATATACTTTAAAGGACCCCATATGCAAGAACAACTTCTTTCAAGAATTTCGGCGTGTGAAGCTGAGAATGATCGTTTGAAACGTCGCCTTCATTGGCAAAATTTCGTGCTGATCGGCGTCGCTTTGGCTAGTGTCGGGGGCACTGCGTATGCGAATCTAACAAAATCTGCGGCTCAAACGGTTATTCCTTCGATTACTGTTAGAGAGTTAGTGGTTGTGGATGATAAAAATGTCGTTCGAGCTAGAGTTGGAGGGAACATTCCCCCAGCAATCATTGATGGCAAGACTCTTTCGCGAGGCGGCCTAAACAATGGCGTGGCCGGCATAATGCTCTATGACCGTACAGGTGTCGAACGAGGTGGTTACATCACTTTTGACCAAGGGGATAACATTGCTCTCACACTCGATAATCAGAAAAAACAGCAAGTATTCTTTGGTGTTGGACCTACTGGAACAGCAGCCCTCCAGTTGTGGCAAGAGGATGAAATGTTGGACTTACGTGCTGACACGAATGGCGCGCGCCTCACTCGAAGCAAAGCTGGAGCGGTCACCAATCAATATCCAGAAACCTTCATAAAATCGGCAAGCTGTGAATACTATAGAGGCGGAATTAAAGACGAAGTTCCAGCTGGTCTATCAAGAGCGGAAGTGAAAAATATTTGCGAACGACGATTTACCGCATCCTCGTGTGAGCCGTGTCTGCCGGCTGAAAAATAGACAGGTGAGACCTGCTTCTTTCTTCTGACGTCTGCGCTTAATGTCATAAAGCTAGAGCAGCACTTATAGTCGATTGCTTATAGGTTGGGACTGTAGAAAAGGTATCGTTGGGACGGCGTATCAATCGATATGAGGGTAGGGTGGCGCATCATGCATCAATACAATGCAAATGGTGCGACTTCCGCCACGTTATTTGAGGGCGTATCTTTTGCATAGATCTGAATTCCATTCACCAATCATGCAGAGGTTAAATTGAAAACTACCCTACCAAAACACGAGCCAGCAGGATCAGTGGTGGCTACGAACGAGCGGCTCGATTCCACAGTTCGCTGGACAATAGCTAGTCTTTCGCTCTCCATGTTGTTATCTTCTCTCGGTACCAGCATCGCCAACGTTGGTTTGCCGACATTGGCACACTCGTTTAATGCTTCCTTCCAGCAAGTCCAATGGGTTGTCCTCGCCTATCTTCTTGCCATTACCACCCTGATAGTAAGTGTCGGACGTTTGGGTGACGTGATTGGGCGTCGCCGTTTACTACTTGCGGGAATCTCCCTGTTCACCTTGGCCTCTGTCCTGTGTGCGGTTGCCCCTACATTATGGCTATTAATTGCTGCTCGGGCAGTGCAGGGCTTGGGCGCTGCTATCATGATGGCGCTGACCATGGCATTCGTAGGTGAGGCGGTTCCAAAAGAAAAAACGGGTAGTGCCATGGGCTTGCTTGGCACTATGTCGGCAGTCGGCACTGCGCTCGGCCCTACACTTGGTGGCGTCATGATTGGCAGCTTTGGTTGGAGATCGATTTTTTTTATCAACTTGCCTTTGGGTTTGTTGACTTTGGTTCTTACGTATCGGTTTCTTCCTGTTGACCGTCCAACATCGAACACAAACCGTGCGCGATTTGACCATTTGGGTACATTTTTGTTGGCGCTAACGCTAGCTGCTTATGCACTCGCCATGACAATAGGGCGTGGCAATTTTGGTGCAATCAATGTGGCACTCATATTTGTTGCGGTTTTCGGTTTAGGATTATTTGTGTTCGCAGAAAAGAAAGCTGCGTCACCTTTGATTCGCATGGCGATGTTTCGCAATCCTTTGTTAAGTGGGGGCTTCGCAATGAGTACCTTAGTGACGGCCGTGGTTATGGCCACGTTGGTCGTTGGCCCGTTCTATCTTTCAGGTGCGCTTGGACTCGATGCAGCCCATGTCGGACTCGTGATGTCATCCGGCCCTATAGTGGCTGCGCTCACTGGCGTCCCAGCTGGGCGAGTCGTTGACAAGTTTGGCGCACATAGTATGAGTATCGCCGGGTTGATTAGTATGTTGGTTGGCGCTTCTATCCTACCTATGCTGCCGACTACTTTCGGTATTCCTGGCTACATCGTTCCTTTAGTAGTGATTACGGCTGGTTACGCGCTGTTTCAGGCGGCAAACAATACTGCGGTGATGACGAATATTCAAGCTGACCAGCGCGGAGTTATTTCCGGCATGCTCAATCTGTCGCGTAATTTGGGGCTAATTACCGGCGCATCGTTAATGGGGGCGGTTTTTGCAATCGGGTCTGGAACAAGTAACATGATGACGGCGAGCCCTAATGCGGTTGCTTCCGGTATGCGATTGACCTTCGCAGTGGCAGCAGTGCTCATCGCAATTGCCCTGTACATTGCCTATTTGAGCCATTCTCTCGCTCCTTCAGATAGTGATAGTGCACAACAAACAAAATGACATTCATGACCATGAATAAAGTGTGTGAGATTGGGGTAAGTGGGATCAGTTTGCTTGTTCAGCCCAACCTGGCATCTGATCAAGTTCTGTCCTTGAGCAAGTCAGATTAAACCAAATGTGCAGGAACTCAAGCCCCAGGTACGCATGCACCAACACCGAATGCCCCCTGTCCACTCAATGCCAGCGGTTTGGGGGCCATAGATCGGCAATGGTATTGCTACGTCAAAAAAGGGAGGTAATGCTAGTACTCCGACGATTTAAAAAGCACCAAAAAAACGTCACAACCATGCTACCTCAATTCGGAGGTGCATTCCCTGACGTTATTTTTTATCAATTCAATAGTATCAACCTCACAACATACGATACAATCCCCCCAATAAATCACCTATCGTCGGTTCGACACAATAAGGTTTATCTGACGCAGGAACTTTGCGGATCTTATTTTTGCGTTCCGGTGCGGCGGATAAACGCAATTTGTTAAATTTGGGTTTAATTTCCTGCTTAAACCAGGATTTTGATACTGTTTTAGCGGTACATTTATTTTTGACGGTATCAGTGACGGTACTTGTGTTTTGTCGAAAAGCAATGTCATTGATTTATAGGGGTTTTTTGGCCTACTTTGATTCCGGCCTCGGCACCATTAGTATGTTTTAAGAGATCCAAAGAAGTCCAATAACCCGCCTTACTCACTATGAGAACGCGGGTTTTTTGTCGCCTAAAGGTTTTTAACGTCCATTTACATCCAATGAGTTGCCGGGTATTTATTTTGGTGTTAACGTACCTAAATCAATCTCAGTAAAAAGATACTCCCGAGAGGGGGTAAATGCTCAATGGCACGGCAATAAAAAAGCAAAATAAGCCGAAACTGCTTTCAACTTGCAATACATCTGTGACAAACAATTGGGTGGTGCTTATTTAGACTGTTTAGTCACGATCGGTACAAAGCCAATTTCCAATCCTTTCGGCGGGGTGACCATAAGTGCATTGTCTAATGTTGCGAGGTCACCGATAGTTTGTGGTGCCATAAATTCTGTATTGGTTTTCCAATTGGCGTGGATTTTTTCTACGATGGCCTGAAGTCGATTTTTTTCCGCGTCGCTCCAGCCAAATCCTTGCAATGAAGGCTGATCTACGAAGCGGTACCAGGAATAGGTGACCGTAGAACCATCGTTTAGGGCTACTGTATAAGGACCCGATTGCGCGGCAGGTGTGCTCCAGCTGGTGGGTGAAGTGTAGGCGAGTCCGTTTTGATCTGCTGCTGCGTAAATTGGGAAATTCAAGCCTTTGAGTCTGGTTTCATCTGGTACTTGTGACTCGGGTATAGGTCGCATCACACTGCCATTTTTTTGGAAATATTCAGGATACACGCCATTGACTGAGCTGCCTTTCATTTGAAACGTCCATGCGCTGCCGCCACCGGGTGTCTTGATGATGCTAGGGACGATCAAATCTTTGAGGCCGCCTTCGCTGGTCATGATGACTTGATTGTCTTGCGAGTGCATGTAGATTGGGCCAGCAGTTAAGCTTGGTTTGATGGCACCTGCAGCGACGAATTTGCCCGAGATCGATGCGCCATTGCTTAGCCAATCGCTGAACGGTGTAAATAATGCCGTACCCGAATACAAAGTGAAATCGGCGACGAGGTAGCTGTTGTTGTTGGCATCAGTTGGAAAAGACATGCGCGGCAGTTTGACATAGTCGATGCCATTCTTATCTTTACTTTGATAGAAGGTGATTGCGCCCCATTCCATGGCAAAGTTGCCGACTTTACCTGGGCGAACATCGAGTCCGCGGCCAAGCACGGTTGGGTAGGACTTGGCCAATACTTCCCAGACGTCGGGTACATAGAACGCTGCCGGCCCTTTGAAATTGGTGGAGTTGACGAAGAAGGTCCAACTCTGATCGCCGACTGGGTTGGTACCGGTTTTGGCTTGGGTCAGTGGCAATGCCATCCATGCAATACCAAAAAATTCACCGGCAGTTCCAAGCTTGAAGGTCAAGCCATCTGGTGGCATTAGGAGGCGATTGCTGAGTTGCGCCACGCCTTTACTTCCCATCGGTAGCCCACCGCTTTTGGCAGAGCTTGCATCAACTGCATTTGCACCAAACTCCCAACCGGGCGCGGATAATTGATCGATATAACCGTTTGGTGTACCGTTGATACGATATTTGGGTTGCACTGATGGAAAACGTGTCGCGGTCCAATAGGCGCCGCTGCCTTCAATGGTTTGAAACCAATAACGATAATAATCTTGAGAATTTGGTGTGCCTATGCGCATGAAATTATCAGGTGGAAGCAGAGGCTGGAAAAAGTCATCGTTATTCGGAATCAGCCATGTTCCAGGTAAGCCCGCGCCAAAACCGCGTATTGGTCTGTCAATTAATGGCCAGATAGCTGTGTACATGCTGAAGCCATAGGTGAACCCCGGCGGTACAGTGGTGGCATCAACGTTCGTAACGAAATAGGAGGTGAGGTAAGGGGTAATGTTGATCACATTGGCACTATCTAGCAAATAAGATGTTCCAATAAAATTGAAGCCGATGACTTTCCCATTTTGAAATTCCAAGATGAAGTTTTGACCGTTATTTAAATTTTGATAGGGATTGCTGCTATCCGTTACTAAAACATTTTTATTAAAGTCGGGTGTTAGGTCCCAAGATCTGCCAGCTTGGTTGGTCCACACTAAGGTCGAGGTAGAGCCAGACTTGAGTGCGATGCTTCCTATCGACCAGTTATTGTTGGGATCATTTGTTACGCGGTATGTGCCGAGGATATTGGGTATAGTGAATGTTGGGACTGGAGGGTCAGATACCTGAGGCGCACGCATGGACTGCAAAGGCGTTGCTGCAATCGTTAGATTAAATTGCGTATCACCGCTACCGAGTAAGTTTTTCGCTTTCGCGATATCGGTCGGTGTCACTGCAGCGGCGATAGCGACCGACTTGGAAATAATGTCGTTCGCATTGAGGTAAGTCACACCCTGTTCGATCGCGACGTAACGCCCGACGCTGATTTTGTTATTAAGTAAAGCAGGTACCCAGCCATATTTAGGATCGTTAACAAAATTGCGGGCAGAAGTTAGCATGGTGGAGATCAAGCTGCTCTTCGTTTGACGTCCGCTATTGAGCTCGCCAGCCCAATAGCCGACTTCACTTGTGTCGGGTGCTGTATCGCCGGTTCTTCCTAAGACATTGGCATAGATGAGTTTGACAAAATCCGCGTTTGCCATGTTGGCGGTGTAACCCGTTACATCCGAAAATTGAACGCCGGCGTTATAAAAACTTTCCGCAATTTTTGCGAGACTTTGGCCAGCCTTGAGTTGGCTAATCCAATAGGTCATTCCTTCTGCATCGGGAACACGATTAAAAAACGCAATATATAACTCAATTAAGGACTGCAGCTGGGCGTCAGGAATTGCCTTGGCATCGGTGCCTATCGTCAAGCTAACTTTGATGTCGGTGAATAGCAAGGTCGAAGCTTGGCTCACGTCTTTGCTGCCATCGTTACCGACCTTATCAATTACCGTTATTTCAGAGATTCCTCGGTAAATCTGGTAGTTTGATCGTTTTCCGCTAAAACTTACGGTGTTAGCGCTGACTGGCGCTGCGCTGTATATACTTTGTGATTGCGGCGGTGCTGTACTGGTGGTATCACCACCGCATCCACTTAGGATTATGGTGAGAGTGCAAAACAAGCTGGATTTAATTCGAGTATTTGTTTGCATTGGCATTGTATTTCCCCCGTCCTAAATAACAAAGAAACAGTGAAGAGATATGTCCAGTTAGTCGGTTGCATGGCAACGCTACTTTGCGCGACGCTATGATGCTAGTCCTAACTCCGTGTTGAGACAAAATTAAATCACTGTGAAAATGAGATGCCAGATTCATAGAGTAAAATTCGCGCCTTAAATTGTCTATTAATCGCGTTCCCTTCACTAATTTTTGCTCTAAAAATTTACTCGAAATCTTGAATCATAAGGATCGCGATACCTAGTCTAGTGCGGTTTTGGCTGTGTTGATCATTGGAATGTAACATTTAATTTGACTTAGTTGCTATGATCGTTTCGTTGTTTAGTCATTTAGTTTTTTCGATATTTTGATTTTTGCTTTGTTAGTGGACAACTAGCCTTAGCTTCATTGGTCATGTTCTGGTAGGTCTATTGCTGGTTCATTATTTGCATGAGCGGCATGTTAGTTTAGAGTGCGATTGCGCATGGCAAGACATACTACTCACTTTGTTGGGGGAGGATTGTCCTACAGCGTCTGTTAAAATAGCTGCAAAATCACAGTGTATTCGAGGGGCGGATTAGGTGATATTGGTTAATCGCAGTAATTTTGATGAATCTTCATTCTCTTGTCGTTGATGTTCCGGATATATGACGATTTTTTGGTTTGGTAGCGTTTGACCTCGATGCCATCTTGTCACAATAGCTCATATTGATTTTCGAGTTGGTTTCTCGTTTGACGCGTGGGTTTTTTATGCCTGTTTTTTATAACTGTTAAACTAATAGTTTTCACTTTAAGAGTTGATATGGAAGCGACCAAAGTTATTGAATTTGAGCGCCCTCAGATGGAAGAGGGAAGTAGTTGTACAGCTTCTGCATGGGCGCGCGTGCCAGAAATGCCTGGCGCAGAAGAAAAAGAAAAGCTGAAAATGCGCATTGCTGAATTGTTGAGGCAAAAAGGCGCAGTATTGGTGGCGCACTATTATGTCGACGCCGACTTGCAAGATCTGGCAGAGGCGACTGGTGGTTGTGTTTCTGATTCTTTGGAAATGGCGCGTTTCGGTCGCGATCATGCTGCTAAGACTTTGATTGTCGCTGGCGTTAAATTTATGGGTGAGACTGCCAAAATCCTTAGTCCTGAAAAGACTATCCTAATGCCTGATTTAGATGCGACTTGTTCTTTGGATCTTGGTTGCGATCCTGATGAATTTGCGGCATTTTGTGATGCGCATCCTGATCGTACTGTTGTGGTGTACGCGAATACCAGTGCGGCAGTGAAGGCGCGCGCTGATTGGATGGTGACTTCTAGTGTTGGCTTGGATATCGTTGCACATCTACATGCGCAAGGAAAAAAAATTCTTTGGGCGCCGGATAAACATTTGGGTGGGTACATTCAAAAGCAGACTGGCGCCGATATGTTGTTGTGGCAAGGTTCTTGTCTCGTGCATGATGAGTTTAAAGGGGTTGAGTTAGAAATTCTGAAGGAGTCTCATCCTGCTGCGAAGATCTTGGTGCATCCAGAATCACCCGCTGCGGTGGTTGCTTTGGCGGATGTGGTCGGGTCTACGTCGCAATTAATTAATGCGGCGAAAACGATGGATGCGCATGAATTTATTGTGGCAACTGATAATGGCATTTTGCATAAAATGCAGATGGCTGCGCCTGGTAAGAAATTTATTGTTGCTCCGACTGCTGGCAATAGCGCTACTTGTAAGAGTTGTGCGCATTGCCCATGGATGGCAATGAATGGTCTGCGTAATCTCTTGCATGTGCTTGAGACTGGCGAGAATCAAATTCAGGTTGACCCAGTAATTGGGCAGCAGGCGAAGCGTTCAATTGATCGCATGTTAGATTTTGCAGCAGCGCGAAAAACCAATGTCAAAGCAAGTGGTGATTTAGCGCAAGATGGAAAATTATTTTCTGGTATTGGTCCAGCTTAAGGATGCTATGAGTCTCAAAAGTACAAATTTACAAAATGCGTTTACCCCTTTTGATTTGGATTTGACTAATGCGCTGAATGCTAACGTCTCACTTGCTTTGAGTGAGGATGTCGGTAGTGGTGACTTAACGGGTGAGTTGGTGCCAATCGATGCGAAAGTTATTGCACATGTCGTTGTGCGTGAAGAAGCTGTGCTTTGTGGTGCGCCTTGGTTTGATGCTGTGATGTTGTCGCTTGATAGCTCTATTGTAATTGATTGGCAATATGCGGAAGGCGCTCTGATGAGCGCCGATACTATTGTATGCAAAATCCAGGCGCCGGCGCGTAGTTTATTAACCGCTGAACGTAGTGCACTTAATTTTTTGCAGCTTTTGTCGGGTGTTGCTACTGCGACGCGTCGTTATGTAGCGTTAATTGAAGGAACCTCTGCTGCGATTTTGGATACGCGTAAAACTTTGCCCGGAATGCGTTTGGCTCAAAAATATGCTGTGCGTGTTGGTGGTGGAAGAAATCAACGTTTGGCTTTGTATGATGGCATTCTGATTAAAGAGAATCATATTGCTGCTGCCGGCGGCATTGTTCCAGCATTGCAGAATGCTAGTGAGGTTATTGCAAAGTACGACCGACAAATTAGTGTGCAAATTGAAGTTGAATCCTTGGATCAGTTGCAGTTGGCATTGGATTCTGGTGCAAGCTCAATTTTATTGGACAACTTTGATACTTCTATGATGCGTGAGGCCGTGGCGATTAATAATGGTCGCGCTTTGCTTGAGGCTTCTGGTGGGGTGGAATTAAGCACGGTTCGTGCGATTGCCGAGACTGGCGTTGATCGGATTTCTATTGGTGCACTCACTAAGGATGTTAGGGCAGTGGATTTTTCTCTGCGTGTTCAAGCGTAATTTGTATTTTTGATTGATGTTAGAGCGCCCCACCTTTGGGGCGTTTTTCTTTTGTCCTCAGAGTTTCGTTAATATAAGTAGACACTGATAAGTAGTCATCGCTGGGAGATTTATATAATTTATTCAGTTTATCCAAATAAGGCTTGCCAAAAAGGAGCTGTGCTTGCTATAGTTCGCCTCCCGCAGAAATG